>NC_011296.1:0-600000 GCF_000020985.1 Thermodesulfovibrio yellowstonii DSM 11347
AGGCTTCTGTCAAATGTATCCCCGAGTTCTTATAGCAGGTGTTCGTGGTGGAGCAGGAAAAACAACTGTTACACTCGCAGTTATTTCAATTCTCAGAAAAAAGGGGCTGAAGGTTTTTACTTTTAAAAAAGGACCTGACTATATTGACAGTGGTTGGTTAAGTCTTTTTTCAGGAAATCCCTGTTATAATCTTGACACATTCATGATACCTCCTAACAAAATTCTTGAATCATTCACAGAAAGAGCAAAAGGAGATGTCTCTGTAATAGAAGGAAACAGAGGACTCTTTGATGGGCTTGATACAGAAGGCTCTGTAAGTTCTGCTGAACTTGCTAAGCTTTTAAAATGTCCAGTAATTTTAGTAGTTGACTGCACAAAAATAACCCGTTCAGTAGCTGCATTGATTAATGGGTTTATCACATTTGATAAAGAGGTTCAGATAAAAGGTGTCGTATTAAATCAAGTTGCCAATCCAAGACATGAAAAAATAATAAAAGAATCAATAAAGAAATACTGCTCTGTTGAAGTAGTCGGATCAATACCAAGATTTAAGGATTTAAAAATGCCTGAAAGACATATGGGGCTTTTACCCTATCAAGAACATGAAATGCAAAAAGAAGCAGAAGATTTCATAAACAGGGTCTCTGAATATTTAGATAAAGAAAAAATCTGGCAGATAGCAAAAAATGCTCAGGATATATCTGATATTCAGAAAAGTAATAAATTTAATATAAATGATGCTGGAATTAAAATCGGCGTTATAAGAGACAGAGTATTTCAGTTTTACTATGAAGAAAATCTTGAAGAATTAAAAAAATATGGGATGAAGCTCGTTTTCATTAATTCTCTTGAGGATAAAGCTCTTCCAGAAGTTGATACCTTATATATAGGAGGCGGTTTTCCTGAGACTAATGTTAAATTTCTTTGTAATAATCTTCCATTAATGAAAGACATAAAAGAAAAAGCAGAAAAAGGACTTCCCATATATGCTGAATGCGGTGGATTAATGTATTTATGTAAAAGCCTAATTACAGATGAAGGAGAATTCCCCATGGTGGGGGTCTTTCCATTTAGACTAAAGATGTTTAAAAAACCTCAGGCACATGGATATGTCATAGCTAAGGTAAATAGTAATAATCCTTTTTATGAAGAAGGAGTGGAGCTAAAAGGGCATGAGTTTCACTATTCAAAGGTGATAGACTATAATACTTTGCCTCACATGAGCTTTATTATGATGAGGGGCGAGGGAATCATAGAAAAAATGGACGGTGCCTGTTATAAAAATACACTTGGCACTTATGTTCATATTCATGCTCTTGGCTGTGATGATTGGGTAAAAGGTATCTTAAAAAGAGCTAAAATCTATAAGGAGTCAAAAAATGCCTAAAAGAGAATTGCCCACCTGTCTTTTTTGTGGAAGAGCAATAAATCCTCCTCAGGAAACTTTTACAGAAATAGGAGACGTAATATATGGGAAATGCGCCTGTGGTGCAATTTATGTATGCGAACCAACAGGTCATAATCAAGGAGATGCTCTGGTTGATGCCATGCTTCTTGCCTCTCCTGAAGGAATTGATAATGTTGAATTGGGAGTAAATTTTGAATTAAGAGAAAGAGACTATGACTTGAGAACTCATCAGTATGTTTATATGAAAACTTCACGTTTTAATGGAAGACTTTTTTTTATTAAAGCATTGACTGGAGGATTAAAGTCCGCTGTTCATGAAAAAATTAATATCAATAAAAAGGACTTTATATCCCTTCTTGAAAACTTAGATTTTGAAACAATTGAAAAAGCATCTTTACAAAATAAAAATATATTTGGATGGCTAATTTCTCTTTCTTATGATAAAGACAATCCCCTTTCATGGAAAGCAATAGAAGCAATGGGGCATGTAGCAAAAGCACATGTTTCTGCTCAAGATATAGAACCTCTCAGAAATACTATTAGAAAGCTTCTATGGTCAATGACCGATGAATCAGGTGGAATTGGATGGAGAGCTGCTGAGCTAATAGGCGAAATAATATATGCAGAGCCTTCACTTTTCAGTGATATAATACCAATACTGTGGTCACAAAGAGAGGAAGGAAGCTTTCTTGAAAGCGTTCTAAGAAGCATGATCAAACTTTCCAATAAAATCAATCTCAGTGATTATATAAAAATTAATAAAGAAGAATTAGAAAATCTTCTAATTCATGAAAATGATGAAATCAAGGCTCTTGCAGCAATTCTGATTAGCAAAATTAAAAGTCATATTCCTATTCCTGAGGATATTAAAAATATAATTTTATCAGTTTATACCAGAGGCAACATAATAAAACTTAAAACCTCTAAGGCTGAAAAATTTTTATAAAATTATAAACTAAATTTATTTGACTTTAAAACTCATTATACTTTAAAGTTGTTTTACTTTTTAAAATGCAAATATAACTTGAAGTTCTTTTTCTAAAGAAGTTAAAATATTTGCAAAAAAAACTAAAAGGAGGTTGGAAAATGCCTTACATTGAATTTAAGGGAAAGCAAATTGAGCTTGATGAGGATGGTTACATTCAGAATCTTGATGATTGGACACCAGAGCTTGCAGAGTATATGGCACAGCAAGATGGGCTTACATTAACTGAACAACATTGGGAAGTTATTAACTTCTTAAGAGACTATTATCAAAAATATCAAATTGCACCAATGATTAAAATTCTTGTTAAAGAAATGGCAAAGATGTTTGGACCTGACAAGGGTAATACAAAATATCTCTATGGATTATTCCCAGACGGACCAGCAAAGCAAGCCTGTAGATACGCTGGTCTTCCAAAACCAACAGGATGCGTATAATTTCTTTTATAAAGGGGCAGGAAACTGCCCCTTTTTTTCTACCGAAAGGGGGGATAACAAAACTAATTACAGGAGAAGGAGATGCCTATTAAAGACCTCCTTTCAAAAAAAAGGAAGGCAATAGTTAACAAATCCTTTGAATTAACCATAGCTACTTATCCTGAGGAAAGTCAGAGTTTTTTAAAAGACAGTTCAAGACAGTTTACTAATCCTATTGGATACAATCTTTATCAATCAATTGAACAGATAGTAGAAAAAATAATCAATGAAGAACCTATTGAAAGCTTTCTTCCTCCCTTAGAGGAAATCATTAAAATAAGAGCAGTTCAAGATTTTACTCCATCTCAGGCAGTAGGATTTATATTTCTTATCAAAAAAGCTTTTCAGGATGAACTTGAAAAGGAGATAGAACCGTTTCAAATATTGGATTTTCTCTCAAGAATAGATTCTCTCTCACTTATAGCTTTTGACATATTCATGAAGTACAGAGAAAAAATCTACGACCTGAAATCAAAGGAACTTATAGACAGAACATGGTGGATTTTAAAAAAATGGAACATTGTTTCAGAGATTCCAGACAAAACAGTACAAACCAAATAAAAATTAAAAAGTGAGGTAGGGTGAGATGGGTATAGGATTAGCTTTTATAATTGTTTTAGGTTTAATCCTTTTTGCCTACATAGGTACAGAACTTTTAGGCTTAAAAAGCCTATTCGCTGTTGTTTTCCCTTATGCAGCCCTGATTGTTTTCTTGATAGGCTTTATTCGCAGGATGGTTAAGTGGGGTAAATCTCCAGTTCCATTCAGGATACCAACAACAGCAGGACAGCAGTTTTCACTTCCATGGATTAAGTACAGCAAAATTGACAACCCGGCTACAGGCTGGGGGGCGGCTTTAAGAATGTTTTTTGAAATTGCCTTTTTCAGATCTCTTTTTAGAAACACTAAAGCTGAGATAATGAATGGAAAACTCTATGTTGGTTCAAACAAATGGCTATGGATTGGAGCTTTAGCCTTTCACTATTCATTTCTTATTATACTTGTCAGACACCTGAGATTTTTCATGGCGCAGACTCCATGGTGCATATCTGTTGTTGACTCTGTAGATTCCTTCTGGCAGATAGGTCTTCCAATGGTCTATATGACTGATATAATTATCGGTGCGGCTCTTCTATATCTTCTTGGAAGAAGAATTTTCAATCCTCAAGTTAAATACATTTCTCTTCCATCAGATTATTTCCCTTTATTCCTAATTATTGGCATAATAGCCACAGGTGTAATGATGAGATATTTTGCAAGAGTTGATATTACAGCAATAAAAGAACTCACCTTAGGACTTGCATATCTCAAACCATCAGTTCCTGAAGGAATAGGAAGCCTCTTTTACATTCATCTTTTCCTTGTAAGCGTCCTTTTTGCATATTTCCCATTTAGTAAACTTATGCACATGGGTGGAGTGTTCTTAAGTCCGACAAGAAATCTTGCAAATAACAACCGAATGGAAAGACATGTGAATCCATGGGATTATCCGGTTAAACATCGTCATTATGAAGAATATGAAGATGAATTTAGAGAAAAAATGAAAAAAGCTGGAATACCAGTAGAAAAGGAGTGAGACCATGGGACTTCCAAGACCAGAAGAATTAATTTCAAATGTTAATTTAAAGAAGATGCCATCCAAATGGTGGATGGATACTTTGCCAGTTGAATTTAAGCCTGGCTTTTACTGTTATGGTGCAAAGGGTAAAAATTTAGAGTATGTAAACTTCCCCAATGCAAGAGATTTTCATGTTACTGATGAAGACTGGAAACTTCCAGAAGACTGGAAGAAAATTGTCATTGAGGGAATTAAACAGAGGCTTGAGAGATTTAGAACCTTCCATGTATTCATGGATATCTGTGTTCGTTGCGGTGCCTGTGCTGATAAGTGCCACTTCTTCATAGGAACAGGGGATCCAAAAAATATGCCTGTTCTTAGAGCAGAACTTTTAAGGTCCGTGTACAGAAAATATTTCACCTCTGGCGGAAAGTTATTTGGAAGAAATGGCGGAGCAAGAGACCTTGATATTGATGTTTTAAAGGAACTCTGGTATTACTTCTACCAGTGTACAGAATGCAGGCGTTGTTCTCTTTTCTGCCCCTACGGAATTGACACAGCAGAGATAACAATAATAGCAAGAGAACTGCTTAATCTTCTTGGGTTAAATACTGACTGGATATCAGGACCGGTTGCCAACTGTTACAGAACAGGTAACCATCTTGGAATAGAGCCTCATACAATGAAATCTACTCTTGAATTTATGTGTAATGATATTGAAGAGATTACTGGTATCAAAATTGAGCCCCCAATAAATAAAAAAGGTGCTGAAATTCTCTTTATAACCCCTTCAGGAGACCTTTTTGCAGACCCAGGAATATACAATGCCATGGGCTACATGATGCTTTTCCATGAACTCGGGCTTGACTACACATGGAGCACCTTTGCCTCAGAAGGTGGAAACTTCGGTTTCTTTACATCAATGGAGATGGCAAAAAGACTCCATTCTAAGATCTATGAAGAGGCAAAAAGACTGAAGGTTAAATGGATACTTGGTGGAGAATGCGGACACATGTGGAGAGTATGGCATCAGTATCATAATACATGGTATGGTCCTGTAGATTTTCTTGAAGAACCCGTGTCTCCAATTACAGGGACAAAGTTTGAAAATGCAAAATCAAATAAAATTGTCCACATAAGCGAATTTACAGCAGATTTAATAAAACACGGTGTTTTAAAATTTGACAAATCAAGAAATGACAACCTTATAGTAACCTTCCATGATTCCTGTAACCCCTCTCGTGGTATGGGAATTTTTGAAGAACCAAGATATATTATTAAAAATGTATGCAATCACTTTTATGAAATGCCTGATGAAACAATAAGAGAACAAACATTCTGCTGCGGGGGTGGTTCTGGATTAAACGCCGGTGAGATTATGGAACTAAGAATGAGAGGAGGCTTCCCCAGAGCCAATGCAGTAAGATATGTTCATGAAAAATTCGGCGTAAACATGCTTGCAAATATATGTGCAATTGACAGAGCAACGCTACCACCACTTATGGATTACTGGGTACCAGGAGTTAGAGTATCAGGAGTTACAGAACTTGTAGCCAATGCAATGATAATGAAGGGAGAAAAAGAAAGAACAATGAACTTAAGGATGGAGCCACTACCAGGAAAGGAGGAAGAGTAAAATGTATGATGGATGGAAAATAATTCTTGGCTTAGTAGTTTTTGTAATAATCGTAACGCTGCCTTTTACAATGAGTATAGGAAAAACTTATGTGCAGCCTAAACCAAGTATTGATACTCCTGAAATCCAAAAAATGGAAAAGAAACAATGTATTGAATCAAAACAGTATATGCGCGAAGCTCACATCAAGCTTCTCTATTCCTGGAAAGATTATGCTACAAGAGAAGGTAAAAGAGTTTATATAGCATCAGACGGCAAACAATACAATATAAGCCTTCAGAATACCTGTATGAAATGCCATTCTAACAAGGAAAAATTCTGTGATGAATGCCACAACTATGTGAGTGTTAAGCCCTATTGCTGGGATTGCCATATTGAGCCTAAGGTGGGAGGGTTAAAATGATAAGTAGAAGAGATTTTCTAAAGATAACAGCCTTCACTTCTTTGCTCGGCTTGGGTGGTGCATTTACTATTAATGCATTAGAAAAAGAGTCAGGGCAGAAAGTATTACAAGATATTAAAGCAATGAAGGGTAAGAGATGGGCAATGGTGATTGATACAAGGAAATTTAAAACTGAACAAGACTTTGAAAAAGTCATCAAAGCCTGTCATAAAGCTCACAATGTTCCTGAAATTATCAATCCTCTTCACGAAGTAAAATGGATATGGACTGATGATTATGAGCATTCCTTTGCTGGGACAGCAGAAGAATATATATCAGAAGAGATCAAACATAGAAAATTTCTACTTCTTTGCAATCATTGTGATAACGCACCCTGCGTAAGAGTTTGCCCTGTTAAGGCAACATTCAAAAGAGCTGATGGTATTACAATGCAAGATATGCATCGTTGCATAGGTTGTAAATTTTGCATGGCTGGATGTCCTTATGGTGCAAGAAACTATAACTTTCTGCCACCAAGAGACTATATCAAAGAATTAAATCCTGAATATCCAACAAGAACAATCGGCGTTGTTGAAAAATGCACATTCTGTAATGAAAGAATAGATAAAGGTCTTCTTCCATATTGCGTAGAGGCTTCAGAGGGGAAAATAGTATTCGGGGATTTATTTGACACTAAATCTGAAATCAGAAAAGTTCTTTCTGAAAATATAGTTATTCGCAGAAAAGTTGAACTTGGCACACAACCAATGGTTTTCTACATAATTTAACGGGAGGTAAGAGATGCTTGATTTAGCGTTAAAAGGCAAACCAAGATACTGGATTTGGGTATCCTTTTTAATAACAATGATACTTATTGGATTTATATGCTGGATGAGAGAACATCACATCGGCGCAGCTTTTACAACAGGATTAAGCAGAGATGTAACATGGGGATTTCATGTTGGACAATTAACCTTTTTTGTTGGTGTTGCTGCTTCTGCTGTACTTGTTGTTCTCCCATACTATTTTCATAACTATAAAACCTTCGGAAGACTGGCTGTAATTGGCGAGTTTCTTGCTGTTGGATGTGTTTTGATAGCCATGCTATCTGTTTTTGTTATCATGGGACAGCCTTCTCGTGTATGGAATGTCTTACTTCATGCTACACCTCATTCAATTATCTTCTGGGATATGGTGGTTCTTATAACTTATTTATCTTTAAATTTACTCTGTGGATGGACAGTTCTTCATGCTGAGAAAAAAAGCGCTCCACCGCCAAAATGGATCAAACCATTTATATATTGGGCAATTCTGTGGGCGCCCTCAATCCATACAGTAACAGCCTTTCTATATGCCGGTTTACCTGGAAGACCTCACTGGATGACAGCCCTTCAGGCAGCTCACTTTCTTGCCACCGCCTTTGCAGCAGGACCTTCATTGCTCATAATTCTTAGCATGATAATAAGAAAAGTCTCCAAGTTTGACCCAGGGCAGCAGGCAATCAACAAGCTTGCAGAGATAGCAACCTATGCATTAATAATTCATCTGTTCTTCATCGGGCTTGAATTCTTTACAGCATTCTACAGTCAGATACCTGATCACATGAAATCATTGATATATCTATATTACGGACTTGAAGGACACGAAAAACTTGTTCCATGGATGGCTATATCAACACTACTTGCATTTGTTGGATTGATTATTTTCATATTTCCGCCTCTTAGAAAATGGAATGTAACCAAATTGATTGCTGCTGTTTGCATATTTTTCTCAATATGGATGGATAAGGGATTTGCATTTGTAGTAAGCGGTTTTATTCCAAATCCATTTGACAGAGTAACAGAAGCATGGATTGCTTTAAATGAATTTCTTGTTGCTGCTGGCGTATGGTCAGTAGGTGCACTTGTCATAACTGTTCTTTACAAAATTGCTATTACAGTAAAAGAAAAGTCAGTTTTTGACAAATACGGGCAGAAACAGATTGTTGATTAAAAAAATTATTGGTTATAACTAATAGAGAAGCGGGAGACATTCTCGCTTCTCTATTTATTCTTCTCGTAAATTTTCTCTATTCTTGATGCCACTTTTTATTGGTTCACTAAAAATTAAAAAGAGAAGGCTTTTCCTTTAAAGATGCTCTTATGAATTCTCTGAATAAAGGATGAGGTTTAAAAGGCTTTGATTTAAATTCTGGATGAAACTGACATCCTAAAAACCACGGATGTTCCTTTAATTCAACTATCTCTACAAGTTGTCCATCAGGAGAAGTGCCGCTAAAAACAACGCCTTTTTCTTCAAGAATGGGAATGTATTTATTGTTAAATTCATATCTATGTCTGTGTCTTTCTGAAATTTCTTTTGTTTTGTAAGCTTCATATGCTTTTGTCCCTTCTTTAAGCATGCACGGATATGCGCCCAATCTCATTGTGCCACCCTTTTGAGATTCTATTGTTCTAATTTCATATCTGCCTGTTCTTGGATTAAACCATCTTTCCATAAGATAAATAACAGGATGTTCTGTGTCAGGATCAAATTCTGTAGAATGTGCATTAAGTTTTGCAAGATTTCTACTTAACTCTATAACTGCACACTGCATTCCAAGACATATTCCAAAGAAGGGAATTTTATTTTCTCGTGCATATCTTATTGCTTCAATTTTACCTTCAATTCCACGGCTTCCAAATCCTCCAGGAATCAAAATACCATGAGCGTCACTGAGATATATTTTTGCTCCGTCCTTTTCTATGTCCTCTGAATTTACCCATAATATGTTAACCTTAGAGTTATTAGCTATTCCTCCATGTATTAAAGCTTCATTAAGACTCTTGTAGGAATCCCTTAAACCAACATATTTACCCACCACAGCAATATTAACCTCAGTTTTTGGATTTTTAATCTTGTTTACTACTTCTTCCCATGCTGATAAATCCTCTAATCTATGCGGCAGAGAAAGTTTCTTTTCAATAAGAAGGTCAAGCCCTTCATTTTTGAAATTGAGGGGAACTTCATAAACTGTCTCTACATCGTGAGCAGAGATTACAGCATCAAAGTCAAGATTGCAGTGTAAGGCAATTTTTTTCTTAAGTCCATAAGGAATAGGTCTGTCTGCCCTGCATAGTAAAATATCAGGCTGGATTCCAATTGCTCTTAAACTATTTACACTGTGCTGAGTTGGTTTAGTTTTAAGTTCACCCGCACTCTTGATGTATGGTACAAGTGTTAAATGAATATAAAGAACATTTTCTCGTCCAACATCATATCTGAGTTGCCTAATTCCTTCAAGAAAAGGAAGTCCTTCAATATCTCCAACTGTGCCTCCAACTTCAACAATCACAATATCATATTCATTATCTCCTGCAGCAGATTTAATTGCTTCTTTTATTTCATCAGTAACATGAGGTATAACTTGCACAGTATGTCCAAGATAATCACCTCTTCTTTCTTTAGAAATAACATTAAAATAAATTTTTCCAGATGTATAATTATTAACGTGAGAGGTAGTTAAATGGGTAAATCTTTCATAATGCCCCAAATCCAAATCTGTTTCACATCCATCGTCAGTTACATAGACTTCGCCATGTTCAAAGGGACTTAATGTTCCAGGGTCAACATTTATATATGGATCAAGTTTCTGTATTGTTACTTTAAAACCCTTTGCTTCAAGAAGTGCACCTATGGCAGCAGCTGCTATCCCTTTTCCTAAGGCTGATACAACACCTCCTGTTATGAATATGTATTTAGGCATTTTTCTGCTACCTCCAAATCTTCTGGGGTATCTATTCCAAAGGAATCATATTCGGTTAAACCAACTTTAATTTTTATTCCATTTTCAAGTGCTCTTAATTGTTCAAGAGATTCTATTTCTTCAAGCCTTGACATAGGGAGTCCTACAAAATTTTTAAGAATTCTTACATTATAACCATAAATTCCAATATGCTTATACATAAAGTTATTCTTAGAAAAACCTTTTATGAACTTTTCTCTGTCAAAAGGAATAGGACTACGTGAAAAATAAAGAGCATATCCATTTTTATCAAATACTACCTTAACAATGTTAGGATTGAAAAAATCATCTTCTTTTTCAATACGCTTTGCAAGCGTACCTATTGAGTCATTTTCATTTTTCATTAAATCTATTAATTGATCAATCATCTCTTTTTTAATGAGAGGTTCGTCTCCTTGAAGATTTATTACAATTGAGCTTTCTTGTAAATTATATCCTTCCTGTAATAATTTATCAACTGCTTCAGCAATTCTATCTGTTCCTGAAGGATGTTTAGAGGATGTCATTATAGCTTTACCGCCAAAGGATTCTACAGTGTGTAAAATTCTACTGTCATCAGTAGCTACAAAAACTTCATCTATCATTTTAGAAGATTTAGCCCTCTCATACACATGCTGAATAATGGGTTTATTTTTTAAGAAAGCAAGAGGTTTTCCAGGGAATCTTGTTGAACCATATCTTGCAGGGATTACACATATAGTAACCATAACATTAATAATTATGATAACATAAATATCTAATGCTTTGGCCAGATTTTATAGAAGAAACAAAAACTTATCTGATTAATGGACTAAAAAAATATTTTTTGGTAGCATTATCAGCTTTTGCTTTAATCTTAAGTTTTCCACCTTTTGACCTTTATTTTCTTGCATGGTTTTGTCTTTTACCATTTTTTTTCTTCCTATATAAAACCACCGATTACAAAACTATTTTTAAAGGTGGTTTAATTTTTGGTTTTCTATATTTTTTAGGAAATGTTTACTGGATATATCATTCCCTCTATTATTATGGCTCTGTTCCTCTGATTTTAAGCTATTTTATTGTTGCCCTTTTGGCTTTATATCTTGCATTATATCCTGCATTTTTTGCATTGATATATAAAAATTTATTTAAAAATATGCTTCCAACCTCATTTTATGCTCCTTTTATATGGGTTAGTCTTGAGGTTTTAAGAAACTATCTTTTTACAGGATTTCCTTGGGCAATTATAGGTTACACCCAATATAAATTTTTAATAATTGCACAACTTGCTGATATTACAGGAATTTATGGTATTTCTTATCTTGTTATTTTATTTAACTGTTTTATCTTTGATTTGTTAATCTTTAAGAAAAATAAAATCAGATATCCTCTTTTATCATATATACCTACTGTTATAAGCATAATTCTTGTTTTTTTAGTTTTTCTTCTAACTATAGGGTATGGAATAAAAAGATTTTATGAACCAATTAATGGAAAAATCTTTAGAGTTGCTGTAATTCAAGGAAGCATACCTCAAAATGAGAAGTGGGATTTTAATAAAATAAATGAAATTTTAAATATTTATAAAAATCTTACACATCAAGCTAAAACCTACAATCCTCAATTAGTTGTCTGGCCCGAAACAGCAGTTCCTTTTATCTTTGAAAAAAATAAATATTTTAGTTCGGAATTAGTAAACTTTGTTAAAGAGCAGAATATATATTTACTTTTTGGGAGTATAATGGAAAGACAGCAGGATAAATACACAAACAGTGCTGTTTTAATTGATCCAAATGGTATTATGGCTTATTATTATGATAAAATACATTTAGTACCTTTTGGTGAGTATGTTCCATTAAGAAAAATTTTATTTTTTATTGATAAATTAACAGTAGGTATTGGAGATTACCAAGCTGGTAATGGTTACAATATAGCAACCACCCCCTTTGGAAATTTTGCAACTTTAATCTGTTATGAAAGTATATTCCCTGGGCAGGTAAGAAAATTTTATCAGAAAGGTGGAAGTTTTATTGTAAACATTACAAATGATGGGTGGTTTGGAACTACATCAGGACCTTATCAGCATTTTTCAATGGCTGTGTTTAGAGCCATTGAAAATAGAAAACCTTTGATAAGAGCTGCTAATTCTGGGATTTCAGGTTTTATAGATAGTAAGGGAAGAATTATAAGCAAAACAAAACTATTTGAAAGAGTTTATTTAGTTGAAGATATTCACGGAAATGATAAAGTAAGTTTTTATACAAAATATGGTGATATATTTGCTTATGTCTGTATAATTTTTTCGTTAATATTTATAATTGGAAATATAAAATTTGGAGGTAAAAAATGGTTACATCTGAGGATTTAAAAATTTATTTAAAAGAAATTAAAGAAAAAATTTTCTCTTTAAGAGGTTGTCTTTGAAATAGAGAAGCTTAAAAATAGATTAGACGATCTGGATAAAGAACTTCAGAAAGAGGAAGTCTGGAATGATTTAGAAAAGATAAAAAAAATTCAGCAGGAAAAAAATAAACTTTTAGAAATAGTTGAACCTGTTGAAAACATTACTAATCGTTTTTCATATATTGAGGAAGCTTTGGTTATTGCAGAAACAGAAGAAGATGGATACTTACTTTTAAAAGATTTAGAAGAGGAAGTAGAAAATATAAAATCACAAATTGAACATCTTGAAATAAAGCTTTTACTAAAAGGAGAGCACGATAAAAATAATGCTATAGTGTCAATTCATCCAGGAGCAGGTGGCACAGAAAGTCAGGATTGGGCTGAGATACTCATGCGTATGTATTTAAGATGGGCTGAAAAAAAAGGTTTTAAAGTTGAAATTGTTGATTTACAATTAGGCGAAGAAGCAGGAATTAAAGATGTTACTTTTACAGTTGAAGGTCAATATGCCTATGGATATTTAAAATGTGAATCCGGTGTTCATAGACTTGTAAGAGTTTCACCTTTTGATGCAAATAAAAGGAGACATACTTCTTTTGCTGCTGTGTCTGTTTTGCCTGAAATAGAAGATAATATTCAAGTTGAAATAAAAGATGAAGATATAAGAGTTGATACTTTTAGAGCTTCAGGAGCAGGTGGTCAACATGTAAATAAAGTTTCATCTGCTGTAAGAATTGTTCATATTCCAACAGGTATTATTGTTACTTGTCAGACTGAAAGATCTCAACATAGAAATAGAGAAATTGCAATGAAAATTTTGAGATCAAAAATTTATGCCCTTTTACAAAAGGAACAAGAAGACAAGATTAAATCTATTACAGGTAATAAAAAGGAAATAGCATGGGGAAGTCAGATAAGGTCATACATTCTTCATCCTTATAGGTTAATAAAAGACCATAGAACTGATATTGAAGTTTATAATGTTGAAGATGTTTTGGATGGTAATATAGATATTTTTATTGAGACGTATCTTAAAAAGTTTGCTTCAATTTCTTAATTTTTAATTTTTTGTTATAGAAGTAGTTATAGGGGATGCTTTTTGTGTTTAAATCTGTTTTTTATGCTTTTTTTATGAGTGCTTTGAGTGTTGAAAAAGTAAGTTATTTTGTTCACAGATTTAACAAGTTTGAATTGAAATTATTTTATAAATGATTAAAATGTTAATAACTTTGAAGTTTTAAACAATTTATTGCTCAGTTTGTTAATTATAGGATATAATGAAAAAGTTTAAAATTAACGCTATATCTATAAGCCTTTGAATTTTAAGTCTTTTTAATTTAACAGGCTTTTAACATAGAAGTTTTTAACAAGTGTTAAAAAGTTGTTGAAAAATGAATGAAATAAATAAAATCTGGCAAAAAATTTTAGAGATTATATTAGAGAAAGTGGGAGAATCAACTTTTGAATTATGGTTTTCTCCTATAAAGCTTTTAGATATAAAAAATTCTGAGGCTTTTATTGAAGTTCCAAATAGATTTTTTAAGGATTGGATAGAAGATAATTTCCCTTCAATAATCAGTGACTCATTTTATCAAATTACAGGCAGTCAAGTGGAAGTTAAATATATCATCACAGGTAAGGAACATGAAACAGGCTTAATTGAAGAAAAAAAACAGGTAATAAAAAAAGGTAACCTGAATCCAAAGTATACTTTTGATACTTTTGTTGTAGGTCCGTCAAATCAGTTTGCACATGCAGCCTCCTTTAGAGTAGCTGAAAATCCGGGATTTGCTTATAATCCTCTTTTTATATATGGAGGAGTCGGACTTGGTAAAACCCATCTTATAACAGCTATAGGAAATTATATTTTAGATAAAAAACCTGAAATGAATGTTTGTTATATCTCTTCAGAACAATTCACAGGAGAATTTGTTTCTGCAATAAGACATGAAAAAATGCCTGAATTCAGAAATAAATATAGAACAGTAGATGTATTTTTAGTAGATGATATTCAATTTATTGCAGGGAAGGATTCAACACAGGAAGAGTTCTTTCATACATTCAATGAGCTTTATAGTAAACAGAAACAGATAGTCATATCAAGTGATAGACCGCCAATGGAAATTTCAGATATTACTGACAGACTTCGTTCAAGATTTGGGATGGGGCTTATAGCAGATATTCAACCACCAGAAATAGAAACACGGCTTGCGATTTTATATAAGAAAGCAGATATGGAAGGTGTTAAATTACCAGAAGATGTAGCATATTTTATAGCCTCAAGAGTGAAATCAAATGTAAGAGAGCTTGAAGGCTCTTTAATCAAGCTTTGTGCATATACTTCTCTTACAAAAGTACCAATAAGTATGGATGTAGCAAAATATGTGCTAAGAGATTTACTTCCTGATGAAAATAAGCCAATTACAATTGAATTAATCCAGAAAGCCGTATGTGAGGCTGTAGGGCTTAAGATTCAGGATATTAAATCAAAAAAAAGAACAAAGGAAATATCAAATGCAAGAAAATTAGCCATGTATATAACAAAAAAACTTACGAATCTTTCTCTTGCAGAAATAGGTAATGCATTCGGTGGCAAGGATCATGCAACAGTTATATATGCTTGCAAACAGGTTGAAAAAGAGAAGGAAAAGGATGAATCTATAAGTAGACTAATAGATAGCATAATAAAAAAAGTTACAGGACAATAAAGAAATTTTAAGGAGGCAAAACTATGCATTTAAAACTGAAAAAACAAAAAATACAGGAAAGTCTTTCAAAAATTCAAAATATTGTTGAAAAAAAGAGCATAATGCCTGTATTAAATCATTTTCTAATGGATGTTACAGAGAATGCTGTATTTATTTTAGCCACAGACCTGGAAACAGCAGTAAAACAACCACTTGAAGCAGAAGTGCTTGAGATAGGCAAAGCATGCATTCCTGCAAGAAAATTTTATGAAATTGTAAAAGAATTAGATGAAGATATAGAAATAATGCTTTTAGAACAGTGGATTAAAATTCAGTCTGGAAGGTCAAATTTCAGACTTGCCAGCCTTGATCCTTCTGAATTTCCTGTATGGCCACAGATTGGAGACGCTACACAAATTAATTTATCAAGAGATTTTCTTCTTACAGCAATAGAGAAAACAATTTATGCTTCAGGCGAAGCTGATGCGAGATATGTTTTAAATGGACTTCTTTTTCAAATAAAAGAGCCTGCAGAATTTAATGTGGTTGGTACAGATGGACACAGGCTTGCTCATTTTAAGGCAACGGTTGAAGACATAAGTTCAATAGAAGGAGAAAAAAAAGTTATTCTTTCAAAAAAATCTTTAAATGAACTTAGAAAATTTCTATCTGATACGGAAACAGTTTCTATTCATATTGGTAAAACACATGTTATGTGCGAAATTGACGGGATAAACTTTCTTACCCGAATGATAGAGGGTAATTATCCAGACTATGAAACAGTAATACCAAGACATAATGATAAAATCGCTATTGTTGATAAAAATTCGTTAATAGCTTCATTAAAAAGAGTTTCTGTTTTAAGCAGAGAACGACAGAATGCTGTAAAAACAGAATGGGATAAAGATTTACTCATCATATCTTCATCAGACCCTGAAATTGGTGAGGCAAGAGATGAATTGACCGTTGATTATCAGGGTGAACCTTTTATTATCGGATTTAATGCAAGATATCTAATAGAGGCTCTTGAAAGAATTACATCAGATAAGGCAAAAATCACTATGAGCGAGCCAGATAAAGCTGTATATATAACAGATGGAGAGGCTGCCTCCTTTGTCTATGAATGTGTTGTTATGCCATTGAGGCTTTAATATTTTGAACAAAAAGGATTTTGTAAAAATCGTAGGAGGTAAGGTGAATAAAGAAGAGAGCTATAAAGCAGAACATATAAAGATTCTTAAAGGACTTGAAGGAGTAAGAACCCGCCCTGCAATGTATATTGGTTCAACAGGGGTTGAAGGACTTCATCATCTTGTTTATGAAGTGGTTGACAACAGTGTAGATGAGGCACTTGCAGGATTTTGCAATAAAATTGAAGTAAGGTTACATACAGATGGTAGTTGCTCTGTTATTGATAATGGTAGAGGCATTCCTACAGAAATTCATCCAGATGATCCTGAAAAAAGGACAGCTCTTGAGATTGTTCTTACAGAACTTCATGCAGGAGGAAAGTTTGAATCAAAGGCATATAAAGTATCAGGTGGACTTCATGGAGTAGGATTGAGTGTTGTTAATGCTCTTTCTGAATGGCTTGAGGTTGAGGTGCAAAGAGATGGTAAAGTAGTAAGACAAAAATATTGTCGTGGTATTCCAGTTACAGGGGTTGAGGTTATTGGACAAACAGAAAAGACAGGCACAAAGATAAAATTTAAAGCTGATCCAGAAATATTTGAAGTTACAGAGTTTTCAAGAGAAATTCTCGCCCACAGATTTAAAGAGTTATCCTATTTAAATAGAGGATTAAAGATCATTCTTATTGATGAACGTGATGGCTATGTGGAAGAGTTTATAAAAGAAGGCGGCATAGTTTCTTTTGTAGAAGATTTAAATAAAGGGAAAAAGCCTTTACATCCTAAGCCCATATATATTACAGGGCAAAAAGATAGAGTTATTGTTGAAATAGCTATCCAGTATAATGAAGGTTATTCAGAAGAAATTCTTACTTTTGTTAATAATATTAATACTAAAGAAGGTGGAACACATTTAGTAGGTTTTAAATCTGCTCTTACGAGAACAATAAATAGTTATGCAATGCTAAATGGACTTTTAAAAGAAGGAAAAGAATCACTTTCTGGTGAAGATGTAAGAGAAGGGATTGTTGGTGTAATAAGTGTAAAGATTCCTGAGCCTCAGTTTGAGGGGCAAACAAAAATGAAACTTGGTAACAGCGAGGTAAAGGGAATTGTAGAGACTATACTTAATGAGAAGCTTAGTAGATGGCTTGAAGAAAATCCTAATTATGCTAAAAGAATTATTGAAAAAGCAAAAGATGCGGCAAGAGCTCGTGAGGCAGCAAAAAAAGCAAAGGAATTGACACGAAGAAAGGGTATTCTTGAAGATACCACCTTACCCGGTAAGCTTGCTGACTGTACGGAAAAAGACCCTTCTCATGCTGAACTTTTCATTGTTGAGGGAGACAGTGCAGGTGGTTCTGCTAAACAAGCAAGGGACAGACGCAGTCAGGCTGTGCTACCTTTAAGAGGAAAGATTTTAAATGTAGAAAAGGCAAGAATAGACAAGATGTTGACATCTGAAGAGATAAAAACTCTCATTACAGCAATAGGGGGCGGCATTGGTAAGGAACATTTTGAACCTGAAAATGTCAGATATCATAAAATAATTCTTATGACAGATGCAGATGTAGATGGTGCGCATATAAGAACTCTTCTTTTAACGTTTTTTTACAGACAGATGCTTCCTTTAATTGAAAAAGGTTACCTCTACATAGCCCAGCCACCTCTTTACAGAATAAAAAGGGGTAAATGGGAGAGATATATACAGACAGAAGATGAATTTCATGAATTTCTTATGGATATTGCAGTTGATGAAATATCATTTATTGAAGAATCAGAATTGAGCACAAAAAAAAGTTTTTTGAAACTACTTTTTGAGTATGGAAGAATTCTTGAAAATTTTGAAAGAAAGGGATTTTCTCCATTTTATATAGAAAACATACTTGAAACACTGCAATTTCAACAAGATAATCAGATTGTTGATTTAAGGGATTTTGAAACCCTTCAAAATATATTTGAAAAAATTAAATTAATTCAGGGAATAAGAGAAGATAAAAACTACATTATTCGGATAAAAACTGAAGCAGTAAAAACAAAATCTCTTTGGGAACTTTACAATAAAGTTATGGATGCTGTAAAAAAAGGACTTACAATACAAAGGTACAAGGGACTTGGTGAAATGAATCCTGAGCAGTTATGGGAAACAACTATGGATCCTGAGAAAAGAACATTACTCCAGGTTACAGTTGAGGATGCTCAAAGAGCAAATGAGATATTTACGATACTTATGGGAGATGAAGTAGAGCCAAGAAAGGAATTTATTGTAAGGCATGCCCTTGAGGTGAGAAATCTTGATATATAAGAGCAAACATGCTTGATATAAAATTTGTAAGAGCAAATCCTGAAAAACTAAAGGAAGCTTTAGACAAGAGAGGCTATCAGATAGACTTTGAAGAGTTTCTCTCTCTTGAAAGAGAAAGACTTTTGCTTTTAAGAGAGATTGAGCAAAAAAGAGCGATAAGAAACTCTGTTTCCCAAGAAATTGCCCACCTTAAAAAGTTAAAGAGTGACAATGAAACAATAGATAAACTTATAGCTGAAATGCGTAAACTTGGAGAAGAATTAGGCTCTATTGAGCAAAAACTACGGGAAATAGAAGATAAGGTTCAAAACTTCTTGCTTTTTCTCCCAAATATCCCTCATGATTCTGTCCCTCTTGGTAAAGATGAAAATGAGAATGTAGAGATAAGACGTTGGGGTGAACCCTCTCATTTTGATTTTGAGCCAATGAATCATTGGGATATAGGAGAGATTCTTGGAATAATAGATTTTGAGCGGGCAAGTAAAATTGCGGGAAGTAGATTTGCCATAATGAAAGGTATGGGAGCCCGACTTGAGAGAGCACTTATAAACTTTATGCTTGATCTGCACACACAGAAGGGATATATTGAGGTATTACCGCCAATTTTGGTAAATAAGGTTTCTATGACAGGGACAGGACAATTGCCTAAATTTGAAGAGGACCTCTTTAAAATAGTAGACCCAGAATTTTATTTAATTCCTACTGCAGAAGTTCCCGTAACAAATATTCACAGAGAAGAGATTCTCTCTGAAGATGAGTTGCCAATTTATTATGTATCTTATACTCCTTGCTTTCGTAAAGAAGCTGGATCACATGGCAAGGATGTAAGGGGACTCATTAGGCAGCATCAGTTTAATAAGGTTGAGCTTGTAAAATTTGTAAAACCTGAAGACTCCTATGAAGAACTTGAGTCTCTTACAAGGGATGCGGAAGAAGTTCTAAAGATGCTTGGGCTTCCCTATAGAGTAGTTGCTTTATGCACCGGAGATTTAGGATTTGCTTCAGCAAAAACCTATGATATTGAAGTATGGCTTCCAGGACAGGGTAGATACAGAGAGATTTCTTCTTGTTCCAATTTTGAAGACTTTCAGGCAAGAAGAGCTAATATAAGATTTCGTAGAAGAGATAAAAAAGGAACAGAGTTTGTCCACACATTAAACGGTTCAGGACTTGCCATTGGTAGAACATTGGTGGCAATTCTTGAAAACTATCAACAAAAAGACGGTTCTGTAATAGTGCCTGAAGTTTTAAGACCCTATATGGGTATAGATGTAATAAGATGATTCAGCCTATAATTGACTCTTCAGGCGTAATTCATATATTTAAAGGCAAACAGGCAGAGCCTATCAAGCTTGTAGTTGGTGAGATTCTAGCCGCAGAGATAATGGACATATTCCCCACTGGAACAATGCAACTAAAAATTAACAATAGAATAATAAATGCTCAGCCTCAGAGAGAATTGCCCTTAAACAAGGGAGACACTGTGATGGTAAAGGTAGAAAAGCCTCTTGAAGAGGGTATAATTCCTTTGAGAGTTTTATCTGCTTCTGAAGCCAAAGAGGTTCAGAAAGCCATGATACAGGCTGAAACTGAAATATCGGATCAAATCTTTAAATTAATTGAATCACTCTTTTCTAATAATCCGAACTCAATAAAAGAAACAAAACAACAAATGGATATAATTAAAACAATTTTTTCTTTTCCAACGGAAAAGCTTTCTGAAACACAAAAGACGGTGCTTATGAATAAAATAATTGATGTAATTTTTTCACAGCAGGATACATCAGAAAATCTTCATGAATTAATAAAGCTTCTTGAACAAAATGATTTTCCAAAAGAGCAGATTTCTCAGCTAAAAAATCTAATTATTACAACTCATGAGGAAATAACTCCTGAGAAATTAAAGCAAACTTTATTAAATTCTGGAGTATCCTTTGAAGCAAAAATGAAGCAGGCTCTTTTTGATTCTGTTAAAATTGAGCAGATTAAGGAAGACTTAAAAGTTATTCTTAATCAAATTATAAAGGAAGCAAAATCACAGAGTATTGAAGAAGTAGCCCTTAAGGCAGAGCAACTTTTAAGGCAAATAGATGGATATCAGATTCTTTCCAAAACCTATCAAAGCTTTTTTACCTTTTTACCTCTTTTATGGCAGGATATAGAAGGAGGTAATATAGCGTATAAATCTTTTAAAAGAGAGGGGAAGGAATATCACACAGTTTTTGTCACCCTTAATTTTAAAGAAGAATATCTTTCTTTTATTGTAACAATGATAAACAAAAGCTTTTTTATTAGCTTTTCAGGTCAACCTGAAATACTTAGTTGCCTTAAGGATAAAGAGGCAATATTAAGAGAGAGATTTCAAGATAAAGGAATGCTCCTTAGTGGAATAAACTATGTTTCAAAAACTGAAGAACTAATTAAACAGTGGAACATTAAAGAAGGCAGTGTGAGTTTAACAGTATGACAGATAGCAAAAAGGCAGTTGCATTAAAATACGAAGCAGAGAAGGATGCAGCTCCGAAGGTTGTTGCAAAAGGTAGGGGTTTTATAGCTCAGAAGATAATTGAACTGGCAAGGCAGCATGGAGTTCCTATGAAAGAAGATGAGGCTTTAGTGGAGGTTCTTTCAAAGCTTGATATTTATGAAGAGATTCCTGTGGAATTGTATAAGGCTGTAGCAGAAATTCTTGTTTTTGTATATCAAGTCAAAGGCAGGATAAAAGGATGAATATATTACAGAGGATAGTGGAAAGAAAAAAGTTAAGAATTACGGAACAGAAAAAAGTTTTATCCTTTGAAGATATTAAAAAAAAGGCTTTGGCTTTTGGGAATAAGTCTGATTATCTGTTTTATAAAAAAATAAAAAGACTTCCCCATGAACCGATAAAACTTATTGCAGAAATAAAAAAAGCATCTCCTCTAAAGGGTATATTGAAAGAATATGATATAGAGGAAATGGCAAATATTTATGTATCCTCAGGTGCAGATGCAATTTCAGTTATAACCGAGGAAGATTTCTTTCTTGGAAACCCTCAATTTCTGGTGACTATTAAAAAAAATCATCCTCATATTCCGGTTTTAAGAAAAGATTTTATTTTTGATGAATACCAGGTCTATGAATCAAAATTGCTACATTCAGATGCAATTCTTTTAATTGCAAGCATTTTAACTAAGGAACAATGTAAAACTTTATATGAACTTACAAAGAGCCTTGGCATGGATGTTTTATTTGAGATTCATGATGAGGAAGATTTAGATAAATCATTGTTTGCTGGCGCTGATATAATAGGAATAAATAATAGAAATCTTAAGACTCTTCAGATTGACATTAACACAACTTTCAAACTTAAAAAATTAATTCCTGAAGGCAAGGTCATTGTTAGCGAAAGTGGGATTTCTGGAAAATCACATGTTCAGGAGCTTATTAAGCAAGGAGTAGATGCTATTTTAGTAGGGACATCAATTGTTTTAAGCGATAATCCTGCTGAAAAGATAAAAGAACTCAAATTTAGTTAATGTTGTTGCCATACAAACTTATTTTAATTTTAATTTGAAACAATAGAGTATTTTTTCCTATCATATATAGATGCCCAGATTATATCTTTCAGGCAATGAAGCGATTGCTTATGGTTTAATTCAGGCAGGAGTTAGATTTATCACTGGTTATCCAGGAACTCCATCAAGCGAGATTATTCCTACCTTTCAAAAAATAATTAAAAACAAAGGATTAAAGGCATTTGCAGAATGGTCAGTAAATGAAAAGGTTGCCTATGAAGTTGCCTACGGAGCAAGCCTTGCAGAAATTAAGACAGCTGTTACAATGAAACAAGTTGGACTTAATGTGGCAATGGATCCGTTTATGAACTCTGCCTATGTGGGAACAAACTCTGCTATGGTGCTTGTAAGTGTGGATGACCCTGGTCCTCATTCTTCTCAAACAGAACAGGACAGCCGCTTTTTTGCAGTGGCTGCAAAGATACCTATACTTGACCCTTCAACAGTTCAGGAAGCCTATGATTTTGCAAAAAGGGCAGTTGAACTAAGCAGAAAATATGGTATACCAGTTATGCTCCGGGGTACAACAAGGGTTTCTCATGGAAGGGCTGATGTAGAGCTTAAAGGAAATTTTGTAAATGAGCCATTAAAAGCTCAATTTAAAATTCTAAAGGATTGGGATAAAAAACTTTGGCGTTATGCAGCTACTCCTCGTCAAAGACTTATGCTTCATGCTGCTTTAAATGAGAAAATTGCTGAAATAGAGAGAACAAATGAATTAAGATTCTTTTTCAAAGGTGATATTCTTATAATCTCAAGCGGAGCAGTTTTTTCTTATCTTTATGAGTTAATTGAAGAGTATGGACTACAAAATAAGTTGACTTTAGCAAAGGTAGACATGCCCTATCCACTTAAAAAATTTGATTTTTCAGGCTACAGTAGAGTCATTGCTATAGAAGAATCCATGCCAGTGCTTGAGTTACAACTATGCACTGAAGGAAGAAGAAACGGGATAGTGCCAAAGCAGGGAGAGCTTACTCCAGAGGTTTGCGAGGAGATTTTAGGAAGAATTGGATTAATAAAGCGAGGCAAAACCATAACTGTTCCTCCACTTAAAAGACCCTCTCTTTGTCCTGGCTGTGCACACAGAATTGCTCTTTATGCGGTAAAAAAAGTTTTCGGCAAAAAAGCAATTTATGCAGGAGATATAGGCTGTTACACCCTTGCTCTTAATTTTGGAGTTACAGATACGGTTTTATGTATGGGAGCAAGTGTCTCCTTTGGTTTTGGATTTAAAAAAGCCTTTCAATTAGCTGGCACTGAGCAGGATGTGGTATCTATAATTGGAGATTCTACATTTTTTCATACAGGAATACCTCCTTTAATTGATGCAGTCCATTACAGAGTTCCCTTTTTAACAATTATCTTAGATAACAAAACAGTAGCAATGACAGGAAACCAGAAAACTCTTTCTGATGAAGTAAGTTCCTCAGGTGAACCAGTAACACCAATAATTATTGAGAATGTTGTAAAGGGAATTGGAATTAACTTTGTTCAAACTGTGGACCCCTACGATTTTGATGTTTCAGTAAAAGTACTAAAGGATGCAAAGAAGTTTCTTAAGGAGAGAAATGAAGTAGCAGTTATAGTTTTTAGACACCTATGTGTAAACACAAAGGAAGGATTAAGTGCCAATCCAAGATATAATGTAGCTGTAGTGAAAGAACTATGCAAAGGCTGTAAGCTTTGTCTTACCGAGTTTGAATGTCCTGCAATAGTATTCAAGGAAGAAGATGTCAAAGCAGAAATTGACCATACCATTTGTGTAGGATGCGGATGCTGTGTCCATATATGCCCTACTAAAGCAATTCGTTTGATATAATAGAAGACTATGAAACTCGTTATACTTGGCAAAGGTGGACAGGGAGTTATATTTTTTTCAAGAGTGATTGCTCAGGCATCAATCAATAAGGGACTTTCTGTTTGTTCTACAGAAATTAAAGGAATGGCTAAAAAGGGTGGTGCTGTTGAGATACAGATGAAGATCGGTGAAGGAATGAGCGGAATGATTAGAAGAGGAACAGCAGATATGGTTGTTCTTTTGAGCAGAGAGTTGCTTGAGTATGCAAAAACTTTCAGTGAAAATACATTTGCTTTTACTGATGATGAAATACAAACTGCGAGGGCAAGTGTGCCCATGAGATATGTTAATACCTTTTTACTCGGTGTTTTTGTAAAAAAGACAAAACTTTTTGAGTGCCAAGATTTCATAAATATTCTTGATGAGGAAAACAAAAAATCATTTATAAAGGGGTGCGATTATGTTCAATCCTGAGAAAGAAACACTTCCAAGAGAAGAAATTGAAAAACTGCAACTTACAGGGTTGAGAAAAACCCTCAGATTTCTTAAAAATTCACGCTCAAAGCTTAAGGAAAAATACAGAGATATAGAGCCTGAAGATATCCGTAGCCTTGATGATCTTAAGAGCCTTTCCTTTGTCACAAAAGATGACCTAAGAGACTGCTATCCCTTTGGGCACATTGCTGTTGAGCCTTCTGATTGTGCAAGAATGCATATGAGTTCTGGCACCACAGGAGTACCAGTAATAAATGCTATGACAAAAAATGATATTGCCCAGTGGGGAGAGATAATGGCAAGATGTCTGGCAGCAGCTGGACTGACTGAAAAAGACAAGCTTCAGATCATGCCTTCCTTTGGACTTTTTAATGGAGGATTTGGCTTTCACTATGGAGCTGAGCGTCTTGGCTGTTTCATAGTTCCTGCAGGTGCTGGTAGGTCACTCATGCAGCTTAAACTGATAAAAGACCTTGGAGTTACAGCCTTTGGTGCAATTGCTTCCTATCCTGCAAGACTTATAGAGGTCGCGAAGGACAACGGCTTTGATTTCAGAGAGACAAAATTAAGAGCTGCAATCTTAGGAGCAGAAACATGGTCTGATGAATACAGACGTAGAATTGAAGGAGAGATGGGCATAAAAACTTTTGATATTATTGGACTTACTGAAACAGGAGGAGTTGGACTTGGAATAGACTGTGAGAGAAAAACAGGAATTCACATCTGGGAAGATCACTATATTGTAGAAATTATTGACCCTGAAACAGAAAAACCTCTCTCTATCGGCGAGGAAGGAGAGATGGTTATCACAACTCTTACCAGGGAAGGACTTCCTCTTATAAGGTATCGCACAAGAGACATATCAAAAATTTTGTCATATGAAAAGTGCGATTGCGGAAGAACACATATTCGTGTTAGCAGAATTCGCGGCAGAACAGATGATATGCTCAAGGTAAAGGGCGTTAACTTTTATCCTTCGCAGGTTGAACAGATTTTGTTGAAACATAAAGGACTTTCCTCTTATTATCAACTTGTAATAGAAACAGCGAAAGGCAAAGATGAGATGACAATAATAGTTGAAAAGGCTGATAATGGCATTACTCAGCGGGAACTTGATCAACTTGACCTTGAACTTTATGATTTTTTAGGATTTCATAGTAAAATTCAGGTAGTGCCAGAGGGAACCATTCAAAGGGTCCCCGGAAAAGCAGTAAGAATCATAGATAAAAGAAAGAAAGTTTAAAACTATAGTTTGTTAGAAATGTTCCACGTGGAACATTTCTAACAAACTCCTCCCTTTGTTACAAGTACAGGACTGTCACTATACTCTACAACATTTCTTGAAACAGAACCCCACAAAATTCCCTCTATGAAGCCCTTTCCATGAACGCCCATTGCTATACAAGTTATATCTTCTTGTTTTGCTAAATTTATAATTTCTGCTGAAGGTTTCCCTACAGAAAGATGAGTTTTAACTTTAAACCCTTCTTGTTCAAGTTTTAACTTAAGGCTTTCAAGTTTTTCCATATTTATTCTTTCAAATTCTCTGAATTTTTCAAGAGGCTGTAGTTTCATAGATTTTTCATCCATAATATGAGCTATCACAATCTCTTCAACTGAATTTTTTAGTCTCAAGATATATTTAATTGCGCTTTCAGCACAATCAGACCAATCTGTTGGATACAGAATTTTTTTGAAAGGATTTTCACAATAACGTTCGCATGCTGAAAAATCATCACCGAAGCAAGCAGGATATTTTGGGACATAAACAGGAAATCTGCCGTAACGAATTATTTTATCTGTATTTGAGCCAATAAATATTTCTCCCAGGAGGCTCTTTCTCTGCCTTCCTGAAATAATAAGCGAAACACTTTCCTGTTCAGCTACTTTAAGAATTTCTCGGTAAGGAACTCCAGTGGAGATAAATTTTTTTGATGATAAACCTGCCTCGGAGATTAATTTAAGGGCTTTTTCCATTTTTTTATCTGCGATTTCTGTTAAAGTTTTTACAAAATCTAAGTCATATCCTGCATATTTCTCCATCGGCAGTTTTGATACATCAACTACATGAATGAGAATTATTTCCTTTGTTCCAACTTTTTTGAAATTTAGCATACACTTCAAAATATCCATTGAAAATTCTTCAAATTTAATTGGATAAAGAATTTTTTCATACATAGGCTTCTCCTTATTTTTGAATTTTAAAAAGTCTATATTCTGTCTTTTTTGCAAAACCTACTAACGCAAGCATTACAGGAACTTCAATTAGTGGTCCTATTACTGTAGCAAGGGCAACTGTCGGATTAAATGCAGAAATTGCAATTGCGATAGCTATTTCAAAATCTCTTCCTGTAGAATTAAATGCTACTGCTACAGAATCCTCATAATTTAACTTAAATTTCCAGCTTACAAGGTAAACAATAACAAACATTGTCCAAAAGAAAATCGTCATTGGAATAGCCATCTGAACAATAAAAATTGGTTTTTCAAGAATTAAATCTCCCTTAAGAGCAAACATTACAATAAGAGTGAAAAGAAGTCCTGCAATTGACATTGTGTCAAGATAAAATTTGAGTTTTTTAAACCATCCCTCTCCAAATCTTTTAACTCCTAAAAATCTTGTGAGCATTCCAGCAGCTAAGGGCACTCCAAGATATAAAACCACGCTTTCGCCTACAACCCAAACATCAAATTGAACATCTCCAAGAAGTAGTTTTGCATATACAGGAATTAAGAGCATCTGAACAATGGAGTTAAAGGCAACAAGAATTATCGCAAGAGGACCATTTCCTCCTGCAAGATAAGTAAAGACAATTACCATTGCAATGCATGGAGCAAGTCCGTACAATACAAGCCCAGTATACAAATCCAGCTCACCAATTAAGAAAAATTTAGCAAGTAAAAGCATAAAAAAAGGTGCAACAGCATAATTAAAAAAGGCTACAATGGCAAGCTGTTTAGGGGATTTCATTGCTTTTCCAAGATCTTCAAACTTTATGTTTGCCATTGCAGGATACATCATCATAAACAAACCAACTACTACTCCGAGAGCTAATGTATTGGGCAAACTAAACTCATAGCCACCTTTAAATATTGATTTAATAGCATCAATTGGCGGTGTAAGTTCAAAATTTGAAATACCATACCACTTACCTATTGCAATTCCGATAATCATACTGATAATCACGAAAAAGGGAAGGAGTCTGAAGTTGTGCAACTTCTCAAGAAATTTTTTCATTCAATCCTCCGTTATTTAAAATTTTTGATTGTTAAAATTGAACTCTTTTTGTCTATTGGAATTAGTTCAGATGCAGCGATTAAGCTTGCCTTAATTATCAAATTTTCAGGAATAGCTTCATAAATATTCCCTCTAAACTGAATGGTTCTGCATTCTTCATCGCCACATACACTACAACATTTAGACTGTCCTGTTTCTGCACTAATCCATGCCTCAAGAGGTTTATCATTGATCAGTATGAGATTGGAAATTAAGGGGTTTTTATTGAATTCTGTCTCGGTTAATTCATGTTTTTCTAATAAGACTTCAATGTTAAAGTGCTTAAGAGATTCCTTAAGCTTAATATAAGCCTTCTCAATTTCCAATCCAGTATCTGCACATCTTGGACATGTAGTATTATTTTGAACAAGTCTTTGCCATTTAATAATTAGTTTTTTCATATTTCCCCCTAAAAATAAAATTGAAATATAATAAAAATATTTTATAAAAATACTAAATTTTTTGCAATTTTTAGACAATTTTTAAATTAAATATAAAAATAATTCAATTTAAATTAATTTAAAAACACGATTTTCATAAATAAAAGCTTCCAGTTTTTGCTCAAGAATTTTTTGCTTTTTAACTACACGTTAGTTTATGTTAATATTGTAAAAATATTTTGAAAAAATGTCTGAATTAAGATTAAATCTTATAACTAATGATTGGGTCATAATGATAGGGAGAGAAACCTCCCCTCGGGATTATGTTGTCAAAGAGAAAAGAAAATTACCAGAATTTGTTGAGAGTTGTCCCTTTTGTCCTGGAAATGAGATATATACACCTTCAGAAGTTTACAGCATAAGAGATGAAAAGGGTTGGAGGATAAGGGTTGTGCCTAATAAATATGCTGTTTTATCTGGTGATATGGAAAAAATAAGGAGTGAGGATGGATTAAGAAAAACTATTACAGGAACAGGTCTGCATGAAGTAATCATAGAATCTCCACTTCATAACCTAACAACAGCAATTATGCCTGTGAGTCAGATAAAAGATGTTCTCCAAACATATAAGGAGAGATTTCTTGCCTTTTACAGTGATAGAAGAATAGAGCATGTAATAATTTTCAAAAATCAGGGACCCTTGTCTGGGACAACTATTCAACATCCTCATTCTCAGATAGTAGGGCTTCCAATTGTGCCTTTCCAAATAAGAGAAAGAACGGCAAAGGCGATGCATTTCTTTGATAGCACAGGAGAATGTATTTTTTGCAAAACCTTAGATGAAGAACTGTCTTGCTCTATAAGAATAATCTGTAATACCGAACATTTTGTTTCCTTTATTCCATATGCTTCTCTTTCTCCTTTTCACATATGGATATTCCCAAAAAGACATTCTGGTTCTTTTGCAACAATAAAAGAAAATGAAATCTGGGACCTTGCTTTTAATTTGAAGTCTACAATGGCTAAACTTTATTATGGACTTGAAAATCCTGACTTTAATTTAGTATTAAGGTCAGGTAGCATTGCAGAAAGTGAATTAGAATATTTACACTGGTATATCAGTATTGTGCCAAGAATTGTTCAAGCTTCTGGATTTGAACTTGGTTCTGGCATGTATATAAACCATCTTTTGCCAGAAGTAGCCTCTGAATTTTTAAGGAATATTAAAGTATAAATAGGGAAAAAGCGTATTTTGATTTAATGATATTTTTAGGGGAGAAAGCAGAAAACCTTCTCCCCTATGCTTAATTATTTTCTTCCTGTTATCAATTCTTCTACAACAGATGGATCTGCAAGGGTTGATGTATCTCCGAGTTCTTCCAGTGCGCCAGAGGCAATTTTTCTTAAAATTCTTCTCATTATCTTACCGCTTCTTGTTTTTGGAAGTCCGCCAGCAAACTGTATTTTATCTGGAGTTGCGATAGGTCCTATCATCTGTCTTATGTGAGATATGAGCAATTTTTCAAGGTCCCTTGATGGCTCATGTCCTTCTTTAAGAACAGCATAAACATATATTCCCTCACCTTTTATATCATGTGGAAATCCTACTACCGCTGCTTCGGCAACAGCTGGATGAGCAACAAGAGCTGATTCAACCTCAGCTGTTCCTATTCTATGTCCTGATACATTTATAACATCATCAATTCTTCCCATAAGCCAGTAATCGCCATCTTCATCTACTCTTGCTCCATCACCAGTAAAGTATTTGCCTGGAAAACGTGAAAAATAGACTTCTTTAATTCGTTTGTTTTCAGGGTCTCCCCATGTTCCTCTAAGCATACCCGGCCATGGTTTTTCAATTACCAGGTAGCCTCCTTCATTTACTGCTGCAGGAGAACCATCTTCTTTTAGAACTCTCGGAACAACACCAAAAAATGGTCTTGTAGCAGACCCTGGCTTAAGAGTCATAGCACCAGGAAGAGGAGTTATCATGAATCCACCTGTTTCAGTCTGCCACCATGTATCTACAATTGGACAACGTTCTTTACCAACATGTTTGTAATACCACATCCATGCTTCAGGATTAATTGGTTCACCAACAGTGCCAAGAATTCTTAAACTTGAAAGGTCATGCTGATACGGCCATTTTTCTCCCTCTCGCATAAGAGCTCTAATGGCAGTTGGAGCTGTATAGAATATGTTAACTCTGTGCTTTTCAACAATTTCCCAGAATCTTCCTGGGTTTGGATAGGTGGGAACTCCTTCAAACATTAGAGAGGTTGCTCCTGCGCTGAGTGGTCCATAAACTATATAACTATGCCCTGTTACCCAGCCTATATCAGCTGTGCAGAAGAATATTTCCTCTGGTTTATAGTCAAATGTTAATTTAAAAGTAATATTTACATAAACCATATATCCACCAGTTGTATGTAAAACTCCTTTTGGCTTTCCAGTAGAACCTGAAGTATAAAGAATGAATAATGGGTCTTCTGCATCCACCTGTTCAGGTTCGCAATAGTTTCCAATCTCAGGGTCATTCATCAGGTCATGCCACCAGAAATCTCTTTCAGGGTCCATGTCAACAAAATTTGGAGTTCTTTTTACAACAATTAATTTTTCTACAGAGGGTGCACCTTCCAGTGCTTGATCAGCATTTGCTTTTAAGGGTACGAGTCTTCCTCCTCTTAGTCCCTGATTGGCTGTGATAAGTAGTTTTGCTCCGCAGTCATTTATTCTGTCTCTAAGAGATTGAGCTGAAAAACCTGCAAAGACTACGCTGTGAATTGCACCAATTCTTGCGCAGGCAAGAAGGGTTATAGGAAGTTCAGGAATCATGGGAAGATAAACAGCAACCCTATCTCCTTTTTTAATGCCAAGCTTTTTTAGAACATTAGCAAATCTATTGACTTCTCTGTAAAGTTGCCAGTAGGTGTATGTTTTTACCTCGCCATCATCAGCTTCCCAAATGAGTGCAGCCTTATTACCTAAGGTTGAAAGATTGCGATCAAGACAATTATATGAGGCGTTTAGCTTTCCACCTATAAACCACTTTATGTAAGGTTTATTAAAATCATAGTCTAAAACTTTATCCCATTTTTTATACCATGTAATATTTTGTTCAGCAATCTCAGCCCAAAAACCCTCTGGATCTTCTACAGAACGCTTATACATAGCTTCATATTCGGCCATGCTTTTAATATAGGCTTTTTCTGAAATTTCTTTTGGTGGAGGGAAAACCCTCTGTTCTTTAAGTAATACATCAATTCCTTGTGTCATAGATTACCTCCTTTTTTTCTATTGATTTTAACATTATTTTAGAATTTTATTCAGCACCGATACCTATATATGACCTTATTTTTTCAGTTTCAAATTTTTCTTCTGCTTCCTTTTCTTTTGTAAGCCAAGAAACTACTATACCAGCTATAAATGAACCAAAGAATGAAACTATTCCTGGATTTTTCAAAGGAAATATGGGTTGAGTATTTTTCAATATATCAACCCAAACTGTTGGACTTAAAATTATCAATATAACACTCAACAAAAGTCCTGTATATATGCTCCAAACAGCCCCCTGAGTGGTGAATTTTTTCCAAAATATAGACATAAACAGAGCTGGAAAATTAGCAGAAGCAGCTACTGCAAAGGCTAAACCAACCATGAAAGCAACATTCTGTCCTTTAAATACAATTCCAAGTATTATTGCAAGCAATCCAAGGCAAAGAGTAGCTATTTTAGCTGCTTTTACCTCCTGTTTTTCATCTGCTCTTCCTCTCTTAACCACGCCTACATAGATATCATGCGACACTGCTGATGCACCTGCAAGAGTTAATCCGGCAACTACAGCTAAAATAGTTGCAAAAGCAACAGCCGCTAAGAATCCTAAAAATATTTCTCCTCCAAGTGCTTCAGCAAGTAAAGGTGCTGCCATATTGCCACCTTTGTCAATTTTACTAATTATCTCATGTCCTACCAATGCGGCTGCTCCAAACCCAATAGTAAATGTAAGTATATAAAAGTAACCTATGAACCCAGTTGCATAAAATACTGATTTTCTTGCTTCTTTTGCATCAGGAACTGTATAAAATCTCATTAAAATATGGGGAAGCCCTGCTGTACCAAACATCAGAGCTATGCCAAGTGATATGGCATCAATGGGATTTTTTATTAAACCACCTGGCTGAACAAACTTATCACCATACTTAGATGTAACATTTGAGAATAGTTCAACATAATTAAATCCAAATTGATAAAGAGTGAGAAAAACTAAAATTGTGGCACCTCCAAGAAGAAGACATGCCTTTATAATCTGAACCCAAGTTGTTGCAAGCATTCCTCCGAATAAAACATAAGCTATCATTAGACACCCTACTATAATTATTGCCAATTCGTAAGGAAGTCCAAACATTAATTTTATTAAAGAACCTGCACCGACCATCTGAGCAATTAAATAAAAAAGGACAGTTATTAAAGCTCCTGTTGCAGCAGCTGTTCTGATAGGTCTCTGTCTAAGTCTGTATGCAACAACATCTGCAAAGGTATATTTACCAAGATTTCTGAGCGGTTCTGCAATTAAGAACATTACAATAGGCCACCCAACAAGCCAGCCTACTGCGTATATTAAACCATCATATCCTTTCAATGAAACCAGTCCAGCAATTCCGAGAAAACTTGCTGCAGACATATAATCTCCAGCGAGAGCAAGACCATTCTGTAGTCCTGTTATACTTCTTCCTGCTGCATAAAACTCTGCTGTTGTTCTTGTTCTTTTTGCTGCCCAATATGTTATATACAATGTTGCGGCAACGAAAAGCAAAAAGAAAAATATTCCTGTCAGTGTTGGTTGTCCAAGAACAGTTTGCATTATTATTCACCTCCTATTTTTTCTCTTATCTTAGAAACTTTTTCATCATAAACCTTGTTAGACCATAAAACATAAATTCCTGTAAGTAGCCAACTTAGTATTATTACTCCTATTCCTATGGGTATACCAACAGTAACAGAACCGTATAGTTTCTCTCCAAGAAACTCTTTGTTGTAAGCGACCAATAAAACAAAACCAAAATAAATAATTAACTCTAACACGGTAAGAATAAGAGAGATAGAATTTTTGCTCCTCACAATCTCCTTAAATAGAGAAGATTTTAGTAACTCTTCCTTCATAAAAAACCTCCTTAAAGTTGATAGGCTTCTTTTTTAATGGTTGTTCCGAAGCTTTTTTCATAAATAGAGCCTATTTCTAATAATTCACCAACGGTGAATATTTTTAACTCTCCAAGATAAGCAAGTAATCTCTGGAAGATTTGTGCTGTAATAAATGCATCTGACAAAGCATCATGTAGTTCTTTTGGTTCAATATCAAGAGATAAAGCAATGTCTTCAAGTGAATTTTTATTTGAGAAATCAGATGGTAAAATCTCTTTTTTAATAAGCCATTTATAAATTAGTAATGTGTCTATGCTAAAGGGTTCAAAAATCTCTCTCAAATTATTTCTTATTTCTTTTTTTAAAAAAGTTAAGTCTATATCAACACAATGTCCTACAACTAAACAATTCTTGGAAAATTTTATGAATTCTCTTAGAATAGGTTCTATTTGAGGACATTTTTCAAGTTCAGAGGGTGTTATTTCATGAATCATTATGCTTTCCTTTCGGAATTTCTTTGTTGAGGGGCTTACTGTTCTATAAAAAATATCTCCTATCTTTATAGTTCTTCCCTTCATTTTTATTGCACCAATGGCTATTATGTTATCCCTGAACTCATTTAAACCTGTAAGTTCTGTATCAACAACTACAAAATCTGTTTCGCTTATTAGCTGTTGAGAGATAATGCCTTTGTCTCTCTTTTTTCTAAAAAATTTAATCATACCTATATTATCATCAGCTTATATCTCTCAATAAGAATATCCTGAAGCTTTGATATAAGCTGGAAAGTATCTTTTAAGAGTTTTTTCTCAAGATTACTTAATGATTCAGGATTAATAAAATTATCAGGCATATTGCCCTGTAACACTTGTTCATACTGATGACGCATTCTTAAAAACATGAGAAACTCAAAAGCATATGCCATTTCGTCTGCATAATCCCTTACAACAGTATGCTTACTTTTTAATGTTTCAATTCTTTCTAAGGTTGAGGTCTCTCTTATTCCCTTTTCAAGGCTGAAAAGTCTTACTATGTCAACAATAGGAGCAATACCCTTAATTTTTAGATTTAGTTTATCTTTATGTTCACCGCTTTTTTCTACAACAAAAGTTTTGAAAAAACCAAGTGGAGGTTTGTTTCTCACTGCAAGATTAGCTAAATATCCAAGAAATACTTTCTGGTCTTTAACAATATTGAGAAGATAATCTCTTAGATTTTCCTCTAAGGAAAGGTCTCCATAAATTCCTCTAAAATCAAAAAATATATTTGAAAGGTTGATGTTTTCACCCTTTGGTGTATAAATCCATTGAGAGAAATACTTTTTCCAGACTTTGAGAGGCTGACACCATTTAGGATTACTTGCCATGATATCTCCAGGACAAGGTGGAAAACCACATTTTAGAAGATTTTCCTTTATCCAAGCTGTAAGTTCAAGAAAATATTTTTGCACCGCCTCCTGTTGTGCCTGAGGCGGATCAGCATAGATAAGTGCATTATCTTGGTCAGTTTTAAAGGTTTGTTCTTTTCTGCCCTCTGAGCCAAGAGCAATCCAGCAATAGGGGACAGGGGGTTGCCCAAACTCTCTTTCAGCAAACTGAATAATTTTTCTGACAATTCTATCATTTATCTCTGTTATGATTCGGGTTATGTTGCTTGCTTTAGCTCCTTGAGAAATCAGATTTCCTGCAATAGTGTTTACTTGTTTGGATGTATTCATTAAGCCTTCTACTGTTTGCTGAATTTCTAAATCTCTTACAATCGTAACTGGTGAAAAACCCTGAAGCATCATTATGTCGTGATTTGTAATAATTCCTTCAATCTTTCCATTTTTTATTACTAAAAGATGGTGTATATTGTATTTAAGCATTCTTACGACCGCTTCAAAACAGAAATCCTTTGCATCAATCTTTATAATTGGATAACTCATTATGTTTTTAACAGGCTCATCAACATTTCTTGCTGAGGCAACTACTTTTCTGCGTAGGTCTTTGTCTGTGATTATTCCAACTGGAATTCCTTGGCTATCCATAATGATTAGAGAACTTATAGAGTTTTCACACATAAGCCTTGCAGCATCTCTTATTGAAGTATTTTCAGGAACAGAAATAACGTTTTTAGTAGCAATTTCTTCAACAGGAGTGGTAAAAAGAAGTTTATCAACTGTATAAGTTAGTGTTTTTTTAGACTGCTCTTCTCTGTATCCTTTGTCAAAGTATATGTTCATAAAAGACCTTAAGAAAAAGTCTCTCACTTCAGAATATTTATTTATCAGATTAGAGATAGTTTCCTTTGGTATTAGATAGCAGATTGTATCATCAATTGCAACAACATTTGCTCGTGATTTATCTCCACTCATCAAAGAAACAAAGCCAAAACTGTCTCCCTCGCTTCTGTAGTCTATGACAATTTCCTCATTTTCAACTCTTCGGTATACTTTAACTCCACCTTTTTTAATAACATAAAGAAACTCACTGGGAGGACCGTCCTGAAGAAGAATATGAGTCCCCTTAGGATAATATTCCATAGATGTTTTAACTGTTACAGAATTAATAGCTTCATCACTTAAGAATTCAAAAGGAGGAACAGATTTTAGAAAATCCATGATATCTTCAATTATCTTTACCATATAGTTTTCAATGAAGCAAATATTATGCCATAGCTTAAAGGTGCTCAGATATTTAAGAGGTTAATTAACTCATTCTAAAAATGTTACTAAAAGTAACTAAGGATGTTTATTTGGGTAACAAATTTATGAAAAATATCTAAGATTATACTTATCAAAAAGAAGTTTTTGAAATTCCTCTATTTTTTTAAAAACATCAATGAGAATTTCTTTTTCTGTTTTTGATAATTCCTTCGGATTTATATAGTTGTCTGGAGGTATATTATTTCTTATTTTCTTAGCTTGTGATTTTAGTCGAAGAGTCATTAAAAACCTGTATCCTTCTTCCAGATCTCTTGCAAAATCAGGTGTAAAAATAGATAAATCTTTTAATTTTCTAATTCTCTCAAAGGTATTTGTATTTCTTATCTCATTATGGAGAGATAAAACTCTTATACCTTGAGTTATAGGGAAAATACCGTATTTTTTTATGTCAATCTCTCCTTTATACTTCCCTTCTTTTTCAGTCTTCAACTTGCCTAAAAAACCTACAGGAGGAGTGAATTTTATTGCCTCTGAGGCAAGAAAAGGTAGAAAATGTTTGGAAATTCTTATCCTTTGGAATATAAACTGCCATAGTTCATCTATTAATTTATCTTCACCGAAAACATTTCTGAAATCAAAAAATATACTTATATTTAAAACATTTTCAGGTTTAGGATTTTCCATCCATCTACCAATTTCCTTGAACCATTCTTCTTTTGTTCTTCTCCAGTAAGGATTACTAATCATAACATTTCCCTGACAAGGGGGAAAGCCGATATCAAGCAAATATTTTATATATAGTTCTGAAAACTTCTCAAAATATTCCCTATTTGCAGAATTACCTTCAAAAATTAGAGCATTATCCTGATCTGTTTTGAGGCTCTGTTCTCTCCTTCCTTCTGAGCCTATAACCATAATAGAATAATTACAGGGTGGTAAACCAATTTCTTCCTCTACAAGCCTGACTACCCTTGCCATAAAATGGTCATTAAGTTCTGCTATATATTTTCCAACATATTCAGGATCTAATCCAGACATAACACCATCAATTACGCTTTCATTTACAAGAGAATAAAGGTAGGAAAGTTCCTCTGTGCTTTTAGCTCTATCAATTTCCTTAATAAGAAAAATTATGTTTTTACTCTCATGGGATATAACCACTCTATCGTCAAGTATTCCCCAGATTGCCCCTGAATCCATTATTACTAATTTTCTTATTCTGTGTTTTGCCATTGTTAGCAGTGCATTAAAAAGCGGTTCAGAGGCATCCATTGTAATTATCGGAAAAGTAGCTACATCTTGAGCTTTTGCAAGAGAAGGATTTATCTCCTTTGCAAGGATTTTTTTTATTATATCTCTTTCTGTAATAATGCCTATTTCTCCATCCTTTTGAACAAGGCAGAATGTAGAGTCATGCTCAGCCATTGTTTTTGCTGTATCTATTATGTTCATGTTTCCTTTGATTAACAGAGGCTCTTTAATTTTAATGTCTTTTATTCTTACATCAAGAAGTCTTTCCATCTGGAAGGAACTTCTTAGCTTAGGGACCTTGTGAACTCTTTTTGCAAGTTCTTTTGTGAAATATTTAGAAAAACTCTCATATTTACTCAGCAAATCAAGAAATTTTTCTTTTTTTATCTGAAGAATTTTTGTATTATCCTCAACAATTCTTGCAGTAGATACAGGTGACATCTCACTAACTAAAGATACATAACCAAATATGTCTCCTCCTTTGAGATGAGCTATTAGCTGAGAATTTTTTTCAAGAAATACCTCACCTTCAAGAATTATGTATAAGAAATTAAGTGGTTCACTGCCTTCTTTAAAGAGTATTTCATTTTTTTTATAAGTTTTCAATTCAGCTATTGAAACTATTTCTTCAATCTCTTCTATGGGAAGGGTATCAAAGGGATATATTTTTTTGATTTTCTCTAAATCTTCCATAACATCAAAAATATTTTACAACTAAAAGGCGAAGAATAACTATAAAGATTATTATAAAAATTGTTGTTCCTTTAGGGAATATCCTTCTTGCTAATGTATATAAGGGTTCAGTTGTTCTCATAAAAAGTCCATAGATGGGGTTTTTAGGATCTTTTGTAAAAAAAGATAAAATGGCTCGTCCTATGACGAGCCACATTATAAAGGAAAGGGTATAATTGAGAAAAAGCTTTAATGTCATTCCTCAACTCCACCTTTTACTGCACCTTTGGGATATCTTATACTGTCAACAAATTCCTGGAGTTCTTGAGAGGGTGCAGCTGTAATTCTTGATACGACCAGAGCCACAATAATATTTGCAGGAAGTCCAAATATGCCTGCTGCAATTGTTTTTATCCCAAACCAGTCTATTCCATAAAATCTGCTTCCAATTATATAATATGTAGTAATTAGTAGCCCAACGATCATTCCTGTTACTGCTCCAGTTTTGTTCATTCTTTTGTCCCATATTCCAAGTACAACAGCTGGAAAGAATGTAGCAGCAGCAAGGGAAAATGCCCAGGCAACAAGTTCAACAATTATTGCCAGTTTAAAACTTGCCACATAGGCACCAATTGCAGCAACAACGATTAAGAGAGCTTTTCCAATTTTCACTCTTGTGGACGGTGATATATTTGGATTAATGATTTTGTAATAAAGGTCATGGGATATGGCATTTGAAATGGTGATTAGAAGTCCATCAGCAGTGGAAAGCGCCGCGGCAAGCCCTCCTGCAGCGATTAATCCAGCAACTACATAGGGGAGTCCTGCAATTTCTGGAGTTGCAAGCACTACTGCATCAGCCCTTATTATAATTTCAGAAAACTGAATAATTCCGTCTCCGTTCATGTCTTTTATAGAGATTAATCCTACTGAAGCCCATTTGGCAACCCATCCAGGAAGAGAGGTAAAAGCCTGCCCAACTATGTTTGTAAGAATCTCACTTCTTGCAAAAGCTGCGTAAGCTGGTGCAGTAAAGTAAAGCAAGAATATGAAAAATAAAGCCCAGGCAGCAGAACTTCTTGCTTCACGAACTGTAGGTGTAGTATAAAATCTCATAAGAACATGAGGTAACCCTGCTGTTCCAACCATCAGACAAAAAGTAAGTGCAAGAAAGTTAATTATTCCTTTTGTATCCGAAGGTGGAGATACATAGGACTTAGGTGGCTTAGACATTACCTGCGCTTCTTTCATCGTAGCAGTCCATTTTTCTTTTGCTTCTTCTGGTGTCTTAGGATAGTCTTTCAGAGCTTTTTCAGCCTTTGTTCTTTCAGGGTTTTCTGTAGGTAAGTTTTTGAGCTTTTTTTCAAGCTCGGTCTTTCCTTTTTGCCAACTTTCTGGTAATTCTTTAATTTTTGCATTTAATTCCTCAGCCTTCTTTTTCCATTCCTGTCTAACCTCTATTTCTTTAACGTCATTTACAAGAGCTTTTTGTTTTGACTCAATCACCTGTAAAGCTTGTCCATACATAACCTGCGGAATTGGGATTCCTGTATGTTTATAAGAAATGGCAACAACAGGGATCATATAGGCAGTTATCAATATTATATACTGAGCAACCTGTGTCCATGTTACTGCTCTCATGCCACCCAGAAACGAACAGACTAATATGCCTGATAAGCCAAGAAATACACCTGCTTCAAAGGGAATTCCCACAAATCTGCTTGTAATAATTCCAACACCTACAATTTGTGCCACAAGATAGGCAAAAGAGACTATTATGGCAGATACAATTCCTATCATTCTTGGAAGTTTACCACCATATCTGGCTTCCAGAAAATCTGGAATAGTAAACTGACCAAATTTTCTTATGTAAGGTGCAACCATAACTGCTAAAAGAACATATCCACCTGTCCATCCCATAATAAAGGCTAAACCGTCATAGCCCTGCAAATAGAGAGCACCTGCCATTCCAATAAAAGAAGCTGCACTCATCCAGTCTGAAGCTGTAGCCATACCATTAAATATTGCAGGAACTTTCCTACCCGCAACATAATATTCAGCAACAACTGAAGTTCTTGACAGGATGCCTATCGCAGCATAAACTCCAATTGTTCCAAATAGAAAGGCATAACCTATATACTTCTGTTGAAGCCCCATATTTTCTCCAATCCAAAGGGCTATAACAAAAATTAGAAATATACCAGTGTATACTCCATAAATCTGCCTTAATTTTTTCTTCCATGCTTGCATTGCATCATTTGCCATGGTTATTCCTCCTCTAATCCATATTTTTTATCAAGTTCATTCATCTTCATGGAGTAAAAATAATTAAGAAGAACAAATACTATAAGAGAACCCTGTGAACCCATGTAGTAGCCAAATGGAAAGCCTAAAATTGTAATGCTATTAAGAGAAGAAGCAAAAATTGCTGCCAAATAGGAGACAGCAAACCAGATTAGCAAGATAACATACATTAGAATTCTGTTATCTCGCCAGTAAGCATCAAGCGTTTCCTTCGTTACCATAAATACCTCCTTTAAAATTGATAGTTTTTTTCATATTTCCCAAACATGTATCCGGATACAGTTGGTTTCCCTATTTTTTTCAGTAAATCAAACCAGGAAGCATTGATTTTTTGAACCATGATAATCTCTCTTTGAAAAATTTGTGCTGTTATAAAGGCATCATAGAGAGCATCATGAAGCATGTCTACTTTTATATCAAAGGCTTCCGCTATTTCAGGCAATGATTTTGCTCCTTTGAATTTTTTAGATATAATTTCTCTTTCTATTAACCAGTTAAATATTATGTATGTATCAATTGCTTCAGGAGTGAAGCCTGTATTTAGCCATTTTGAAGTCTCCTTTCTCAGAAACTTAATATCAATCTCAATAAAATGTCCTACAATTGGTCTATTTTTGATAAAGTCAATAAATTCTTTAAGAATAAGTTTTATATCAGGACATTGTTCCAACTCCGTTGATGTCAATTTATGTATTAATACAGCTTTGTCTTTTGGCTTACACTGAGGATTTAAAATTCTATAGAAAATATCCCCAATTAAAATGCTTCTTTCCCTCATTGTGATTGCGCCGATGGATATAATACTGTCATTTTTTTCATCTAATCCTGTGAGTTCGGTATCAATAACAACAAATTCTTTATTACGGAAAATTTCTGATTCTATCCTGTTTTTTCTAAAAAATTTAAACATGAAAAAAGATTACTCAAATAACATGCCAGAAGACAAATTAAGTAAAATAAGGTTTTCCCCAATCATTATGAGAAAATCAAGCTGTTACATAAAGTAAAACAACAAGAAAAAAAGTAACAGAAATAAATAGAGGGATTTTAAAATATGTCTATTTAGTTTGAATTTAGCTTTTTATTGTTTAAGAAAAAAAGTGCAACAATAATACCGATGAGACTACATACAGCCACAAAAGGAAAAACCGAAAAATAAGAACCTTGTAAATCTTTAATCTGTCCTGAAATTAAAACTCCAGTGATTGCTCCAGTTCCGTATGCTGTGAATACCAGTCCATAGTTTTTTCCATAAAATTTAGTTCCATAAAAAATTTTTGTTGCTGTAGGAGCGATTGCAAGCCATCCACCAAGATTTAACCATAGTAAACAGAATCCAATAATAAATATGATTTTTTCACGAACTCCATATATTAATAAAGAAGCTCCTCCGATTATCAAAAATGACAAAATTGCAGCAGCTTTTGGTTTTATTTTGTCAGTTAGCCATCCAAAAAAGGGCCTACCTAAAAAATTAAAAATTGCATATAGAGAAACCGCAAGCGCAGCCATTTCGTGTGTTAAACCTACTTCTTTCCCCGCAGGAGCGGATATTCCAATAGCCATTAATCCAGCAAAACAACCTATAGTATAGGTTAGCCATAATGCCCAGAATGAGTTAGTTTTTATCATTTCCTCTCTGTCAAGTTCTATATTATTTGAAGTAGGATTAGAAGAAGTCTTTGCAATAAAACCCGCAGGCTTCCATCCCTCAGGAGGGAATTTGTAGGGTATAGAGAGAATTATGAGTATTATTAAGAAAGCTATTCCTAAATATAAGAAAGTACTTAATGGTCCGACTGAACCAATTAGTTGCTTGATTATCGGAGCTGTTATTAATGCTGAAAGTCCAAATCCACCAACTGTTAATCCAATTGCCAAACCAGCCTTGTCTGGAAACCATTTTGCAGAAGTTGCAATAGGGGCGCCATACATAATACCAACTCCAGTGCCACCTATTACTCCATAGAGTAAAGTTAGGCTATTGATATTTGTTGAAAAAGAAGCAGCAATCCATCCTATTCCAACCAGAATACCACCTAAAAACATTGTAGTTTTAGGTCCCCATTTTTGCATTAAATTTCCTGCAAAAGGCATAGCAAAAGCGAACATGGCTAAAAATATCATAAATGGTAATCCGCTCTCTGTTGCAGTTATATCCCAGAGTTTTTCAAGAGGAGGTCTGAAAATACTGAATGCATAAATAGCACCAAGACAAATATTTATTATAAGTCCAAAAATTACATAGAACCATCTACCACTTTCTGCTTTTATTCCTAAAATTCTTATATCTTGCATAATCTGTCTCCGTAAATAGATATGTAAAAAAATGAAGGAAATTTTAAAATAAATTTGGATGGAAATTAAAATAAAATAAACTGAACTAAATATAAAAAATTCTTATAATAGAATTAAGCAGACCTTGGAATTCCCCACTTTTTTCTCTTTTCCCATAAAGCCTTTCTTGTAATACCAAGCATATCAGCAAGTTCTTGCTCTGTATAAATAGATTGATATTTAAGAATAAATTCCTTGGTGTATTCTTCAATAGAAAGCACGGGGATTTCCTTTGCTCTATCAAAAAATTTTTCAGGATGCTGTATATATTCTGGAAGGTCCTCTGGCATTATTGTATCTGTTTCGCAGAAAACAACCGCCTGTTCAATAACATTTTGTAACTCTCTTATGTTCCCTGGCCATGGATGTTTGTAAAGAAGTTTCAGAGCCTGAGAGTCTATTTTTTTCAAATTTTTGCCCATTTTTATTGCAAATTTCCGCATAAAATGATGAGCAAGAATCTCAATATCTCTACCTCTTTCTCTTAGAGGAGGAATGCTTAAAGTAATAACATTCAATCTAAAAAAGAGGTCTTCTCTGAATTTTCCTTCTTTTACCTCTTCAATTAAATCTTTATTAGTTGCAGAGATAAATCGGAGATCAACTTTTTTACTTATGACGCTACCAAGTGGACGAATTTCTCTATCCTCTAAAACTCTGAGAAGTTTTGCCTGAAGACTTAATGGTAGATCTCCAATTTCGTCAAGGAAAACCGTACCTCCATCAGCTATCTCCAGAAGCCCCTTTTTGTCAGAAGCAGCTCCTGTAAAAGCTCCTTTTATAAAACCAAAAAGTTCACTTTCAAGAAGATTTTCAGGAAGACTTGCGCAATTGATTGCCACAAAAGGTTTTTTTCTTCTATAACTTGCCTCATGTATTGCTCGTGCAAAAAGTTCTTTACCAGTGCCTGTCTCACCAAGAAGCAGAACATTTGTTGGAGTATTAGCAATTTTTCTGATTTTTTCAAAAAGAAGTTTAATCTCTACTGATTCACCTATTATTGCACAGAGTTCTTCTTTTTCTTTAAAGGTTGGTATTTTCTCCTTTGGCTCTTCAACTATTGATGGTTTAATGAGTTTTTTAAGAGAGAGTTTTATTTCATCATAAACAAAAGGTTTTATAAGATAATCTTCTACTTTTATTTTAATTGCTTTAAGAGCAGTGCTTATTGATGGATAGGATGTGGTAAGAATAATTTTTGCATTGGGATTTAAAATCTTAATTTTGCTTGCTAACTCTATACCGTCACCATCTGGTAGTTCTATTTCAATAATTGCAAGATCATGAATATAGGATGCATAAATATTTAATGCCTGCTGAAAATTTGATGCACAATCAACAATAAAACCCTCTTTTTGTAGATAATTACTCAGACTTTCTCTTAGAGTGCTGTTACCATCTGCTATTAGCAGTCTTTCACTCATGAATTGTTTTCAAGATTTAGCAAGACCTTAACACTATCATCCTCCACATGATGTCTTACAAATCCCAATCGTTCAGCGAGTCCTAACATATAAGTATTAATTCTTAATATATCCATCCAGATTCTTTTTACTCCTAAATCTTTTGCTACTTCAATAGCATAAGTGCATAATGCCTTTCCAACGCCTTTTCCCTGCCACTCATCTTCAACAAGTATAGCCATATCTGCATCTATTCCATCAGGGTCACGAGAGAGTCTAACGTCCCCAATTATTTTTTCTCCATCAATATCTTTTACAACACAAACAAAGGCTAAGTTTCTATCATAGTCAACCTGGCAGAATTTAACAAGATTTTCATGTCTTAGGTCAATTGCTCTCTGGAAAAATCTCAAGCTTATGGTTCTTTCAGAACATCTTCCAAGAAGATTTGCAATCAAAGTTTCATCTTCAGCTTTTATGGGCCTTACGATTGCTTTTAAGCCATCTTTCAGTTCAACCTCTTTATAAAGATGAACAGGATAAGGACATATGCTCAAATGAGGTGGACAAAACTCTCCTTTCACCACTGTTTTTTTCTTTGGTGCGGTTTTGTCTAAAATTATACTACAGTCAAGAGCAAATATCTCAGAGTCTGTGATAAATATAGGATTAATATCAAATTCTTTAATTTGTGGGAAATCAGATATGAGATAAGAAAATTTTACAACAGTTTCTTCAAGCTTAAGCAGGACATCTTCATAGTAGGGGTATTTTTTAAGATATCTATAAATTTTTGTTTCTTCCATCAGTCTTTTTGCGAGTGTCTGATTTAAAGGAGGAAGTCCAACTGAATAGTCTTCCAGTGCTTCAAGAAGATTACCTCCTGTGCCAAAAAGAATAACTGCTCCAAAAGTAGGATCTTTCTTTGCTCCAAGAGCAATCTCATATCCATATGTTATAACCATTGGCTGAACAATAACTGAAGCCTCAGCATCCCCGTGTTCATTAGCAAGTTTTTTAAGCCATTTAAATCCTTCAATAGCTTCTAATTCATCTCTTATGTCAAGAATCACACCACCTTTTTTAAATTTATGTATTATTTTTGGTGTGTCTATCTTTAAAACAATTGGATAGCCTATTTCAGTAATTGCACTTTTAAGTTCTTCTAAGGTATTTGCTCTTTTTGTAAGAATTACAGGAATTCCGTATGCAGAAAGAATTTCTGAAGCTTCAAAGAATGTAGGAATGGACCTACCTTCAGAAATTGCTCTTTCAATAATTTCTGCTGCTCTTTCTGCATTAAAAGTTACATCTTTAAGAATGGTTTGAGGTGTTTCAAGAAGAAGTTTAAGGTTGAAATCATAACGATACATATACATGAATGTTCTTACTGCCTGTTCAGGTGTTACAAATGTAGGAATTCCATGTGAATTAAGTAATTCCCTTGCTTCGTTAACCAGCGCAGCTCCCATCCAGTTAGTAAGCACAGGTTTATAAGGATTTTCTTTTACTATTTTTATAACTCTTTGAGCTGTTTCTACAGGCTGCGTTCCCAATGAAGGAGTAAACATTATCAGAGCTCCATCTACATTTTTATCTTTAATGATTATTTTTAAAGCATTTTCATAATCCTCAGGCTTTGCATCTGAGACTAAGTCAAGAGGATTTCTAATTATACGAGCAGGAACAATTCCTTCAAGTTCTTTTACTGTTTCCTGTGAAAATTCAGCAAGCTCTCCTTCAAGTTTAATCAGGCTATCTACCGCACTAACAGCTGGAGCGCCCGCATTTGTAATGATTGCAAGTCTTTTTCCTCTTGGTCTCCTCTGTTTTGAAAGAGTTTCAGTTATATAAAACATATCAAGAGTTTCATCTACCCTTACAGCGCCTGCTCTTTTAAAAGCGGTATCATAAACTTTGTCTTCTCCGGCAAGAAGCCCTGAATGTGTTAAAGCAACTTCCAGAGACTCAACAAATTTACCGGATTTTACTATGACAATGGGTTTTGAAAAAGCAAAAGAACGTGCAGAAGTCATAAATTTTCTGCCATTTTTTATAGATTGCATATATATGACTATTGCTCTTGTGGAAGGGTCAACGCCAAAAAAATCTATAAGGTCAGCAAAGTCTATATCTATGTCAGAACCGAGAGAAACAAAATAGCTGAAACCAATGTTTTTATCAGCTGCTCTGTCTAAAAGAGCAACTGAAAGAGTCGCACTTTGTGCTATTAAAGCAATATTTCCTTTATTAAGTTTTCTTCTGAAAAGACTTACATTCAGATTTATTCCTGGTCTTATAAAGCCAAGACTGTTAGGACCTAAAAGTCTGAAGCCATATTTTCTATGAATTTCCTCTATTTTTTCTTCAAGATGCATTGCTTCTTTAACTTTTGTTCTGAAGTCAGGGCAGAGCAGAATAACTCCTTTAGCACCTTTTTGCCCGCATTCTTCAAGAATATCCAGAACATTTCCTCCACATTCTTCTGCTAAGACAACGAGGTCTATTTCTTTTGAAATATCGTTTAGTCTTTTATATGCTTCAACTCCCTGAACAGAGTCGGATTTTGGATTTACAGGATAAACAATTCCTTTATATTCCTCACCAATAAGATTTCTGAAAACAGTATATCCGATTGTTCCAGGGGTATTATCAGCACCGATTACAGCAATTCTTCTTGGATTAAAGAAATATTCAAGATTATAGATTGACATCGTCTTCTCCTTCTAATATTCTGCCCATACTTACAACAGTATCATCAGCAGAAAGGTCTATTAATCTAACACCTGTTGTAGCTCTTCCCTGTGGACGGATTTGAGAAACCTTAAGCCTTATCATTTTACTGCTACTACAGATTATAATTTCATCATCTTCTTTAACCTGAAGGGATGACACTACATTGCCTGTTTTTAGAGAAAGCTTAATGTTTTTTACACCTGTGCCTCCCCTATGTTGTAAACGATATTCTTCAATTGGTGTTTTTTTACCAATTCCTTTTTCAGTGATTGTAAGAACAAAGGAGCCTTCAGAGACCACATCTGCAGATACTACTTCATCCTCAGGTTCTGAAAATCTGATTCCGATTACGCCCCGAGCTGTTCTACCCATTGGTCTTACATCTATTTCACTGAATCTTACTGCCATACCCATTTTTGTGGCAATTATTAACTGGTTGTTGCCCGTTGTTTTTCTTACTGATATCAGTTCATCACCTTCCTCAAGGTCTATAGCAATTACGCCTTTTTGTCTGATATTTTTGAATTCTTCAAGAGATGTTTTTTTGACAAATCCTTTTTTTGTGAACATCATAAGATAGCCTTCTTCTATGTCCTTGCAAACTAATGCAGTGGTTATTTTTTCTCCTTCCTGAAGAGGTAGAAGATTTACAATAGCTTTACCCTTAGAAACTCTGCCAGCTTCAGGAATTTGATAAACTTTAAGACAATACACCCTTCCAAAGTTGCTGAAAAACATTATGTGATCATGAGTTGAGCCTATCAAAACTGATTCAAGATAGTCATCTGTAACAGTTTCCATAGGAGTTAATCCTTTTCCTCCCCTTTTTTGACTTCTGTAATCAGAAAGAGAAGTCCTTTTTATGTAGCCAAGATGTGTAAGAGTTATGACCATATCTTCCTGTGTAATAAGGTCTTCAATGTTTATCTCTTTTGTTTCAGTTACTATTTCAGTTTTTCTTTCATCTCCATACTTTTGTTTTATTTCAATAAGCTCATCTTTAATAATATTTCTTACCAGTTCTTCACTCTCAAGGATTGCTTTTAGTCGTTCAATCTCTTTAAGTATTGTCTCATAGTCTTGGATAATTTTTTCTCTTTCCAATCCTGTAAGTCTTTGGAGTCTCATATCAAGTATTGCCTGTGCCTGGATTTCTGTTAAAGGAAATCTGTTCATGAGTTTCATTTTAGCTTCTTCAGGATTTTGAGATTTTCTAATAATGGAGATTACTTCATCAAGATTTTCAACAGCTATTTTTAATCCAAGCAATATATGTGCTTGATGTTCTGCTTTTTTTAAATCAAAAGCTGTTCTTTTTATTACAACATCTTTTCTATGTTTGAGAAATTCCCATAAGGCTTCTTTTAGATTCAGTATTCTTGGCTGACCATCAACAATTGCAAGCAGTATTCCTCCAAACGTAGTTTCCATTTGAGTATGCTTATATAAATTATTGAGCACTACCTCTGGCATCTCTCCTTTTTTAAGTTCAAGAACAACTCTTATTCCTTCTCTGTTTGATTCATCTCTTATTTCTGTTATTCCTTCAATTTTCTTTTCTCTTACAAGCTCTGCAATCTTTTCAATAAGTTTAGCTTTATTAACTTGATATGGAATTTCTGTGATTATAATTTTTTCTTTAAATGCTTTGCCTTCGGGCTCTATTTCAAATAGTGGAACTTCCTTGCTCTTTTTACCTTTTGTTTCTCTTTCAATTTTAACTTTTGCTCTTATTCTTATAAGTCCTCTGCCTGTTAAATAAAGATCTCTGATTCCCTCTATGCCATAAATTGTGCCACCCGTTGGGAAATCTGGTCCTTTTACAAATTCTAATAGTTCCTCCATTGAAATCTGAGGGTTTTCAAGAAGTTTAATTAATGCATCCACAATTTCGTTAAGATTGTGTGGTGGTATATTTGTTGCCATTCCTACTGCAATTCCTGAAGAGCCATTGATAAGAAGATTTGGAATCCGAGCAGGAAGCACAAGAGGTTCTTGTGTTGTAGCATCAAAGTTAGGGGCAAAGGGAACTGTTTCTTTATCTATATCCTGTAGTAATTCTTCAGCAATTTTTGTAAGTCTTGCTTCAGTATAACGATATGCAGCAGGTGGATCACCATCAATAGAACCAAAATTACCTTGTCCGTCTATGAGAGGATAACGCATATTGAAATCTTGAGCAAGTCTTACCAATGCATCGTATACTGCCTGGTCTCCATGGGGATGATATTTCTTTAATACCTCACCAACTACTCCAGCGCATTTTGAATATTTCTTCCCTGCAAGAAGTCCTTCACGAAACATGGCATAGAGGATTCTTCTTTGAACAGGTTTCAGTCCGTCTCTAACATCAGGAAGAGCTCTACCTATGATTACGCTCATTGCATAATCAAGGTAGCTTGTTTTCATCTCCTCTTCAATATTTACTTTTAAAACATTTGGCATAGGCTACCTCTTTGATTTTTTATGGAATTTATAACATGATTTAGAAATATATAATTTTTTCATAAATTACTTGCAGGTGCTACAGGAAGAAGACTTGCAGGAAGAACACATAGAATTACCTTTTTGAACTCCTTTCATTGAAAAGGAGGAAAGTTTTTTTGTTATTTGTTCTGAATTGCATTTAGGGCATACCACCTTTTTTTCTCCAAATACAAGAACCTCAAAATTTTCTCCACAACTTTTACACAGATATTCATATATAGGCATATTACCACCTCTAATAATAAAGTTTTAGCATTTTTATTATATCATAGCTTGCCTTATGGCTAAAAATTCTTTTAAAGTAAATAGTGTCAACAAAAAATCTTAGGAGGCATCTGTGATAAAAACTTTAAGAAAAAATGCAAAATATTTCTATTTTTTGTTTTTTCTTGTCATTATAACCTTTGTGTTTTGGGGTGTAGGCACAGTAGATAAGCCAAAGGTTGAATATGTGGCTGATGTTGATGGGCAGAAAATTTCTGCTGAAAGATTTTGGAGAAATTATGAGGAAATTAGAAGATTTTACAGAGAAGTATTTAAAGATAAAGCAGCAGAAATGGAACAGGGACTAAAAGAAAAGGTGCTTGAAGACTTAATTAATGAAGAAATTTTGCTCTGGCTTGCAAAGAAGTATGAAATTGAAGCAACAGACAAAGAAGTTCAGGACGCTATTGTTAATGACCCAAGATTTATGCGAAATGGCATCTTTCAAAGGGATATATATTTTCAGATTTTAAAGCTGAACAGATTAAATCCTGCTCAATATGAAGCTTCTTTAAAAAGAGAAATTACAATAGGCAAAACTATTCAGGTTATAGCTTTTTCTAAAGGAGCAAGTGAAATCTCTGATAGTGTTTATATAAAAGCCTTTTTAAACTCTATCAGAAGCCAGATTAAGATTAAAATAAACAAAGAGGCTTTATCGTAGAATGGAGAGATTTTTAAGTCAACTTAGATGGCAAGATCTAATTGACATTATTATAGTTTCTTACATCATATACAAGATTTTCATCCTTGTAAAGGGCACACGTGCTGCAAGAATGCTCATCGGAGTTGGTGTTTTACTTGCTCTTTCTCTTCTTTCAAGATTTCTTGAGTTATATACTCTTGACTGGCTTATTCAGAGTTTTTGGACACAGATTGTTATTGTCCTCATAATTCTTTTTCAACCCGAGATAAGAAAAGCTCTTGCTCAGATGGGAGAGACTCCACTTTTTCATAGATTTAGTTCTGCAGAGGAGATGAAAACCATAGAGGAGATAGTGAAAGCCTCTCAATCACTTGCAAATAAAAAGATTGGGGCTCTCATAGTATTTGAGAGAGATGTAAGCCTTGCGGAATACATTGAAATTGGAGTCCCTCTTGATGCAAAAGTTACAAAAGAGCTTCTAATGAGCATTTTTCATCCTACAAGCCCTATTCATGATGGAGCAGTGATAATCAAGGGGAATAAAGTCCTTGCAGCAGGATGTTTCTTGCCAATAAAATTAGGAGCAGACTTAAGTAAAACATATGGAACAAGACACAGAGCAGCACTTGGAATAACAGAAGAAACAGATGCAGTCGCAGTGATAATTTCAGAAGAAACAGGAGCTATTTCTCTTGCTGTTCATGGACAGCTTGAAAGTAATCTTGATATGGAAAAACTGAGACAAAGGCTCACAAATTTATTTACAACAGAAAGAGATAGAAAATGAACAGAATTTTTAAAAATATTCTTACAGAAAATCTTACAATCAAAATTATTTCTATTGCGTTAGCGGTTTTTTTGTGGTTTTTTGTTACTTTTAAAGGACAGACAGAAACATCTTTGGATGTTCCTTTAGAATTTAAAAATACTCCTTCTGAAATGGAAGTTTTAAAACAAAGTGCAAAAAAGATAACAGTTTCTATCTCTGCAAGAGAAAGAATTCTGAGAGAAATAGCGCAAAATGATATTAGAGTTATAGTTGATCTTTCAAATGTCAAGCTCGGAGAAAACTCAATTCCTCTAACAAAATCCTCTGTAAAACTCCCACGGGGCGTTGAAATACTGAGAATAGACCCTTCTACTGTGAAGTTATATTTAGATAAGAAAGAACAAAAAGCTGTACCAGTTAAAGCTGTTATTACAGGTAAACCTCAAAAGGGATTTGTTGTAAGCTCTGTAGAAATTAATCCTTCATCTATTAATATTGAAGGAGCAAAGAGAGAACTTGACAGGATTCGCTTAATTAAAACAGAACCTATTGACATAGAGGGAATAAAAGACAATCTTACTATCCAGGCAAAAATAGATCCTGAAGGCAAAATTTTCAGAACTGATAAAGATACTGTATACGTGACTGTCAAATTAAGGAGGCACTAATGAGAATTTTCGGTACTGATGGCATAAGAGGCACAATAAACAATTATCCTATGACACCTGAAGTTTGTTTAAGAGCAGGTATGGCTTTATGCTTTCTACTTAAGAAAAGACTTCCCCATAAGCCTAAAATTTTAATCGGTAAGGATACAAGAATTTCAGGATATGTCATAGAGTCTGCTTTAACATCAGGAATAACCTCAATGGGAGGAGATGTCTATCTTGTTGGTCCAATCCCCACACCTGCTGTTGCTTTTTTAGTTAAAAGTATGAGAGTTGATGCAGGCATTGTAATATCAGCTTCCCACAATCCTTTTAGTGATAATGGAATAAAGATATTCTCTAATGATGGTTTCAAGTTAACAGAAGAGCTTGAGAATGACATTGAAAAATTAATAAATGATAAGGATTTTCCTGCTATAAGACCTTCTGCAAGAGAATTGGGGAAAGCATACAGAATTGAAGATGCTCAGGGAAGGTATATAGAATTCATAAAGTCAACACTGCCAAAGGATTCAAATCTGGAAGGTTTAAAAGTAGCTATTGACCCAGCAAATGGGGCTGCTTACAAGATAACACCAACATTATTTCATGAACTGGGAGCTGAAGTTATAACCATCAATGATAAACCTGATGGAGTGAACATTAATAAAGAATGTGGAGCATTATATCCTGAATCTCTTATAAAAATAGTAAAAGAAACACAGGCACATTTTGGAGTGGCTCATGACGGAGATGCGGACAGAACAATTCTTGTAGATGAAAAGGGAAATATTGTAGATGGTGATTTTATTCTAACAATTTTGGCAGAGGAGTTAAAAAAAGAAAGAAAGCTGAAGAAAAATACAGTTGTTGCAACAATAATGACCAATATGGGAGTAGAAAATTATCTTAAAAATGCAGGTATTAAAATGATTAGAACTAAAGTAGGAGATAAGTATGTAGTAGAGGAGATGCTCAAAGGAGGCTATAATCTTGGAGGAGAACAATCAGGACACATAATATGTATGGATTATACAAATACAGGAGATGGACCAATTACAGCTGTACAGATGGCATATATAATCAAAAAAAATCAATTCTATCTTAGTGAATTAATAAAAAATATTCCAAGATATCCACAAGCACTAAAAAATATAAAAATTCCAGAAAAGTTACCAAAAGATGAAGTCAAAAATGTAATAAAAAAATTATCCCAAAAAGCATCCACGCTTGAAAAAAACATGCGAGGTAGAATAATCATCAGACCTTCAGGAACAGAGCCTAAAATAAGAATAATGGTAGAAGATGAAAATCCTGAGAGATTAAAACAAGTTTTGGATGAACTTGAAGCCGTAGCAAATATGATGTTAAGCTGATTTTATGCTTAAGTAGAAAATCTACGGAATTTGTTTGTCAGGATGTTCTTTATATATTTTGCCTTCCCTTATATAAAGCAAGAAATCACCCACTCTTTTTGTTGATTCTTTATCGTGAGTTGCTATGATTATGATTGAATTTAGCCTTTTTTTAAGTTGAATAATTATGTTTTCTATTATTTCTGTGTTTTTCCAATCCACAGAGGCTGTTGGTTCATCAAGAAATAGAACTTCAGGTTCTAAAACCAGAGCACGGGCAATTCCCATTCTTTTTTTCTCACCAGTAGAAAGAGTTAAAGCATTCTGCTCTTTCTTGTGAATAAGTCCTACAAACTGAAGAACTTCCTCAACTTTTTCTTTTATTTTATTGTTTTTAAAACCTCTTATCTTTAGTCCATAGGCAACATTTTTAAAAACTGTTGTATTAAAAACCCCTACCTCTGGGAAAAGAAGTGTTATTCTCCTCATAAGATTTATATCTTTTGGTAGAGCTCTGTTACCTTCAAAATAGCTTATCTCTCCTCTATCAGGACTCTCTAAAAGAGCACACATTCTTAAAAAGGTTGACTTGCCAGAGCCATTTGGTCCCATTAAAACATATATTCCGCTATGGTCAAAGGAGTATGAACAAGCCTCAAAAAGTGATTTTTCATTATGATGCTTATAAATATTTGAAACAACCAGTCTTAATCCCACTGAAAGTCCTCTTTTACTCCTCTTTTCTGAATTAAAAACATAAAAAAGTTTATCATCAAAGAAATCAATAACAGAACTATGCCCAGTGCCATGGCAAGCTCAAAATTGCCTTTGTCTGTCTCCATAGCTATTGTTGTTGTCATAACACGGGTGTATCCTGCTATGTTTCCTCCTACAATGAGAATTGCTCCTACCTCTGCCATTACTCTTCCAAGTGCTGCTATTACTGCTGACATTATGCCATATCTTGCTTCTTTAATAACTGTAAGAGTTGTTTGAAAAGAGGTTGCACCAAGACTGCGCGAGGCAAGCTTTATAATTGGAGCAACCCTGACGACTGCTGAATGAGTAAGTCCTGCAACAATGGGAAAGGCAAGTATTGTTTGAGCAATAATCATTGCGGTAGGGGTATAGAGAAGACTTAAAAAGCCCAATGGTCCGCTACGAGAAAGCATTAGATAAAGAAACAGCCCAACAACAACTGGCGGAAGTCCCATAAAAGTGTTAAGAGTTGTTATTAATAGTCCTCTTCCAACAAATCTTTTCAATCCAACAAAAGCACCAAGAGGCAATCCGATCACAGTTGCCGTAAAAAGAGCTATCCCAGAAACTTTAAGAGAAAGAAAAATTATCTGAAGCAACTCCCTGTCTAAGTTTAAAATTAAGTTTGTTGCCTGGTTAAATGACTCTAAGATAAAGTTCATCTTTTATTTCGCATTGGGAATAAAAAGTTGATTTCCATTTTTATCTTTAAATGAGCCTATCAAACTCTGTCCTTCCTTTGATATTAGCCAGTTTATAAGTTGTATCGCCTCTTTGTATCTTACATGTTTATGTCTCTGAGGATTAACTGCCATAACTCCATACTGATTAAAAAGAAGAGGGTCACCTTCAAAAAGCAATGAAAGTTCAAGTCTGCCTTTCATAGCAAGCCATGTTCCTCTATCTGTGAGTGTATAGGCGCTTTTTTCATTTGCGATTCTTAAGGTTTTTTCCATTCCCTGTCCTGCTTCTAAATACCAGTTCTGCCCTTTTGGATTGATGCCTGCAAGCTTCCAGAGATTCAACTCCTTCATATATGTTCCTGATTTATCAGCCCTTGAAACAAAAAAACTGTGTGTAATTGCTATCTTTTTAAATGCTTCTGAAGCTTTTTTAAATCCCTTTATCTCTGCTGGGTCATTTTTGGGTCCTACAACAATAAAATCATTGTAACAAACATCATGACGATTTATAAAAAATCCTTGTTTTACAGCTTCAAGCTCAAGCTCCTTTGCATGAACAAAAACTAAATCAGCATCTCCTCTTTTACCCATCTCAATGGCTGCACCTGTTCCTCTTGCAATAACTTTTACCTTTATACCTGTTTTTTTCTCAAAGGCAGGAAGAATATAACTTAATAGCCCAGAGTTTTCAACAGAAGTGGTGGTAGCAAGTAATATTACATTCTGTTCAGCAAAAGCACGCCCGACAAAAATTAGTAAGAACAAAATAGTGATTAAAAATCGTTTCATCTTACCCTCCAACTGTCATTTTAAGCCTCTTTTCTGTCAATCCGAGGCTGCGTAAGCAGCTGAGGAATCTCTTAACATTCAAAGGAGACCCTTCGGCTTCACCTCAGGGTGACAAAAAGGTGGAGATTCCTCGCACCCATTGAGGGTGTTCAGGATGCAGAGGAGAAGATTCCTCAGGCAAAGCCCTCAGGATAACCCTTAATAATTGAACAGCCTCTTCTTTTAACAGACATTTTATTTAGCGCCTCTTTATATTCAATTAAACATAACGATGGAACATAAAAAAGCTAAATTTCAAAATTTTTAATCTCCTTTGAAAGAAATTTTTTAAATTTTTTATGAATCCTCCAGAACTGTTCTATTGCTTTTTCTCCCGCTTCTGTAAGTTTTGTGCCTCCCCCATTTTTCCCTCCTATCTGCGTTTCAACAAAAGGCTTTCCAGCTTGCCTGTTCATTGAACTGATAAGTCTCCACGCTTGCCTATAAGACATATTTATTGATTTAGCAGCTTTTGAAATTGAGCCATACTGCTTGATTTTTTCAAGCAAAGCAATTCTTCCATAACCAAGAAAGGTTCCTTCATTTCCATCAATCCAGATTTTTCCTTTAAGTTCATATCCTTCGTGTTTTCCTCCTCCAGTTACACAGAAATGATGCGGATCTTTAAGAGCTTTTCTGCCTCTTTTTTTCATAGTATGGAAATATATAATAAGACATAACGAAATGTCAAGAAATTCTTAGCCGAAAGAAATTTTTATATAGTAAGCAAGATGATTTTTTGAGCCTAAAAAAGTGTTCTATTTTTCATCAGGGAAAAGAGAAGAAAGCTGGATGCAGGATTTTCCTTCAAATTTTCCCCCTTCTTCAATGGAAATTTTTACGGTGAATATTTCTCCTGTTACACTTCCTTTATGAGTAATTGTGATAATTTCGGAAGCATTTATAGTTCCGTTAACATTTCCGCCAACTACAATACCCCTACATGTAATGTTTCCTGTAATTTTTCCTGAATCTCCCACTGAAATCCAATCAGCTTTTATTATTCCTTCAACTGTTCCGTCAATCTTTATACTGCTATTTGAAGTAATCTCTCCCTTAATAAAAGTCTCAGCGCCTATTACTGTTTCCATTTTTTGTTGTTTTTTTATAAACATTAGAAATCCTCCTTTAGATAGGACAAAGGACTAACAGGAGAATTATTTTTCCATACTTCATAGTGAAGATGTGGTCCTGTTGTAGAGCCCGTGTTTCCTGAAATGGCAATAATATCTCCTCGTTTTACTTTTTGTCCTACATTTACAAGGTTTTGTTTGTTGTGAGCATAAACTGTGGTGAATCCATAACCATGTTTAATCATTACTACATTTCCGTTACGACCCTGATATCCTGAAAAAACAACGATGCCATCTGCTGTTGCTTTAATCTCTGTACCTGGGGGCACAGAGACATCAATACCAGTATGAAATTCTTCATAGCCGTATTTTGGATGCTCTCTTTTACCAAATGGCGAGGTAATTTCCCCTTTTACGGGCCATCCAAGAGGAGTTGATTTGTATATGTCCTGTTGCTCTGATAAGAAATTTTTTATCTCGCTGACTGTGTTTATAGCCTTTTCAGCATGTTTTTTTAATTCTTCTATATCAATATCACCAGAGGGATGAAAATTTATTGATTCAAGGATTTCCTTTTTTGACCTCAATGAGAAGATTTTATTAAATTCTGCTTCAGCATGTTTTAGAGCGATAATTGTAGACTTAAGTTCATTAAACTTATTCATTATAGATGAAAGATTTTGTTTCATCTGATAATACTCAATTGTATTGACAGCTATAGAAAAAACGTAAATATTAAAAGCAAGCCAGCAGCAGATAAATAAAAATATTAATAAAAAAGGAATTTTTACTCCATAAACTTTTGTTCTTCCGTGCGGAATAAGCATGATTGTTATAGGAGAAAAAATTTTTAATATCAGTTTCTTGAGTTTATACACAAAATCACCCCCTTTTTTCAATCTTGGATAAACTATTATTTCAAATTTTAAATCAATATTCAAGTGTTAAATTTTTTTAATGCTTGTCTAAATTTTCCAAAGCTTAATATAATAAAACTATGATTAAAAATACATTTTTACTGCTTGATGGAATTGGAGAAAAAAGAGAAAAGAGACTATGGAGAGAAGGAATTCTTACATGGGAAGACTTTTTTCACTGTAAAGAAGTTTTAGATATAGACTTTGAAAGAAAACGAATTTATGATGATTTTTTACACAGAGCTTTTGAAGCTTTATCTTGTAAAGATTGCAGTTTTTTTTCAAAAAACCTCAAAAAAAGAGAACACTGGCGGCTGTTTCAGGAATTTATAAATAATGCAGTCTGCCTTGATATAGAAACAAATGGTTTGACCCATGAAAAGGGTGGATATGTGACAGTTGTTGGTTTATATTCAATAGGAGGGTATAAATCTCTAATTAGAGGAGAAAACCTGACAGAGGAAAATTTACAACGAACCCTTAATGAATACAAATATCTAATTACTTTTTATGGAACTATTTTTGATATTCCTTTTCTTAAAAAAGAGTTTCCCAATTTACAAATTGAGCATATTCCGCATTTTGACCTTTTTTTTGCGGGAAAACGGCTTGGAATTCAGGGAGGACTTAAAAAACTTGAAACTATGTTTCTAATTGAAAGGCAAGAAGAACTTAAAGGACTTAATGGATATGATGCCATAAAACTATGGAAAGCTTATTTAAATGGAAGCACTGACAGTCTTGAACTTTTAATTTCTTATAACAGGGCAGATACAGAGAATCTATTTCATCTCGGAAGGATTTTTTATGAAATGTTGCGTTCACAGGTAGGAATTGAAGAGTTTACAGGTAATGGAACAAAAAGAGATTCTCAAAAAGTTTCTTAATTATCTTCTCACTGAAAAAGCTCTTTCTATAAATACAGTTAAATCCTATGAAAATGACTTAAAAAATTTTTTAAAATGGCTTACTGAACAAAATATTTTAGTTTTGAACTGTAAAAAAGATGATATTGTGCAGTATCTTTTAAATCTAAAAGAGAAAGCCTACAGTTCAACATCTATTGCAAGAATTCTTTCGTCTCTAAAGCAGTTTTTTAGATTTATGATTTTTGACAGCATAATAAACCATGACCCAACAGAAGGGCTCAAATCACCAAAACTCTGGCTCAGACTTCCAAAGGCTCTTGAGATTGATGAGGTAAAAAGGCTGCTTTCAGTGATGCTTGAAAGCAAGTATTACTTAAGAGATATTGCCATGCTTGAATTAATGTATGCTTCAGGATTAAGAGTTAGTGAGCTTGTAAGATTAAAATTAAGTGATATAAATTTTGAAGCAGGATTTATAAGGGTTAAAGGCAAAGGAGACAAAGAGAGAGTTGTTCCGATAGCTCAGCGTTCTATAGATAAAATTAAGAATTATTTAGTTAAGTTAAGACCTGTCCTTCTTAAAAAAAAGGCTTCAGAGTATGTTTTTTTAAACAATCGTGGACAACCAATGACCCGACAAAGATTCTGGCAGAACATAAAAGCAATTGGTAGAATCGCCGGAGTAAATGTGACACCTCACATGATAAGGCATAGTTTTGCAACTCATTTGCTTGAAGGTGGAGCAGATTTGAGGTCTTTGCAAAAAATGCTTGGTCACAGCGATATATCTACAACACAAATATATACAAAAGTTTCAATGGATAGACTTCGTAAAGAGTATCTTAAACATCATCCAAGAGCCAAATAAACCTGTTTTGTAGAACTTTTTCTTGCCAATATTTCCAAAATGTTTCCAAAATGTTTCCAAAATAGTCTTTCATGTTCAGATTAATGTTAATTTAGAAAATATAAAAAATAAAGGGATTGGAGAATATTTCTTGCCTGCTTGAGCAGGTTAAATAGGCTTGCAGTTTCTTGATTTTCAGGGAATTGCAAGTTTTTTAAAATTCATAATTTAAAAGGGAGGATTGCTTATGAGAGAATGGACAAATCCAAAAAAGAAAGTTTTTATTTTACTCATTCTTACTTTATTTCTTCTTCAAACCACAGGCTGCGGGCAGATGATTAACGCTATTGAACACAGTGACATGCAAGTAAAACTTAAAATGACAGACACAATATTTCTTGATCCTGTAGTAAAAGCCAAAAACAGAACAATCTACGTAGCAGTAAACAACACATCAGACATGCAGGAAGTAGATACAACGATGCTACAGAATCTTATTACAAGCAGACTTGCAGCAAAGGGATATCAAGTTGTAAATGACCCAACTCAGGCTGGCTACATTATTCAAACTAATATTTTGTATATGGATTATTATCGCCAAACAGGAACAAAAGAGGGGGCTCTGGAAGGAGCACTTGTTGGTGGCGGAAGCGGTGCTTTAATTGGACAGAGTAGAGATACTTCAATAGCCCTTGGATTAATTGGAGCTTTAGTTGGTGGAATTGGTGGAGCAATTCTTGGCAAAGCATTAAAAGTTGAAACCTATGCAGGAGTTGTTGATGTGCAGATACAGGAGAAAACTGATAAACCAGTTACAGGACAGATTGTAACCAATGCTCAGCAAGGGAGTTCAACTACGATACAGACAAAGCAGGAAATAAGCTCAAACTACCAGATTTACAGAACCAAAATTGCCTGCACTGCTCAGCAGACAAACATTGACAAAGTAGAAGCAGCAAGAGCAATTGCCGAAAAAATTGCCAATCAAATTGGCGGAATGTTTTAAGAAAGGAGGATATTCATATGAAAAAGTTACTTATTTTGATTTATGTGTTTTTGGGTGTAATATTGTTTGCTAATTCTTTTTGTTTAGCCAGTGAAGATAAAAAATCTTTTGAACTGGAAACAGAAAATTTATGGAATTATTATCAAAAAATAACTCAAACATATTCAGACTGGAAAACGAACAAGAAATTGAACTGGATGAGATTCATAAAAAATGGGTGCAAAGCGGAATAAATCAGATTACTTCATCCATAGAAAATTCAGACAAACAAGATTTTATGAAATTTCTTTTTCCAGAGAATGGTAAATATAGTTTAATGCTTATTACAAATCCTGTAGTTGACCCTATTAGAAATATTGTTGGACAAGCAACATTTACAGCGGTAGCAATAAAAAAGTTTTTTGATTCAAAGGTAGAGCTTGTTGACATGTATTCAGAGAGAATCAGTGGAGGATTATTCAATATGGATTCAAAGAGAATTGATTCACTAAAATCGTTTTTCAAAAAGAATTCAGAAAAGGAAAACACTTGTTCTTTTGCTACTTTTATCCTGTATGTAAAAAAACCTGATTTAGTCAAAAGGCAGGATGGCAGGTGGCAGATAAAACTAAGTAATAAATTAATTGGAAGTTGTCCTTTTATTCAAAGAGAAAAAACATTTGAAAAAACTATATATCTTATCATGCCATACAGTTTTCAGCCAGACCTTTCAAAAATAGATGATAATAAATACATTAATATAACGCCATCAATACAACCTACCAATGTAATACTTGATATACAACTTTTAAATGAATTTTTTGAATGGCTCAGAAAAGAAATGAAATTTCACAATATTCAAATATAGAAAAACGAACATGAAGCCAATATTAACAGTTTTAGCTAATCCTCCCTGACAATCTTTAATTTATCAAGAAAAATACCATACTTTTTACTGCCATGACTACCCACAGAATTAATTAAGAAAAAGTTTATATTGTCCTTTCCATAATAGGCAATGAGAGAGTTCTTTATTATAGAGTTTATTTTTGAGATTTTCATTCTTATATTTTCCTCTCTTTGATTGAATAAAGTTAATAGAGATGTATTGCCTTTCATTGGTAGGAAACAGTCTGTGCAGTTCATACAGAAAAGTTTCTGAGGGTGTTTGCAGGCTCTTTTTTTCTGAAGCGCTAATTTAGTATAAAATTCCCACAAATTGTAACTGAGTTTTATCTTCCTGTCGCCTATTTTTAGTATATTTTCAGCGGGGATGAAACCCAAATAAGGTATTTTTTTGAAATTATCAAATTTAATTTGGGTGCTATCAATTAGCTCTCTGAATGTTTTCCCACTAAAATCAATTAATTCTTTGAGCCTCAGAAAAGGCAATTCAGCTAATTCTATTTTTACCTCAGATGTAGATTTTTTCAAGAATTGTCCATCTTTTGTTTTTATTATAATCTCCTTTGATTTTGCAGGTGGATAAAAGAATTCGGGAAGATTTTCAAACTCTTCATTAACCAAAACATGATAGAGTTTGTCATCTTTTCTTCCGTACATCTGAAGAGCTGCTCCAAGATAAAAACCCATTGTTTTTCTACCACCTGCAAGGCTACAGTGAAGAATGGTGTTTTTTCTTGCAGTTAGTTTATGAACTACTTTGCAGATTATTTCTCCAGCGGATTCGTTATCAACGGGTGTCCTTATATCTGAAAGGGGCTTATTTTTAAAATTTTTAATTAAGTAAATTGATTTCTCAGAAAAATTTATAGATGGTAAGTTATACTCGTGTATAAGTTGTGAGAGAATGCCTTTATTGATAAGGGTTTCAGTTAATTTTCTTTTACCATCTAAGGTAGTAATTACATGAAGTTCTTCAATATTAATTTTTTTCTTAGCAAGTGCATAAATTGTTTCTGTTATTATCTGTGGAGTCATACCAATTACGCATAGAAGAATATGCTTTTTCATCTTGATTTTTCTATAATCCTAAGTATTTTTAAAAAAGGAGTTCAACATCAAAAAACATATAAAAATATAACACTTTTTAGGGAGAAATTAAAATATTCCTAATATCATTCCAAAAATTAAGTCCTGAAGTCTCAAATTTCTTGTTCTAACTTGGAAGGAGACTCTTTCTCATGATTCTGAAGGTATAAATGTCCCTTTTAAATGAGGTCTTGTTTTCCAACATAAAGAACCCTTTGAGCCGAAATGGCTCAGAGATCTCTCGCAATCCCTTTTAAATGAGGTCTTGTTTTCCAACAGAAAAAAAATTAGTAGTTCTATCTTAGAATCATTTAAGTCGCAATCCCTTTTAAATGAGGTCTTGTTTTCCAACTGATCTGGATAGAGAATTGGAGATAAAGGGAATAAAGGAAGTCGCAATCCCTTTTAAATGAGGTCTTGTTTTCCAACGGTAGCCTTTGTAACTTACTGATTTTTATGGCTTTTTAGTGCCTTTTTCCGTAACCTCTCTCAGAGAGGGCTAAAATGTAAGTGAATACTTTCAAATTTTTACCACTTTTTAAAGTCTAAAACTTGTCAAAGATCGTTGATACTGTAGCGAAAGCTAATTTAGCCTCTAACCTCTCACGAGATTGTAATTTTATACCACAATATATCCCTCTTCGTCAAGAGTAGAGAATAAGTATCTTACATTTTGTTTCGGATTTTTATCTGGCTGAATGTAAAATGCTTTAAAAACTCTTGTAATGAAATTAATAATTTATTAAAATTAATGGAAATATTTCTTAAACATTTTTTATGATTCCTGTTTAATTATTAAATTAAGTAAGTAGTATTTAGAGAGGAATTTCATGATTACAGAACTTGAGGTTGTCGCAAAAGGAGGACTTCTTTACAATATTGGTAGGGTTGCTTTGAGAGCAGAAGGTAATTTTAATGAAGAAAATTTTGTTGAAAAAGGAAGGGAATGGATAGAAAAACATCTTAAAAACGATGACTCTGCTCTCAAGATTGCGAAGTCTTTACAGGAAAAAGATGAATTGTTTTTCTTATGGAAGGAAGCCCACAGTCTTGCCTGCAAAAATGAGGATATTAAATATTTTACCCCCAATCCTATTATTTCGCCTTTTTATAAAATAAGAAACCCAAATAATTTAAATGAAACCCTGAATAAAATTCCTTATTATCAGCTACAATCTGAAAAACCTCAGATTGCTATATATAATAAACCTATTATAAATCATGAAAATTACAGGAGATTGATAGAGAAATTTAAAAAAGACTTACAATCAACAAAGCCACCGTATGGTATTAATCTTTTAACTATGCTTATGGAAAAACATTTAAGTAACATACCTCTGGGAAGTCCTTTTGATGACGTATCCATGTTTAGGCATTGTGTTCTTGTTTCCGCTATTTCAGGATGTTTGTATCTGTATCTAAAAGAAAAACGCAGAGATAAAGATTTTTCAGTAGCAAGTATTGTAGATTGTCTTTCGTCAGAGAAACCTTTTCTTCTTGTGGGGGGAGATTTATCAGGGATACAGAAGTTTATATATACTATAACTTCAAAGGGAGCTCTGAGAGCCTTAAAAGGACGCTCTTTTTATATTGAACTTTTAATAGAGCATATAGTTAATGAAATCATTGATAACTTAAACCTTACGAGATGTAATATTGTTTTTTCTGCCGGAGGTAATTTCTGTATAGTTTCACCAAATACAGATAATGCAGTAAGTGAGTTAGATAAACTAAAGAGCAGGATTGAAACTTTTTTATTTAATGAATTTAAAGGAGAACTTCAGCTTCATCTGGAATATATTGCTTTTGGAGAGGAGAGTTTTAAAAATTCAGCCTCTGTTTCTGATGGATTAGGAGAAAAACTTGAAAAATCAAAGAAAACAGGGTGGCAAAAGAGGCTTAAAGATATTTTAAAACCTGAGTCTCCTCATGAAAACTGCCTTACTACTCAATGCGATGTGTGTTTTAGAGAAGACGTTTCGCTTGTTAGTTTACAAAGAGGAGATGAAGCATTGCAGGTGTGTGAACCTTGTTATTTCCAATATAAGCTTGGTGAGGAATTACTTGAGATTTCAGAAGGTATTTCACCTGTTATATATAGGCTTAGTGAGCAACCTCAAGGAGATTATGTAAAAATTGAAAAATTCTATTACTGTTTTAGACGCAGTAGGGACGAAAAATTAGAAAATTTAGCTGATAAAATTTATCGCATCAATAATTTTAATGCTGAAAACTACAATAAACCCAACAATATCTTTCTGCCCTTAGGTATTTATAAAAAAAGGGGGTTAAAAGAACTAACAGATGCAGTGAGTGATTTTGGCATAAATAGACTTGCTGTATTGAGAATGGATGTAGATAACCTCGGAAAAATTTTTGGTTCAGCTATTGCGGAACAGGAAAGAACTTTTGCAAGAATATCTGAAATATCCAATCGTTTAAATCAATTTTTTAAGTATCATCTTAATTATATTGCAGAAGGCAAGGAGATTGACTCTTTGGATATTGCTGAAAGAGGAGTGAAAAATAAAGGTAGAAACCTTATGATTATTTATTCTGGTGGAGATGATGTTTTTATTTTAGGACATTGGCTTGATGTTATAGAAACAGCCTTTGACATAAGAAGATATTTTGAACTTTTTACAGGAAACCGTTTTCTTACAATCTCAGGGGGTATTGCCATAAATCAAGACAGTTATCCTGTCTATCAATATGCAAGAGATGCTGAAGAACTTGAAAGATTGGCAAAGAGAGATAATAAGAAAGATTCTCTGGCTTTGCTTGATGATAGAAAAGTCGGTTGGAACAGTTTTGATGAGGTGATTGAAAGGATAAGGCTTTTCAAAAAATTCCTTAAAACTGAATCCAATGGTTTTGTAATAGATGAGCAAAAACTTCCAAAAACATTTTTCTATGGGCTTTTTTCTCTTGCCAAAGTATTTCGCAAAGAAGGTATTTTGGTGCTTCCTAAGGCTGCCTATTTAATATCAAGGGCAAAATTTAATAATTGTGCTGATGAAGATGTTTTATCCATCAAGGAGGTTATTATGAATTCCAATGAAAAGGAATGGGAGATAACAGAGTTAGCAACCCTGGTAACTCTTATGCTTATGAGGAAAGGAGGAAGAGACCATGAATGATTTCAGAAAACAGCAGGGACAACAAAAATATCATGGACAGAACCAGCAGACTCAAATTAACTTGAGGGAACTAAAAAGAGATATTTCAGGATATTCAAAACTTGAAGATTTACCAGCAGAGAAAGTTATAGATATTTCCGAAAAATTAGGTGCCCATCTCAAGATTATAGGATTAAAAACTTCACAGATACGAAAATTTTTGGATGGAGTAAGAAAACTTGATAATCTTTTTGTAAGAGGAAAAAATTTTGATAAGGAACAGGTGATTCTCCTTAAACCAAAACTCGCTTATGCAGCAGGTAGGCAAAAAGAGATTAAACCTCTTATGGAGATTTTAGGACCTGCCATTGATTCAGGAGCAAAATCTTACAAGAGTTTTAAAAAGTTAATTGCCTTGATTGAGGGCATCATAGCCTATCACAGATATTATGGAGGTGAGTGATGAATAGAAATCTTATAGGTAAAATTCAGATGAAAGGCAAGATAAAATGTCTTACTGGTTTGCATATAGGAGCAGCAAAAGAAAATATTGAAATTGGAGCAATTGATGCCTCGGTAGTAAGAGATCCTGTAACACGTGAGCCATATATTCCTGGAAGTTCTCTTAAAGGTAAACTCAGGGCATTGCTTGAGAAATCTCTATCCATTAAGCTGGGCATTATAGGAACTGAAAATAGAATAAACATCGGAACAAAAACAAATCCAGTTTATATTCATGTATGCACAGATGCTGATAAAGCTTATAAATGTCCTATATGCAGAATATTTGGCTCTACAGGGCAAGGGGGTGGTAAAAACTATCCTTCAAGGCTTATTGTAAGGGATGCTTATTTAACAACCGAGAGCGTAGAAGAACTTTCTCAGATTGATACAGGACTACAGTTTACAGAGTGGAAGTTTGAGAATGCCATAGATCGTGTTACGTCTGCTGCTAATCCCCGTCAGCTTGAAAGAGTGCCAAGAGGAGCTGAGTTTGAATTTGAGTTCATTTATAATGTTGAAGATAAAGAAACAGTTTTAGAGGATTTAGAAAGTATAACGCTTGCAATTGAACTTCTTAAACTTGACTCCTTAGGAGGACATGGTTCAAGAGGATATGGAAAGATTCAGATAAACTTTGAAGACATAAAATGTTTCTCTTTAGAGTATTTAAAATCTGGGCAGGGAGAGGTAAAAAGCATTACAGACTTAAGTAAAAAAGAAGAGTTGCTTTCTGTTTTTAAATAAAGAGGCAGATAAATGGTGATATATTCATATAAACTTCATTTTAAAACACCTGTCCATTTTGGAGAGACGGGAATATATCTGGAAAATGTAGAAGAAAGATTTAGCTCTGACTCACTATTTTCTGCTTTAATAAACACAGTATCAAACTATTATGGAGAGAAAGAATCTGAAAAATGGATTGATAAATTTGAAAATAATCCGCCTTTTCTATTAAGTTCCCTTTTTATATACAACTCGGACAAATATTTCCTGCCAAAGCCTCTTGATGACTCTTTTATATCAAGAGAAATAAGAAAGAAAATAGGAAAGGAACTTAAAAAAATTAGATGGCTTGAAGCTAAGGATTTTCTCCTTTGGCAGAAAAGGCAGATAACAAAGGTAGAGGATATTGAAAAAATAAAAATAAATTCAGAGCGTTACAGTGATGCTTTTAAAAGAGAGATACGCCCCAGAGTTACAATTGATAGAATAACTTCTCAAAGCAGTATTTATTTTTGTGGTAGCATAAAGTTTCAAAGAGAGGCTGGACTTTATGGAATGGTGGCTTTCAGAGATACAGATTTTATTGAAAGATTCAGAATTGTTATGAAACTTCTTGGACAGACAGGAATTGGAGGAGAAAGAACATATGGTTACGGAATGTTTGAGCTTAAAGATTTTAAACCAATTGATGGAGTGTTGAAAAAGTTAATGGAGTCTGATACTGAAGGCTTTACTTTACTGTCCCTTTATACTCCTTCAAACACTGAGATAGATGATTTAGTCCAAAAAATAGTTGCTTATGAGATAAAAATAAAAAAGGGATGGATAACATCTGGCAGGACTGCTTTACCACTTAAAAGAAAATCTCTTGGATTTATTAAAGAAGGAAGTGTATTCAGTAAGCCATTGAGAGGTTGTTTAGTGGATGTTACACCAGAAAATGCTCCTCCAGATATACTGAAACATAAAGTTTACCGCTATGGTTATGCCTTTACAGTTCCCTTAAAGGAGTAAAACTATGGCTTTATTTGAAAAGGCAGAGGTTAAAATTGTTACAAAATCTCCTGTCCATATTGGTGGAGTAGAGCAGAAAAAAACAAGGTTTGAGTTTATAATACATGGCAATTATCTCTATCCCATTTCAGAAGATCGCCTTGCTGAGTTTCTAAGCAAAGAAAATCTCATATTTGATTACTGTGCACAGTTAGAAAATAAAGCTAATCTCTTTAATCTGGCAGATTTTTTAAGAAGTAAAGCTTTTATTCTCAATGAAAGTTTACTGCTCAAACTTTCCTCAGGTAAAAGAATTTACCTTAATCATAATGCTTCACTTATACAGGATTACAGACCTTATATCAGGGACGGCTTTGGCATGCCATATATTCCAGGCACATCTATAAAGGGAGTAATAAGAACAGCAATTTTATATAATCTGCTTAAGGAGTTAAAAGAAAGTTCCTATGAGGATTTTGAAGTCAATTTTGAAAGAAGAATCGTAGAAGATATTGAACAAAAAAAGAATAAGAGAGATTTTTCTGCTTGGCTAAATAAAGAATACTTTGAGGGTTTTAAACTTCTTGGAAAAGAGAAAAGTCCATATACAGACTGGCTTAAAATGCTTAAAATTTCTGATGCCTATCCAGATGGAGAAATACAGACTTCTATTATTCCCATAAATATACTTAAAAGAGAAGAAAACTGGAAATATAAAGAAGAATACTCTGGAAAGAAAACAACTATATGGACTGAATGTATTCCTGAAAATGTAACTTTTAGATTTGAAGTTTTATGGGAAAGAAGCTTTCTTTCTGAGTTTAAAAAGCAACATTACAGATTTAAAATGCCAGAAAATTTAAACGCTACTTTTGAGTGCATAAACAGATGGGCACAGGATTTAATTAATTTTGAAAAGGAATTTTTAGCTACAAATGCAATGAAAAAATGGTATGAAAACAATGTATGTAACTTCAGAATTGGTTTTGGTTCTGGTATGATTAGCACAACAATTCTGATGCTTCTAAGTGAGTCTTTAAGAAAGAAAATCAGGAACTATGCTGGATTAGACAGAGGAGAAACTATAGCGCCAAAATCAAGAAGAGTATTTCAGAGAGATTCCCTGTTAACTCCTCTTGGCTGGTGTCTGATTACTGTAGATGGGACAAGACATTAGAAAATGACATCACATTTTAAACCCACAAAGAAAAATATTTTAGCTTTCATGGGAATATTCATTTTAGTCTTTTCTATTTTGCTTTTTTTGTCAGAATGCTTCCATGATGTAATATATGGATTCAGCGAAAAAATTCACAGTCTAACAATATTAGTTGAATACTTAAAGACTTCCATTGAGTTAACATTTATATTTATTGCAGTAAAAAACTGGAAGCCTATTTATAGATGGATTTCAGGGAAAAGAGAGTTCAGAGGCACAGGAGATGAATTTACTTTTCCAAAGGATAAAGTAAAAGCCATAATAATACCTGTAAGTAGAACAGAACAGCCTGAGTGGATAATCAGACATCTTGAGCCTAAATATGTAGCTTTTCTCTATACAGGAGAAAGGAAAAATCATGTAATTGAGCTCATAAATCTTTTTTCTAAGAAGATTCACTTTGCTCATACTTTAAAAGAGATTGAACAGGGAAAAGATATGCTGTCAGACCCTGATAATCCAAATGAGGCTAAGGAAATAGTAAAAAAATTTATAGAAGGGTTTATTGCACAGGGAATTAAAGAAGAAAACATTTTTGTTGATACAACAGGTGGTAAAGTGCCTATGTCAATTGGAGCATTTCAGGCAGCAGAAGAAATGGGTGTGTCATCAATATACATTGTTGGGAAAGGAAATAATGGTAATATTAAAGAACCCACTCTAAGAGAACAGGGTTATCCTATTTTTTTAAGTAGAAAGAATGAATAAATCTGATAGTTAAAGCAAGGGGGAAAGAAATGAAGCATATACATGTTTGCTTAATTTCTGAACAAACAATTCCTAACATTCTTGGAATATTTTATTTTAAGCCTGAGGAAGTTCTTTTTATTACAACTGAGCAGATGCTGAAAAGGGAAAAAACAGAGGCAATAGTAAATACTTTGAAAAGACTTGGACTAAATATACCATTTTTTGAAATTGTTGTCAGAGAAGACTCTATATATGACTGTCACAGGAAAATTGCTCAATGGATGGAAAAACATGAAGAGGATAACTTTACAGTTAATCTTACCTGTGGAACAAAGATAATGTCCATAGCAACCTATGAAATTTTCAAAGACTATGGAAGTAAGATGATTTATATTCCAATCCCTAAAAATGAATTTTTTGAAGTTTATCCTCTTAAAAAGCTTTCAGAACCCCAACCTCTGCCTTTAAGGCTTGGTGTTATAGAGTATCTTACAGCTTATTCTCTCAGAGTAATAAATGAAGCAAAGCTGAATAGATACAAGGAAGAATCAGAAAAGAGAAAAGCACTTACAAACTGGATTGTAACAAATTATAACAGCATTGAGGGGCTGTTAAGTGAGTTTTATAAAGTTCTACAAAAAAGTAGAAATGTAAGTTCCTTTGATTTAACCATAGAGTTTCCTATATCCAATGAGTTGCAAAGAGATTTTCTCAAGGCAGTAGGCTTTAACATCAGTGGCAGAACTATATCAAAAAGACTTTCTCGTTCTGAAATAAGATATTTAACAGGAGGATGGCTTGAGGAGTATGTTTTTAACTCTTTAAATTCAATCAAGGGCAGAGGAATTGATGATGTTGTCATGAATGTAGAGATAGAAAATATTCAGGGCAATAAAAATGAGTTTGATGTTATGTTTACAAAGGATAATGCTCTTTATTTTGTTGAGTGTAAATCTTTAAGTCCTGAGGATGAGATCACAAAGAGTAGTTTATATAAAATTGGTGCTTTACAAAAGGAATTCGGCTTAAGGGTGCAGAGTTTCTTTGTAACAACATCGCCTCATATTATTAAAGATGGACAGATCAGGCAGTCTGTTCGTGCAAGAGCAGAACAGTTTAAGACAGAAATAATCAAGCCCGATGAAATTGTAAATTTTGAAACAATAATAAGAAAAAAACTTAAAATTATGGAGGAATAAGGATGTCTGAGATAGTAATTGACATGAGGCAGATTTATGAGGGGGACCAGGCAAAGATAAAGGATATCCCTGATTATATAAAAAAAGCCTTAGAATTAGCAGGTGAGGGAAATGAAATAATACTTACAGGACAGGGACCAATCTGGCTTTACTTAAAGATTGCCCATGCTTTGCATGGTAAAGCAGTAAAGCTTATTTATCGCAGTCCTGTAACAGGAGATATTGTTATTTTTGACCATTCTCCTTACTGAAGATGAAAATCCATTATCAGAAGTATATTTTTTACATAAAAGCCATTGAACCCCTGTATTTGCCTTACTACAAGGGATCAACTTTTAGAGGAGGTTTTGGTAATGCTTTCAGAAAAGTTGCCTGTCCTCTCAGAGTTATAAATTGTGATAAATGCTTACTAAAACAAAAATGTATTTATGCCTATGTTTTTGAGACACCACCCCCTGAAGGTTCAACTATACTGAATATGAACAAATATGAAAAAATTCCTCATCCCTTTGTAATTGAGCCTCCTGAATGGAGACAGCAGTATTTCCCTGAGGGACAAACTCTTTCTTTTAATCTCATTCTTATAGGTTCTGCAATTGATTATATTCCATACTTTATATATACTTTTGAACAACTCGGGGGAATTGGCATTGGTAAGGGAAGAGGTAAATATATTCTCAGTGAAGTTAAAATTGACGGGATTACAGTTTATAAAAAAGGGATACTAAAAAAGAGTATTTCAAAAATTATGGAAATTCCTTCAAAATTTGAGACTACAGATTCAGTAGAAAATTTGACTTTGAAAATAATCACGCCTTTGCGAATAAGGTATCAGAGAAAATTTGTAACAGAGCTTGATTTTCATATTTTAGTAAGGAATTTAATAAGAAGAATTAGTTTGCTTGGATATTTCCACTGCGGAGAACAGTTGCCTGATTTTACTGTTCAAGAAGTTATAAGACATGCAGAAACAATAAATACTGTCAATTCAAATCTTAGATGGCATGACTGGGAAAGATACTCATCAAGACAGGAAATAAAAATGAAACTTGGAGGAGTGGTTGGTGAGATAGTATATAGGGGTAATATTGCTCCCTTTATTCCATATTTGAAAGCAGGAGAAATTTTGCATGTAGGCAAAAACACAAGTTTTGGATTGGGTAAGTATGAAATTATTTTAGATGAAGCTTAACAAAAAGTTTAACCACCTTTATTGAGTAAAGGTCAGATAAGGATTAATTTTTATGCCATATATACTCTCTTCTGTTTTTGGGATTTTATCTGGAGTGATTTTCATTTATTTCCCTATACTTTCCATTTTTTTGGCTTCATTACCTATAGCAGTCTGCTTATTAAAGAAAAAATACTCTGTAGCTTTTGTATGCCTTATACTTTCCTTAGTTGGAGTTTTCTATGGGAATCTAAGGGAGGGGAAAAACTTTGATAACAAAGAGACAACCCTAAGTTTTAAAGGATATGTTGTTTCAACTAAAGATAATACTCATCTTGTTAAAACCATTGAAGGGAAAAGATTAAGAGTATACTCCAGAGAAAAACTTGAAGAAAATAGGCTTTACACAGTTGAATGTAAAAGTGTAAATGAACATAAAAATCCCTATGTTTTTAGCAAACAGGACTTTTGTTATGCCACTAAGCTATTTGATGAAGGAAAGCTAAATCAGGGCATATTTGAAAGAGTCCAAAATAATATTAATAAGAAACTCAAACAAAAACTTAATGAGCCTGCTGCCTCAGTCATGATTGCTATGACAACAGGGCAAAGGAATGAGATTCCAGAGGAAATAAAGGATGACTTCCAAAAAACAGGACTTATTCATCTGTTAAGTATTTCTGGAGCTCATTTTAGTCTGCTTTTTACTGTGTTCTTTATAGTTTTTAGAATTCTTACCCGATTTATACCCTATAAATGGCTTGTCCTAATGACTCTTTATATTAAGCCTTCTCAGTTAAGCATCATTCTCTGTTTTCCATTTCTTTTATTTTATTATCTCTTGATTGAACCAAACTATCCTTCAACAAGAGCATTTATAATGGCATTGTTTTTCATGCTTGGCGTTCTTACAGAGAGAAAATCTATATGGATAATCACAGTATCACTTGCCTGTCTTTTTATTCTTGTAATAGACCCTTCTTCAACAAAAGACCTTTCCTTTCAGCTGAGTTTTCTTGCAACTGTAGCCATAGGCTTTGCAACAGATATTTATAAAAACTTTAAAAACAAAATTCAAAACAAAGTTTTATCTTACTTATTGCTTAGTTTGCTTATCAGTTTCTCAGCCTCTTTAATTACCGCGCCTATTGTAATTTATAAGTTTCATTATTTGTCTCTAATCAGTCCTGTTGCTAACCTAACAGCAGGATTTGTTATTGGGATGTTTCTTTTTCCATTAAATGTAATATTTGTTTTTATCTATCTTATTACAGGAATTTATCCTCTGCCAGAGATTGTCAATACAATTGCTAATTTTTCCTTTAAATTGATGCATTTACTTGCTTCCTTTAGCTTCTCTTCTTTATCAATTCCACCTATTCCTTTAGGCTCTGTTATACTCTTTTATTTTGGGATTTTTTTATCAATTTTTGCTTGCTATGGGTTAAAGGGATGGTTTAAAAAATTATCTTTTATGGTCTCTTGTTTATTGATTTTTAGTTCAGTTTTAACCAGTTTGGTTTTAGATAATTTACAGAGAAACTTTATAAAAATAACCTTTCTTGATGTTGGACAGGCAGAATCTGCTGTTGTTGAAACACCAGAGGCTGTTTTCCTTGTTGATACAGGTAAAACAGGATTTGAAGCAGTGCAGTATCTTAAAGCTAAAGGATACAGACAGTTGCAGGCTCTTATTATTACTCATGAACAGAAAGACCATGCAGGAGGGTTTTTAAACATCATAGAAAAATTTAATGTAAAAGAGATATGGGATAATGGATATATAAAATACAAAATTCCAATGAATGTGAAACATCTTGAAAGAGGCGATATTCTTAAAGCTGGAAATTGCATTTTTACATTATTACATCCTTACAAGGGATTTTATACTTCTTCCCTTTCAAATGACAGTAATGAGTTAAGCCTTGTTTTTAGTTTAAAATGTAAAACTAAAACTTTTTTATTTACCTCTGATACAGGCATAGAAGTATTAAAAAGTATTCCTGCTACGTATCTCAAAGCAGATATATTAAAAATACCCCATCATGGTAGTAAACGCTCTTTTTATAAAGAATTTTATGAAACAGTTTTACCTCAAATTTGTATAATTTCTGTTGGTAAAAATAATACTTACGGACATCCACATACAGAGGTCTTGGAATACCTTAAGGATAAATGTAAAATTTACAGAACAGACATTCATGGAGCTATTCAAATAAGAGAAAAAGCCAACGGTGAAATTGAAGTAAAAACTTTTGAAGAGACAAAGTTTAAGCCTTACAGGGAATTGGAAAATTTAAAAAAACTCTTTATTTTATGGTAGAATTAACCCATGATTGCACTTGTTGATTATGGAATGGGAAACATACGCAGTGTTTCAAAGGCAATTGAAGCAGTAGGTGGTGAGGTTTCTATTACTCAAAGCCCTGAAGAAATAAGAAAGGCAAAGGCTATTGTTTTACCAGGTGTTGGTGCTTTTCGTGACTGTATGAGCAATCTCACAGAACTTGGACTTCTTGAGGCTGTTAGAGAAGAAATTCTTAAAGGAAAGCCATATCTTGGAATCTGTCTTGGTATGCAAATTTTATTTACAGAGTCTGAGGAATTTGGAATGTGCAAAGGTCTTGATCTAATTAAAGGAAAAGTGACACGATTCAAACTACCACAGGATTACAAAATTCCTCACATGGGTTGGAATACGGTAATTTTTAAGAAAAAAAGTAAACTTTTGTCAGAGATTTCTGATAATTCCTATTTCTATTTTGTCCATTCTTACTATGTAGTGCCTGAGGAAAGTAATTTTGTTGGTGGAGTTACAGAATATGGGATAGAATTTACTTCAATGATTATTTATGAAAATATTTTCGCAACTCAGTTTCATCCTGAAAAATCTCAAAAAATGGGGTTAAAACTTCTCAGTAATTTTATTCAGTTTATCCAATGAAAAAGGTAATATTGGGAACAGCAGGACATATTGACCATGGGAAAAGTTCTGTGGTAAAGGCACTTACTGGTATAGACCCTGACAGATTAAAGGAGGAAAAAGAAAGAGGCATAACAATAGACCTTGGTTTTGCTAATATTGTTTATCCTGATGTAGTTGTTGGTATTGTTGATGTTCCAGGACATGAGAGATTGATAAAAAACATGCTTGCCGGTGTAGGCGGAATGGACATGGTAATGCTTGTTGTTGCTGCTGATGAAGGTGTCATGCCTCAGACAAAGGAGCATCTTGCCATATGTAACCTTTTAAAAATAAAGTCTGGTATAATAGCTCTTAATAAAGCTGACCTTGTTGATGAAGAAACATTGGAACTTGCTAAGGAAGATGTGAAAGAAGCTGTAAAAGGAACTTTCCTTGAAAATGCTGAGATTGTTGCTGTGTCTGCAAAAACAGGCTTGAATATTGAGGTATTAAAGGGAAAAATTAGAGAACTTGCTCTAAAGGTCAGTGAAAAATCAACTGGTGGAATATTTAGAATGCCTATTGATAGAGTTTTTACTCTTAAGGGTTTTGGAACAGTTGTAACAGGAACAGTCCTTAGCGGTGCAATAACCATTGACTCTCCTGTTGAAATTCTTCCCGCAGGAATTACTTCAAAAGTGAGAGGACTTCAGAGTCATGGCCAGGCTTTAAAAGAGGTCTATGCAGGACAGAGAGTAGGAATAAATCTTCAGGGAGTATCAAAAGAAGACATTAAAAGAGGAGATATTGTTACGGTCCCTGGAAAACTGAAACCTTCTTCTTTTATTGAAGTAAAACTGGAACTTTTAAAAGATGTAAAACCTTTAAAACACGGAATACCTGTTCATTTTTACCTTACAACATCTGAAACAGTAGGTAAACTAAAACTTTTTAACAAAACTGAAGTTTTACCTGATGAAGAAGCATATGCTCATATAAAGTTGCAGGACCCTATAGTTGCAATGGCTGGAGATAGATTTATTCTGAGAAGATTTTCTCCCCTTGAAACTCTTGGAGGAGGGATTGTTATTGACCCTGAACCACCAAGAAAAAAGAAGGATATAACACCTGAGCATCTTGAAATTCTTTTTAGTGGAGCATTGTATGAGAAATTAGAGGTTAAAATTAAAAGAAGAGCATTTAACGGTATTTCTATTTCTGAACTTGAAGGATGGATAAATAGTGATATAATTCAAATTAAAACAGCTGTAGATGAGCTCATAAAAAAAAGAAGAATTATAAATGCGGAAAATCATCTTTTTCATATAGATATTTTCAACGAGTTTAAATCTTCTCTTTTAAATTTACTTAAAGAATTTCATGCGACCAATCCGTTTAAGGAAGGATTGCCAAAAGAAGAACTAAAGGTAAAACTTTCTCTTGACAGATTTCCAAAAGTTTTAATGTTATTGCCCTATATTGAAGATGTTTCAATACAAGGTAATACAGTAAAGTTAAAATCAGTAAGTAAAGAAAAAATTGATCCGCTATTGGAAGAAAAAATAATAAAAGAGCTTCAAAAAGAATTCCAGCCACCTTTTAAAGATGAACTTGCTCAAACTCTTTCAATTTCTGAGTCAAAATTAACTGACATTTTAAAAATAATTGCTAAACAGGGGAAGATAGTCAGAATCAATGATTCCTTATATCTTACGATTGAGAATTATAACAAAATGATTAATTTGCTTAAAGATTTCTTTTCAAAAAAGAATGAAATGACAGTTTCTGAATTCAGAACACTTCTTAATACAACAAGAAAATATGCTATAGCATATCTTGAGCATCTTGATTCCCAGAAAATAACTCTTCGTGTAGGAGAAATTAGAAAAATGGTCAAACGAGGATAAAATGAATAGGAAAAAACTCAGTTTAATTATTTTAATTTTTGCTATTGGATGTCTAACAGGAGCAATAATCTTTTATTTGATAACTGCACCAAGACAGTCTATTCCTATTTATAGAGATATTACAGAACCTGTCAAAAGCTTTGCTGAAATTGTAAAAGCGGTTTCTCCTTCAGTTGTAAATATCTCCACAACCAGAACTGTACAGACTCCTCCGACACTTGAAGATCTTTTTGAGTTTCTACCACCTTTTGGTAATTCTCATAGCAAGAAATGGAAAGAAATGAGCATGGGTTCTGGAGTGATTGTTTCAAATGATGGATACCTGCTAACTAACTATCATGTTGTTGAGCAAGCAGAAGACATAAAAGTAACTCTTTATGATAGAAGAACATTTAAGGCTACAATAATAGGTGCTGATCCCAAAACAGATTTAGCTGTAATTAAAATAAATGCAAAAGATTTACCTGTTGCACCATGGGGCGATTCTGATAAGCTTCAAGTTGGAGACTTTGTTCTTGCTATAGGTAATCCTTATGGATTAACTCATACTGTAACAATGGGGATAATAAGTGCAACTGGTAGAGCTGATGTGGGAATTGCTGACTATGAGGATTTTATTCAGACAGATGCAGCAATTAATCCAGGAAACTCAGGTGGACCTCTGGTAAACATAAAGGGAGAAATCATAGGAATAAATACAGCAATATTTTCAAGAACAGGAGGATATCAGGGAATTGGCTTTGCTGTTCCAAGCAACATGGCACGAGTTATAAAGGATAGTTTAATAAAGGAAGGGAAGGTTATAAGAGGATGGATAGGAATAATGGTTCAGGATTTAACAGCTGAACTGGCTGAAAAATTTGGACTAAAAGAACCTTACGGAGTTATTGTTACAGATGTGACCAAACAATCACCAGCTTACAGAGCTGGACTTCGTAGGGGTGATATTATTATTGAATATGATGGGAAACAGATAACAGAAAGTGCTATTTTAAAAAATCTTGTAGCTCAAAGTAAGGTCGGTTCAATTGTAAATTTGAAAATTTTCAGAGAAGGACAAAATTATACAACTTCAGTTACAATTGCTCAACTTCCTTCTGAACAGTTTCAAGAAACTAAAATTTTCAAAAAAACAACAGGAAAATTTGAAAATCCATTCAAAGGAATTTCAGTAATTGACCTTGAATCATCAATGGCAAAACAGATTGGAGCAGACCCTGAAGACAGAGGAGTGGTTGTTTATAAGATTGAACCAGGTTCACCTGCGGAGACAGCAGGACTTAGGAAAGGAGACCTGATAATGGAAATTGAAAGGCAAAAAATACTATCCGCTTCTGATTTTCAAAGAGCTATACAGAAAATTTCAAAGCCTGATGTTCTGGTTTTGATAAACAGAGGCGGTAAAAAATTTTATATGATTTTAGGCTCATGAGTTTTTTAATTTTTCTTTTTGCTATAACTCTGTTTGCTATTGTTTCGGTTAATTTACAGGCTCAAGGGTTTATCCTGCATCCCTTCGTGACAGGTTTAATTATTTTAGCAGGTAGTATTTTTTTAACTATTTTTATCTACTTAAAACTGAAAAAAATGACTAGTTCACAAATTTTATTTTGCTTTTTAGGACTTTTTTTAGGAATTTTCACAGGGATTCTTCTAAGTTTGCCTTTATTAATCTTATCCTCAAACCTTAATTCTGTCGCTTTCAGTTTTATAACAGCTTTTGGATATGCTGGTGCGATTTTTGGTTTTAAAAAGGCTGAAACAATCAAACTTGCTGATATTTTATGGATAATTAAAAAAGAAGCTATATGGGAAGAACCAAAAATTCTTGATACCAATGTTCTTATAGATGGTAGAATTGCAGACCTTATAGAACTCGGCTTTGTAAAGGGGACAATATTAATTCCAAGATTTGTTTTAAGAGAAATTCAATATATTGCAGATTCTCCAGACCCCCTAAGAAGAGCAAAAGGCAGAAGAGCTCTGGATATTCTACAGAGGATTAAAAGAGCAGAAAAAATAAGATTTGAGATTGTTGAAAAAGATATTCCAGAAATAAAAGAAGTTGATACAAAACTTATTGAACTTTCAAGAATTTTGAAAGGAACACTAATTACAAATGACCAGAATCTTATAAAAATTGCTCAATTAAGGGGAGTGCCTGTTTTAAATCTAAATGAGCTTGCTCAGGCAATGAGACCTCCTGTGCTTCCAGGTGAAGTTTTAAGGCTTTTCATAGTTAAAGAAGGCAAAGAACCTGATCAAGGAGTTGCTTACTTGGATGATGGAACAATGGTAGTTGTTGAAGAAGGAAGGTCAAGCATTGGTAGAACCATTGATGTTGTAATTCACAGTGTTTTACAGACAGGGACAGGAAGAATGATATTTGGAAAGCCGAAAACTGACGATCCTTTTGGTGAAAAAGAACAATAGAATGAAACGCAGTGTTATAGTAGTTGCAGCTGGTGCAGGAAAAAGGTTCGGTTCTCCAGATAAAGTACTTGTTGAAATCAATAATAAACCTCTTTTTATGTTCCCTCTTCAAACCTTTGAAAATACGCAATTTATTGATGATATATGGATTGTAACACGAAAAGAAGCGATTGAAAGAATAAAAGAAATCATTCAGAGCTTTAAAATTCAAAAGGTAAAAGGAATTATAGAAGGAGGAACTGAGAGACAGGATTCTGTTTATAATGCTTTAAAAGTATTACATAAAGATACTGATGTTGTATTGATTCATGATGCGGCAAGACCTTTAATTAGCAAAGAACTAATAGAAAGAATTATTGACGCTATGAATCCTGAGATTGATGGTGTAATCCCTGTAGTTGAATTAACTGATACGATTAAATGGATTAAACAGAAAAATATTATTGGTGGTACTCTTAATAGAAACATTTTGAGAGCAGTTCAAACACCTCAGGCATTCTGGTTTAAGAGACTTTTTCAAGCATATGAAAAGGCATATGAAGAAGGAATTTATGGAACAGATGATGCTTTTTTAGTAGAAAGATATGGTGGTAAAGTGATTGCTGTAAAAGGTGATGAAAAAAATATTAAAATAACAATAAAACAAGATTTAGAAAAAATGAAGTCATTTTTACAATATGATGAAATGAGTTCCTTAAGGATAGGGATAGGATATGATAGCCACAGACTTGTTTTTGGCAAGAAACTTATCATTGGTGGAGTTGAAATTCCTTATGAAAAAGGACTTGAAGGATATTCTGATGCAGATGTTCTTATACATGCAATAATTGACGCTATATTAGGTTCTGCAGGACTTGATGATATAGGTAGGCATTTCCCTGATACAGATTCTCAATATAAAGATATTTCAAGCTTTATTTTACTTAAAAGAACCCTTGAACTTGTAAAAAAGCAAAAAATTAAACCTGTATGGGTTGACTGCACGATTTTTGCTGAAAAGCCTAAGCTGTCTCCTTATATTTCAGCTATGAAAGAAAATTTGCACAAAATTGGGCTAAATGTAAATATTAAAGCAAAAACTAATGAAGGAATGGGTTTTATTGGAAGAGGTGAGGGGATTGCTGCTCAAGCAATATGCCTGAGCAGCATTACATTAGACCCTTAAGATATTTTGAGGTACATTTTTTACAGATGCAACTCCTGTAAGAAGCATTGCCTGTTTTAGTTCATTTTTTATATTTTCAAAATAAAGTTTAAGTCCTTCTTTCCCTCCACCAAAAACAGCGACCACAACAGGTCTTCCTATAAGCACAGCATCTGCCCCAAGTGCCAAAAGTTTGAGCACATCAACTCCTGAGCGGACTCCGCCATCTGCAATGATTGTTATTTTGCCTTTAAGTTTTTCTGTAATTTCAGGCAAAACTTCTGCAACCCCTGGTGTATGGTCAAGAATTCTTCCACCATGATTTGAGACAACAATGGCTGCTACTCCCATATTGTATGCTATTTCTGCTTCTCTTAGTGTCATTATTCCCTTTAAAATAAAAGGAAGTTTTGTTGCTTTAACAAGCTCTTCAATCTCTTTCGGAGATTTCGGACTTACTGGTTGTCCCTTAAGTGCCATTGTAATAAGTCCAGCTCCATCAATATCAACTCCCACGGCAATAGCTCCTGCCTCTTCAGCAATACGAATTCTTTTAATTATTTCGTCCTGAGTTCTTGGTTTAATTATCGGAATTCCTTTTCCATTATTTTGTTTGATTGCATTAATTCCACTTCCATACATTAATGGGTCTGCTCCGTCACCTATCCATCCAAGAGTGCCTGCCATAAGAGAGCCTGCAATTACTTCCTGTGTATAAACATCCTCAGTAACAGCTCCTCCCATGTTATATGTTGTACCAGTTATTGGTGCTGCCATAACAGGAAGGGAAAGCATTTGCCCGAAGATTTCAACTGATGTATTAGGTTCTTTTACATCATGAATAGTGGAAAGGTTGAGTTTAATCTTATTTAAAGCCTCAATATTAGCCTTAAAAGAAGAGCCTGTGCCAACACCTCCCATTCCTGGAACTTCTCCTGCACAGACAATCCCATTACATACAGGGCATACACGACAATATGGTTTAAGCTTTTCTTTAGCTGCTTTCTTTACTTCTTGCCAGTTCATCTTCCCTCCTAATAAAATTTTTATTTAATATGATATTATAAAACATAAAGGGCGGTTAGCTCAGCTGGGAGAGCGCCAGAATCGCACTCTGGAGGCCAGGGGTTCAAATCCCCTACCGTCCATTAGATTTTTCAAGGGGTTACATAGGGATACACTCCTAAAAGATACTGACTGTGCCAGTTTTTGTACCCTTTGATTTGTTAAGTGAGGGAGGAATTTATTTAGACAGGCACAGCTTTTATTTTGTGTTCTGGTAAAAAAAAGATGAGAATGTCCCAGAGTTATTTTAATGTTCTTATGCCTTTAAAATATTCATAACAAGGAAATTTGCAAAGGCGTATTTCAAGCCATGAAATCTGAGAGAAGTCAGAATCAAGATGAAAATTATGTAAATAGATTGTGCTATAATTTGAATCAAAAAATAACTATAAATTCGCTTTGAATGAATTGATTTTTAAGAAGAATTTAATGCCGAAGGCGGGACTCGAACCCGCACGGGTTTCCCCACACGCCCCTCAAACGTGCGTGTCTACCAGTTCCACCACTTCGGCTAATTATAATAATACCAAGAACTGTAAGTTTGTTTCAACCTTTTTACCTATCCTTAAATTTATCTTGCAATCTAAGATGACTTTTGTTCATGAGAGATTTTTGTTTTTTTAGATTTATCCCAAAGAAAAATATGAAATTATTAAAAAATCATGATAACATATGATATGTATAGAAAAAATCTTGAATTGAAGTTAATTGACTAAACTCTTTCAAATATATTAGAAAAAACTATGATGAATCGCTATTATTCATTTGGAGAATATTTAAAAGAAATATTCGGGAAAAAAGTCTATAAAGTAAACGTAGACGCAGGCTTTACATGTCCAAACAGGGATGGAACACTTGGAACAACTGGCTGTATTTACTGTAACAACGATTCCTTTAGGCCATCAAGTTGCGCACCTTCAAAGCCGCTTATTGACCAAATTAAAAATGGAATAGGATATTTAAAAGCAAGATATAAAGCAAAAGCATTTCTTGTTTATTTTCAACCTTATACAAATACTTATGCACCTATAGACCATCTTGAAAAACTTTATAAAGAAGCTCTTTCTCATCCAGAAGTAGTTGGACTTGCAATTGGAACACGTCCGGACTGTGTTGATGATGAAAAACTTGAGTTACTTCAAATGCTATCAAAAACTCATATGATAATTGTTGAATATGGAATGCAGTCAATTTATGAAAAATCTCTTGCGTATATTATGCGAGGGCATGATTATTCTACATTTCTTAAAGCTGTTTATAATACTCATGAAAGAGGTATTTTAGTCGGAGCACATATAATTGTTGGAATTCCCACAGAAACAAGAGAAGAATCGCTTGCCATGGCAGATGAAATAAATCTTCATCCAATAAAATTTCTAAAAATTCATCAACTTCAAGTTGTTAAGGATACTCTTCTGGCATATATCTATGAGAGAGATCCCTTTCCTGTTTTTGAGTATGAAAACTATCTTGATTTTATAGTTGATTTTATTGAAAGACTTCGTCAGGATATTGTTATACAGAGACTTTTTGCAACTTCACCAGAAGATATTTTAATTGCTCCTAAGTGGAATAAGACCAAACAAGAAATTTTAAATGATATAAATAGAAGATTTGAGGAGAGAAATGCTCGCCAAGGTTCAAAGTGCTCATTTGATAGGAATAGAGCCATATGCTGTTGATGTAGAAGTGGACATAGCACAGAGAGGACTTCCCCATTTCAACATTGTTGGTCTTCCTGATACAGCAGTCAAAGAATCTCGTGATAGAATCAAAGCTGCTTTTAAAAATACAGGATTTCCTTTTCCTATAAAACAGATTACAGTTAACTTAGCACCGGCAGACCTTAAAAAAGAAGGTTCATCTTTTGACCTTCCAATAGCCATAGGAATACTTTCTGCGGAAGGACACATTCCAAAGGATATTTTAAAGGACTTTTTAATTGTGGGAGAACTCTCTTTAGAAGGCAAAGTAAAGCCTATTAAGGGGAGTTTATGTATAGCTTCAAAAATGAAAAATGGCGCTATTAGAAAGATAATAATTCCTCCTGAGAATGCACAAGAAGCCTCAGTTGTAGAGGAAGTTGAGGTTTATCCTGTAAAAGATTTGGCAGAAACTGTCAATTTTTTAAGGGGTGAAAAACTTATTAAACCATTTAAATCAGAAGTTGCTTATTTAGAAGAGGTTGAACTTTATGAAGATCTTTCAGATGTTAAAGGGCAATTTCAGGCAAAAAGAGCACTTGAAATTGCGGCAGCAGGAGGACATAATATTTTGATGATAGGCCCACCAGGAAGTGGGAAAAGCATGCTTGCAAGAAGACTTCCAGGAATACTTCCACCAATGACCATTAATGAGGCAGTTGAGACAACAAAAATTCACAGTGTAGCTGGATTATTACCTGATGGAAAAGGTATTGTCAATTCACGTCCTTTCAGAGCACCCCATCATTCATCCAGTGACGTTGCTTTGATTGGCGGTGGGCAAATTCCAAAACCTGGCGAGGTTTCTCTTGCCCACAATGGAGTGCTTTTTCTTGATGAACTTCCAGAGTTTAAGAGGAATGTTTTAGAAGTACTTAGGCAACCTCTTGAAGATGGCTTTGTGACAGTTGCACGTAGCTACGCTACTGTTCAGTTTCCTTCAAGATTTTTATTGGTGGGATCTATGAATTCATGTCCTTGTGGTAACTACGGAGATAAATTTAAACCATGCACTTGCACTCCTCAAATGATAATTCGTTATCGTTCAAGGGTTTCAGGTCCTCTTCTTGATAGAATTGATATTCACATTGAAGTTCCAAGAGTAAACTATCAAGAACTGAAAGATGATACCCCTTCAGAAACTTCAAAAACTGTCAGAGAAAGAGTAATCAGAGCAAGACAGATTCAACTTAAAAGATTTACAAACGAAGGAATATATTGTAATGCGCATATGAAAGCAAAGCATTTAAAGAAATTTTGCCGACTTGATGAAGACTGTCATAAACTTCTTCAGTCTGCTATGGAAAAACTTGGGCTAAGTGCAAGAGCTCATTCAAAGATAATCAAAGTTGCAAGGACAATAGCTGATCTTGAAGGTTTAGAACATATAAAATCTCAACATATAGCAGAGGCAATACACTACCGCAGCCTTGAAAGGCAGAGTTTTTAAATGCTTGAACTGCTTTTTATTGGAGTATCCTCTTTCATAATAGCTCTATCTGGAGCAATGATGCCAGGTCCTCTTTTTGCAGTAACGGTTTCAGAGACACCACGCAGAGGTATACTCACAGGACCTATTTTGGTAACTGGACATGGTGTGCTTGAGTTAGTTCTTTTATTTTTAATTATCTCCGGTGTAGGGAATTTTTTACAGATGAAAGAGACATTTATTGCTGTTGCTTTTATAGGAGCTGTGTTTCTTTTTTTTACAGGATTATCAATGTTTCGTTCCATACCAAAACTTAGTTTAAACAACAACATAAACATGCAGACAAAGGGATCCCTCTTTTTATCAGGTATTTTACTGAGCCTTGCCAATCCATACTGGTCATTCTGGTGGGCAACAATAGGAATTGGCTATCTTGTTCAGGCAATGGAAATCGGAGCTTTTGGTATAGCTATATTTTTTTTAGGGCATATAATGGGAGACCTTGCTTGGTATTCAAGTGTATCCTTTGGCATTTATAAAGGGAAAAAATTTTTAAGTGACAGCCTCTACAAAAAAATGGTTTTTATTTGTTCTCTTATCCTTATAGGTTTTTCATTTTATTTCGTCTATACAGGGATTAGAAAGCTAAAAGATTTTTTGTAATACCATATTTCGTTAGATTTTAAGGCGTTTGTGGTTCAAGGAGGAATTGAAATGGTAAGATATGACATAACTTTTTTTAGTGATTTTGATATTTATCTTTTTAAAGAAGGAAATCACTTCAATGCTTACGAAAAGCTCGGTTCTCATATCATAGAGGTTGATGGGAAAAAAGGAACTTACTTTGCTGTATGGGCTCCTAATGCAGAAAGAGTCTATGTCATAGGTGATTTCAATGGATGGGAACTTTCGCATCCTCTTTCAGTAAGATGGGATAACTCTGGTATATGGGAAGGTTTTATTCCAGAAATTGATAAAGGAACAAAATATAAATATTACATAATATCAAAATATGGTTATCACTTGGAAAAAGGAGACCCCTATGCTTTCTTCTGGGAAATACCTCCTGCCACTGCCTCAATTGTTTGGGATTTAGAATATAAATGGAATGATGAAGAATGGATGAAAAACAGGGTTAAAAGAAATGGGCTTAACTGTCCAATATCAATTTATGAGGTTCATCTTGGTTCATGGAGAAGAGTTCCTGAACAGGGAAATAGGTTTTTAACATACAGAGAGCTTGCTGAATGGTTACCAAAATATGTAAAAGATATGGGATTTACACATGTTGAATTTTTACCAGTTATGGAGCATCCTTTTTATGGTTCATGGGGATATCAAACAATCGGATATTTTGCACCAACTTCAAGATATGGCACTCCTCAGGATTTTATGTATCTGATTGATAAGCTTCATCAAAATGAAATAGGAGTAATTCTGGATTGGGTTCCTTCACATTTTCCTGATGATGGGCACGGACTTAGTTTTTTTGACGGAACATATCTTTATGAACATCAGGATCCGAAAAAAGGATATCATCCTCACTGGCATAGTTATATTTTCAATCACGGAAGAAATGAGATTAGAAATTTTCTTATAAGTTCTGCTGTCTTCTGGCTGGATAAATATCATATTGATGGATTAAGAGTTGATGCTGTTGCTTCAATGCTTTATCTTGACTACGGAAGAGCAGAAGGAGAATGGATTCCAAATAAATACGGAGGTAAGGAGAATTTAGAAGCAATAGAATTTATAAAAAGACTTAATGAAACAGTGTATGAAAAATATCCTGATACACAAACTATTGCTGAAGAGTCTACTGCATGGCCTCTTGTTACGCATCCTACATATATTGGCGGACTTGGATTTGGTATGAAGTGGAATATGGGCTGGATGCATGATACACTTTATTATTTCTCAAAAGATCCTATATACAGAAAATATCATCATGGAGAGCTTACTTTTAGTATCTGGTATGCCTTTTCTGAAAACTTTGTGCTACCACTTTCCCATGATGAGGTTGTTTATGGAAAAAGTTCTCTTTTGAATAAAATGCCAGGAGATCAATGGCAAAAGTTTGCAAATCTGAGACTTCTTTTTGGTTATATGTATGCTCATCCCGGGAAAAAACTTCTTTTCATGGGAGGAGAGTTCGGGCAATGGGATGAATGGTATCATGAGGGAAGTTTACACTGGCATCTTCTTGATTATCCAGAACATCAGGGCATTCAAAAATTGGTAAGGGATTTAAATAATCTTTATAAAACTGAGCCAGCTCTTCATGAACTTGATTTTTCACCAGCAGGTTTTGAATGGATTGATTGTAGTGATGCAGACCAGAGTGTTGTAAGCTTTCTAAGAAAAGCAAAAGATCCGAAAAATGTTATTATAGTTGTGTGTAATTTTACTCCTGTTCCGAGATTTAATTACAGAATTGGAGTTCCCTTTAAAGGTTACTGGAGAGAGATTTTAAATAGTGATTCCTGGATTTATGGAGGAACTAATCATGGAAACACTGGAGGAGTTGAGGCAGACCAGATACCTTGTCATGGAAGACCTTATTCTTTGTGTCTGACCCTTCCTCCATTGGGAATTCTGTTTCTTAAATGTCAGGGCATAGTGTAATCAAGAAACTTTTAATTCCCTTTAGGTTTCCTCCTTTGGACATTCCGAGTGTCCTCAATGGGTAAGAGGAATCTCTCTTTGATGCAATAGAAAAAAGGAGGAGATTCCTCGGCTGCTTCCGCAGCCTCGGAATGGCAAAAAGAAGTAAGAGGTGATATATGAAAATAGATAGAGATTATATTCACGGATATACTGACAAAGAAACTATTCGTCTTGAAAATCAGGCTAATTGTTTGAATGATCTTCTTCACTATGATTCTGTTTTTCCAGAGAATTCGCTAATTCTTGAAGCTGGATGTGGCGTAGGTGCACAAACTAAGATTGTTGCTTCAAAAAATCCGAATTCAAAATTCATATCCATTGATATTTCTGAAGATTCATTAAATAAAGCAAGAGCATTAATTCAATCACTTAATATTGATAATGTTGAGTTTCAAGTCGGAGATATTTTTGATTTACAATTTCCAGATGAGTATTTTGATCACATTTTTATTTGTTTTGTTTTAGAACATCTTGCAACTCCCATTGAGGCTTTAAAGTCATTAAAAAGAGTATTAAAAAAGGGCGGAAGCATTACTATAATTGAAGGAGATCATGGTTCTGCCTATTTTTATCCTTATAGTCATTACGCGCAGTTAGCAATAAATGCTCAGATAACATTACAACTAAACATTGGAGGTAATGCTTTAATTGGGAGACAACTTTATCCTCTTTTGACAGAATCTGGTTACAAAAATTGTAAAGTGTCTCCAAGAATGGTTTATGTTGATTCAAGTAAACCAAAATTTGTTGAAGGCTTCATAAAAAACACTTTTATAGCTATGATTGAAGGAATCGGAGAAAAAGCTATAAATAGCTTAATTATTGATGAAGATTCTTTTGATAAAGGAGTTCAAGATTTATATAGAACAACCCAAGCAGATGGAACATTTTGCTATACGTTTTTTAAAGGCACTGGATATAATATTTGACACTACTGAGAAATTTTGATTTGAGTCTGTTTGGGTTATAATAGAATATAAAACAAAACTACCACGTAGAGATTTTGGGGATTATTCTGAGATAGAACAAAAAGCGGAAGCACTTTCAAGTGAAGATTCTAAGGAAATGGATTCAATGAAAAATAAAAAAGATATTTAATCATGGAAATTCATCTTATTTTCCTTTATCTTGCCATCTTGCTCTTTTTTGCAAGGCTAACAGGAGACATTTTTGCTAAATTTGGAATTCCTTCAGTAATTGGTGAAATATTTGTAGGAATCATGCTTGGGCAGAGTGTTTTAGGTATTATTCCTCTAAGTGACGTAATGAAGCTTCTTGCTGAACTTGGGATAATACTTCTTCTTTTTCATATAGGACTTGAAGCAGACCTTAAACAACTAAAAGAAGTGGGTTTCTCTGCCGCTACTGTGGCGATAACAGGGGCACTTGCTCCTATGGTTATTGGTTTTCTTGTATCTTACTATGTTTTTAATTTTCCCACTATCACTTCTTTGTTTATTGGTGGAACTCTCACTGCCACAAGCATTGGCATTACTGTAAGGGTTCTTGAAGATCTGGACAAGATGAAAGAACGTTTTGCTCAAGTTGTGCTTGGTGCAGCAGTGCTTGATGATATATTTGGAGTTGTGGTGCTTGCTGCATTATATGAATTTTCAAAAACTCAGGAAATAAATGTAAATGCAACCATTCTTTTGGTGTTTTATATCGGAACATTCTTTCTCTTTGCACCAATTATCGGCAAGATTTTTGCCTATTTTGTAAGCAGTCTTGCAAAAAGACTTAATACTCTTGATTTTGTTCCACCTGTGGTTGTGGCAATAATTCTGCTTTTTGCTTTTGCTGCCCATGAGATAGGCTTGCCTGAGATACTTGGTGCTTTCACTGCAGGAATTGCCTTTTCAAGAAGATTTACCATTCCCTTTGCAGCAGCCTTTCAAGCAGATAAAGCAATAATTCATAAGATTGAAGAGTCTTTGAAGCCACTTATCTGGCTTTTTACTCCTATATTTTTTGTCTACGTGGGACTACAACTTAATCTAAAGGCAATAGATTTCACTTCAGGACATTTCTGGCTCTTAAGTGCTGTTTTGTTCATAGTTGCCCTTATAACCAAGTTAGTTGCAGGATTATTTGTAAAAGGAACGATGAGAGAAAAATTAAGTGTAGGCTTTTCCATGCTTCCAAGAGGTGAAGTAGGGCTCATCTTTGCAGAATTTGGAAGATTAAGCGGCATTTATGATCATACCCTTTATGCTGTTATTATTTTTGTAGTTGCTCTTACAACTTTACTCGCTCCGATTGTGCTTAAAAGTTTATGGAAAACAGAACAAACTACAACTTAATCTCTGGCAATTGAGATAGAGATTCTTTTATTTTTTCATCAGGATATTCAAAATCAGTAAGCTTACCAGATAAATATGCTTCATAAGAGGGCAGGTCAAGAAAGCCTATGCCACTTAAATTAAAGAGTATTACTTTTCTTTTGCCCTCTTCTTTTGCTTTCAGAGCTTCATCTATTGCAACTTTTATGGCATGAGCACTTTCAGGTGCAGGAATTATTCCTTCGCTTCTTGCAAAAAGTATAGCAGATTCAAAAACAGCAGTTTGTCCTACTGCTACTGCTTCAATTAATCCATCATGGCAGAGTTGACTCACAAGAGGTGAGTCTCCATGATATCTCAATCCTCCTGCATGAATTCCCGGAGGTACAAAGTCATGCCCAAGTGTATACATCATAAGAAAAGGCGTAAGTCCAGCTGTGTCACCATAGTCATATCTGAACTCTCCCTTTGTAAGTGTTGGACAGCTTGAGGGTTCAACTGCTATAACTCTTACTTCCTTTCCATGAATTTTATCATAAAGAAATGGGAAACTGACTCCGCCAAGATTGCTTCCTCCTCCACAGCAACCGATTACAATATCAGGATAATCTCCTGCAATTTCAAGTTGTTTTTTGCATTCAAGCCCAATAATTGTCTGATGAAGTAAAACATGATTTAGCACCGAACCAAGTGCGTAATTTGTATCTTTATGGGTTGCTGCATCTTCAACCGCCTCAGATATTGCTATACCAAGTGTTCCAGGGTGGTCTGGATTTTCTCTGAGAATTCTTCTACCTGATTCAGTTTTATCAGAAGGAGATGGATAAACCTTTCCTCCCCATGTTTCCATCATTATTCTTCTGTAAGGCTTCTGGTCATAACTAACTCTTACCATATAAACTGTTATCTCTATGCCCATCAATGCTCCTGCCAAGGAAAGTGCTGAACCCCATTGTCCTGCACCTGTTTCTGTAGCAATTCTTTTTATTCCTTCAATCTTGTTGTAATAAGCCTGAGGTATAGAGGTATTTGTTTTATGGCTTCCTGCAGGACCAAGTCCTTCATGTTTGAAATAAATCTTTGCAGGAGTCTGAAGAGCTTTTTCAAGTCCAATAGCTCTGTAAAGAGGTGTTGGTCTAAAGCTTGCGTAAATATTTAAAACTTCTTCAGGAATGTTTATCCATCTTTGAGTGCTTATTTCTTGTTCAATAAGAGATATGGGAAATATTACTTTTAAATCATCTGCAGATATAGGCTTTTTAGTTTGAGGATTAAGGGGTGGTGGCGGTAACTTAGGCATATCAGCCTGTATATTATACCATTGCATTGGTAAATCTTTTTCTGAAAGTAAAATTCTTCTCATTCTGCCCTCCTGTTAAGATTAATTTTTAATTATGAAAGCAATCCCCAAATTTTTGCAACACTTACAGTTTGACATTTATTTATCAAAGTTTGTAGTATTTACAATATGCTAAAAATTGCAGTAATTGATGGACAGGGTGGAGGAATTGGTAGTTACATTATTAAATCTCTCAGAGAAGCATTTGGAGATAAAATAGAAATTTTGGCACTTGGAACAAATGCTGCAGCCACAGCAAATATGATGAAATGTAAGGCAAATAAAGGAGCTTCTGGAGAAAATGCAATTATCTGGAATGTTAAGAAAGTTGATCTCATACTGGGGCCATTAAGTATTCTTGTGTCAAATGGAATGATGGGAGAGTTGACTTCAAAAATGGCTGAGGCAATAGGAAGCAGTCCAGCAAGAAAAATTCTGTTACCAATTAATCAGGAAGGGATTGATATTATAGGTTTTATTAAAGAGCCTCTTCCACATCTTGTGGAAAAATTAATCCTTCATATAAAGGAGGAATTCAATGTGTGAAGCAAATGCATATGTAATTAAAAATGGTGAGGAGGAGATTTATTTAGAATCTGTGGATATATTAAAACCTGAAGGAAACCAAATATATCTTAGAAACATATTTGGAGAACAGAAGGTTTTTAAAGGTAAAATTAAAGAAATGTCACTGCTAAATCATAAAATTATTCTTGAAGAAGATCGGTAGTATATAAAATTCAACATAATCATGCTCATTCGTTTTATTGAGTTCCAGAAGTTTGATCCATATTTAAATATGGCAATTGACGAATCTATTAGTTTTTTTGTGCGACAGAGTAGAGTTTTACCAACTTTCAGGCTATATGGATGGAATAAAAAAGCGATAACTATCGGAGAGTTTCAGAAAATTGAAGAAATCAATCAGGATTTTTGCCTTAATCATGAAATTCCAATTGTAAGAAGACCAACAGGAGGCAAAGGTATTCTGCACTATGATGACTTCACATACAGTTTTTGTTGTAAAAAAGAAGGAAAGTTTCGTGGTAATCTTTTTAAAACTTATGAAATTATAAGTCGTATATTTTTAAAGGCATTTAGTTTAGTAGGAATCTCTGCTGAAATAAGAAAAGAAAAGAAAAGCTATAACAAAAGTTCTCTCTGTTTTGCTCGCTCATCATTTGGAGAAATTTCTTTTCAAAATATAAAAATTATCGGCTCTGCCCAGAAAAGATGGGTTGATGGTTTTTTACAGCAGGGGACAATTCCTGTGACAGTAGATAGAGATTTATTAAGAAGAGTTTTTTTATGTAACCCTGATGAAGCTGATAGAGTTTTTGGTATAAAAGAATTATTTAAGGATTTTGATATTGAAATTTTTCAGGAACAGATTAAGAAAGCTCTGAAGGAGGAGGGTTTTGAGATTGTTGTTGAGCCTCTTCAAGAGGAAGAGTTTGTTCTGGCTCAGTCCTTGCAACAGAAGCATCAAGTCTTATGTAGTAGGATAGAAATGCAGCAAATACAACCATACTGATATAAACATGGGCAAATTGAGTAATAAATTGATAGGCTGCTACCAGTATAGTTCCTATATGAGGAATTATTGCCAGCAGAGAACCAAATGAGAGAATTAACCCACCTGTTAAGATATATATTACAAATAACAGTGCTGCTCTTCCAATAGATTGAGGATACAAAATTATTAATTTTCTGGTTTCTCTTATTGTTTCTCCTACAGTTAAATTTTTTATAAAAATTCCGAAAAATCCAAATAGTGTATATGTTATCCATAGAATAAATGCGATAATACCTGTAAGAAGTATGCTTAAATAAATAAATACATTGAAAAATACTGATAAGGTATGGCTATAGTGGTTCAAAAAATTTACTATTTTAGAGCTTATTTCACTTATAAATCCAAAAATAAACGTTAAGCAAATGAAAATAAGAACTGAAAACAGTGCAAAAAAACCAGTTTTCCAGAAGAATCTTTTGCCATATTTATGGAAACTCTTTAAATTAAAAACCTTTCCTTCCTGTAAATATTGACACATTACACCTATTGTGCCTGAAAAGATATATATCCAAAGACTGACGATGAGAATAACATAAATAACAAGACTGATAATGAAAATAATAGCAAATATTAAAAACTTTTTCATGATATTTATAGACGACAATAATATTTCAATAAAACTGCCTTTTAGTATATCTGTCAGGTCAATTCCAAATATTACAAAAAGGATTCCAAGTGGAATGCTCAGGATAAAAAATAGTCCAAAAAAACTAATGAATAAAAATGAAAAATGTATAAATAATAACTGATAGTTTTTATGAACTGTTTTTAAACCATCATTTATGCACGTAAAAAAGTTCAAGGTTGTTTGACACCTACTACAATTATATTAATTTCATTAGCTTTTTCAATAAGTTTATCTCGTTCTATTAAAAAAGTTTTGCCTGCTTCAAGTGCTAAAATTTTAGCATTGGCTTTTCCCATAATTACTATTGTATCTACTCCAGCAGCAGGAGGGTCAAGCCTTAAATCCTGCTGAGGTTTGCTGACTTTTACTACAATGGAGTTTTTTACAAATCTTCCAGCTCTTAAAATTGTTTCATCTGTTCCTTCTATTGCTTCCACAGCAATTACTGACCTTTCTTTTACCACCACTGTCTGTCCTATATCAAGTTCTCCGATTTTTTTTGCAATTTTAAAACCATATTCAATATCTTTCCATTCCTCTTTTGTAGGTTTTTTTCTTGTAAGAACTCCTTCAGGAGTTATAAGTTCAGGACAAAATTCAGATATTTCTGCTATTTTTATTCCCTCTGTTAATAATTCTTTTTCAACAAGTTTAAGAAGTTCATTGTCTCCTCTAATTTTAGCTGAAAAAAGCATCTTTAATGCTCTCATGTCAGGCTTGATTGTTTTTCTTTCAAAAATAAGTTTTTTAGGTACCTTGCCTGTTAAAATCACCTCTTTAACATTATTATTTTTTAAAAAATCTATAATCTGTCCTGCTTTGCCAATATTTATTGATTCAAATACATCGCTATGATTTGATAGTGCATCATCGGCAAGTCCTTCTAATGCAACAGTTATGACTTTATAACCTCTTTTTTTGAGTTCATTTGTAACTATAAGAGGGAGACAACCTCCTCCTGCAATTACTCCTATCTGCATATTCCTCTTTTATTTGCTTCTATGAATTCTAATAGGTGTATAATTTCAGGAATCTGAGGAAGTTCTTTTTTGACTTTATCAATTGCTTCTTTTAACTGAAGTTTATCTCTGAATAAAATTTTATAAGCTTTTTTTAATATATTAATAGTTTCATCACTAAATCCTCTTCTTTTAAGTCCTACAGAGTTTAATCCATAAAGCTTGGCTCTTGGTCCAGAAGCCATGGTAAATGGAGGCACATCCTGTCCAACTCCACTAAAACCTCCTATCATAGCATAAGCACCTATTCTTGTAAACTGATGGATAGCTACTAATCCACCAATAAATGCAAAATCTTCAACCTGAACATGACCTGCCAGAGTTGCAAGATTTGCCATAATCACAGAGTTTCCTATTTTACAGTCATGTGCAATATGCACATAAGCCATTATAAAGTTACTATCTCCAATTACTGTCCAGCCATCTCCTGCAACTGATGCTCTATGAATTGTTACATATTCTCTGATTGTGTTGTTATTACCAATTTTAACTCCTGTTGGTTCTCCTTTATATTTAATATCTTGTGGGGGAAATCCAATTGTTGTAAATGGGAATATAGTGCAGTTCTGTCCTATTTCTGTTATACCTTCAATCTGCACATGATTTATGAGGCGTGTGCCTCTGCCTATCTTAACATTGTCTCCAATTATGCAGTAAGGGCCTATAACTACTTCTTTATCTATTTCTGCTTTTGGGCTAATAATTGCAGTTTTATGTATCTCATTCATTAACTTTTTACCTCACTTTGTAACCATTGCTGTGAATTCTGCCTCTGTTGCCACTTTTTCATCAATTTTTGCAATACCTGCAAACTTCCAGACTCCTCCTCTTCTGTGAATCACACTGACTTCAAAAATGATTCGGTCACCTGGTATAATTGGTTTACGAAATTTAACTTTTTCAATGCTTAAAAAGAGAACCCCTGTCCCTTCCATGCCTGATTTAAATGCAAGAACACCTGCTACCTGAGCCATTGCCTCTACTATTAGTACTCCAGGCATAACAGGATTTCCTGGAAAGTGTCCTTGAAAAAACGGTTCATTCATAGTAACGTTTTTTACTCCTACTGCTTTTTCATTGGGGATAAGTTCTAAAACTCTGTCTACTAAGAGGAATGGATATCTGTGAGGAAGAATATCCATTATTTCTTTGATATCAATCATTGACACCTCCTATCAATTTATTCAATAGTTTTTTGTTTTTCAAGTTGTTTAATTCTTTCTTCAAGTTCTCTTATCTTTTTATAAAGTTCTGGAAGTTTCTGAAAAATTGCATTTGTTCTAAGCCATTCCCTATGAGGCATGATAGGTGAGCCAGAAAATACACCTTTTTGAACTTTTCCAGGCATAACTCCTGATTGAGCTGTGATTATTGTTCCTGCTTCAATTTCTACATGATCCGAAATACCAACCTGTCCTGCAAGTATACATCCATCTCCTACTTGAGAACTTCCTGCAATTCCAACCTGAGCTACGATTATCACATTTTGACCAATTTTTACATTATGAGCAATCTGAACAAGATTATCAATCTTTGTTCCTTTTCCAATAAAAGTATTTCCAGTTGTAGCCCTATCTATGGTTACACAAGCTCCTATTTCAACATCATCCTCAATAATTACACCTCCCACCTGGGGAATCTTATGATGCTTACCTTCGTGAAAAATGTATCCAAAACCGTCAGAACCAATCTGAGTTCCTGCATGAATTATTACTCTATTGCCGATTTTAACTCTTTCTCTTACTGTTACATTGGGATAAATCACACAGTCAGAACCTATTAATGTTTCTTTGCCAATAAATGTGAAAGGGTAAATTATAGTATTGTCTCCTATTGTTACATTCTCATCAATATAAACAAAAGGATAGACTGTTACATTTTTACCTATCTGAGCAGTAGAAGCGACAATTGATTTTTCGCTTATTCCTTTACATGGCTGTGGTTTTACATAAAACATTTCAAGAAGTTTTGCAAAAACAAATTGAGGATTTTCAGTAATAAGCTGAGGTTTGTTCAGATTTGGAATTTTTTCTTTTACAATAAATGCAGAAGCTTTACTATTTTTGGCAAGCTCAGCATATTTTGAACTTGCTATATATGTAATATCGCCTTCTTGAGCATCTTCAAAGCCTTTTATCCCTGATATTTCAATTTCAGAATCTCCCTCAATTTTTGCATTAAAAAAATGTGCTATTTCAGAAAGCTTCATTTCTTTCCTTTTTGTTGCGAAGTTTTTTGATTAAAAAGTGAAATGATTTTATCTGTAATATCTACTTCAGGAGTTGCAAAAAGAATAATCTGCTCAGCTTTCTCAAATATTAGATTATAACCTTCTTTCTGAGCAAAATCATTTATTAATTGTCTTATTTCTTTAAGCATGCTTTGAGTAATTTCATTTTGTTTTTTCTGAAGTTCTACTTGATAATCTGCTGCAGTTCTTTGAAAATCTCTTCCTAAACGTTCAATCTCTTCTTCCTTTGCTTTTCTTGCATCCTCACTTAAAACAGAGCGTTTTTTTTCAAGTTCTTCTTTTAAACTCTGAATTTTTTTCTGTTTTTCTTCAAGAGTTTTTTGCCTTGACTCAAGCATACTCTGCAGTTCATTTACAGATTTCTTTCCTTCTTCTGATTCATTCAGAACTCTGTAAAGATCAACTACTCCAATTTTTAAGTCTGCATGGGCAAGTGAAACAAAGGATAGTGCAAAAACCATAATAAATACTACAAATAGAATTCTTTTCATTTCCTCCTCCTAATTTAGAAAAATGAACCAAATCCAAATTCAATCTTGGATTTGGACTCTCCTTCCTTTTTATTGAGATTTATTCCATAGTCTATTTTGACAGGTCCGAGCGGTGAAAACCATCTAAAACCGAATCCAGATGTATATTTTATATCAGAACCAAATTTTTCTGCCTCATTATATCCCTTACCCATATCAACAAATATAAGTCCTTTAAGCTTCATTTCAGCCACTATAGGAAAAAGATATTCAATATTGAATATCATTGCTCTTTTTGCTCCAATTGGTTCATTTTTGCTGTCTTTTGGTCCTGCCTCTCCATATCCCACACCTCTTATTGTATCAAGACCACCAATATAAAACCTTTCATAGAGCGGATATTTCTTGCCAAAAAGAGTATCAGACATTCCGAGTCTTCCTCTTAAATGTAAGGTTGATTCCTCAAATATTGGTATATACCAGCCAAGGTCAAGCAAGCTTTTCCAGAAACCCGTGTCTCCTCCCAGTCCTGCAGTAGTTAAGCTCAAAGAATACCTTCTTCCTTTGCTTGGGTCAATATAACTATCTCGGGTATCATTTATAATCTGAAACGTGACAGCACTTGTAAGAAGATTACCCTGCATATCTTTTATTACTGCATCAGCATCTTCATCAACATCTGTAACATTTGATTTTTCAATATCATAGGTGATTGAAGCAGACCAGTCCTCTCCATATCTTTTGCCAAATGTGAGAGAAAGCCCTGTTGCATCTCTTGTATAGTTAACGTACTCTCTTTTCTGCCTATAAAGATTTATTCCGAAAAGAAGAGGTTTATCCAAAAACCATGGGTCTCTAAAAGCAAGAGTATAGTAAGAACTTCTTCCTCCAAGCTCTCCTCTAAGAGTTAAAGAGTAACCCTTACCAAAAAGATTGTTTTGGGTTACATCAACCATACCTATAAGGTTATCAATTGAGCTATATCCACCACCTATTGTCAAAAATCCTGTTGCTTTTTCTTTTACATTCACATCAAGGTCAACAGTTTTTTTATCAGGATCAGGTTTCTGATTTATATCAACTGTCTCAAAGTACTGAAGGTCTTCAAGTCTTTTTTTGCTTTTTTGTATTTTTGATGCAGAATACTCATCACCTTCATCAACTCTGACTTCTCTTCTTATTACTTTGTCAATTGTTTTAACGTTTCCTGAAATATTTACTCTTCCAATAGTAAACTTATCACCTGGCTTAACATTATATGTCACATCAACTGTTAATTTTTCTTCATTTGGAATAACATCAGGAGAAACACTTACAAGAGCATATCCCTTGTCTGAATAAAACGAAGTTATTGCTTCAACATCTTTACGCATTTTTGCTTTACTGAATATTTCTCCTGCTTTTAGCTTTATGAGTTCCTTAAGCTCTGTTCCTTCTTTATTGTCTCTGTATCCTGTGATATTTACTGAAGAGATTTTAAATTGAGGTCCTTCAGAAATCGGAATCATTATTGTCATCCATTTTTTATCTTGGGAAAACTCTATTTTAGGTTCTCCAACTGAGATTTTAAGGTATCCATTGTCGTAGTATAGGTCCTTTATTTTTTCAAGATCCTGTAACATTTCGTACTTTTTATAAAAGCCACTTCCTGTAATAAATGAATAAAACTTTCTTTCAGATGTTGCCATTACTTTTTTAATTTTTCTTGACGAGATTGCTTTATTTCCTTCAAACTTTATCTCTTTTATTTTGACTTTGTTACCTTCATCTATTACATATGTAAGCTCAACTTCTTCCTCTGTTTTTTTCTTTAATACAGGAACAATCTTTGCGAAATAATAACCCTCAGATTCATAAAATGCTTTAAGTCTGAGAGCATTGTCATTTATAAGAGTTACATCTGCTATAGCACCTGCGGTAATTGTAACAACCTCTTTCAATTTATCTTCATCGTACTCTTTATTTCCTTCAAAGCTTACCTTTATAATTGTTGGTTTTTCTTTAACAGAATATATTACTTTTACTCCACCCTCAAAGGGTTCAATATCAACTTTGACATCTTCAAAATAGCCCATTTTATAAATTGATTTTATATCTTCAGAGATTTTTTCTTGAGAAATAACCTCTCCAAGTTTAAGAGAAATCTTATTTTTTACCGCAGCTTCTTCAATTCTTTTAAGTCCTTTTATATCAATGGCTGTAACTACAGGAAGTTCCTGTGCAAAAGATTGCAATGAAAATAAAAAAATGAAAAAAAATATAAGCACTGCTGGTCTTTTCATGAAAACCTCTTTGTCAAAAAGTTTTTAAGTATATCATAATATTTTAAAAAATTGAAACACTTCAAAAAGCTTCTGATGAACAATAGATTTAATCTCTTCAAGGTCATCTTCTGTTTCAGCTTCAAATCTTAAAACTAAGGCAGGCTGAGTATTAGACGCTCTTATTAATGCCCAGCCTTTTTTGAAATTTATTCTTACTCCATCTATAAAATTACATTCAAATTTCTGGAAATAATCCTTAATTTTTTCTACAATCATAAACTTTTTTTCATCTATACAATCAATTCTTATTTCTGGAGTGCTTTGCATTGTTTTTACTCCACATAGAAGTTTTTTTATGCCATATGGTTTACCAGCTTTTTTTACTATTTCTACTAATCTTAATGATGCATATATTGCGTCATCAAATCCAAAATACTTATCACTGAAAAATATATGCCCGCTCATCTCGCCTGCAAGGAGTGCTCCTTCTTCCTTCATTTTTTTCTTTATAAGAGAATGTCCTGTTTTCCACATAACTGGAATGCCACCTGCTTTAGCAATTTCTTCATACATTACTTTTGAGCATTTTACTTCGCCAATTATTTTTGCTCCTTTATTTTCTTCTAAAATATCTTTGGCAAATATAATCATTAACCTATCTCCCCATACAACATCACCTGATTCATCAATAACTCCTATACGGTCTGCATCACCATCAAATCCTATACCAAGATGGGCTTTTTTATTTATAACAGTTTGTATTAAATCTTCCATGTTTTCAAGAACCACAGGATCAGGATGATGATTTGGAAATCTGCCATCAGGCTCACTATAGAGTTCATATACTTCAGCGCCAAGTTTTTTTAGAATCACAGGAGCAACCAATCCAGCTGTGCCATTTCCTGAGTCAACAACAACTTTTATCCCCTCAAAAGAAGTAAAACCGCTTAACATGTAATTAATATAATCATCTGTTATGTTGTATTTTTCAATTTTTCCTGTTTTATTAAAATTAATAAAATCCTTTTTTTCTATAATTTTTTTTAATCTTCTGATTTTTTCACCATAAATGGTCTCTTTGCCTATACTGAGTTTAAATCCGTTAAATTCAGGTGGGTTGTGGCTTCCAGTTATCATTATTCCTGCATCCACAGGAAGTGTAAAAAGCGAAAAATACTGAAGTGGAGTAGGACATAACCCTATATCAATAACATCTACGCCGCATTCTGTAATTCCTTTGAGTAATTCTTTTTTGAGAGTTTCAGACGAAAATCTTGCATCCATTCCAACTGAGATTTTTCGGGGCATTCTTTTTAGTTCTTTGAATACCAGTGAAACAAAGGCTTTTCCAATTAGATAAGAAATTTCCTCTGTAAGGTCTTCTCCATAAATGCCTCTTATGTCATATTCTCTAAATATCCTGTCTTCCATAAACATCCTCAACTCTTTTTATATCATCTTCTTCCACATACTCTCCTACCTGAACTTCAATTATTTCAAGAGGAATTTTCCCTGGGTTTTCAAGCCTATGAAGCGTGCTTTTGGGAACATATACTGATTCATTTTCATGAACAAACTGTTCTCTGTCGCCAATTTTTACTTTTGCAGTTCCCTTTACAACAACCCAGTGTTCAGAACGATGATGATGCATTTGAAGAGATAGTGTTTCTCCTGGTTTTACTGATATTCTCTTTATTTTATATCTTAACCCTTTCTCAAGTAGAGTATAGCTTCCCCACGGCCTGTAAACTGTTACATGCTCTTCAACCTGTGGAAGCGCTTTTTCAGAAAGAATTTTTACGATATCTTTGACTTTCTGGCATTCTCCTTTTTTTGCAATTAGCAAAGCATCTTCTGTTTCAACAACTACCATATCCTGAATACCTAAGGTAGTAATAAATCTTTTGTTACCTATAATAAGGCTTCCATTTGTCTCTATATTTACGCAATCACCTACTATTGCATTACCAGTTGGGTCTTTATCTAAAACATCATATAAACTTTCCCATGAACCTATATCAGACCAGAATATATCAAGTGGAAGGAGCATTCCTTTTTCAGTTTTTTCCATAATTGCATAATCAATAGAGATGTCTGACAGATTTTGAAACTCTTTCAAAGCTTCATCATATGATTTTTCAAATAATTCTCCCAATTGGGGTGTATACTTCTTAAAATCCTCAATTATTGTATTAACTTTAAATGTAAACATTCCTGAATTCCAGTAGTAGTTTCCTTCTTTAATATATCTTTTTGCATTATCAAAATCGGGTTTTTCCACAAATTTTTCAACCTTATAGAAATTTCCGAATTCTGCAGGCTGACTTTTTACTTTTATGTATCCATAGCCTGTTTCAGGACGAGTTGGTTTTATGCCGAATGTTACAATAGTTTCTTTTTTAGCACATTCTTCCGAAGCTTTAATGAATTCAATAAATTTTTCATCTGGTTTAATTAAGTGGTCCGAGGGACAAACAAAGAATATCTCATCTTGAGAGATTCCTTTTTCTATTGCATATCTTATTGCAAGAGCAATTGCAGGTGCTGTATTTTTTGACACAGGTTCAATTACAATCTCAATTTTTGGCTTATTTGTTAGTTTATTTGCTAACTCTTCTAATTGATTAATAACATAAAACTTATGTTTCTCATTTGTTACAATGAAAATATCTGCATCTGGATAGCAACATATTCTTTTTATAGTCTTCTGAAAGAAACTTTCATGTTCATCATGTTTTGAAATTGAAAACTTTAGAAACTGTTTTGGAAAGTTTTTCCTTGACATAGGCCATAGCCTTGTTCCAGAGCCTCCTGCGAGAACTATAAATTTCATCTTTGCTCCTTAAATATATCCATAGTCCCTTAGTTTCCCAAGAAGTCGCTCTTCTTTAACATTAACTGACTGATTTACAAATTTTTCTACATATTTAGCAATTATATCAGATTCAAGGTTAACTTTGTCTCCAACTTTTTTAAGTCCTATTGTTGTCATATTAGCAGTATGAGGTATAACTACAACTGTAAATGAGTCTGATAAAATATCCACAATTGTAAGACTTATGCCATCTACAGTAATTGAACCTTTTTTAATGCAATATCTAAGAATTTCTTCTGGAGCTTCAATCTCTATTTTTAAATCATTACCTATTTTTTCAATTTTTCTTATTTTACCAATTCCCTCAACATGTCCGCTTACAAGATGTCCTCCAAGTCTTGTATTAAGAGTTAGTGCAGGCTCTAAATTAACATATTCGTCTTTTTTAAGTTCTCCAAGTGTGGTTTTTTGTAGTGTTTCATGTGATACATCAAAAGAAATTATATTTTTTGATGTATCCATCTCACAAATTGTAAGGCAGACTCCGTTTACAGATATGCTGTCACCTATATTTGAATTATCTATCAGTTTTTTTGAAAATACCTTCAGCCTTGCTCCCTGAGCAAGTTTTCGAACTTCATGAATTTTTCCAAGTTCAACAATAATTCCAGTAAACATTACTTTATAAGTTTACCAATCCTTTGAAGTCTTGGTTTATGATTATCATTGTCCCATGACCAGTATATAATAAATGCTTTGCCTTTTACATCTTTTAAATCAACAAAACCCCAAAAACGGCTATCATAGCTCTGATCCCTGTTGTCTCCCATTACAAAAAGTTTATGAGGAGGGACCTTAATTGGTCCAAAATTATCCCTCGGATCAAGCTCTCTTGGATGAATATATGAATCCGTATGTCTTGCATAGGGCTCTTTAAGTTCAATTCCATTAACGAAGACTTTTTTATTTTTTATCTCCACAGTGTCTCCTTCAACTCCTATTACTCTTTTTATAAAATCTCTACTCGGGTCTTCAGGATACTTGAACACTATTATATCTCCTCTCTTAGGAGTTTCAAAAACTAAAATTTTTTCATCTGATAGCGGCGGATTGACTCCATATATGAATTTATTTACAAGAAGATGATCCCCTATCAACAGCGTTGGAATCATTGACCCAGAAGGTATTTTAAAGGCTTGAACAATGTACGCTCTTATAAATAAAGCAATTAATATGGCAATTCCGATACTTTTTACATATTCAAGAATTTTTTTACCTGTCATTTTTTTCTCCTTATTCAACTTTTAGAACTGAAAGAAATGCTTCTTGTGGTATTTCAACTCGTCCAATTTGTTTCATTCTTTTTTTCCCTTCCTTCTGTTTTTCAAGAAGTTTTTTCTTTCTTGTCACGTCACCTCCATAACATTTTGCAAGAACATTTTTCTTAAGCGGTGCTATGCTCTCTCTTGCTATAATTTTGCCACCAATTGCAGCCTGAATTACAACTTCAAAAAGCTGTCTTGGAATTACAGTTCTCAGTTTTTGGGCTATTGCACGACCTTTATAATAAGCCTTATCTTTATGGACAATAATTGATAAGGCATCTACTTGTTCTCCATTAATAAGAATATCAAGCCTTACAAGTTCGGAAGGTCTATATCCAATAAATTCATAATCCATTGATGCATAACCTTTGGAAAGAGATTTAAGCTTATCATAAAAATCCCATAAAATTTCATTCAGTGGCATTTCATAAATAAGAAGAATTCTGTCCTTTGTTATATAGGAAAATTCTTTTTGAATTCCTCTTTTTTCTTGACAGAGTTTTAAAATCTCTCCTACAAATTGTTCTGGTACGATTATGGAGACTTTCATAAAAGGCTCTTCAATTTTTTCATATATTTTAGGCATTTTACTTGGATTGTCAATAAGATATTCTCCCTTTTTATCAACAATTTTATATCTTACAGTGGGTGCTGTACTTATAAGAGAAAGATTAAACTCTCTTTCAAGGCGTTCTTTTATGATTTCCATATGTAGTAAGCCCAAAAAACCGCATCTAAATCCAAATCCAAGTGCTGCTGATGTTTCGGGTTCAAAGAAAAAAGAAGAATCATTTAATCTGAGTTTTTCAAGAGCAGTTTTTAACTCTTCATATTGATGAGTTTCAGTTGGATAAAGTCCGCAAAATACCATTGGTTTAACTTCTCTGAAACCTGCAAGGGGGGTTTTTGCAGGATTTTCTGCAAGGGTAATTGTATCTCCTATTTTTGTGTCAGCAATGTTTTTAATTCCAGCTATAATAAATCCTACTTCACCTGCTTCAAGTTTTTCTATATCCTTAGGAAAAGGAGTGAGAATGCCAAGTCTCTGAACTTCATATTCTTTCCCTGTTGCAAATAGTTTTATTCTCATTCCTGGTTTTATTATTCCATCAAAAACCCTGACAAGAACAATAACACCTAAGTAGTTATCAAACCAGGAGTCAAATATCATTGCACGGAGTGGTGATTGAAGATCACCCTTTGGTGGAGGGATTCTTTTTACAACTGCTTCAAGAATTTCTTTGGTCCCTGTTCCTTCTTTTGCAGAAGCCAAGATTGCTTCAGAAGAACTAATACCTAAAATATCTTCTATTTGCTTTTTTACCTTGTCAGGATCAGCTTGGGGAAGGTCTATTTTGTTTATCACTGGAATTATTTCATGATTATGTTCAATTGCAAGATAAGCATTTGCAACAGTTTGAGCCTCTACTCCCTGCGTTGCATCAACTACAAGAAGGCTTCCTTCACAGCATGCCAAAGAACGAGATACTTCATAGGAAAAATCTACATGCCCAGGAGTATCAATAAGATTCAGGATATATGTTTGTCCATCCTCACTTTTATAGTTAAGTCTCACTGCATGAGCTTTGATTGTAATGCCCCTTTCCCTTTCAAGATCCATTGAATCAAGAATCTGTCCCATCTTGCCACCGAGATTAACAGCACCTGTAAACTCAAGGAGCCTGTCTGCAAGGGTAGATTTTCCATGATCTATATGAGCAATTATTGAGAAATTTCTGATTTTTTTCATAGAAACTTAGTTTTTTGGCTCTTTTAATTTTCTATCAGGAAACTGCTTCAGATTTTCATTTATTAAAATTGCGACAGCACCCAGAACTCCACCTTTATCTACCAGAGAAGATTGAGTTATGCTAACTGATTCCGCAATTCCTATCATTGCTCTTTTTTTGGCTTCCTGAATGGCTGTTTCAAGATAGATATTTATTGCTTTAGAAAGTCCACCCGTTAAAATAATTTTTTCAGGTCCGAAAATATTTATTAAATTTGCTATTCCTGCACCAAGAGCCTTACCTGCTTCCTTAAGAACACTTCTACACAAATGATCGCCTTCCATTGCTGCTTTATATATATCTTCTGAAGTTGCTCTATATATATTGCCTTCATAAAGTTTTTTAATATAACTTTCCTCACCATTTTCAACTCGTTCTATAAGATTATCTTTTATAGCCCGAGCTGAAGCATATACTTCAAGGCATCCTGTGTTACCACAATTACAGAATTTTCCCTGATAATTAATGCTCATGTGTCCAACCTCCAATGGAAACTGGGCTATTTCTCCATCAAACCAGAACCCACCACCGATTCCTGTTCCAAGAGTAAGAAGAATAAAACTAAATGAGCCCTTACCTTGTCCAAATAAGGCTTCCGCAACTGTTGCAACAGTTGCATCATTTTCTATTTTTACATTCATGTTATATCTATTTTCTAATTCCTTTTTTAAAGGGAATTTATTTAAAAAAGGTATGTTAGCGGCTTTAATTACGTTACCTTCCTTATCCACTAAACCAGCAATGCCGACTCCTATTCCTTTAATTTTAAATTCATTACAAATGCTGTCTATTTCTTCAATAATTTTTTCCATAGGATTGTTGCCTGTTGGGAATTTGCATATTTTGATGGTTTCCCAGTCTGTTGAAATTATACCGATTTTAATATAAGTGCCACCTATGTCTATTCCAATGTAATACATAAAAAAATATTATATCATAATATTTAAGTTCCTATCCTTTTAAATTCCAAATTTATTTATAACTATGGGGTGGAATTTTTAGATAGATTTTTTTTATAATTTGATTTTCAGATAATATTCAAGGAGGTTTTTTATGAAAGGACAAACAGCTGTAATAACTGGCTCTTCAAGAGGAATTGGAAGAACCGCAGCTGAAGAACTTGCTAAGAAAGGTGTGCAAATTGTAATTGTTGATATAAATGGGGGTAATGCTGAAAAAGTTGCTGAAGAGATTAAATCACAGTATGGTGTTGAAACCTTAGGAATTAAAGCTGATATCTCTAACTCAGAAGATGTAAAAAGGCTATTTGAGGAAGCAGTAAAAAAATTTTCTAAAATTGAAATTCTTGTAAACAATGCGGGTATAACAAGGGATAATCTTCTTATAAGAATGAAAGATGAAGAATGGGATGCTGTTTTAAATATAAATCTTAAAGGAGCATTTCTTTGTTCAAGAGAAGCTATTAAGATTATGTCAAAAAATAAATATGGAAGAATTATAAATATTGCTTCTGTTGTAGCTTTTATCGGAAATCCCGGTCAAGTTAATTATTCAGCATCAAAGGCAGGCTTGGTGGCTCTAACCAAGACATTAGCAAAAGAGTATGCTTCAAGAGGAATAACTGTTAACGCAGTTGCTCCAGGTTTTATCCAAACAGCTATGACAGAACAACTACCAGAAAAGGTTAAAGAGGAAATGTTGAGAATGATTCCTTTATCAAGATTTGGGACAACTCAGGACGTTGCAAATGCTATAACATTTCTGGCTTTGCCAGAATCTGGATATATAACCGGGCAGGTTATTCATGTAAATGGCGGAATGTACATGTAAAAAAGAAAAAAAGGAGGTAAATAATGGTAGAGGAAAAAGTAAAAGAAATCATAGCAAAGCAGCTTGGTGTTGAAGTATCACAGGTGACACCAGAGGCGTCTTTTGTTGAAGACCTTGGAGCAGACTCTCTTGATACTGTTGAGCTTGTTATGGCTTTTGAGGAAGCTTTTGGAATTGAGATTCCTGATGAAGATGCGGAAAAGATTGGTAAAGTAAAAGACGCTATAGAGTATATAAAAAACAAAATAAATCAGGCATAGTTATTTATGAGCAAAAGAAGAGTTGTTGTGACCGGGTTGGGAATGATTTCCCCTCTCGGTCTTGATGTTCAATCCTCTTGGCAGGCAATTATTCAAGGCAAATCAGGAGTTGGTTACATTACTCATTTTGATGCTAAGGACTATCCTGTAAGAATAGCCGCTGAAGTTAAAGGATTTGATCCGACAAAATATATTGAACTAAAAGAAGTAAAAAAAATGGACAGATTTATTCATTTTGCAATTGCTGCTACTGAGATGGCAATTGCAGATTCGGAGTTAGAAATCACTCCTGAAAACTCAGAAAGGATAGGAATTGTTATTGGCTCTGGAATGGGTGGACTCCCAGCAATTGAGTATTATCATCAGATATTACTTGAAAAAGGCTGGAAAAGAGTGAGCCCCTTCTTCATTCCTATGGTTATCATTAATCTTGCAGCAGGACAGATATCAATAAGATATGGAATAAAAGGTCCTAATCTTGCTGTAACAACTGCCTGTGCTACAGGAAACCATTCAATTGGCGAAGCTTTCAGAATGATTCAGTATGGTGACGCAGATGTAATGATTGCAGGTGGTGCAGAAGCTGTGATTACACCAATGGCTGTTGCAGGATTTGCAATAATGAGGGCTTTGTCAACAAGAAATGAGGAACCAGAAAAAGCAAGCAGACCTTTTGATGCTGATAGAGACGGATTTGTAATGGGAGAAGGTTCTGGAATCCTTATTCTTGAGGAGCTTGAACATGCCTTAAAAAGAGGTGCTAAAATTTATGCAGAACTTGTGGGATATGGGATGACTTCAGATGCTTATCATATTACAGCTCCTGCTCCTGAAGGTGAAGGAGGTGCAAGATGCATGAAAATGGCATTGAATGATGCAGGAATATCTCCAGAAGAGATAGATTACATAAATGCTCATGGAACAGCTACAAAACAAGGAGATGAACTTGAGACGCAGGCTATAAAAACAATATTTGGTGAACATGCCTATAAACTTTGTGTAAGTTCTACAAAATCAATGACAGGACATCTACTTGGTGCTGCTGGAGGTGTTGAGGCTATATTTACAATATTGAGTATATATGAAGATATTGTGCCTCCTACCATTAATCTTGATAATCCTGATCCAGAATGTGATCTTGACTATGTTCCTTATAATGCAAAGAAAAAAGAAATTAAATACGCTATGACAAACTCATTTGGTTTTGGCGGAACTAATGCCTCTCTCATCTTTAAGAAATTTACAGATAATTAAATTAATGTTCTAATAAAGCCTTTCTTCAGTGTTTGTCTTATTCTTTCTGCGGAAACATTTTTGTTTAATGCTTCTTTCATCATTCTCATAAATAGAGATAATAAAAAATAAACTACCAGATGATTTATTATACTTTTCTCTGTATAATATTTTGACAATTTTTGTTTCTCTAAGGAACTGAAGAATTTTGAAAAAGCTGATATTAAAGGTTATTCTGAAGAAACTGTAAAAAAGTGTTTACAATCATCTAAAATTTTCATTGATTTTTTCAAAGTTTCTTTTTCAAAATAGTTCCATGCTTTTGAAATTTTTCTGAGGAGGAGGTGAAGATTGAACAGAAAGCTATTTATTCTAAGTATTTTGTGCCTTTGTTTTAGTTTCAGCGCATTAGATATCAGTGCACAGCTCCCGTTAAGTGTGACACCACCAAAAGTTAATGAAAAAATTCAAAAACAAAAACAGCAAACATTGCAGCCACCAAAGGTTAATGAGAATATCCAGAAACAACAACCACTACCTACAGTAAAGAGTAGAGAATTCCGAAACATTGACTTTATCGCCATTCCTTATGTCCAAAGCAGAGAGTTTCCTAACATTGATTTTGAAGTAATCAAGCTTACAAAGAGTAGAGAGTTTGCTAATATTGATTTTACTGCTACGCCCCTAATGAAAAGCAGGGAGTTTTCTAACATTGACTTTGAAGCAATTAAGGTTACAAAGAGCAGAGAATTTACCAATATTGATTTTATTGGCGTAAAAATTCTTGACTCACAGAAAAAATAGTAAATTGTAAAAAAAGCTTAAGAGGAGGAAAAATGAAAGTAAATTTTAACAACGCTTTAGTAATCTCTTTAGTAATAACAGTTTTATTATCCTCAGCAAGTTTTGCCTTAGCCCATGACCCTTCAACTACAAATTATCCTCAACTTAGTCACATTCATGTTAAAGGAAAAATAACCGCCCCTGATGGTTCTGTTATTCGCCTTCCTGAAGGAGCAATGGTAAAAGCTATGTCAAGTGAAGCATTTCGTTTTATACCAAGTGAGTGTCACGCGAATCAAAGCCCTGTTACTTCACCTATAAATCCAAATACAGGTGAGTATGAGTTGATATTTTATTTCAAGGCTGATTCCGAGAAATGTAGGGACGAATTTCAAAGAAGACCCTTAGATACATCAAAAATACAAATTATTAACGCTCCTGGATATGAATTTAAAAGAAAAACAAATTAGGAGAATAAAATGAAAAAATTATTTACTTATCTCAGCATTTTAAGTTTAATTTTATTTGTCTTCTCTTTAGCCTATGCAGAAACTCCGCCTCAACCAAAAGACCAGCTTAAATCTCCTGTAGACAAAGATAAACTAAAACAGATTAAACCAATTCCTCCACCAAAATGTCCTGACCCAGCAGTTCAGAGAATTGATTTTACCGTTGTTTCAAAAACGAGTCAGTTCTCAGGAAAAGTTAGAATAACAGGTGTGGTAAAAAATATGGGAGTTGAGCCATACATTTCAGGACCAAATCAGCAGGCTGTTTATCTCTATGAAATTCCTATGGGTGGAAAAGCTAACCTTGTAGCTACAAAAAAATTCCAGAATTTAAATCCCGGGCAGGAAATAACAGTTAGCTATGAACGTAACTGGAATGCCTCCTCACCTTCTGAGGGCGAATTTCCACCATCTTACAGGGTAGTTATTGCCTATGACCCTGATATAAGAATGGATAGCAATCCTAAAAACGATGACTGCAACATGAATAACAATCAAAAAGAAAGAAGCGGGACAGAGATAAACGCCTTATTTAGATAGGAAAACTTGCCTGCAGGAAATGGTGCTAAGAAAATGAGCCTGCAGGCATTAATTTTCTAAAACTGCATTTTCCCTATTAGTTTGACTATTATTTTTTTCTTCAAACCTATCCGCCTGCGATAGGAGGGAAAAGACTTATTTCATCACCATCTTTTATTTGAATAGAAAGGTTGGTAAGAATAACTCCATTAAGAACAACTATGAAGGGTTTTTTATTTAGGCTTAAAAAATCAATTAATTCATAAATAGTTAGAGGTTTCTCAGTTTCCACAATAAGGTCTTTTTCTTCATTTCTGGGGAAGTCTTTTTCTGATTTTATACCACCAAAAAGTTTAACAACTACTTTCATTTTTAAAATTTGCTCAGGGATGGCAGTCACCAACCCTGAGCAGTAGAAATTTTACCAGTTAAATAGTTGGTCAAGCTCTTCATCTTTTACCTGAAATACTGTATTGTGTGGTGGAAGAGGCTCTTTATAGAAAAATCTTGGAAGTCTGTCATGCTCTTTTGTAAATCCTGCACGAAGATTGAAATCTCTTTCAAATTTGAGAACCTTTTTCCCGTATTCAACTACATCTTTATCAGTCATATTCCAACCATAAAAGGCATTGAGCATATCAAGCAAAGCCTGATTAGTTTCTGGCTGGTCAAGTAGTGCAAAAGCTATAAAAAGACACATGCCTGTTGAATCTACAAAAGCTGTTGCAATCTGAAGATTACGTGAGAGCTCAACTTGTCCTTCAGGCTTAAGAGGATCAACAAATCCACCTGTTTTTAAAACATTAAGCGCAATTGAATATCCTGCAGTGTGATCTGCGCCCATAGGGCTTGTTGCATATGTGACTCCGATTCCCTGAACTGCTCTTGGATCATAAGCTGGAAGTGCTTGCCCTTTCACAACAGGCACTCTTTCAACTCCGAAAGCTTTGCCAGTGAATGCTGCTCCATTTCCTATAATTCTTCCAAGATGTGTTCCTTTACCCACCTCATGTAGGAGATTTATTGCAGCATCAGCATCTCCCCACTTAAGCAATCCAGCTTCCATTGCAACTGCAATTGTTGCGCCCATCTCAATGGTGTCAACTCCATAGTTGTCACATAGAAAATCCATCATAGCTATTTTATCTATGTCATCAACCCCGCAGTTTCCACCCAATGCCCATACTGTTTCGTATTCAGGTTGTTTAGTGAGATAATGTCCATCTTTGTCATGATAAATTCCTGAACAACGTATAACACATCCCCTGTGGCATCCATGTGTAGGGTTTCCACCTCTTTGTTTTTCAAGCTCTGCTTCCACTTCACCACTGATTTTTCTTGCTCCAGCAAAACGTCCTTCTTTGAAGTTATAGGTAGGATATGCTCCAACTTCATTTATTATGTTTGTTAATACATTTGTTCCATAAGCAGGAAGTCCTTGTCCTGTTACAGGATGTTTCTGAAGTCCTGCAACAAATTTTTTATTTGCTTCTTTAAATGCTTCTACATTTTTTGGCTGTCTTGGTGTTGTTTCAGTATCATCAAGAACAATAACTTTTACTCCTTTTGAACCCATCACCGCACCAACCCCGCCTCTTCCTGCATGTCTTGTTGGTCTAAGTTCCATATCAGTCAATGCAACAGATGCACCTGACATTTTCATTTCACCTGCAGGACCAATACTTACACAGGCAATTTTTTCTCCGAACTCTTTTTTCATTTTTTCAATAAGATCATAGTTTGGAAGCATTTTAAGAGAATTGTCTTTTTCAACCTTAACACCATTTTTGTTAATATAAATTTTATATGTATCATCTCCCTTAGGCTTTCCTTCAAGGACAATTGCTGCAATTCCGAGTCTTCCAAGAACCTGTCCTGCCTGTCCTCCTGAATTTGCTTCTTTAATCCCTCCTGTAAGAGGACTTTTGCATCCTACAGAAGTTCTTCCAGACATTGCTGCAGCGCTTCCACCAAGAAGTCCGCAGGCTATTACAAGTTTATTGTCAGCACTCAATGGATGACAAAGGGGGTCAACTTCTTTTGATATTATTGCTGAAGTAAGTGCTCTTCCACCAAGTCCTTCATATTGACCTAAATCCTCAAATTTTACTTCAGGTGCATCTTCACTCATGTTAATTCTTAAAATTTTCATAAAGCACCTCCTTTGATTGGACTAATAATTATTTAGTCAATTATATCATACAGTAAAATAAACCGCCACACCATAGACATGCTCCACATGGAACATCATTGGTATAGCAGTCATAGAGAAAATCTTCAAGTTCCATAAGGTCACAAAGGGCAAAGTTACAGTCATAGCAATAAGGAAAGTCATACTTTAAAACTGAATTGATGAAATTTGTGTATTCAGATGAATTGAGTATATAACCAGGGTCTTTGTCCTTAATATTCCCAAATGTCCAGCGTTTAACTGATTTTTTAAGTCCAGCAATATAGCATGTAAAACTGTGCCATAAAAAATAACATGGTGAAACTTCTCCATCAACTCCAATAAATAAACATTTTTCTTCAAGAAAATCACATTTTCTACGAGGTGCAGGATTGGTTTTTGGAATTTGAATTGATATATCCAGTTTTTTTGATAGTCTTTTTACCTCTTTCAAAACTAAATTTACTTCTTTTATGAGTTTTTCATCTCTGTTTATTAAATTTTGCATATGAAGTGTAAGTCCTTTTTCAGTTGCTTCGTCATACATTCCCTTAAAAAGTCTCATAGCTTCATTTTCTTCAGGAAAAAACTCTGGTAGGGCTTTCTTTTTCATAAGCTCAAGCCATTCATTTATTGTATAGCCTGCTTTTTCAAGTAATGTAAGCCATTTCTTGAATATTTTTACTGATTCTTCATTGTTTGTTTCATATGCAACTTTATTTAAAACTAAAGGCGAATAGGGAATTAAATGAGAAAGAATTATAAAATCTATACCATATTTTGAAGCTTCTTTAATGGTGGGAACAATTTGATCAAGGTTATCCCTGGTTATAACAGTTTCTATGCCGCTTTGGAGTTTTCCATTGTTGTTTAGTTTTATACGATAGATAGTTTCAAGAGCCTTTTCACCATACTCAGGTTCATGAAGTCCATTTACAGGAGTAAGGCTATCAATTGAAACACAGATTTTATTTAAGCCAGCCTTTACAAGTTCTTTTAATTTTTCATCTGTTAGAAGCACGCCATTTGTTTGAAATCCGATTAAAGCTCCCTCAGGCATGTAAGCACTTGCTAAAGCAATGAAGTTTTCAATATTTGGATGCAGAAGTGGTTCACCAATTCCATTAAGAATCAGGCTTTTAATATAGGGGAAAAGAGGTTTAAGCCTGCTGAATGTTTCAAAATCCATCTCTGAATCAGGATGATGATAATTAGGACTCTGTTTAGGACAGATCTCGCAATGAAGATTGCATTTTGTAGTTATCTCTACAGAAAGTTTCTCAGGCAGTCCAATCATGTCCCCATCTGCCAGCTATGGAGATATTTATCCTGTTCTTTTGTTAGTTTGTCAATTTTTATTCCCATGCTTTCAAGTTTTAGTCGGGCAATTTCTCTGTCAATTTCTTCAGGTACAGAATACACCTTTTTTTCTAATTTTTTAGCATTTTTAAATATATATTCAGCAGAAAGTGCCTGATTGGCAAAACTCATATCCATAACTGCCGCAGGATGCCCTTCTGCTGCACTCAAATTTACAAGTCTGCCTTCTGCAAGCAGATAAATTCTTCTACCGTCCTTCAGGGTGTATTCTTCAACAAACTCTCTAATGACTCTCTTTGACTTTGAAAGTTTATTTAAACCTTCAATGTCTATTTCTACATTAAAATGTCCTGTATTTGCTACAATTGCACCATTTTTCATCTTTGAAAATACGTTTTCAGAGATTACATTTATGTTTCCTGTAACCGTGACAAAAATGTCACCAATCTTTGCAGCATCAATTATGGGCATTACATCAAATCCATCCATTACTGCTTCAAGAGCTTTTAAAGGGTCTACTTCTGTGACAACTACCCTTGCACCCATGCCTTTTGCTCTCATTGCAACTCCTCTTCCACACCATCCATAACCACAAACAACAAAAATAGAACCAGCAAGCAGTCTGTTGGTGGCTCTAAGAATTCCATCTATTGTGCTCTGTCCTGTTCCATAACGATTATCAAAAAGATGCTTTGTGTAAGCATCATTAACAGCTATTACAGGATACTTAAGTGCACCATCATCTGCCATTGCTCTTAGCCTTATTACACCTGTTGTTGTTTCTTCTGTCCCGCCAAGAACATGGGAAAGAAGTTTTCTTTTTTCTTTATGAAGTGTTGATACCAAATCAGCTCCGTCATCCATTGTTATATGCGGCTTTATTTCAAGAGCCTGATAGATATGTTTATAATATGTATCTCTATCTTCTCCTTTAATTGCAAACACAGGAATTTTGTAATATTTAACCAATGCAGATGCTACATCATCCTGAGTGCTTAAAGGATTTGATGCACAAAGCGCAAGCTCAGCTCCACCTTCTTTAAGGGTTATCATTAAATTAGCTGTTTCTGTTGTTACATGAAGGCAGGCAGCAAGCTTTACTCCCTTAAGAGGTTTTTCTTTTTTGAATCTATCCCGAATCATTCTTAAAACAGGCATATCCATCTCAGCCCATTCTATACGGAGTTTGCCTTTTTCAGCTAATTTAATGTCTTTGATGTCGTATTTTAGCAAAGTTCAGCCTCCTTTCTTAATGTTTCTGCCATGTCTGTTTGCTCCCATGTGAAATCAGGGTCAGGTCTTCCAAAATGACCATAGGCAGCGGTTTTCTTAAAAATTGGTCTTCTAAGTTGAAGTTTCTCAATTATGCCTTTCGGCGTTAAATTAAAGACTTTCTTAACAATTTCCTCCATCTTTCTATCTTCAATTTTACCTGTGCCAAAGCTGTTGATATAAACAGAAACTGGCTCTGGGACACCTATTACATAGGCAATCTGAATCTCTACTCTATCACAAAGTCCTGCTGCAACAAGATTTTTAGCAATATATCTTGCCATGTATGAGCCAGAACGGTCTACCTTTGTAGCATCCTTTCCTGAAAAACAGCCACCTCCATGTCTTGCTACGCCACCATAAGTATCAACAATGATTTTTCTTCCTGTAAGCCCTGTATCTCCCATAGGACCGCCAATCACAAATCTTCCTGTGGGATTTATAAAGTATTGGACAGTTTCTTCATCAAGAAGTTCTTTTGGAACAACAGGTTTTATTACCTTTTCAACAATATCCTCCCTCATTTCTCTTAAAGTGATGTCAGGTGCATGCTGCGCTGAAACAACTATACTTTTAACCTGATAGGGTTTTCCATCTCTATATTCTATAGTAACCTGAGTTTTTCCATCAGGTCTCAGATAAGTAAGAATGTCTTTTTTCCTTACCTCTGCAAGCTTCATTGCAAGTTTGTGAGCAAGCATTATAGGCATTGGCATAAGTTCTTCTGTTTCATTGCAGGCAAATCCAAACATAAGCCCTTGGTCCCCTGCACCTCCTGGATCAACTCCCATAGCAATATCAGGAGATTGTTCATGAATTGATGTAATAACTGCACAGGTCTCATAATCAAACCCATACTTTGCTCTTGTATATCCAATTTCTTTAACTGTCTCTCTTATAACAGAGGGAATATCTACGTAACAGTTGGTTGTAATCTCTCCTGCGACCATAACAAGTCCTGTAGTTACTAAAGTTTCACAGGCTACTCTTGAATAGGGGTCTTTTGAAATCATAGCATCAAGTATTGCATCAGAAATCTGATCAGCCACTTTATCTGGATGTCCCTCTGTAACTGATTCAGAGGTGAAAATATAGTCCTTTCTGTCTCCTAACATTATATTGCCTCCTTTGTTTTATGTCTGAATACAGCCTAAGCTGTCATTTTTATAAGTTCTTCTGCAATCTGGACAGCATTCAATGCTGCACCTTTACGAAGATTGTCTGAAACAACCCACATATTTATTCCATTTTCAATGGATTCATCTTCACGGATTCTACCTACAAAAACTTCATCTTTACCCGAAGCATAAATTGGAAGCGGATATTCATTCTTTTCAGGATTATCTATAACCACAATCCCTGGCGATTTGCTTAATAATTCTCTTACTTCCTGTGCAGTAATTTTCTTTTCAGTCTCAATATTCACACTTTCAGAATGGCCTCTGAATACAGGCACTCTTACTGTAGTGGCAGTTACTCTTATTGAAGGGTCACCCATTATCTTTTTTGTTTCATTTACCATTTTCATCTCTTCTTTTGTATAGCCGTTTTCAAGAAATTTGTCTATATGTGGTAAGACATTAAAAGCAATCTGATGGGGATAAACTTTTATCTCAATATCTTTGAAATTAAGTAAAGCCACTGTTTGCTGGAGAAGCTCATCCATTGCTTTTTTACCTGTTCCTGAGACTGCCTGAAAGGTTGTAACAACCACTCTTTTTATTTTTGCCACATCATGAATTGGCTTAAGCGCCACTACCATCTGAATAGTAGAACAGTTAGGATTGGCAATAATTCCCTTATGCCATTTTAGGTCATGAGGATTAACCTCAGGGACTACAAGGGGAACTTCTGGATCCATTCTCCACTGACTTGAGTTATCAACAACAACGCAACCAGACTTTGCTGCCACAGGCGCCCATATCTTAGACCTTTCTGCACCAGCGGAAAAAAGTGCTATATCTATGCCATTAAAACAGTCTTCTTTGAGGGTTTCAACTGGAATGTCTTGCCCTTTAAATTTTAGCAGTACGCCTTCGCTTCTTTCTGAAGCAAAAAGCCTGAGTGTTTCCACAGGAAAATCCCTTTCTTCTAAGACAGCAATCATTTCATTTCCCACTGCTCCTGTTGCACCAACTACAGCTACAACATATTTTTCTTTCTTTTTAAGCATCTTTATCCCTCCAGAGGTAAATCTGTCACATATTTTGCTACCAAATCACCTACTTCTGTAGTTGTATATCCCATTTTTCCTGCAGCAAGGCTTTTTAGATGTTTTCCTGTTACTTCTATTACAGCTCTTTCAATAAGTTTACCAGCTGTTTCCTCTCCGAGATTTTCAAGCATCATTCCGGCTGCACATATTGCTGCGAGGGGATTTATGACATTTTTACCTGTGTATTTTGGAGCAGAGCCTCCAATTGGTTCAAACATTGATACCCCTTGAGGATTTATATTTCCACCGGCAGCTATTCCCATTCCACCCTGAATCATTGCACCCAAGTCAGTAATTATATCTCCAAACATGTTATCTGTTACAATAACATCAAACCATTCAGGATTTTTTACAAACCACATTGTAGTTGCATCCACATGGGCATAATCAGTTGTAATATCAGGATAATCTTTTGCAACCTCGTAAAATGTTCTTTCCCAAAGGTCAAAGGCAAAGGTGAGAACATTTGTTTTTCCACATAAAGTAAGTTTTTTTCTTTTATTTCGTTTTTTGCAGTATTCAAAGGCGTATCTAATGCATCTTTCAACACCTTTACGGGTGTTAATTGAAACCTGTATTGCCACTTCATCAGGAGTTCCTTTTTTAAGAAATCCTCCTGAGCCTGTATATAAGCCTTCTGTGTTTTCCCTTACAACAACAAAGTCTATGTCTTCAGGACCTTTATTTTTAAGGGGACAGTCAACTCCAGGATAAAGCTTCACTGGGCGAAGATTAACATACTGGTCAAGTTCAAAACGAAGTCTAAGAAGTATGCCTTTTTCAAGTATTCCAGGTTTTACATCAGGGTGTCCAATAGCACCAAGATATATAGCATCAAACTTTTTAAGTTCTTCAATTGCACTGTCTGGAAGAGTTTCTCCTGTGCGAAGATATCTTTCTCCTCCAAAGTCAAAATAGGTGTAATCAAGTTTAAAGCCTATTCTGTTGCTTACTGCATTTAGAACTTTAACTCCCTCGCGGATAACCTCAGGACCTGTGCCATCTCCTGGAATTACAGCGATTTTGTAAGTTTTGCTCTGTGAACTGGCTTTTTTTGTTTTGCAAACTCTTTTATTCATTTTATGTCCTCCATGCTTAATCTCTTTTTTGTCCATTCAACAAGCCCGCCTGCTTTTATCAGTTCTTGCATAAAGGGTGGAATCGGCTTTGTGTTGTATTTTTTACCTTTAGTCAGGTTTATAATCTGCCCTGAGTTCATGTCTATTTCTACTTCATCACCCTCATTGGTTTCATCAATTAGTTCTGGAACTTCAAAAATCGGTAACCCTATGTTGAAAGCATTTCGGAAGAATATTCTTGCATAGCTTTTTGCTATAACTGCCCGTATTCCAGACGCTTTAATTGCAATTGGTGCATGTTCTCTGGATGAACCACATCCAAAGTTTCTTCCTGCAATTATTATATCTCCAGGTTTTACTTTTGAAGGGAAACTGCTATCTGCATCTTCCATAACATGCTTTGCGAGTTCCTTGGGGTCAGAAGTATTGAGATATCTGGCAGGAATTATAGCATCTGTGTCAATATTGTCACCAAATTTCCAAACTTTTCCCTTGATTTTCATCAAACTTCTCCTTATTAAAATAATTTATAATTTTACTGCATAAATGGAAAGGTAATCAACTACTATTTTTTCTGAAATTGGCAATAGGGCTATGTTCAGAAGTTTTTGCTTTAAGAAAAGAAAGAAATTTTTTGCTTACTAAGGTAGATTTAGAATTACAATTGTATTTTTATCTTTAAAATTCATCTCTTGACATTGTTTTTTTTTATGGTGTATGTTAGTAGTTACTACCATGACTGATACGAAAGAAAAAATCCTTAAATCAGCACTCAAGCTTTTTTCACAAAAAGGCTATCTGGGCACAACTACAAAAGAGATAGCAAAGGAAGCACAGGTAGCTGAGGTAACTCTTTTCAGATATTTTACTTCAAAGGAAAATCTTTTCATTGATGTTCTTAAAAGTCAATCATTTTTGCCAACTCTTAAAGATCTCATCCCGAAATTAAAAAAAAAGGATTATAAAGACTCTCTAAAAACTATCGCTAAATACTATTTTGATTTGCTGAAAAAAAAGAGGGATTTAATATGTATAATGCATACAGAAATTTTTCAATATCCTGCTGAGATAAGAGCAATCCACAGTAAAATGATTCATGAAGTTTATCTTGTTTTTGCTTCATATCTTGAAGAACTTAAAAAAGATGGGGTCTTAAAAAAAGATTTAGATTCTAATTACGCTTCTTTAGCATATTTTGGAATGCTTTTTAATCTCTTCATAAAGAAAGAACTCCTCAGAAGAAAGATAGATTTCAAGAAAGCTTTACAGACTTATATTGAGATATTTTATGAGGGAACCAGGAGGATTGAATGAAAATTAAGATATTATTTGTTTTATTGCTTTTTATTTTTACTGAGCAAGCAATTGCCCAGGAAAATTTAACAATTTCAGATGTTTTTTCGCTTGCTTTAAAAAAGGCTGAGAAAGTTAGAATTGCTGAGGAAAATATAGTAATATCAAAAGAAGGTCAATATAAAGCATTGGCAGGACTTCTTCCAACTATCACTGCCTCTGGTAAATATACTGACTACACCAAAGAAAAACTTGTAAATACATCTATTGTTCAGCCTGACAGAAGTATGCTCTGGGGACTGACCATTGAGGAAAAACTTTCTCTTGGTGGTAGAGAATTTACAAACTATGCAATATCAAGGGATACTCTTACAAAAACAGAGTTTGATGTTGCCTCATTTAAAGAGCAATATTTGATAAGAGTTGCTCAAGACCTTTATGGTTATCTAAAAGCAAAAAGAGCTGTAGAGATCGCTGAAAGTAATGTTCAAAGATTAAAGAAACATAGAGATGCAGCAAAAATAAGGCTTAAAGTCGGAGAGGTCACAAAAACAGACCTTTTAAGGGCAGAAGCTGAGCTAAGTGGTGCAGAAGCTGATTTAATATCTGCAAAAAATTCTTTGAAAGTTGCGAAGGTTATTTTAGCAAGAGATGCAGGAATTGAGGGAGATTTTGAAATATTAGAAACAAAATTAAATGATCCCTATTTTAGCCTTACTGTTGACCATGTTAAGGCTCTTGCAAAGGAACTAAGACCAGAGATTAAGGTTGCTCTGCTTTCAAAAGAAATAGCGAGGAAAAATGTAAACTACGCAATTGGTTCTTATTTCCCTACTCTGACCATGTCAGCAAACTATCAGAAGCTTGATCAAAATCCTTCAAACCAGTTAACAAATAAAGAATCAACATATGCTATTGCATCAATTAACTTTCCGATTTTTGAAGGTGGACTAAGAAGGGCAGAAGTCGGTGAAGCCAAAGCAAAGCTCAGACAAGCTGAACTTCAATATGAGGATACAGTTAAAGAAGTATTTATTGATGTAGAATCTGCGTATCATAACTATATAACTTTCAGAGACACAATCAAATCTCTTGAAGATGAAGTAGCCTATGCAAGAGATAATTTTAATTCTGTAATGAAACAGTATCAATACGGACTTGCTAACAGTATTGATGTTACAGATGCCAATACATTTCTTGTAACTGCTGAAAGGAAGCTTATGGAAGCTCAATACAACTATCAACTTGCAATACTCAGACTCAGGCAGGCAACAGGGACATTGCTTAAGGCATTTACAGGCAATGAAATTGTTGCTCAAGGAGCGAACAGGTGAGTCTTAAAAGCATAGGTGAAAGATTTAAAAACTCAAAGAAAATTAAGATTGCCATATTAATTGTTGTCGCAGTAGGAGCTTTAATCTTTATGTCTAAGGAGATTTATTATTACATTGTTTATGAAAGAACAGATGATGCTTACATTGAAGGAACAATAGTTCCTATATCTCCGCAAGTTTCAGGAAAAGTATCTAAAGTTTATGTTGATTATAACCAGAGAGTAAAAAAGGGTGAACCGCTTGTTGAGATAGAAACAGATGATTATCTTGCAGATGTAAAAGCAAAGAGAGAAAATGTAAATACATTGTATAATCAGCTTCAAGAAATATCATCATCATTAAATGAAGCAATGGCAAAGCTTAAAACCGCAGAAGCTAATCTTCAAGCTGCTCATGCTCAGAGAGTGCTTGCTGAAAAAGAGTATCAAAGGATAAAAGGGCTTTATGAAGAAGACCTTGTTTCAAAAAGCAGATTTGACTCTGCAGAAGCATCTCTTAAGGTAGCAATAGCCCAAGAAAGAGCTGCAGAAAGCCAAATAAAAGAAGTTAAATCAACGATAAATACCTTTACAGTGAAACTCAAAACTCAGCAACATCTGATAGGAAAAGCACAGGAAGAACTCAAGATTTCTGAGATAAATTTAAAAAGAACTTTGATTTTTTCTCCAAGAGATGGAAGAATTGCCAAAAAATCAGTTGAGGTTGGACAGTATGTTCGCCCTGGGCAGCTTATTATGGCTGTTGTGGATGAACAGGATATATGGGTAGGTGCTAATTTTAAGGAAACTCAGATAGAAAAAATGCGAGTTGGACAACCTGTCAGAATTAAGGTTGATGCCTATCCCGGCAAAATTTTCAAAGGTCATGTTGCAAGTTTTCAACCAGGGACAGGTGCTGTTTTCAGTCTCTTCCCGCCTGAAAATGCAACAGGAAATTTTGTTAAAGTTGTTCAGCGTATTCCTGTAAGAATAATAGTTGATTCTCCCTTTGAGCCTGATTATCCTCTCTGGCCAGGGATGTCTGTCATCCCCTATGTTGATGTAACAGTAAATACAGGAGCAAAGTTAAAGGATGTTATAGGCAAACAATGAAAAAAAGAATTGCTTTAATTTTCCTGATAATTTTTTCCTTTTTGAATCCTTTATATGCTCAGGAACTTAAAACATTGTCTCTTCAGGAATGCATTGACATAGCACTGAAGAAAAATCCAGATATCCTTGCTTCAAAGTCTACTGTTGAGAAAAGCTTTTTCAAAATCGGAGAGGCTCGTTCTGGTTATTTTCCTGAAATAGATTTGTCTTTAGGATATCAGAGAACATACCAGGAAAGTAAAACTGGCGAGGAATACTCAAAACAGTATTCAGGACAAATCAATCTTACACAGACTCTTTTTGATTTTGGAAAGACATCAAAACAGGTGCAGGTCCAAGAAGAACTTTACAAATCAACACAGTGGCAGGATAAAGACACGCTTTTACAAACAATTTACAATGTTAAAGAAGCATATTTCAGTGCTCTGAAAGCAAAGAAGCAAAAAGAAACCGCTCTGGAGGTTATTAGACAATCTAAGAGACATCTTGACCTTGCAAAAGGATTTTATGAAGTTGGGCTTAAACCAAAAATTGAGGTAACTAAGGCAGAGGTTGAGCTAAGCAATGCAACCCTCAATTTAATAACTGCTGAAAAACAACTTTCTCAGGCTCTTTTGAATTTAAAAGTGGCAATGGGAGCGGTTGATATGCAAGATTTTGATATAAGGCAAGAAGAATATGCTGTAAGAAAACTTGATGAAAAAGAGTTATTAGACATTGCTATTGAAAGAAATCCTCAACTTCAAGCAATAAAATTTAATAAACAGGCATCAATCTCTACTGAAGAACTGGTAAAAAAAGAGTATATGCCTAAATTTACAGGTTCAGCAAGCTATGGATATCTTAATGAAGATTTTCCTCTTGATAAGAAGTGGACACTGTTTTTGCAAATGAGCCTTCCTCTGTTTAGTGGATGGTCTACAACATATAAACTTAAACAGGCAAAGGCAGATACAACATATTATTCTTACAAGGAAGACTCTATTAGGCAACAGATAACATCTCAGATAAAAAATCTTTTTGTCCAGCTTAAAGAAGCTTCTCAAAAAATAGAAACACTCAAAATAGCTTTAAAACAGGCGAAGGAAAATCTTGACCTTGCAATGGGAAGATATGAAGTCGGAATAGGAAGTTCAATAGAGGTTGTAGATGCTATAGTTCTTTATGAACAAACAAATACTCAGTATTGGCAGGCAATTTATGACTATAATGTAACTTATGCACAAATACAGAAAACAGTAGGATGGGCAGAATGAAAAATAGGAAAAAAATAGTATTAATTTCAGGAGCACTATTAGTTACTGTTGTGCTACTTTTAATAATTATTTTTTCGGGCTCAAAGAAAATGGAGTTTAAAACTGTTAAAGTTCAAAGAGGAGATATTATTCAGACAGTTACTGCCACAGGAAATGTAAATCCTGTGACAACAATTCTTGTTGGAACCAGAGTTTCTGGAACAATTGTAGCTTTGTATGCGGACTATAACTCTTTGGTTAAAAAGGGACAGCTTATTGCTCAGATTGACCCAACTCCTTTTGAAAATGAACTTAAACAGTCTGAGGCAGACCTTTACAATGCAAAGTCAAACCTTTTCAAATCTGAAGTTAGTTTAAAAGATGCTGAAAGGACATTGAAAAGAAAACAGGAACTTTTCAACCGAGACTTTATTGCTCGTAGCGAACTTGATGATGCAGAGACAGCATACAATACTGCTAAGGCTCAATACGAGATAGCTATTGCGCAGTTAAAAAAAGCAGAAGCAGGACTTAGACAAGCAAAAACAAATCTTGGATACACGAGAATAGTGTCTCCTGTTAATGGTGTTGTTATCGCAAAAAATGTTGAAGTTGGACAGACTGTAGCAGCGAGTTTTCAAACTCCGACACTGTTTACAATAGCTCCTGACCTTACAAAAATGCAGGTTGACACAAATGTGGATGAAGCAGATATCTCCAAAATCAAAAATGGAATGGAGGCAACTTTTACAGTTGATGCCTATTCTGATAGGAAGTTTAAAGGAGTTGTGGCTCAGATAAGACTTTCTCCAACAGTTACTCAAAATGTAGTAACCTATGATGTTGTAATAGCAGTTGATAACACTCATTTACTTCTCAAACCAGGTATGACTGCAAATGTTACTTTTGTTGCACAGGAAAAGAAAAATGTTATCAAGATTCCAAATGCTGCTTTGAGATTCAGGATGCCCAATGCTGTACCTTCAAAAGAACAGGGAGTATGGATTTTAAGAGGAGGAAAACCTGTTAGAGTCAAGGTAAAAACAGGAGTAAGTGATGGTGAATGGATTGAGGTAGTTGAAGGAGATATAAAAGAAGGTGAAGATGTTATTGTTGAGATTCAGACTGGCAAAAAAACATCTGGCTCATCTACCAGTCATCCTCCACCAAGATTTTAAAAATGTTGATTATAAAACTTGAAAATGTAACAAAAATCTACAAGATTGGCGAACAGGAATTAGTGGTGCTTAATGGGGTTTCTGTTAGTATTGAAAAGGGAGAATTTGTCTGTATCATGGGTCCTTCAGGTTCAGGAAAATCAACATTTATGAATATTGTTGGATGTCTTGATACTCCAACAACAGGAAAATACTATCTTGAAGGCATAGATGTTTCAACAATGGATATAGATGAGCTTGCTGAGATAAGAAATAAAAAAATAGGGTTTGTTTTTCAACAATTTAATCTTCTTTCAAGAGCTACTGCTGTTGAGAATGTTGAACTTCCTCTTATTTATGCAGGAATTCCTTTACGACAGAGAAAAGAAAAAGCTCTTGAGACTCTTTCATGGGTTGGACTTAAAGAGAGAGCAAATCATTATCCAAGACAATTAAGTGGTGGGCAACAACAAAAAGTAGCAATTGCCCGTGCTTTGGTTAATGGACCATCAATAATACTTGCTGATGAACCAACTGGAAATCTTGATTCTAAGGCAAGTATGGAAATAATGGAAATTTTTAAAAAACTTAATGAACAACAGGGATTAACAACAATTATTGTTACCCATGAACCAGATATAGCAGCTTTTGGTAAAAGACAGATAAGATTTCTTGATGGTAAAATTATAAGCGATACAACATCATGATAGAGATTACATCCATAATTAATATTGCCTTGAGATCACTTATAGCTAATGCCATGAGGTCTTTTCTTGCTACACTTGGAATTATTATAGGAGTTGGTGCTGTAGTAACAATGGTTGCAATCGGAACAGGTGCAAGTGAAAAAATTTCTGCTCAGATATCAAGTATGGGAAGCAATTTAATTCTTATTCTTCCGGGAGCTACCACACAGGGTGGTATAAGAATGGGAGCAGGAACACAACAAACTCTTAAAATTGTAGATGCCGAGGCAATCTCAAAGGAGTGTTCTCAAGTTTCCGCAGTAGCTCCTGTAATATCAGGCACAGCACAGGTTGTTTTTGGGAATCAGAACTGGTCAACTGCTGTGCTTGGAACAACTCCTGATATGGCTATTGTTCGTGAGTGGGAAATTGTATCAGGAAGATTTTTAACAGAGCAGGATGTAAGAAGTGGAACAAAGGTTGCTGTAATTGGACAGACTGTTAGTGAAAAGCTTTTCGGAGACCTTGATCCTACCGGAAAATTGATAAGAATAAAGAAAATACCTTTTGAGGTTGTGGGCGTTCTTGGCAAAAAAGGACAGTCTCCTACAGGACAGGATCAGGATGATATAATATATGTTCCTATTACAACAGCTCAGAGAACACTTTTTGGCAATGTTTTGCCTGGTAGAGTAAGATTAATTTATGCTAAGGCTGTATCTCTTGAGGCAATTCCTTTGGCAACAGAGCAAATACGAACGCTTCTAAGACAGAGACATAGAATTGGACAGGGACAGGAAGATGATTTTACAGTCATGGACTTAACACAGATGTTAAAAACTGCTGAAGAGTCCACAAAAACCATGTCCGTCCTTCTTGGTGCAATTGCTTCTGTTTCTTTAATAGTAGGTGGAATAGGTATTATGAATATAATGCTTGTTTCGGTTACAGAAAGAACAAGAGAAATTGGAATAAGAATGGCAGTTGGAGCAAAACCAAAGGATATCAGAATGCAATTTCTTATAGAATCAGTTTTTTTAACCATGATAGGTGGAGTTGTCGGACTTCTTTTTGGAATTGGTGCTTCGTTAGTTGTATCTTCTATAATGCAATGGCCCGTAAGTATTTCATTGTTTTCAGCTTTGATAGCCTTTAGTTTTTCAGCTTTTGTAGGGATTTTTTTTGGTTTTTATCCTGCATATAAAGCATCTTCGCTTAATCCAATTGATGCATTAAGGTATGAATAATCTGGTATAATAAAAAAATTGGAGGGGTGGCCGAGTGGTTTAAGGCGGCGGTCTTGAAAACCGCTGTAGGGGTAACTCTACCGGGGGTTCGAATCCCTCCCCCTCCGTTTAAAAATAATTTGCCATAAATCTTCTGAAGCAGTAAATCTCCAATTGTTGTGGAAAAGGATATTTTCTATCAGGGGTTTGGTTCAATTCCGTAAAATTTAATTTTTTCCCACAAAGCCTTTCGGCTTATGCCAAGTTTTTTTGCAGCTTCTGTTTTTTTCCATCCGCATTCCTGAAGAGCTTTTATTATCAGATTTTTTTCAAAGTTTTCAATGCATTCTTTAAGTGAAAAGTTACTTATAAAACATTTTTTTTGAAATGATGAAAGCGGGGAAAATTCTTCAGGAAGATGTTTAATATCAATCACTCCATCTTTTGAAAGAAGTAACGCTCTTTCAATTGCATGTTTTAACTCTCTTACATTTCCAGGATAGTCGTAGGATAGCAATGCCTCATAAGCTGAAGGAGAAATAGTGATATTTTGTTTGCCATATTTTTCTGAAAAAATTTTTAAAAATTTTTCAATTAATACAGGAATATCTTCTTTTCTTTCTTTTAAAGGAGGAATTGCTATGGGCATTACATTTATTCTGTAAAAGAGGTCTTCTCTGAATTTTTCAGCTTTTATTAACTCTTTAAGATTTTTACTTGTAGCATAAATACATCTTACATTAATTTTAATAGGCTCTTTACCTCCAAGACGATACACAATTCCATCCTCAATAACTCTTAGAAGTTTTGCCTGAAGACTGAGTGGCATATCTCCGATCTCATCAAAAAATATAGTTCCTCCGTTTGCAAGCTCAAATTTACCCTTTTTGGTTTCAGTTGCACCTGTAAAAGCACCTTTTTCATATCCAAAAAGTTCAGATTCAAAAAGAGTCTCAGGTATTGCAGCACAGTTTATTTTGATATATGGCTTTTCTTTCCTTAAGCTCTGTTTCTGAATTGCATTTGCAATGAGTTCTTTGCCAGTGCCGCTTTCACCCTGAATTAAAACAGGCACATCTGTCTTAGCTACGGCATCAATTTTATCAAAAATTTCTTTCATAACAGAACTTGTAGAAACTATTCCCTCAAATTCATCTTTCTTCTTAACAAGCTCACTCAGATATTTTACTTCTTTTTCAAGAGTGCGGAATTTTAAGAATCTTTCTATTACCAAAAGAAGTTCCTCATTTGTAAATGGTTTGGCAATGTAGTCAAAAGCGCCATCTTTTATTGCCTGAACAGCAGTTTTTACTTCGGCAAATGCTGTTATAATTATTACTCCAGTTTGTGGAGATATTGTTTTTATATGTTTGAGTAAAGTAAGTCCATCAACTCCGGGAAGTTTAAGGTCAACAATTGCTATGTCAAATATTTCTGAATCAAGGATTGATAAAGCCTTTGCTCCATCATCGCAGGATGTTGCTTCATAGCCGTATGCTCTGAGAAAATGATTCATACCGAGTCTCATTGCAGGGTCATCTTCAACTATAATAATTTTTTCTTTCATTTTACTGGCAATTCCACAGTAAAAGTAGTACCTGATGAAGAAGTTTTAACAAGAATTCTTCCACTATGTTGTTCTATAATAGATTTACTCACAGATAGTCCAAGACCTGTTCCCTGTCCAACTGGTTTTGTTGTAAAAAATGGGTCAAAAATTTTTGGTAATATATCATCAGGAATACCATTGCCTGTGTCAGTAAATGCAATATAACATTTTCCATTTTTCAGAAAACTCTCTATAGTTAGAACTCCTTCTTTTCCATCCATTGCCTGGATAGCATTAAGCACGATATTTAAAAATACTTGTTCTATTTTATTTGAGTCAATCATGATTTCAGGAATCTCGTTAGATAGCTTTTTTATGACTTTAATCCCTTTTTTAGAGATAAGATAGTCAGTTAATTTTAAAACATTTTCTACAAGATTATTAACAGAGACAGCTGAAATTATAAGCTCTGTTTGTTTTGAAAAATCAAGAAGTTGTTTTATTATTTCCTGAATTTTTGTAAGTCCGTGATTTATAACCTCAACATGCATATTTTTTGTTTTTTCATCCATCTCAGTGTTAATCAAATTATTAAAACAAAGCCTTATTCCACCAAGCGGATTATTGATTTCGTGAGCTAAACCTGCTGAAAGCTGTCCGATTGCTGCAAGTTTTTCTGTAATCCGCATCTGTTCTTCAATTTTTCTTTTCTCTGTAATATCTTTGACATAGTGAACTACTTTTATTACATTTTCTCTGTCATCAAAAATTGGATAAAGATGAATAAAATAGTGTCTTTGGTCTTCACCTTCCCAGTATTCTGAAAACGGTTTTTTCGTGTCTATTACTTTCTTGAGAAAGTAGACAGGACATAGTTTGTCTGCATCAAGCTTTTCAATATCGCATTGTTCATTAAATACAGCAGCTCTGCCTTCTATCATCCATGTTCTATAGGCATGATTTGTCATCTCAACAGTACAATCAGGATTCACAAGTGCAAGAGGGTCTGTTATTCCTTCAAATATTGTCTGTAGAGTATCTGCATATTTTTTCGTAGCTTCCTGAGCATCATATAAATACTTTGCCATTTGATTAAATGAAAGAATTAAATCACCAATTTCATCTTTTGTTTTTACTTCAATGGTTTGATTTAGAGGTTCTGTTCCATTTACTATTCCTCTGAATAAAGAACTCAATCTTTTGAGTGGTTTAATGACAAAGCTCCAGAAAGCACCATGGAGAGTGACAAAAAGAAATAAAAGAGAGACAGCTCCAAAAAGAAATGTTGAAATAGCAACACCTTTTATCTCTCCTAAGGTAGAAGCAATTGGAAGAGAGACTGATTCAATTCCCATGATATCGCCTTCTTTCCATGTAAAGTCCTTGGAACGAGGAAACATTTTAAGTAAAGCCTTAGGAGCGTTGTTAATCTTTCCATGACATATTAAACATCCTTTTTCAACAATAACAGGTTTTGCCATCACGAGTATTTCTTGCCCATTATATGTAATAATTCCACTCCATGATTCTTGAGTTTTATTTCTCTTAAAATACTCTATTAATTTGACATATAATGCATCAGCTTTATGTTCTGGATTAATAGGGTCTAAAGAAACTCTTTTATACATGTAATTTCCTATTTTATTGTTGAATCTTTTCATTACACTTAGCCTTACATGAGTTGTTGACATCCCTTCAACGATAAATTCATCTTTTTTGCCAGTTTCATAAAGAAGTTTGAAAATCGCGGGTCTTAGTTCTTCTTTAACATAATTACCAAGTGCATCAATCTGTGTAATAATAATTCTTGTTTTTTCGTTTGCATCTTCTATTACTTTTTGTTTAAGGTGATAGTAAAGTAAAAAAGAAAACAATATACAGAAAGCCAAAATTATCAAAATGATTGAAAGCGTGAACTTTGTGCTTATTGAAAGATTTTTGGGTTTCATTATAATTTAAATTTTAAAAGAGTTTAAACATTATCTGCAAATTTTTATAAAAATTTTTTAGTTTTTTAAAAAAACAGAAATATACCTTCATATGTAGTCAAAATTTTTTATTACGAGTATAATTTAGTTAAGATGGCAAAATTTATATTGAGTATTAAATGGCTTTTTGTAATGGTAATATTTGTTCTTGTGACAGGCATATTAACAAGCAACTATCTATTTTCATACCACTTTTATAAAAAATTTTTTGACCACCATATTGATACAGTATCTGCTCTTTTTCAGAAGGGAACTGAAAATATAACAAAGCCTGTTGAAGTATTTTTATACAATGTTGAGGCTCTTGTATGTTGCAGAGTTTTAGATTTTAATGAAGTTGAAAAGACTAACAGATTTTTAATGGAGTTTATGAAAAAATATCCTTATGTTACTTCAATAAACTATGGAGACGGAAATGGGAATGGTTATCTTATCTTAAATGACAGGGGCAAATGGTTAAATAGAATTAAAAGAGTTGGAGATACAGAACATGTAGTTTGGAATACCTTGAATAATGACGGCAAAATAATAAAAAAAATAAGAGTCAAAGATAACTATGATCCGAGAAAAACAGTTTGGTATAACCAGGCATTACACTCTAAGGATATTCAGTGGAGTAAAGAATATATATTCAGGACAACAAAAGACCCAGGAGTAACAGCTTCTTTAAAACTCTGTAGAAACTCAAAGCAAATTGTCGGTATTGATATAATGATTAAAGATTTATCTGTTCTTCTTAATAAAATAAAAGAAAATGTTCATCCTGAGACAAAGCTTTATCTACTTTCAAACGGAGACCATGTAATAGCTTATACTGATGAAGTCCAGCCTGAACAAAGTAAAATTTATACTCTTGATGAGAAAAAATTTCCGTTACTTTTCAAAGCATTAAATTCAGGAGTAAACGCTTCCAATATCACTTTCAATAATCAAAAATGGTTTGTAAATATTAAAAAATGGGAAAACAAAAATAGACAATATTCCCTTGTAGTATTGATTCCCCATGTTGCTATAACAAAAAGTCTCAGGCTTCATCTTTTCTATCAGTCCTTTTTTTCTTTATTGCTTACATTTTTTGTATTCCTGTATATTTCCCGAAGATATATAGAGCCTTTAATAGATATCTCAAAACAAATGCCAGAAATTGGATTTAAGAAAATATATCTTGAAAAACATTCTCAAAGAACAGATGAGATAGGATATTTAAGTAGAGCAATTTCAGATGTTTCAGTGCAAATATTGAAAGCAAAGGAGATTGAAAGAAAAATTCAGGAATCCAATCATTTTGAATCTGTCAGGCGTTCTCTTGGTGAAGCAGTGCACAGATTTAAAGATATTATTAATATTATTCAAGGATTTGCAACTCTTGCTCAACCAAAAGTTTCAAACGAGTTTGCAAAAAATGCTTTAGACCAGATAATCAATGCATCAAAAAGAGCAATATATCTTACAAAAGAAATTTTAAATGTTACAGGTGAAAGAAAATATGAAATGAAAATTACTGATTTAAATTCAATTATTCTTTCCATGAAGACAAAAATAGAAGTGTCTACAGAAGATTCCATAAAAATAGTTTATGAAATATTAAACACACCACTTCCTGTGAAGCTTGATATTGAAGCTTTTGATGAAGTTTTAATGAACTTAGTACTGAATGCTAAAGATGCGATGCCAGAAGGTGGAACATTGACAATAAAAACAAAAATAGCTTCTTTTTTGGATAAACAATTTGCTGTTTTATCTGTATCAGACACAGGAGTTGGTATGGATGAAGAAACAATAAAAAGAATATTTGAGCCATTTTTTACAACAAAAGGAGCTAAAGGAACAGGTCTTGGGCTTTCAATTGTTTATAAAATTATCAAAGACCACTCTGGATTTATTGAAGTGCAGAGTGAGATAGGGAAAGGAACAACCTTTAAAATTTATTTGCCCTTGATTAAAGATGTTGCGATGCTTACTGCTTCCTCTACTGAGTGAGACTCTATTATACCAGGGATATTCCATGTTTTTAATCCAATTACTTTTTTACCAGTTTTTAATGCTAAAGCTATTTCACTGAGTGTTCCGTATCCTCCTCCTATGGCAATAAGAATATCAGATGCTCTAACTATCAAACTATTTCTCATCTCTCCCATACCTGTTGGGATAGGAATTTTTACATATGGATTAGCATCTTTTTTTCTATCTGTTGGTAGTATTCCTACTGTAATTCCTCCATTTATATAAGCTCCTCGGCACACAGCCTCCATTACTCCTCCTAACCCACCTGTAACAATAATAACGCCCTCTATCGCAAGAAGACGTCCTACCTCTTCTGCTGATTTTAAAAGTTCTTTATTTGCCTTACCTGCTCCGACAATACCAATGATTTTCATTTCATCTCAATCACTGTTACAGCATCTCCACCTTCATCAGGATTGCCTTTGCGGAAGCTTTTCACAGCAGGGTGGTCTTTTATATAGTCTCTTATAGCATCTCTCAAAATGCCCTTTCCTATGCCATGTAATATTATTCCTCTATTAGACTCACTAAATGACAGTTCATTTAAAAATCTTTCAACCAAGGGAAGAGCTTCATCAACTCTCATTCCTCTAATCTCAAGTTTTTTAGAAGGATATTCTTCTTTATAGTTTTCAATAGCTTTTTTATTTGTAACGCTGAAAATATCCAATCTTTTATTACTCTCTTGCTCCTCATGAAAAGACACTTTCTCAAGTTCTCTTAATTCTGCCTCAATCTGCGCGGTATCTGTCTGAATCTTTGCTCTACCATCTTCAATTATTAATATTTTACCTGAAAGATTTAAATTCCTGATTTTCACAATATCCCCAGGGTTTAATTCTTCCTGTTTTTTGGGTTCTTCAGAAATAAACTTTTTTGAGATATCAGATATTTTCTGGGATATCTCTCTAAGTTTTTTTCTGTCTGCTTTTTTGGCTTCTTCATAAAGAAAGTTAATCTCTTTTTTAAGTTTTGTTAGCATGGATTGAGCTTCTATTTTTGCCTGTTCAATGATTTTTTTCTTATTTTCAGATGCGAAAACTAATTCTTTTTCCAGTCTGTTTTTCTCTGAATCCATAATATTTTTAATTTTTTCAATCTCTGCAAGTTTCGTTTCATATTCCTGTTTGTTTTTTTCAAGTTCTTTAATAAGTTCGTATATTTCTCTATCCTGAGTTCCTTTGAGTTCATATGCTCGTCTGATAAGATTTTCAGGAAACCCATACTTCTGAGCAACTTCAAGGGCATAGGAAGGAGTGAGACTACCAATGCTTAATTTATATAGCGGTGTCATGGTTTTTTCATCAAAAAGCATTGAGGCTATTTCTATATTCTGCTGAGTGGCGGCAAAAATTTTAACTTTACTTAAATGAGTTGTTGCAAATGTAAGGGCTTCCCTATTTTTTAATTCTTCAAGTATTGCACAGGCTAAAGCAGAGCCTTCCTCAGGGTCTGTGTTTGTTCCTATTTCATCAAGTAGAATAAGGCTTTCTGAGTCAGCCTGCTCTATTATTTTTTTAAGAGTTATTATGTGTAATGCAAAGCTTGAAAGATGTTCTTCAATTGAGCCTTCATGATATAGGTCAACATATATGTTTTTTACAAAAGGAATTATAGAAGATGGACTTGCTGGAATTGGAAGTCCTGAAATCGCCATTGCTGTTAGAAGTCCTATGGTTTTTATTGTTACAGTTTTACCCCCTGCGTTTGGACCTGTGATAACAAGAACTTTTTTATTCTTGAGTTCAAGATTGAGAGGAACCACCTGTTTTGAAAGCAGAAGAAGAGGATGTTTTGCATTAATCAAACTTATATTGATTTCTCTTGTTAGTTGTGGTGCCTCTGCATTAAATTTTTGAGAAAACTTATATATAGAGAGCATTTTATCAAGATACACAAGCAAATTAAATTCCCTATGAAGTGTTTCACTGATTTGATGAATTTCAAAGGATAATTCTTTTAAAATTTTGATTTCTTCCAGTCTCTGTTCAATTAAAAGTTCCTCAAGTTTTTTAGAAAAAGCTGTTATTTCAGCAGGTTCAATAAATGCTGTTTCTCCTGAACGGGAAACATCATGAACAACTCCTGGAATCTGTCCTTTTGAGTCCATTCTGACAGGAATGACCCATCGGTTATTTCTTTTTGTAATAAATCTATCCTGAAGAAAAACCAGAACATTTGAACGATTAATTATTTCTTCAAGTTTTTGTTTTATTTTCTCTTCAGTTAATTTAATCTGCTTTCTGATATATTTTAGAGTTGAAGAAGCTGTATCAAGAATATTACCTTCTTCATCAACTGTATTTTCAAGTCTTTCAAGAATATAGGGCTGTCCAATTGATAGATTAGTTTTGAGAATATTTTTTATTTTCTGGCTTAAAAAAGGAAAATTGAAAAACTCATCAATATATGAAGAAATTTTATCTAAAACTCTTAAAACCTTTAAAAACTGAGTTAATTCCGAGGGTTCAAAAAATGCTCCTTCTTTTTTAGCTTTTTCAATTAAATTAGCAATATCAGGAAAAGAAGATATTTGAAGTTGTCCCCCTGTGTCAAAATATCTTTTTATTTCTTCAAATTCTTTAAGAGAATTCTCGGCCGATGTAAACTCATCAAAAGGAAAAATTTGTTGAATAGCCTTTTTAGTAGCTTCTGAACCTGCAAACTCCTCTATCAATCCTAATATTTTGTAAAAATCTAACTCCTGAAGAGCTTTTTTTTCAATCAATCAAACTTCTCCAGAAGTCTTTTCTTTTTTTCATCAATTGTTTTTGAAAGTTTTTCAATCTGATTTAAAATTTCTTTTTTAGCATCTGAGCTTAATTCCTGACCACGTTCTTTAATATCTTTAACTTTCTCTTTTAGCATTTCTGAAAGCTCTTCAATTTCTTCGTAAAGTTCTTCTGCAGCTTTTACTGTCTTTTTCTTAAGCTCCTTTGCTTTCTTTTTAATATCTTTTCTTGTTTCTTCTCCTGATTTTGGTGCATAAAGAAGTGATACTGCCGCGCCAATTATTCCACCTATAAGAAATGCTACTAAAATTTTTCCTTCTTCTCTCATTTTAAACCTCCTATTGATGAAATTTTTCGTTAAACTCTTTCTAATTTTACCACATTTTACTGGGACAGGTTTTTAAAAATTAGGTATAATTAAAGAAAAAAGAGGAGGTATTCTATGCTTTCCCAGATTCCTTTTTCTATGGACAAATTAGAACAAGAAGATATTAACAGACAGATTTTACGAATAGGACTTATTGCTGAGCTTGATGCTATTAATCTTTATGAGCAACTTGCTTCATTGACAAATGACGAAAAAATTAAAACAATTTTTCTTGATATTGCAAGAGAAGAAAAAACCCATGTTGGAGAGTTTCTCACCCTGCTTCTAATGAATGATGAAGAACAAGAAGATGAACTGGAAGAAGGAAAAGAAGAAGTAGAAGAATTATTAGAGGAAGAGGAGGAGTGATTAAAAAGGTTTAATTATCAAAATGGCATAGAGCAAATAAAAAGAGCCAGACAAAATTAAAGTAAGAGGGGAGATTCGCTTTCTAAAGTGGATCTCCCCTAAAATTATCAAACCTGCAAGAATTGCCAGGCAGGCACTCAATAAGGCATATCCTGTTATATTCCAGTCTGTAAAAATAATTCCCACAGAAACAGGGAAAGTTGACTGAAAGACCATTGCTCCTGTTACATTTCCCATTGCCAAGGTATCTCTTCCTTTAAATGTCCATGTTACTGAATTAAACTTTTCAGGAAGTTCAGTTGCAACAGGTGCTATTAATAGAGCAAAAAGAAGAGGGTCAAACCCAAGCATTAAAGAGACATGCTGAAGAGCAGAAACAAATCCATGAGCACCTTCTATCATTATAAAAAGAGCTAACAGAACCTGAACAAAGGAAAAGAAGCCTTTGAATCTTTCTACAGGAAGAATTTTCCCAAAAAATTTTTCAAGATAAAGTTTTTCTTCATGTATCAAAGCATCACTTTCACTTTTAAAGGTAAGATAAAGATATACAGTGTAGCCGATTACAAGTAAAAAGGCAACTATTATATGCGGGATTATTAACATTGGTAAAAAAATTCCGCAAGAATACATGCAGAGAAAAAATATTAAATCTCTTTTTACTGTTGGAATTTCTGCATCAAAAACAAAGGTTCTTTTTTTTGAGATATAGGCAATTAAAACAGTTAAGCCTATAAGCAAAAAAGCCAATGTTGCAAGCATAAATGGAGCACCCAAGATTGCACCGATTCCAATACTATGTCCTGCTTCTCCTTTATGTAAGAAAATAGCTACCAATGGAAGGATTGTTTCAGGAAGTGCGGTTCCCACAGCTGCAAGAATGCTTCCTACAACTGCCTGACTGAGTGAAAGTTTTTTCCCGAAGACTTCAATCCCATTTGTAAATACTTCTGCGCTAAGCAATATCAACAAAAGATTAAAAAGGAGTAGAAAAATATCTGCAGTCATGCTTAAAATTATAATCTAAAGTTTTATTTATTAACAACTAATTTACTCTAAAAGAGGGAGGGAAAATGGAAAAAATTAAACAAACATTTGAATTGACAGACAATGCTATAGAAGTTTTAAAAAGACGATATCTTAAAAAGAACGAAGACGGTATATTGATAGAAACCCCTGAAGAACTTTTTACAAGAGTTGCAACTGCAATTGCTCAAATAGATACAATATATGGTAAATCAGAAAAAGAAGTGTATAGAACAAAAGAAGAATTTTTTGAACTTATGACTTCTTTAAGATTTTTACCAAACTCACCAACTCTTATGAATGCTGGAACTCCACTTGGTCAGTTGAGTGCTTGTTTTGTTTTACCTGTTGAGGATTCTATGGAAGGAATCTTTGATGCAGTAAAATATGCAGCAATAATACATAAATCTGGAGGAGGAACAGGATTCAGTTTTTCCCGTCTTAGACCAAAAGGCGATGTTGTAGGTTCAACCAAAGGCATAAGCTCAGGTCCTGTATCTTTTATGAGTGTTTTTGATTCCGCTACAGAAGCTGTAAAGCAGGGTGGCAGGCGCAGAGGTGCAAATATGGGACTTTTAAGAGTAGACCATCCTGATATTTTAGAGTTTATAACCTGCAAGGATGACCTCACAAAATTCACAAATTTTAATATTTCAGTAGGACTGACAGAAGAATTTATGAAAGCTGTTATAAACGATGAAGAATATGAGCTTATTAATCCTCGTTCAGGAAAGATTGTAAAACGCCTTAAAGCTAAAGAAGTTTTTGACCTGATTGTTCATCAGGCATGGAAAAATGGTGAACCCGGGATTGTTTTTCTTGATAGAATAAATGCGGCTAACCCAACACCGTCACTTGGTGAGATTGAGGCAACTAATCCATGCGGAGAACAACCACTTTTACCCTATGAATCCTGTAATCTTGGCTCAATAAATCTTGCAAAAATGGTTAAAGATAACTCTGTTGACTGGGAACTTCTTAAAGATACAGTATGGAAGGCTGTCCATTTTCTTGATAATGTTATTGATGCAAACAAATATCCTTTGTCGCTTATTGAACAGAACACAAAGGCAAACAGAAAAATAGGACTTGGAGTAATGGGATGGGCTGATATGCTGATTCAATTGAAAATTCCTTATAATTCAAAGGAAGCATTAAATTTAGCAGAAGAATTAATGAAGTTCATACTTCATGAAGGACGACTTGCTTCTAAAGAACTTGCAAAGGAAAGAGGGACATTTCCAAACTATGCAAAGAGCATTTACTATGACAAAATGCCTTTAAGGAATGCGACGATAACAACAATTGCACCGACAGGAACTCTTTCAATTATTGCAGGTTGCTCATCTGGGATAGAACCTCTTTTTGCTCTATGTTTTGCAAGAAATGTAATGGATGGAACAAGGCTTGTAGAAGTTAATCCTTACTTTAAAAAAGAAATGGAAAAAATAGGGATATGGTCTGATAGTTTGGCAGATAAAATAGCTGAAACTGGTTCAATTCAGGGAATAAAAGAAATACCTGAGGAAATAAAGAAAATTTTTGTAACAGCTCATGAAGTTTCTCCATCTGAACATATAAGGATGCAGGCAGCATTTCAACAGTATGTTGACAATGCAGTCAGTAAAACTGTAAATCTTCCAAATCAGGCAACAGAAGAGGATGTAAGAGAAGTTTATCTCCTTGCATATCGTCTTGGATGTAAAGGTGTTACTGTTTATAGAGATGGTTCAAGACATGGACAGGTTATTCAAAAAGGTAAAACAGAATCCCCAGCTTTACAGATAAGCCTTAAACCAAGAAAGAGACCTGAAACTCTTAAAGGTGTTACAAGATTAATGAAGACAGGCTGCGGAAATCTTTATGTGACAATAAATAAAGATAAAGATGGAAAACCTTTTGAAGTTTTTACAAATATAGGAAAAGCAGGAGGATGTGCTGCTTCTCAGGCAGAAGCGATTGGAAGGCTAATTTCTCTTGCATTAAGAAGCGGAATTGAGCCACAAGAAATAGTAAAGCAACTTAAAGGTATTTCTTGTCATGCTCCTGTTTGGTCAGGTAATGGCAAGATTACAAGCTGTTCAGATGCTATTGCTAAGGCAATAGAGGCAGAATTAAGAGAAACAAAAGGAAATAGTCTGGAAAATAAAGAGGAGATAAAAAACAATTCAGAGGCAGCTCACTATGGAGCCTGTCCTGAATGTGGAAGTTCTCTTTCTTATGAAGAAGGTTGTGTGATATGTCATAGTTGTGGGTTTACCAGATGCAGCTAAGATAGAGTGAAGTTATGAAAACTAAAAGAGAGTTTATAATAGTTGGAGACAGAGTTCTTATTGAGCCAGATGAGCGAATGGATAAAACTTCAGCAGGTCTTTTTTTACCACCAACTGTTAAGGAAAAAGACAAGGTTCTTGGTGGTAGAATTGTTAAGGTTGGTCCTGGTTATCCAGTCAATGATCCTTCTGCTGTGCTTGAAGAGCCATGGAAACAGTCAAACACCGAATCAATAAGATATATTCCTCTGCAAGCAAAAGAAGGTGACTATGCACTTTTCCTTAAAGATGCAGGAATTGAAATAGAATTTGAAGAAAAAAAGTATTTAATTGTACCACATTCGGCGATACTTGCACTTATAAGAACAACAATAATAGAGGATGAAGATGATAGAGGATTTTAAATCTACTGATACATGGCGAGTCTTCAGAATACAATCTGAACTTGTTGAAGGATTTGAAACACTTCATGGAATAGGTCCTGCTGTTTCAATATTTGGCAGTTCAAGACTAACAGAGGAAAGTTTTTATTATCAAGAAGCCTTTAAAGTTGCAAGACTTCTAAGTCAGGCGGGTTTTTCAATTATCACAGGAGGCGGGCCTGGTATAATGGAAGCAGCAAATAAAGGTGCAAAAATAGGCAGGGGTAAATCTATTGGATTGAATATAGAAATTCCTCATGAGCAACGTCCCAATAAATATCTTGATATTTCATTAAATTTTAGATACTTTTTTGTAAGAAAACTTATGTTTATAAAATATTCCATAGGTTTTGTTATTTTCCCAGGCGGATTTGGAACTCTTGATGAACTTTTTGAAGCATTAACGCTTGTTCAAACAGGTAAAATTATTTCGTTTCCTGTTGTTCTTTACGGTTCTGAATACTGGAAAGGACTTCTTGATTGGTTTAAAAATTCTCCAAAGAATTTGGGCGCAATAAGCCTTGATGATTTTAAATATTTTGAAATAATTGACAATCCTGAAGCAGTTTGCGGTTATCTTAGAAATTATCTTACCCGTCTTGGAGTTCCCTTGCCTGATTTTTATTGCGAATAATGTATAAACAGAATCTGAAAGAGCTTACCACAAAACAGATAGAAAAAATAATATTAGATGAATCTCTTCCATTATATCGTAGTAAACAAATAGTTCAATGGATTTATAAGAAATTTGTAGACTCAATAAACGATATCACTGAATGGTCTAAATCATTGAGAGAGAGATTTTCAGAAAAATATTATATCGGGAGAATAAATCTTTTTGATAAAAGAATAAGCATTGATGGGACTATAAAATTTCTCTGGGAGCTTGAAGATGGTGAAAAAATAGAAAGTGTTTTAATCTCAGATAAAGATAGATTAACCCTATGTGTATCAAGTCAGGTTGGCTGTATGCTTAAATGTAAATTTTGTCTTACAGGGAAAATTGGATTAAAAAGAAATCTGAAAGCATGGGAAATAGTTGACCAGTATATTCAGGTAAGCAAAATAATACAAAAAGAAAATAGAAAGATTACTAATATTGTTTTTATGGGCATGGGGGAGCCTCTGTTAAATTTTGAAAATGTGGTTGAGGCATTATGGAGACTTAAAGACTTAATATTATTTTCTCCAAGCAGAATTACTCTTTCAACTGCTGGAATAATTCCTGCAATAAAGGAATTACCATACAAAGCTCCAGCCATTAAATTAGCTATCTCATTAAATGCAACAGACAATAAGACAAGAAGTTATTTAATGCCGATAAATAAAAAGTATCCTCTTCATGAACTTATTAAAACTTTAAGAGATTATCCATTAAAGCCAAGACATAGAATAACCTTTGAGTATATATTGATAAAGGGGATAAATTGTTCTGAAAAGGATGCTTATAGGCTTTCTGAACTACTTAAAGGCATTCCTTCAAAGATAAATTTAATTCCTTTTAATCCTTGGGAAGGATGCGAATTTGAAAGACCTGAGGATAATGAAATACTTAATTTTCAGGAAATATTGGCAGCAAGAGGTTATTCAGTCTTTATAAGAAAAAGCAAAGGCACAGATATACTTGCTGCCTGTGGGCAGTTGAAGGCTTTATACCCTTAGTTATTTCCTTTTCAGCTTCAGTGTTTCCTTTATCATAAGAAGAAACTTAACGTAATCAAAACCGAAATTCATAAGTTCTGTTTCGTCTTTTTTTATTTTATTTATTTTTTCTTCTGAGACATCAAAGACATCAAGAAACTTGCTTTCAAAGACAAATCTTTTAAATGCATCAATATCATAGCAGGCTGTATAAAATGCTTTTTGTTTTTTCTCATCAAGTTTTTCTGCTTTAAGATTTCTTATAAAGAAAAGTTCACGCCATCCTCTATTCATGTCATCATATACGTCAACTCCTTGGTCTTTTCTCCACTCTTGAACTGTCCACTCTTTTTCCTCTTCAAATCCCTTGCAGTGAGGCTCTTTAACAAAAAAGTAGTGTTCTTCTGTTATTCCATCTGTTAAGTCAAACTTTTTAAGGGATGCTTGTCCTATAGGATAATATCTACAGGTAGCTGGTCTGTCTTCATAAACAGAACATCCTGCTTCGCAAAGAAAAGGACATGTTTTCTCTTCATCATCATTTTTGTTCAAAAATACAAAGGGATATCCGCTCTTAGGTTCAACAAAAACATAGGTATATTTCATCAAAAACTCACCTGAAGATATACCAAATCTATTTCTAAGCCTCATTATGTCATAGGGAGTAAGCATTATATCAATATTTTTACAGCAGCTTTTGTAACAGGATATTCCTGGATAACAGCGAAACTTAAAATTTGATTCAAGTGTTAGCTCCTCTGGAGCTATTGCATTAATGTTTAACATTATTCCTCCTCTTTAAGTATTTTTAGATAAATTTTTCTTGTTCTTGGTCCGTCAAATTCGCAGAAAAATATGCTCTGCCATTGCCCCAAAATAAGATTTCCATTTTCAATAAAAATATTGACAGATGACCCTACAAGAGTTGTTTTTATATGACTGTCTGCATTCCCTTCCATATGAAGATACCCTGCCCCATAGGGTGCTATTTTTTTTAATGCATTGATTATATCCTTTTTTACTGAAGGGTCTGCTCCTTCATTTATTGTTATGCCTGCGGTTGTGTGAGGAACATAGAGATAACAAACTCCATTTTTAATTCCTGAATCTCTTACAGCTTTTTCTACCTCATCAGTGATATCAATTAGTTCCTCTCTTGAAGAAGTCTTTACTGTCAATGTTTTCATTACAGTTTAAGCCTCCTTATTCTTTCTACAGCTTCTTTTATTTTTTCCTTAGACTGCGTAAGAGCAAATCTGATATATCCTTCTCCATGTTCACCAAAACCTACTCCAGGTGTACATAAAACTTCAGCTTCTTTTAAAAGTTTAGCAACAAAATCAATGGATTTTCCATTAGGAACTTTTACCCATAGATAAAAAGTTGCTGCAGGTTTTTTAAGAGCAAATCCTGCATTTTTAAGTCCTTCATATAAAATATCTCTTCTTTCTCTGTATACATTTCTAATTTGTTTTAAAACAGTATCTTCAGTTTTCAGAGCTACAATACTTGCCTCCTGAATTGCTTGAAAAACTCCAGAATCAAGATTTGTTTTAACCTTGCCAAGTCCTGCAAGAATATCTTTATTACCAACAGCAAATCCTATTCTCCATCCTGTCATATTATATGTTTTTGAAAGAGAATGAAATTCTATTCCAACATCTTTTGCTCCATCTATTTGCATAAAGCTAATAGGTTTTTCTTCATAGTAAACCTCTGAGTAAGCAGCATCATGACATACGATTATATTGTATTTATTTGCAAATTCTATGATTTTTTTATAAAAATCCGTACCTGCACAGGCTGATGTAGGATTATTTGGATAATTTATGAACATAAGTTTTGCTTTTTTACATACATCTTCTGGAATTGAGTCAATATCAGGAAGGAATCCATTGTCTTCTTTAAGAGGCATAAAATAAGGAATACCTCCTGCAAACTTTGTTCCAACAGGATATACAGGGTAACCAGGAGATGGCACAAGAACAATGTCTCCAGGGTCAATAAATGCAAGAGGAATGTGCCCAATCCCTTCTTTTGAACCAATAAGACTGATAACTTCCTTTTCAGGATCAAGCTCAACATTGAATCTTTCTTTGTACCAATCAGCCACAGCCTTTCTGTATGAAAGCATTCCTTCATAGCTTGGATATCTGTGGTGCTCTGACTTTTCAACAGCTTTTTTCATTGCATCTACAATGTGAGAAAGAGTTGGAATATCAGGATCTCCAATGCTTAAATCAATTAAATCCGCTCCTTTTAAGAGAGCTTCTCTTTTCATTTGGTCAATTGCTGCAAAAAGATATGGTGGTAAAGTTCTAATTCTTTCAGCATACTGAATCTGCATTCTCGTCCTCCTCGTGGTGTTTGTTTATTTAGTTTACAAAAAAAATAGTAATATTTCAAAAAATTTGAATTATTTTCAGTTTTTAAGAATAAATCTTACTGGAAGGATTGCCCGACAGGCTACTGGTTTACCATCTTTAATTGCAGGTGAAAATTTTGATTTTTTTACTGCTTCTATGGCTGATTCAGTGAAACCATAAGGAGCTCCTTCTATTATTTCAATATGCATGAGTTCTCCTTTTTCATTAAGGGTAAGCCTTAGAGTAACTTTTCCCTCTTTTCCCAGTCTTCTTGCAATTTGTGGATATATAGGAATTTCTCTATGAATAAACTTAGGTCCATAAGCAGTACCAAACTCTGTGTCAATAATTCCATCTTTGTCTGATTTTAAGTTTGATGCAATTTTATTTGAAGATATTTTCTGTGAGGTTTCAACATTGGAAGAAGAATAATTTGTGATAGTTTCAGTTTTTTGATTCTCAATTTTTATATTCTCATCAGATTTAACAGTAAAAGGGATTTTTTCTACAGTTTTTTTTGTTAAAGGAACTGAAGTCTTAACATCTCCTTTAAATGATTTAGTTACGTCATTTATTATAAAAATTTCCAGCTTCTGGTAGTCTTTATTTAATTTTACAAAGCTTGAAACTGTCACAAAAATTAAAAGATGGAAAAAAACAGAAATTACTACAAAATACTGAATTTTATTTATATAAACTATTCTCATTTTTCCATAAAAAAGCCATGAAAGCTTCTTGAGCCTTCATGGCTTTGATTCACCCTTCAGGATGAGTTTGAAAAAATTTTAAAATATTTCATAATTCCCAGTCAACTTTTCGCTGTTCGTTTGTGGTTACAACAATAAAATGTCACATATTATGACTCAATAGCCATAAAAGCTTTCTATGATAACAAAACACTCAAAGGGATTGCCCATAGCTTATCACCAAGTCTTACTATATTTGTTCCATTGTATGCAACCACTCCTGCAATGCAGTTTTCTGTATTATTTACAAAAGCCTTAAGCCCTGAAAGCTCTCTGTCTTCCCATTTTTCTCCTGCCTTTACCTCAATAGCTATACATTTGTTTTGAGCTTCAACTACAAAGTCAACTTCATATCTTCCCTGTATATGCCAGAAATAAAGATTTGCCCCTTGCCATCTTGACTCTATTATTAACAGTAGATTTTGGGCAACATAGATTTCAAAAAGTGCTCTCATCAGGGGTTCTCTATCAAGTGAGTCAATGCCAGCGAGATAACAAGCAAGTCCTGAGTCACTCATGTATATCTTTGGTGATTTGATGAGTCTTGCTGCCTTGCTTTTTAAATAAGGATGAATTCTTCTTATGATAAAGGATGCTTCAAGCAAGGAAAGATATCTTGAGGTAGTTGAAACATTAAGCTTTGCATTTCTTGCAAGGTCGCTTAAACTTAAGATACTCCCTGTTCTTAAAGCAACAAGGCTCAGTAGATGCCTGAAGGAGATTAAATTTACTATTTGACTGAACTGTCTTATGTCTCTTTCAAGATAGGTTTGTTCATAACCTTTAAACCAGAGGGTTCTCTCTGATAGTCCAAGAGCAACAGGTGGTAGCCGTCCTTTAATTATGTCTTCATCTTTTATTTTTTCTGGGGTGGTTGAGCTTTCAATTTTCTGTGTTCTGAAAAATTTCATTAAAAATGGCTCTTCCTCTGTTTTAAAAAATAACTCTCTTCGGGACATGGGAGACATGTTCAGATAAATTGCTCTTCCTGCAAGGCTTTCGCTAAGATTTTTAAGTAGTGCAAAATTTGCAGAACCAGAAAGTAGAAATTTTCCAGGCACTCTTGCTTTATCCACAATCTTTTTTATTACTGTAAATATATAGGGAAAAATTGAAAAAGGTAGTTCAAGTCTTAATCTGGAAATTTCTTGTGTATGCTCATTGATATATTTTATCAAAAGTTTTTTTTATCCAAAGACAACTTAATTAAAAATCATTCTATAAGTAACCTCTGTCAATGATAAAATATGGATATGCTTAAATGGATATTTAGAGGTCTAATCATTGTATTTGTATCTTATATTATTTACATAGTTGGTTATCCATTTATGGTAGATGTTTCCTCTCTAAAAAAGAAAAATCCAGAGTTAACAGCAATGATGAAGTATCGCATTAAACAATGGGAGAGGGATGGTAAAAAAATAAAAATAAAAAAAATGTGGATACCTGTTAATAGAGTTTCCCCCTATCTTGTTAAGGCAGTTCTTATTGGAGAAGATGACAAATTTTATAGCCACTCAGGATTTGATATTGAAGGAATAAAAAAAGCAATTGAGAAAGACATAAAGGAGAAAAAATTAAAATATGGTGGCAGTACAATAACACAGCAATTGGCAAAAAATCTTTATCTTACTCCATCTAAAAATCCTGTAAGAAAGATTCAGGAAGCAATAATTACATGGAGACTTGAAAAAACTCTGTCTAAAAAGAGAATTCTTGAACTCTATCTCAATGTTGCTGAGTGGGGGGAGGGAATTTTTGGTGCAGAGGCGGCATCAAGGCATTATTTTGGAAAATCAGCTTCAGAGCTTAATGCAATAGAAGCTGCAAGGCTGGCTGCGTCTTTACCAAATCCTATAAAATACAGTCCTGTAGGAAATTCAAGATTCATTGAAAAGAGGACAAATCTTATATATTTCATAATGCAGAAAAGAGGCATAATTAAAGAAGAGTATACAGAACCAGAGGAAAAAGATTCCGTGCCTGTATTAGAGGAAAAACAAGAGGAGAAAGAACTTCCTTCTATCCAGAAGGATGAGTCCGTCCAGCCTCAGTTAAAATAGTTGTAATTTCTTTAAAAATAGGCAATTTCATAATTTCATCAAAAGACAAAGGAAGTTTTCTCTGCCAGTTAGGATATTCTGTGACTGTGCCAGGAAAGTTTGTTTGCTCTTCCATAAGCAGCATATCTTCAGGATATAGCAGTAGATATTTTGATTGAGTTTTTGCAAGGAATTTTATTATTGCAACAAGTAGCTTGTCAATTGGAGCTTCTTCTTCAAGCAGTCCTTCTTCTTTTAAAAGGGTAATAATTTTTCCCTTATCTTGCTGCCTCTCTGCAAATGCGTTTTCAAATTGTTGCTCATCAAAAATTGAAAACTGTTTTCGTAATTGTATATCCTTTCCTTCCCAGAATCCCTTGAGAGTGGGTAAATCATGGGTTGTTATACTGCATAAAGCATCTTCAGGATAAAAACTGGATGGTTTATATCCGTATGGACCTTTTTCAAAATAAAATACTTTCCATGAGCAGATTTTTCTTTTAATAAGTTCTTCTTTCATCCATTCCTCTGCGGTTCCAAGATCTTCTCCAATAACCCCTGTTTTGTTTATCTGACTTTCAAGGGTAATTATACCAAGCAAATCTTTCCAATGATATTTTATATATGCGCCTTCATAGGGAGTTGTTCCTTCAGGTATCCAGAAAGCTCTAAAAAGTCCAAGTGCATGGTCAATTCTGAGCAATTTTGTCTTCATATTGGCTTTTAAAAGTTTTATAAATGGCATATAGGCTTTTTCTCTTAATCTGAAAGGAATTAAAGGAGGAAATCCCCATTTTTGTCCCTTAGGATTAAAGTCATCTGGTGGTGCACCATATTCTGCCTTAATTGCATAAAGTTCCTGATTGACCCAAACATCAAAGCTTGACCTAATTGAACCAAAACCAAGATCAAGAGAGATTGGATAGGTTTTCATTTCTGCGATTTCATCTTCAATAAGCCATTGGAGATACTCATAAAAAACTACATCTTTATTGTATTCAGAATAAATCATGGAAAGATTATTTTTATCAGGCTTTCTAAATTTTTCTTCCCAATTTTGCCAGTTTTTCCCGAATTTTTCTCTTAGGAAACAAAAAACTGAAAAGTACTGTAAATCTTCTCTTACAGCAGGACATAGCTTATTTTTATAATCAAGGAATCTCTTTGCTTCATCTTCTTTGTTAATGTAAGCTTTATAAAACTTTGCAAACTCCATCCTGAGAGCTTCTATTTTTTCTTTCCAGACAGAAGCATAATCAAAAAACTCTTCATTTTTTTCTTTTACAGGACTTTTAGATAGATAAAGAGGCGTATTAAACTGTCTTGATATGGCAGAATAGGGGCTTATACCATACAAATCTTCAGGATCATTTAAATGAAGAGGATTTATACTTATAAAACCTCCAAGAGAATTTATATATTCGGCAATTTTTTTTAGATGTGAAAAATCTCCTTCTTTTTTATTTCCTCTTAAACTCCAGAGATTAAGATGTAAACCCCAGGTTTTCTTTTTAAAAGGAACAAAACAATTTTCAGGCACAACTATCAGAGTGCTTTTATGAATTGATTTTTCAAAAAAAACGGTTATGTTATAGTAGCCAATAGGAAGCGAAGGAACAGGGATATTGTATTTAAAATATATTCCGTCATCAAGAACTCTCTGCTCCTCTTTTTTCATAATATCAAAATTTAAAAATAAACTCAGAGTTTCACCTTCTTGTCCTAAATCTTTGAATGGAGAAATTTCAATGTGACTGGGCTTTTGATTTTCTTTTAGATAAATGAATATTGAATGGTCCTGTTTAACTACATAGACAGGTTCTAAGCAATTTTTCCAAGAATTGTTTTCAAAATAATTAATCCAGCTAATGATGTTTTTTCCATCAGGAGTAATTCCAATTGCTGAAATCAGTTTGATTTTTGTGTCATAAGAGATATCAATACGTTCGCCTTTGTAATTATAATAAAAAGGAAATATTCCGAGTAAATCTGAAAGCTTACATATCAATTGTTGAAGGTTCTTCAAGGTAGAGTTCTCCAGCGTCATAATCATAGGCAAACAGTTCTGCGTATCTTCCCCAGTCTATGGCTGTTTCAAGCTGATTCCATGCTTCTTCTGGTGTGAAATGATTTTTAAGAATATCAATAAAGAATTCCTCTGATACTCTGTGCTTTGAAATTGTTGATAAAACCTGCATAATTTGTTTAATAAGTTGAACATTCTGCAGAGCAGAGTCTTTGAATATTTCTTTTTTCTCAAGAGTATCCGCTTCTGCCCAGTTTTTCCCCTTTTCTGTGAGAATAAAATCACCTTCTCGCACTTCTCCGAAGTCAAGTATTACAGATGCTTCTATCAATGGAAAGATATCATCAACTTCCATGCTTAATTCAGAACTTAAAGCATAGATATCAACCCTTCCACCTTTATCATGAACAAGCTCAATAAGTCCTGCAATTGCACCAACTTTTGCATGGGGAAGAAACTGATATCTACCAGCCGCAAGAAGGAATGGAATTTCCTCAGGTGATTTTATAAGAATAGTGTATATTTTATCTAACAAAAATTTGAAATCCCTTGAATTTCTATCTCTTGGGTATGGAAGTTCAAGAGGAATCTCAGCTTTGATTTTTCCAGGATTATGAGTAAGAACAACAGCCCGAGATGACATACTTAAAGCTTCTTCAATATTATGAGTAACAAGAACAATGGCTTTTGCCGGCATTTTACCCTCTTTCCATAAATCAATAATATCTCCACGAAGATTGTCTGCTGTAAGAACATCCAGTGCTGAGAAAGGCTCATCCATAAGTAAAAGCTCAGGTTCCACAGCAAGTGCTCTCGCAATTCCTACTCTCTGTCGCATCCCGCCGCTTAATTCTCTTGGATAGGCATCTTCAAATCCATCAAGCCCTACAAGGTCAATTGCTTTAATTGCTTTTTCATGTATTTCTTCTTCATTCAATCCAATGCCTACAAGTCCAACTTTAACATTTTCCAAAACAGTAAACCATGGGAAAAGAGCAAAACTCTGAAAAACCACTGCTATTTTAGCATTTGCTTTTTTGAGAGGTACTCCTTTGTATAAAACCTGCCCTTCAGTTGGTTCAACAAGTCCTGCAATTATTCTTAAAAGTGTTGATTTACCTGCACCAGACTGTCCAAGAATTGAAACAAACTCATCAGAGTATATTTTCAGGTTAATATCTTCCAAAACAGTAATTTCTCTTCCCTTACCAACCATAAACGATTTTTTAATACCTATGGTTTCAAGAATAATCTCTTTTTCCATAACTACTCCAGAACATATTTTGTCTTAGCCAAAATAAAAAGTCTTTTCCATAGCAATCTATTTATTCCAACAACAGTTAGAGACATAAAACATGTTGAAAGCAATAAAAGTCCAAAATTTCCGGAAGCAGATGACTGACTTATTAAAGCACCAAGTCCTGCTGTATGCATTATTTCTCCTCCAAAAGAAACATACTCACTTACAATTGTAGCATTCCATGCTCCTCCGCTGGCAGTAATCAATCCAGTAACAAGATAGGGAAATATCCCAGGAAGTATTAGAGTTTTCCATTTTCTGATACCTTTTACACCATAAGCTCTGGAGATTTCAATTAAATCCTTAGGAATTGCACTTGCTCCAGCAATTATATTAAAAAGCAAATACCATTGTGTACCAAGAAGCATTAAAAATATGGCACCTATATCCAGTCCTCCTCCAAGTTTAATAAGAAAAAGAAGAATAACAGGAAACACCGCAGTAGCGGGAACACTTGCTGCTATCTGAACAATGCTTTGTAATATCTTGGCAGCTCTGGGATTTAGCCCAATATAAACTCCAACAGGAAGAGTCCAGACAAGTGCGATCAATAAAGCCACAAAGACTCTTAGTAGTGAATAAAAGGCAGCTTTTATTATTGTAATGATATCGTTGAAACTAATATTTGAAACCAGTCCAGCAGCTTTTAAAATAGCCCATATAATTACCAACAAAATAATTATTAGAGAAATAATTCCCATGATTTTACTCAGTCTATTTACAACAGGATTGCCTGACAATGAAAATTTTCTGTAACTGAGTTTTTCTACTTTGTTAATCGTATTGTTCAATAAATCTACTACTTTTTTAATGAAAATAGAACCTGAAAAAAGATTTAATACAAAAGATTCTCTTTCTTCTTCTGGTGGAATTGTTTCTATTCTGAATTTTTGTGACCACACAATAAGAGGTCTCCATATAAAAAGATCAAGAATAATTATTAAAAGAATCATAGTTCCCAGTCCGTAAATTACATATTCAATATTTCCCTCATTTGCAGCTGTTTGAATATAAGAACCAATCCCAGGAAGTCTAAAATCTTTATCTTCAAGAATAAACATCTCACATGCCATGAGAAAAAACCATCCTCCTGCTACGCTCATCATACTGTTCCAGATGAGTCCTATAGCACTGAAGGGAAGGTCAAGCCTTAAAAACTTAGAAAATTTATTGAATTTAAAAACTTTTACCACTTCTCTCATTTCTTTTGGAATTGTGCTTATGGAGTGGTAAAAGCTGAATGTCATATTCCATACCTGCCCTGTAAAAATCAGAAGAATACATGCAAGTTCAAGCCCTATTCTTTTTCCAGGGAAAAGAGCTATCATTGCTAAAACAACACCAGGCAAAAAGGAAAGTACAGGAATTGACTGAAGAATGTCAAGCAAAGGAATCATTATTTTCTCATGAATTTTGCTTCTTGAGGCAGTATATCCATACCATATGGAGAAAGTTAAAGACAATATATAGGCAAAAAAAATTCTTGCAAGAGACTGAATAGCATATTGTGGGATATTTGAAGGATTTAAATTTATTTCCACTGTTCTCTCATAAGGAGTACCCCATTCAGAAGCTATGTATATAATAAAAGAAAGAATCCCTAAAACAATAAAAAATACCGCTATATCAATTGCTCTTACTTTAAATGTTTCAGCAGGAATAGAGATGGGTATTTTCATTTTTACTCTCCCTTAGGAAAAATCTTAAAATTATAAAACAATTCAAATGACATTTGCCATAATTTCTTTAAAAGCAGGCAATGTTTTCATGTTATTTTTTCTATTACCACAATTTATCATTCCAAGCGAGGAGTTTAGAATCTGCTGAAAAATATTAAAAAAGTGTATGTAATATTGAAATAACAATTTTGAAATACAAGGAAGTTTTGATAAAATATGGCATGAGAAGTTTTTTAAAAATTTCTGTCATTATCTTTGCGTTTTTTATTCTCTTTGGATGCTCGGAACAAAAAACTGTAGTTATTCTTTCAAGTTATGATGCTAAAGATGTATGCGGTCAGCCCCAGGTTGAGGGAGTTACTGATGCGTTAAAAAAGAATATATCAGATTTAAAGATTGAACAGATTTATTTTGATTCAAGAAGAATCTCTAAACAGGAATTTGAAAAGAGATGTGATGGTTTCACAAAACGCTTTAAATCTCAAAAACCTTCTTTGATTCTTACTACTGATGATGCAGCATTTCAATGCGTAGCAAAGCATTTTATGGGAGATAAAATTCCTGTTGTATTTTCAGGCATAAATCTTACTCCAGAGCATTACAATACAAAATACCATTTTATAGAAGGAAGAAAGCCAATTAAAAATTTTACAGGTGTTTATGAAAGAATTTTTGTATTAAGGCAAATGGAAATGCTTGAAGTTTTTGTTGGCAAGATTGATAAAATTGCTATTCTTTATTCAACCGACTCTATGGGTAATATACTTAAAGAACAAATTATCTATGAACTTAAAAATAAGGATTTTAAAGATAGAATAGTTTTATACCCTGTAGGTTCAATTCAGGAACTTATAAAAGCTTCAGAGGAAATAAATAAAAGAAAGGATATCGTAGCTTATTTCCCTTTTGTGATGTCAATAAAAAATGAGAAAATATTAACTATATCAGATATTGCATCAATAATGACGGATAAAATTAAAAAAATTGACCTTGCAATTAACAGAGAGTTTGTTCAACTTGGATTTTTTGGTGGTATATCTGTTGATTTTTATCAGATGGGATACAGAGCAGGTGAGATGGCTTCTTATATTTTAAAAACAGGTAGAATATCAGATTTGGAAGTAGAAGATGCAGAAAAATTTTTAAGAATTATAAACTTAAAAAGAGCAAGAGATATAAATCTCAAAATTTCTGAAGAAAATCTTTCTTTATTTGACGAAGTGATAGGATGAATACTCAAATTTTTGATGATTTATTTAATTTTTTAAGAGTATCATTTCTCTTATTCCATTCTATTGTTTTTTATTATCTTATTTTCTGGCGTAAAATTATAGAGCCAAATTTTAATAAAAGAGTTGTTGGATATTTTTTTATTATCATTTTTTTACATACTATTCTTAATTCAATAATTTTATTCAAAAACTTTATTGGCGGATATTATTTATATTTAATTGCTGCAAATATTGCAGTAATTGCTGCAATTCTTTTTTATGCCTACAAAACTATTATCAATCTCAAACTATATTATCTTTTATTGGCGATTATTTTTGTTATTCTTTTTATATTCAAACAGGATAAGACTTTAATATTTTTAGGACTTTTTCTGATAGGTATTTCTTATTTTCATATTTGGTATAAGGAGGAGTTTTCCCAATACAAACCATCAAGAGTTATACCTTCTTTAATAAAAAAAGGAGCTCTTTTGCCTTTTATTTTTTTTGGCTTATATATTATTTGCCTTTCATGTTATATAGTTTCTCAGTCACTATTTCTTAATATTTTTGCTACCTTTTTAGTTTTTTTAAGTCTCTCATTCAGAACAATGTCCTTGTATGAAGAAAGATTTAAAGCCTATGTTCTGTATATTTTTATGTTTGTTTTAATCTTTTCTATTCTGATTTACTTATCTGGAAAATATATTGAAGATATGAAAGATATGGATGCATACCATAAAAAACTAAACATGCAGAGAATCTCTCTTGAAGTTAAAGATAAAATAGCCTTTTACAGCGATTTAGTTAAATTTGAAGCATCTTCAAATGAATTAAAAAAAAGAATAAAAAAGGGGCAAGAAGAGTTAAATAAATACCTTTCCTATTTAAATCAAATTTTTGATACGGATTTGGTTTGGCTTACTGATAAAAATGGAAATATAATAGCCTGCTCTACTGAGTATAGAAAAGAGATGATTAATCAAAATGTGAGTTTCAGGAAGTATTTTAAAGATTCAATTCAAGGAAAACTTTCAATTTTTATTGCAAGAGGAATTTATACAAAAAGGGATGATATAAGAATTTCTTACCCTGTTTATGATAGGGGTAATATAATCGGAGTGCTTGTTTTGCAGTTTGATATAAGCAAAAATTTTAAGAAAGAGATTGATATTGAAAATGCCTTTATGATGCATTCTTCTGGAGGTATTCTTATAGGTAAACAGGAACTCAAAAATAGGATGCTTTTTAGTGTTTCACCTGAAGAGCTTAAAAAGGTTTACGAAGAAAAAATATTCGGAAATGATAGACTCCTGCCTGCAGGTTTTAAAAAGATTGATAATGACATATTTGAAGATTTTAAGGGACGTAGATGGCAGATTGTTAAGTATGAGATTACTAATGATTGGTGGCTTGCAAGTTTTCTAAATCTTTCTTTGTATGAAAAATTTAAGGGTATTTCCTATATTGTTTTAATCATCTTTGCTTTTATTTCTCATTCTTTTGCCATAAGAAGCCTTGATAGATTAAGAACTATTTTTCTTAATCTCGCTGAGGAAGTGGAAGAAAAAAGAACAGCTTTTGATTCAGTTGATACAGGATTTATTTATACTGATTCTTCAGGAAATATCAAGTATATGAACAAAGAAGCAAGAAGGCTTCTTGATGTTTCAGACGACTCTTTTGGAAAACAGCTAAATGAGTTATTAACCTTTAAAGAACACAATGGCTCTGAATATAAGATTTTACAGATAAAAGAAAAAGAGGTTCCTGTGATTTATACAGAAAATCCGATATTGGTAAAGGGTATAAAATTTGGTGATGTAATAACCATTAAGGACGCTACAGAAATAATTCAAAGGCAGGAGCTTTCAAAAAGATTGGAAAGAATGGATATACTCACAAAGATATCAGCAGGAATTGTTCATGATTTTAGTAATTATTTAATGGTTCTTACTGGGAATCTTTCCTTGCTTAAGGAGCTTGAAAAATCAGAGGATAAAAAAGAAAATATAGAGATAATGCTTGAAGTTACAAAAATAATGAATACAATTATTGAACAAATGAAGGATTTAAGTCCTGATTTTATATTAAAGAAAGAAAAATTAAATGTTGAAGACATTGTTAAAAGTTCTACTGAATTTGTTTTAAATGGAACGGCAATAGAGTTTACTATTGAATCAGAACCTTCAATATTGCCTGTTTATGCCGATGCTGCGCAGCTTTATAGAGTATTTCAAAACATTATAATGAATTCAAGACAGGCTATGGAGGATAAAGGAAATATAAAAATAAAGATACAAAATTATATCAATGATGGCGAACTTAAAGATTTAAAGAAAGGAAACTATGTTTGCCTGACAATTACAGATTCAGGTCCGGGTATTCCTAAGGAATATATAGATAAAATTTTTGACCCATTTTTTACAATGAAAAAAGAAGGAAAAGGTCTTGGATTGAGCATTGTAAAAAACGTTATAGAAAAATCTGGGGGTAAAATAGAGGTTGAAAGCATATCAGAGATTGGAACAACTTTCAGAATATATATTCCAGCATCAGATAAGATTTAATTTCTTCAGAACTTCTTTAAGTTCTTCAAGTGTATAGGGTTTGTTAAGGACACCCTTAAAGCCTAATTTTTCATACTCAACAATTGATGAATCATTAAAGTATCCGCTTGATATTAAAGCATTTACATTAGGGTCATATTTCTTTAGTTCCTGTATGACTTCTTTACCTGACATCCCTGGCATAACAAGGTCAACTAATATAACATCAAAAAAATTGTTTGAATTAAGTTGAGAGACGAATTTTTCTAATGCTATTTCTCCATTCTCAGCAGTAATTACTTCAAAATTTAGAAATTCAAGCAGTGCCTTTAAAGTTTCTCTAACTAATTCATTATCTTCTATAACAAGCGCTCTTTTAGACATGAAAAATTATAACATAATTTGCGATTTTGTTGTTTTTTCTGGTATTTTTATTGAAATAAACGATACTTGGAGGTAAAAATGAAGACAACAAAATCCAAGAAACTTTATAAACAAGCTTTAAAGCTCATGCCAGGAGGAGTCAATAGTCCTGTAAGAGCTTTTAAGGCAGTAGGTGGAAATCCTTTATTTATAGCAAAAGCAAAGGGTTCAAAAATTTATGATGTTGATGGGAATGAATACATAGACTATGTTCTTTCATGGGGACCTCTGATTCTTGGACACGCTTATCCATCTGTTGTTAAAGCATTAAAGAAAGCCATAGAAAAAGGAACAAGCTATGGCGCACCAACTGAACTTGAGATAAAGCTTGCTACTCTTGTAAAAAAAGCATTTCCTTCTATAGAAAAGCTTCGTTTTGTTAATTCAGGCACAGAGGCAACAATGTCAGCAATAAGAGTAGCGAGAGGATTTACAAAAAGGAACAAAGTTATAAAGTTTGAAGGATGCTATCATGGTCATGTTGATGGACTTCTGGTTTCAGCAGGCTCGGGAGGTGCTACATTTAGTATTCCTGACAGTCTCGGCGTGCCTCAATCATATACTTCAGAAACAATTGTCCTACCCTTTAATGATATAAACACATTCAAAAATACATTAAAAGAACATTGGAAAGATATTGCCTGTGTGATAGTTGAACCAGTTGTGGGAAATATGGGATGTATTCTTCCTAAGGATGAGTTTTTGAAAGTTTTAAGGAATGAGACTCAAAAATATGGGATTGTTCTTATTTTTGATGAAGTAATGACAGGATTTAGAGTTTCTTTTGGTGGAGCACAACAATACTATGGAGTTAAGCCTGATCTTACATGTCTTGGTAAAGTTATTGGAGGAGGACTTCCTGTAGGTGCATATGGAGGCAAAAAGGAAATAATGGCACTTGTTGCACCAGATGGCGGAGTTTATCAGGCAGGTACACTTTCAGGGAATCCTATTGCAATGACTGCTGGAATTGAGACTTTAAAGGTGCTTTCAAAAGCTTCTGTATATAAAAGACTTGAAAAAACAATGCAATATCTTGAAGAGGGACTGAAAGATTCAGCCAAGCAAGCAGGAATAAATGTGAAATTTTATAGAGCAGGAACAATGTTCTGCACATATTTTACAGAAAATGAAGTTATAGATGCAAAAACAGCGAAGACTTCAGATACAGAAAAATTTAAACAGTTTTTCTTAGGGATGCTACAAAAAGGAGTTTATATTGCTCCATCTCAGTTTGAGGCAGGATTTATAAGTCTTGCACATAGTGAAAAGGATATAGAAAAAACTGTGCAGGCAGCTTACAAAATATTTAAAAAGCTATGAATTTTTTAGACTATATTGATGAAGAAAGAGCAGAAGCTTATAGGCTTTTTGCCTATCTTTTTATGAATATTCCCCATATTGAGCATATTGAGCAATTTGAAGAGTTTGCTCAAGTAGAAATTAAAGATACATATGAAGAAATATGCGAGGATTTTATACATTTATTTATCAATGATAATCTACCAAACTATGAAGCCTATTACAAAGCTGAACTTTATAAAGATATTCCAATAAATCGTAGTCTTGATGATGTCCAACATTTTTACTGGACAGCAGGAGTTGCAATAGATGAAGAAATAGACCTCCCCCCAGATCACATTTCAATGGAGTTGCTTTTTATGAGTTATTTAATTGAACAAAATTTAAAAGATTTACAAATAGAGTTTGCAAGAAGACTCTGTGAGTGGATACCTCTTTTCTGTGATGCTTTATATGAAAAGGCGAATACAGATTTTTACAAAGAAGTTGCATATTCTCTCAAAGAGTTTGTATTATCAGAATGTGAGGATGTCAGTGAGTGAAGAAAGTCCTAAAAAATCTATTTTTAAAGTAATTCTTGAGGCTTCGGCTTTAGGAATTAATTTTGTTCTCTGTGTAATTATAGGAGCAATACTTGGATATCTAATAGATAAATTTGTCTTTCATAAAACTTTTCCATTGTTTTCTCTTATTTTTTTAGCTGCTGGATTTGTAGCAGGTGTAAAAGAAATTTTTAGATTTATAAGGAAGGTGAACAGGGCAGATGGACAGGGAAGTAATAAAGAGGGTCAATAAGCAAACTTTCATTTTAGTGCCAGTTCTTGCCATAGCAGCTTATCTTCTATGGCAGAATGAGATAGTTGCTTTTAACGTCATTCTTGGAGGGTTTATTAGTTGGCTTAGCTTGAGAGAACTTGCATGGGCTGTAAAGAAATTTTTTGGAAAACCTATGTTTCAGCTTACTGTAATTGGGTTAAGCTACCTCAAACTGGGGGCTATTTTTTTATTTCTCTGGTTTATTGCAATTAAGGGCTGGTTCAACATTAAAGGATTATTGATAGGTTTTATAGCTATTTTGATTATTTCTACAAAAGAAGCTTACTTGTATATTCGGAGGCAAAGATCTTGAGCTGGAAGCTTTATCTTCTTCTTGCGCTTGCGCTCCTTGTAATGATGGCATTCAAGCTTACAAAGGTTTTAGCCATGATTGTTATTTTATCAGTGGTTATAGTCTTTGTTGTTGCCTATTTTTCAAAGAAAGGAGGCAAACGTGATAAGACTTGATTTTTCAAATATTCTAACAGAAGAAATAGGTCATAATGGTCTTTCTCTTATTGAAATAGAGAATGAAGCAAAAAAATCTATATCGCTTTTGTCTAAAAAACCATATAAAGAGCTTGATTTTATAAATTTACCATTTCAAGATACTTCCCAAATTAAAGAGCTTGCAAAAAAAGCAAGAGATTATGAATATTTTATTGTTCTTGGAATTGGTGGAAGTGCTCTTGGTCCCAGAGTCTTGCTTGAAGCATTAAGTCCTTTTAACAATCTTAGAAAAAAAAATAGAGTTTTTATTTATGATAATGTTGATCCTGCTACATTCAAATACATTATAGAGATTATTGATTTAAAGAAAACTCTCATAAATGTAATCTCAAAGTCTGGAAGCACTGCGGAAACATTGGCTTCATTTTTACTTTTCTGGAGAATGATAAGGGACAGGAAACTTGATGTAAGACAACATTTTATTTTTACCACAGACTCTGAAAAAGGGAATTTAAAAATGATTGCAGATGAGTATGAAATTCCTTCTTTGGAAATTCCAAAAAATGTTGTGGGCAGATACTCGGTTTTAACACCTGTTGGACTTCTTCTATCAGAGGTCATAGGAATAAAAAGTGAAGAATTATTAGAAGGAGCAAAGGAGATATCAGAAAGAGCTTATAGAGAAAATTTGAATGAAAATCCAATGGCATATCTTGCATCCTGTCTTTATCTTATGGATAAATTAAAAAACAGAAAAGTTTTAGTTTTTCTTCCTTACTCTGATAGACTTAAGACAATGTCTGAATGGTTCTGCCAGCTTTGGGCAGAAAGCCTTGGTAAAGAAGGAAAAGGAACTACTCCGTACCCATCTTTGGGAACAACTGACCAGCATTCTCAGCTTCAGTTGTGGATGGAAGGACCTGAAGATAAAGTTATTTTATTTGTTTCTATTGATAATCATGGATTTCAGGAAGAGATTCCTCAGGAATTTCATGATATTGAAGGATTAAGATATCTTGGCGGACATACTCTTGAAGAGTTGATTAATACAGAACAACTTGCTACAGAAATGGCTTTAAGGATGAACAAAAAACCTAACATGAAAATCATAATACCCAAAATTGATTCCTTTATAATTGGTCAACTTTTCCAATTTCTTCAGATAACAACTGCCATGGCTGGTTTACTTTATGGTGTAAATCCTTTCAATCAGCCAGGGGTGGAACTTGGCAAAAGACTTACCTATGGTGCAATGGGAAAGAGAGGATTTGAAACAGAAGGAGAGGAGGTTAAAAACTACCTTAAAAGACAGAGATATATGATTTAGTTTCTTGGATGCTGTTTTCTCCAATCTGAAGGCTTCTCAGTTAGTCCGTCTTTGCCCCAAATGCCTTTTTTCTCTTGTCTGGCAAGTCGCTGAGCCTCTACAAATAACTCTACATATTTTACATTCGGTGGAATAGTATACACCATAGCATATCCATTTCTTATCATCATATAGTTAATCATATTTCCATTTTTATCCCACAAATATGCCAGAATCCTTCCATATTTATCTCTGTGTTGGACATCAAGCTCAATTTTTACCCGCATGTCACTTTCTTTGACGAGTTTTTTTAAATAGTTTTTAGCTTTTCTGCCCCACGGCTCTTGAGCAAGTTCTGGCGCATCTATTCCAATTAACCTGACTTTTTCAGTTCTAACAAATATTCCTAAGACAGAGTTTGTAACAATAGTTAAAGTATCACCATCATTGACTTCTGTAACTATACAATAATCACTTTCCTTTTTTGCACAAGCAGAGGTAAAAATAAAGAACAGTAAAAATACCAAAAGCCCTGCAACTATAATATTTTTAGTATAATAATATTGCATAGTTTAATTTTAACATGAAAAACATAGTTCTTATAGGATTTATGGGTACAGGGAAAACCTCTGTTGGTAAACTCGTAGCAAAAAAGCTCGGCTTTGACTTTGTTGATGTTGATGAAGTTATTGAAAAAGCTACAGGAATGGAAATCTCTGAAATTTTTTCAAAATTTGGAGAGTCCCGTTTCAGAGACATAGAAGAAGAAATGATAAAACTGATAACCCCAAAAAAAAGGCAAGTTATTGCTACAGGAGGAGGTGTTGTTTTAAGAGATGAAAATATGAAGAGGCTTAAAAAAGATGGAGTAATTTTTTGCCTTAGAGCTTCGGAAAATGTTATTTTTGAAAGATTGAAACAGACAACAAATAGACCCCTTCTTCAGGTTGAAAATCCAGAAGAAAGAATAAAAGAACTTCTTCAGAAGAGAATGCCTCTTTATGAAAAAGCTGACTTTTGTATTGATACTGAAGGACTAACTCCTGAGGAAGTGGCTGAGAAAATAATTAAAGAATATGAGAGGTTAAGTAATGGAAAAACTTAGAGTTGAACTTGGGGAGCGTAGTTATGAAATTCTCATTGACAGAGGAAATCTCTCTCTTATTGGGGAAAGATTGCTCAGATTTTCAATAAGCAAGAAAATCGGTATCATAAGCAATCCTAAGGTTTCAGAGCTTTATGGGCAAAAAGTTATTTCTTCTTTACAAAAAGAAGGATTTGAACCTTTTGTAATTTTAATCCCTGATGGAGAGCATTACAAAGACTATTTCTGGGCGTATCATATTCTTACGCAACTTCTTGAATTTGGATTTGACAGGGGTTCTTTTCTTATTGCTCTTGGCGGAGGCGTAATTGGAGACATTACAGGCTTTGTTGCATCAATTTATATGCGCGGTATTTCATATATTCAGATTCCAACAACACTACTTGCTCAGGTTGACAGCTCTGTAGGCGGTAAAACAGCTGTTAATCATCCTCTCGGTAAAAACATGATTGGAACATTTTGGCAGCCATCCTTAGTATGGATTGATGTTGATACGTTGGAGAGTCTTCCTGAGAGAGAGTTTATTTCAGGACTCGCAGAAGTTATAAAATACGGAGTTATATGGGATAAAGAATTTTTTGAATTTCTTGAAATAAACAGGACAAAAATTTTAAAGAAAGATAAAGACATACTTATTTCAATAATTAAAAGAGCTTGTGAAATAAAGGCAGAGGTGGTCTCAAAAGATGAAAGGGAAAGCGCATTAAGAGCTATTCTGAATTATGGACATACAATTGGTCATGCAATTGAAACTTTGACAGGTTACAGTTCATATCTTCATGGAGAAGCAATATCAATTGGAATGGTTCATGAGGCGAAGTTATCCAGTATGCTTGGTTTTCTTGATAAGGAAGATTTTGAAAAAATTAGAAATATTTTGAAAGAGTTTGGACTTCCTGTAAATTTACCCATTAATATGGATTCATCAGCGATGTTGAAAACTATTTTGCTTGACAAAAAGAACATTGAAGGAAAAATCAGAATGGTTATCCCAGACAGTATTGGAAAAATGAAAATAAACTTTGAAATTTCAGGAGAAGATTTAAAAAAGGTTCTTAATGAGTAAGAAAATTCTAATTGTAGAAGATGAAAAGGAAATTGCAGAGTTAATAGCTTATAGCCTGAAAAAAGAAAAATATGATATCTCAATAGCATTAGACGGAGAAACAGCATTAAAAAAATTGAGAGAAACTGTTTATGACCTTGTTATTCTTGACCTGATGTTACCAGGAATTCAAGGGCTTGAGATATGTAAAATCATACGGAACAATTCAAATATGCAGAAGACAGGAATAATAATCGTGACTGCAAAGAGTGAAGAATTTGACAAAATCACAGGTCTTGAGACAGGAGCTGATGATTATATTACCAAGCCTTTCAGCCCAAGAGAGTTAATAGCAAGAGTTAAAGCTGTTATGAGAAGAACATTGCCGGCTGTTTCTAATAATCAGATTATCAAAATAAAAGATTTAATTATAGATAAGGAAAAATATTTAGTAACAGTAAAAGGACAACCCAAGAGACTTTCAGCAACTGAGTTTAAGCTTCTTTTGTATCTTGCAGAACGACCTAACAAAATTTTTAGCAGAGACCATCTTCTTGATGCTGTTTGGGGGCAGGATATTTATGTAGATCCAAGAACCGTGGATGTTCATATAAGAAGACTTCGTTTAAAAATTGAAGATTATCCAGATAATCCAGAGTATATAAAAACACTTCGCGGAATTGGATATTACATAGAGGGTTAATCTCAATGGAAATATCTATATTTATAATTCTTGTTTTAATTCTTGTAATTTTCATACTTATAGGCAAGATAAAAACTCTTTCCTTAAAAATACAGGATTTAAAAGCCCAGAAGCATTCTTATGATTTTTCAATAGTAAAGTCTCCTCAAAGTTTTGAAACAATTCTAAAATCAATAACAGAGGGACTTCTTATTATTGATCCCAAAGGATATATAATGCTTGCCAATCAAAGCTTTAAAGATATTTTAAAAATAGATGAACCTCCCGAAGGAAGACTGGTAATTGAGGTTATAAGGAACATAGATTTAATCAATCTTATAAGTTCATCTATAAGTAAAAAAGAGGATTTAGCAGAGGAGATTACACTCAAGAAAGCAGGAAAGGATATTTATCTTCTTGCTAAAGCAATGCCTGTAGTTGACTCAGAAGGAACAATTTCTTTTTTGATAATTCTTCTTCATGATATAACCCGTCTTAAACAACTTGAAAATGTAAGAAGAGATTTTGTTGCGAATGTTTCGCACGAACTTAAAACTCCTGTTACTGCTATAAAAGGTTATGCAGAAACTCTTCTTGATGGAGCTATTAATGACAAAGAAAATTCTAAAAAATTTATAGAAATTATTAAGAATCAAGCAGATAGGCTAAATGCGCTTGTAGAAGACCTTTTAACTCTTTCTCGGATAGAATTTGGCGATATAAAAATTGAAAAAGAAAATATTGTTCTGGATGAGCTTATAAGCTCTGTATTTCAAATACTAAAAGATAAAGCTCAAAAAAAAGGAGTTTTACTTCAAAAAGAGATTCCTCCAGAAACAGCTATCTATGCAGATCAATACAGAATGTCGCAGATAATGATAAATCTTGTAGATAACGCAATAAAGTTTACTGAGAAAGGTTTTGTAAAAGTCAGATTTTTCAAGGAAAACTCAAAAGGAGTTATTTCAGTTGAGGATACAGGAATTGGTATTCCAAAAGAGCATATTCATAGAATAGGAGAAAGATTTTACAGAGTTGATAAAGCTCGTTCAAGACAGCTTGGTGGAACAGGGCTTGGATTGGCTATAGTTAAACACCTTGTTTTAGCTCATGGCTGGCAACTTCAAATTGAGAGTGAAGTTGAGAAGGGAACAAAGGTAAAAATTGTCATTCCTGAAAAAGAGTTTGATTTGACAAATAAATAATTTTTTGTTTAAAATTATTCTAATGAAAATTAAATGGACACCTCAAAGACTTGCAATTTTGAAATATCTTGATGGAAATAAAGAACATCCATCAGCAGAAGATATTTATGCTGCTCTTTCTAAAGACTTTCCTACTATGTCTGTTGCAACAGTTTATAATGTTCTTGAATTTCTTAAGAAAACAGGAAAAATTAAAGAAATACATATTGATCCTGAAAAAAGAAGATTTGATCCAGACATTACTACCCATCATCATGCTATATGTGTAAAGTGTAAGAAAGTTTTTGATATTTTTTCTGATATTAAACTTCCAGAATTAAGCACCTATATACCAGATTTTCAAATTCTTGATGCTCGTTTAAAAATTTATGTTTTATGCCCTCAGTGCAAAAATAAGGAAGATTTAAGGCTTGGTTTTAAAGAATACAAATGCACAAATTGTGGCGCAATAAGAACAGCTAAACATAAACCCCAAAAATGTCCTTCCTGTGGAAGCAGAGGCTCCTTAGAAGAATTTAAACATTAAAAAATAGTAAACGTTTAAATAAACTAAAGCAGGAGGTGCCTCATGATAAGCAATGAGCTTATGAGTAAACTACAGAAAGCTGTAGCAAGAGAACTTCAGGTAAGCATTCAGTATATGTGGCAGCACGTTTTAGCAAAAGGAATTAAAGCAGAGCCAGTTGGTGCTTTATTGAAACAGTTTGCAATCAATGAGATGTTACATGCTGAAAAAATTGCTGAAAGAATATCCTTTTATGGAGGAATTCCCACTACACAGCCAGATCCAATCACTATTGGAAAAAATCTAACAGAAATGCTTAATCTTGATAAAAAAGCTGAGGAAGAAGCTGTTGCTCTTTATAAAGAAATTATAAAGCTTGCTGAGAAAGAGGAAGACTATGTAACAAGAAAGCTTTTTGAGCAGATTCTTGAAGAAGAGGAACTCCATCTTGATAAATTTAGTTCCCTTCTTGAGGAGTAACAATGAAGCCTGTAGAGTTAAAGAATGGAATTTACTGGGTAGGTGCTGTTGACTGGGCAATAAGGGATTTTCATGGTTATGAAACTCCTCGTGGTACAAGCTATAACAACTATCTTATAGTTGATGAAGAGCCAACTCTGCTTGATGCGGTCCATCTTGACTTTGTTCATATATCCATAGAAAACATTACAAGAATACTTGAGCCTCAAAAAATAAAAAATATTATCATAAACCACATTGAAAATGACCATGCCACAGGACTTGAAAAAATTCTTGAATATACTCCACAAGCCAATATTTATATAACAGAGAAAGGCAAAAAAGGACTGAGCAAGTTTATTGATCTTTCTAAATATAAAGTCAATACAGTCAAAACAGGAGACCATATAAAAATCGGTAAAAGAACCCTTCATTTTATTGAAACTCCGATGATGCACTGGCCAGATTCAATGTTTACCTATATCAAAGAAGAAAAAATTCTCATCAGTCAGGATGCTTTTGGACAGCACATTGCCTCTGTTGAGAGATTTGATGATGAATTTATAAATAATCGCTCAATGGATGAGCTTGAGGATTCGGTTATTGACTACTATGCCAATATCTTAATGCTCTATGGAAATGTTATTAAAGCAAAGATTGAAGAGATTAAAAAGTCCGGAGTTGAAATTGAAATGATTGCTCCTGACCATGGAGTTATTTGGCGCTCCCATATAGATAAAGTTATAAGTTTATATTCCGATATGGTGGAAGCAAAAGCAAAACTTGGCGCAGTAATTGTCTATGACACCATGTGGCACAGTACTGAACAGATGGTTTTCCCTATTGCAAAGGGACTTGAGGCTGAAGGTATCCCTGTTAAAATTATTAAACTTCGTAGTACTCCAAAAAGCGTAGCTATAAAAGAAATCTGGAAATACAGAGGAGTGATTGTAGGTTCACCTACTTTGAATAATAATATTTTCCCATCAGTAGCTGATTTTCTTACCTATCTTAAGGGGCTTAGACCAAAAAACAGACTCTTTTCTGCTTTTGGAAGCTATGGATGGTCAGGTGAGGCAGTAAAAGATATATTTGAATATGCAAAGGCAATGAAACTTGAGTTGTTTGAACCAGGCATAAGGGTTTTATACAAACCTTCAGAGGAGGAGCTAAATAAATGCTATGAATTTGGCATAGCCTTTGGCAAGGCTTTAAAGGAGTATCATGCAAAATTTTAAAAGGAGGCGCAATAATGGAAAAAACACTTAAAAATTTAATGGAAGCTTTTGCAGGAGAGTCTCAGGCAAACAGAAAATATCTTGCCTTTGCAAAGAAAGCTGAGGAAGAAGGTTATATAGGAATAGCAAAATTATTCAAAGCAGCTGCTGATGCAGAAACAGTTCACGCAATGAATCACTTTAAAGCAGCTGGTGGGATAAAGAGCACGAAGGAAAATCTTCAAGAAGCTATAAAAGGTGAGACATATGAATTTGAAAGCATGTATCCACCAATGCTTAAAGAAGCTGAAGCAGAAGGTCAGACACAGGCAAAAAGAAGCTTTTACTATGCCAATGAAGTGGAAAAGATACACGCCGAACTTTTTAAAAAAGCTCTTGAAAACATTGATAAAAAACTGGATACTGACTACTATGTCTGTCAGGTATGTGGGCATACAGTTGAAGGAGAACCTCCAGATAAGTGTCCTGTTTGCGGTTCTCCAAAGAAAATGTATAAAAAAATTGAATAAAAACCTTTACTCCCTCCTATTTGGAGGGAGCTTTTCCTAAAAAATGAAAATTCTTGCCATACTCGGCTCACCAAGAAAGGGAAATTCGGAAATTTTGCTTGAGGAAGCAATAAAACTCTGTAATGGAAAAAAACATGAACTGACCATTATAAAACCTTGCGAATTAAACATCTCTGGATGCACTGCCTGTGATGGATGCAGGGACACTGGACAATGTATACTCCGTGATGATATGGATAAAGTTTATCCTCTTTTGAGAGAAGCTCAAAGAATTATTATTGCCTCTCCCATATTTTTTTTTGGAGTCCCTGCCCAGCTTAAACTCCTTATTGATAGGTGTCAGAGCCTTTGGTATGAAAAATATATTTTAAAAAAAATCTTTCCGCAGCCTATTAAAAAAAAGGCACTTTTAATGCTTGTGGGAGGCATGAAAAAAGGAGAAATTGGTATAACCTGTGCTGAGGCAACTTTAAAGGCTTTTTTACGGACAATAGATGTTAGAGAGCATAAGACTCTGTCATATTTGGGTTATGATGAACCTGGAGCAATATTAAAGGATTTAGTAGCTTTAGAAAAAGTTAAATATGCTACAAAAGAACTTTTAAAAAATGATTGAATATGTCCAATTTTTCCCGACATTGAGATGTAATAAAAGTTGTGCATTCTGTTTTAGCCAGGGACTTTTCTATCATGATTTTCCTGAAGAAAGAATTGGAAGATTTATAGCTATTTTAAGGGAAAATAAAATAAATAGCCTTGATATTTTAGGTGGTGAACCCTTTCTATATAAATCTCTGAATAAGTTAGTAAAAAAGGCTATAGAAAAAGATATAGAGGTTACAATAAGCACAAACGGAACATTTATAAATGAGCTAAAAAATTTTCTCAAAACTTTTGACAAAGGAAGTGTCAAAGTAGGTGTATCAATCAATGAATCACCAGCGGAGGATTTACTGCAAATCATAAAAGATTGTAAACTTTGGATAAAGAGCGTAATAAGCAAAGAAAGCTTGCCTGATGTGAACCTTTTAGAATTTGCAAAAACATCTGGAATTAAATATTATTTTATCTACATGGATGCTCTGAAAGAAAGGGACTTAAAGAATTCCATGCCATTCTATGAATTCATGAATAAGATAAAGGAATATGAGAATTTATTTCCTCAAATTAAACCTGTATTTTGTAAAGGTTTTATTGGAGGTAACTCAAATTACCGATGTCCTGCAGGCACAGAGAAAATTACCATAATGTCTGATGGTTCTGTTTATCCCTGTTATCTTCTTGCAAGATTTGAAGAATATAAAATTGGAAACATCTTCAAAGATTCTCTTTCAGAGATTTTGTCATCACCCAAACTTGAAATTTTCAAAACTTACGATGGTAATATATGCCATAATAAAATATGTAATTATTATGAAGAATGCAGGAGTGGATGCATTGCCCATAGCATTATTCACTATGGAACACATAGAAAACCTGACCCAAGGTGTAATTTAAAAAAGGAGGAAAAAAGATGATACAAACCTTAAAAACCGATGGAGGAGTAAAAATGGGAGAGATGTTAAAAGTTAAAAACCTCCATGTATCTGTAGAAGGAAGAAAGGTTCTTGAGGATATTAATTTCTCTATGGATTATGGAGAGATAGCTGTGCTTTTTGGACCAAATGGAGCTGGAAAAACAACTTTTATAATGACTTTGATGGGTTTCCCAAAATATAAAATAGAAAAGGGTAAGATAATCTTTAAAGGTGTTGATGTAACACATATGGATGTATCTGAAAGAGCAAAACTCGGAATGGGCATATCCTTTCAAAGACCACCTGTGGTAAGAGGAGTGAGTCTGAAGAAACTTCTTAATATAGTTGGTAATGGTATAAAAGAAGAAGAAATTCTTCAGTATGCAGAAAAACTTAACCTTATCAGTCACTTAGACAGAGATGTAAATGATGGTTTTTCAGGTGGTGAGGTAAAAAGAGCAGAGTTGCTTCAACTTCTTATGCAAAAGCCTGAACTGGTTTTTATTGATGAACCTGAATCAGGCGTTGACCTTGAAAATATAGTATTAATCGGAGAGATAACAAATCAACTTCTTGGCAGAGGTCAGAGAATAAAGGACCCAAAGAAAAGTGCTATTATAATCACTCATACAGGCTATATACTTGATTATATAAATGCAGACAAAGGCTATATACTCTTAAATGGTAAACTTCAGTGTAGAGGTAATCCAAGAGATATTCTCTCAGAGATAAAGAAAAATGGTTACAGGAGGTGTTTCACATGCCAGTAAGCAAAAAATATATAAAACAAATTCAGGATAGAGCAAAAAAAGCATTAAATAAAACAGCTCTATATGGTGAAGATATTGATTTAAATCAGTTTCAAAAACATATTGAAAGAGGTAAAATTGAAAGCCTTGAACTTTTACCAGAACTTGCCAAAGAAGCAGCTTTAATGGCTGGAGTTGATGTAGAGGAAAAGGAACGCTCTGGAAGTTACGTGCAGATGGATCACTCAGTGGTTTATAAGAGATTAAGTAAGCTTTATGAAGGGAAAGTGGAACTTATGAGCACCAATGAAGCGGTAGAGGTCTATGATTGGCTTGAGGATTACTTCTGGAGGATTGTTCAGCCTGACACTGACAAATACACTGCTCAGGTAGCTCTAAATCCTACACATGGTTATTTTATAAGAATACTACCAGGGCAGAAGCTTGATTATCCTCTTCAGACTTGTTTAATGATTGCTGAAGGATATATAAGTCAGAATGTTCATAATATTGTAATAGTTGAAGAAGGAGCAGAGTTACACATAATCACAGGGTGTACGCTTTCAAAGGCAGATGCAGTAGGAATACATCTGGGCATATCAGAGTTTTATGTTAAAAAAGGTGGAAAGCTTTTCTTTACTATGATTCACAACTGGGCAGAAAACTTTTATGTCCGTCCAAGAACCTCAGTTATGGTTGAAGAAGATGGTGTATATGTAAATAACTATGCACTTCTTAAACCTGTTAAATCAATTCAATCTTTCCCCACTGTTTACCTTAAAGGTGATAGAGCCTCTGCAAGATTTAATACTGTTATTTATGGACTCAAAGATTCATACATAGACCTTGGTTCAAAAATAATTTTTGAGGGAAAGGACACAAAAGGTGAATCCTTAGCAAGAACCATAGCAGACCATAAAAGTGTAATTTATTCAAGGGGTGACTTAATAGCAAAAACACAGAATTACTGTATGGGAAGACTTGACTGTAGAGGAATTATATTTTCTAATGATGCTTCAATTTATGCAATTCCTCAACTTATTTCTCACGGAGCTGATAGAGCAGACCTTTCTCATGAAGCCTCTATTGGACCAATATCAGAAGAACAGGTTGAGTATCTTATGTCAAGGGGCATGACAAAGGATGAGGCAACAAGCCTTATTACAAGTGGATTTTTAAACCTTGACATACCTTTCTTGCCAGAAATCATAGATAAACATATTAAAGAGGTGGTGCAGATAACCTCAAAGGAGTCTCTGTAACTTTTTATGGAGGAAAAGAGTAGCCGAACGTCTTTTCCTCCATAAATCTTTACATATTCAATTATTGTCCGATATTAATCGTAATATATGATACTCTTCCCTGTCTATAAAACCAGACAATAGCCTCTGTTTTAGCTTTTTTGGCTACTCTTGCAAAATCTTTAGTATTATTAATTTTTTCATTGTTGATTTCTATAATTACATCGCCTCTTGTTAATAGTCCCTCAACAGGTGAACCTGGGTCAATGGATGTTATAACAACTCCATTAATTTTTTTAGGAATCTTTAACTGACTTCTTAGATTATTTGTTAAATTCTCAACATAAATACCTGACAGAACTGATTCTGACGCAGAAACCTTTTGTTCTGCTGGAAGTTCACCGATAGTAACAGGTATTGTATAATATTTGCCTGCTCTTATTATCTCAATATTTACTGTTTTTCCTGGAGGAGTGCTTACCACAAGATTTCTAAGATGAGCAGCGTCCTCAACTTCTTTTCCATCAAAGTTTATGATAATATCCTTCATCATAATTTTCGCTTTTTCTGCGGGGCTACCTTCCTGAACATCAGTTACAACCGCACCCTTTATTTCTTTAAGTTTTAATGCTTTTGCCATTTCAGTATCCAGGTCCTGAACTGTTACTCCAAGCCATCCGCGAATTACTTTCTTGTTTTTTATCAGGCTATCCATGACCACTTTTGCCATGTTACTTGGTATGGCAAATCCAATTCCTTGATATCCTCCAGTGGTGCTGAATATTGCAGTATTTATACCAACAAGCTCGCCCCTAACATTAACTAAGGGTCCACCAGAGTTTCCAGGATTAATTGCTGCATCTGTTTGAATAAAGTCTTCATAGTCGGATATTCCTACATTTGCTCTGCCTGTAGCACTTACAATTCCGCTTGTTACTGTAAGACTAAGTCCATAGGGATTTCCAATTGCTATTACTGTTTCACCAACTTTTAGCTTATCAGAGTCTCCCCATTTAATGGGACGTAATCCATTTGCTTTTATTTTTATTACTGCTATATCAGTTTTAGCATCATAACCAATTACTGTTCCATCAAAAACTTTTTTGTCATAAAGTTTTACTTTGATTTCATCCGCACCTTTTATCACATGATAGTTTGTGAGAATATAACCTGAAGAATCAACAATTACTCCTGAGCCAAGTGATGTTTGAGTATACTCTCTTTGTCTGTCAAATAGTTCGCCGAATTCATCATCAAAAAATCTTCTGAAAAAAGGGTCATTGAAAGGAAAAGGAATTCCGGGTCTTTTAATTTTTTTTGTAGTGTAAATATTCACTACAGATGGTCTCACAGCCTGAATAACTTCTGCCATAGCATTACCGATTTTTGATAAAATTTCCTGGGAGTCTTTAGAAATTTGATAATCCTCTGAAAATCCTTTGTTCTGAATATCAAACTTTGAGGCAATCACCAGTCCAATAGTAATACCTATAAGGAGAAAGAGAATAGCTGATAAAAAAACTTTTTTATTCTTTTTCATTTGCTTCTCCCTCCTGTTTGTTTGAATATATTATTTTTTCAATTTTTCCCAGTCTTTAAGAAATCTTTCAATGCCTATGTCTGTCAATGGATGTTTAATAAGCTGTTTTATTACAGAATAAGGAATGGTTGCAATGTCTGCACCGATTCTTGCTGCTTCAAGAACATGCAAAGGATTGCGGATACTTGCAACAATCACCTCTGTATCAAATCCATAGTTTTCAAAAATTATTTGAATATCCCTTACGAGTTCCATTCCAAAGTGGCTTATGTCATCAAGTCTACCAACAAAGGGACTTACATAGGTTGCACCTGCTTTTGCTGCAAGCAATGCCTGAGTTGGTGAAAATACAAGGGTTACATTTGTTTTTATTCCTTCCTGAGAAAGTTTTCTAACTGTTTTGAGTCCATCTTCAGTCATTGGAATTTTAATTACAATGTTTGAATGAATTTTGCTTAACTCAATAGACTCTTTTAACATATCTTCATATTTGAGAGATACTGCTTCAGCACTTACAGGACCATCAACTATCTGGCAGATTTCTTTAAGCAAGCTCACTGGCTCTTTACCTTCTTTTGCAAGCAAAGAAGGATTAGTTGTTACGCCATCAATTACTCCTACTTCCCATGCTTTCTTAATCTCATCAACATTGGCTGTGTCAATGAAAAATTTCATTCCTCTTCCTCCTGCATCACTTTGATTATAAAATTTTCGCCTTCTTTTTCAATTATTAATCCATAAAATGGAGTTATCTCAAATAGTGTCCTTCCAAAAAGCAAGGGTAAAACTTCCTCTGACAGGGATAATTTTTCTTTCATCCAATCTCTTAAAGATGAATCATATAAAATCATTTCTGCAATTTTATCAACGTTTTCTTCTTTTCCTTTTTTTAATTCATCAATTAAATCATTAAATTTGATGAGGGAGCAGTTTTCTTCATGTTTTTTTATTGCTTCCTTTATAAGCTCAATCCCGTCAAACAAATCAGTCCTTGTAAGTCTTCTTCTTTCAAGTCCAGTAATCGTAATATTCTGAGACCAGCATTCATATTGTCTACATACAGTAGGTCTATGCTCATAGATTGTGCATCCTTCTTGTGGGTCATAAAAAAGGCATGTAAAGCTTCCAAAAATTGGTCTTATCTTAATTAGTTCCATAGAAGAGTAATAAGTATCTCCGTCTATAGAAGAACGCATTTTTTCTCCTTCTCTTATTGTGTAGATCTCCTTTTCAGAAATAATTCCTTTTGTAAGAAGTCCAATATCATCTTTAAGAATTACTGGGGTGTCTCTTCTGCAACATTCTCCACATCGTTCGCATGCTGTTTTTGTTGAAAATTTCATTTTTTTAGGTTTTCCATCAGGTGTATAACCCTGAATGGTATGAGTATCTTTTGTTTCTGTTTTATTTGGTTTATAAACTGTTCCATCAGGTAAAACTATTTCAAAATTTGAAGAATTTTCTTCCATTTTTTTCTCCTTCCAATAAAATTTTATGGATTACTTCAGTATAATGGAGTATTTTTTTATCTCTCATTGCAATTTTAAACTGAATTATGCAATTTGGACAGGAACTAACTATCATGTCCGCTTTTTCATATTCTAAAACTTTTTTTTGTAGAATATCCATAGATTGTTTTTCAAATAAAAAAGAAAAAAGTCCTCCAAATCCGCAACATCCAGTTTTTTTCTGAATATCCGAGATGCCAAACTTCTGTAATAATTCCATTATTTTATCTGCATCTTTAGTATAGTTAGATGAGTGGCATGAAACATGAAAAAATATTTTATGTTCAAGAGAATTTTTAATAAACTCATTCAAGTTTCTTTGTGATTTATCAAATAAATCTGAAAGTTTTAAAAGAGAAATTCCTTCTCCTATAATTTCCTTGTAAACATCTTCAATAAAATGAGAGCAGGTAGGACATGGAGCGATTACTCCATCAATATTGAAGGATTTATAGATTTCAATGTTTTTTTGGGCGAGCTTTGCTGTTTCTTTTTTAAATCCTGCTGAAAGAAGAGGAGCTCCGCAACAGTGCTGTTTTGGAACAATAACTTCGTAGTTTAACCAATTTAGAATATAAATTAAAGAATTAGTTATTGATGGCAACAAATAGTTTGTTGAACACCCGGAGAAAATTGCTATTCTTCCTATGGGTTTTAATTTGCTATAAACCTGTAAACCTCCAGTCTGTTTTGGTTTAATATTTAAAGTTGAAAATTTATTTAAAAATGAAAATTTTTCATAATTTAAAAAAAGCTTTGAACGACTGAGATTCTGTAAGATTGAAAAGAATACTCCTGGATAAAATGAAAAATATTTGAATAAATACAGTGATAGGTTTTTCTTCATTTTCGCTCTTGTTTTATATATAAGAGTGCTTACATTTACATCCAGAGGGCATAAGCTTTCGCATGTTCCGCAGAGAAGGCAACTAAAAATCCTTTGTTTTAAAGGTTCTCCAGATATAATTTCCTTTTGTTTTTCAAGAGTTTTAATGAGCATTATTCTTCCTCTTGGAGAAAATGATTCATTAAGAAAAATCTGATAACTTGGACAAAGTTGTTTACATTTTCCACATTTATTGCATTCTGTAAAGAAATCCATTTCTATGAAATGTTTTTGTGAAGAGAGTAGTTTTCTTGATGTAGCATAGAATCTTTTTTTATTGTGATTCTTATTTTTTTTATATTTTCAATCTCTTCTATTGAGTCTCTTTCTTCATCTGTTAAAAGGTCAGCTACAGAAGGATTTGCAACTACAGTCAATTCTGCTCCCTGAGGAACTGTCATAAATTTAAGTTTTCTCAAAATTTCATAGGCTACACTTCTTATGCTTTTTACTCTTCCTTTACCTTCACAGTATGGACAGCTATCACATAAAATGTGTTCAAGACTTTCTCGGGTTCTTTTTCTTGTCATCTGAACTATTCCGAGTTCTGTGATATTATAAATTGTTGTTTTTGCTCGGTCTTTTTTCATTACCTCGGTCATGGCATTTATAATTTTTTGTTTGTTTTCTTCTTTTTCCATATCTATAAAATCAATTAATATAATTCCTCCAAGATTTCTGAGTCTGATTTGATAGGCTATTTCTTTAACTGCTTCAAGGTTTGTTCTCAAGATAGTATCTTCAAGATTTTCTTTGCCAACAAATTTGCCTGTATTTACATCTATAACAGTCATTGCTTCTGTTTGGTCAATTACAATATATCCTCCAGATTTTAACCATACTTTACGCTCCAGAGCTCTATCAAGGTCAACTTCTATACCGAAAGCATCAAAAATTGGCTCTTCACCTTCATAGAGTTCTATTTTATCAGCAATTCTGGGAAAATAAACCTGTGCAAATTCTTTGAGTCTTTGCCATTCAATGTAACTGTCAATTATCATCCTGTCTACATTTTGACTCATAAAATCTCTCAGGCTTCTTAAAACAAGGTCAAACTCACTATGAATAAGAGAAGGTGCGTGGGTTTTATCTTTCTTTTTTTGAATATTGTCCCATAAAAGAAAAAGGAAATCAATATCTTTCTGAATTTCCTCCTCTGTAGCATCCTCACTCACTGTTCTCATAATTAAACCAAATCCTGGTGGCTTAATTTTTGCTGCAAGTTCTTTTAATTCTTTTCTCTTTTCTTCATCTTCTATTTTTCTTGACACACCAATATGTTCCATGCCTGGCATAAGAACAACATATCTTCCAGGTAGAGTTATTCTTGATGTAACCCTTGCTCCTTTTGTTCCCATTGGATCTTTTGCAACCTGAACAAGTATTTCCTGCCCTTCCTGAACAAGCTCTTCTATAGAAATATCTTTAAAGTCAAGTTTAATTTCTTCAGGTTTGCGACTTTTTGAAAGTTCCTCAAATTTTGGGATAATCTCTGTTTCTTCGTCTCCTTCCAGAAATGGATAAAGTTCTTTAATTCCACCCTTTATATCATCTACATAAAGAAAAGCAGCTTTATCCAGTCCTATGTCAACAAAACAAGCCTGCATACCTTTTAAAACCTTAACGACTTTTCCTTTATAGATATTTCCTACATAGCTTGAATCTCCTTTTCTTTCAATATAAAATTCAACAACCTGTCCTCCCTCAAGTAGGGCAACACGGCACTCCTGTCTTGTTACATTAATTAAAAGTTCATTGCTCAAGGTTCTACTAAGCCTCCTTTATAGCCATACATTTGTATTCTTTTAATATTCAACTCCTTTGCTGAGATGCCTGTAAGAGCTTCAACAATCTCAGTTATTCTTGCCTTAGCTTCACTATCTTTAACTATTATACATAGTTCATCATCATAAATCTGAATTTCCTCAATGAAATCTTTAAGCATATAAGTCTTTTCATTTCTTCTTATTTCTTTATTTTCCATATCCTTAATTTCAATCTTTAATGTCTTTGGATAATTTATTAGATATTTATATCTTTGCACAAAGGCATTCAAAGAAGGAGTTTGAGGGTCTATTACCTTAGCAGATATTATTCTTAAGCCCTCAGGAAAAACTTTGTTTAATCTCTCTAAGTATTCAGATTTGAAGTCTCCATAAATTTTTAGATCAAAATATTCTGCCTCACTTTCAATTCCAACAGGCAGAGAAGGGCAGAAAGATATTTCTGGCTTTGGATGAAATCCTTTTGAAAGCACAAAAGGAATTTTTGCCATTCTTAAGGCTCTTGTAAGGAGATTGCTCAGTTCAAGCTGAGAAAGATATTTCATTGCTCCCAACTTAGTGTGGCAGAATCGGACTATCGTGATTTTGTTTTCAGGAGAAATTTTTTGCTCAGATTCTGAATAATTAAAACTCTTTTCATATTTAATCTGAGGTTTTCCTTCTTTTAATTGGCAACTTAGTCCACAGGCTTCGCATGTAATTGTGCATTCATTGCTTTTTTGAGTTTTAAAAGCCCTTTCAAACTCTCTTACAAGAAACTCTCTTTTAACTCCTGTATCTATAAAATCCCACGGAAGAGACTGAAAAATTGGGTAATTTTTTGTTGCATAAGAAAACAGGTCAACTCCTGTCTGCTCCATTGCAGAGAGCCATCTCTGAAAATCAAAAAGATCTGTCCATGATGATAAAGCTTCTCCCTTTTGCCATGCCTCATATATGACTTCACCAACCTTTTCATCTCCTCGTGCAATTGCAGCTTCAAGAAGGCTCATATTTGGATTGTGCCCTTTATAGTGAATTCTACTTTTATGAAAAGCATTTCTTATGAAGTCAAGCTTTTTCTTTATTTCATCAAAGGGAATCTGTGCAAGCCACTGAAATGGAGTATGAGGCTTTGGAATAAATGGAGAGACAGTAACATTTATATCAACGAATTTTTTAGTATAAACTCTGGCTAATTTTATGATTTTTCTTGCTAAGGTAACAATTTCCTCAATATCTTCATCAGTCTCGGTGGGCAGCCCTATCATAAAATATAGTTTTATACCAAGCCAGCCCTCTTCAAAAAGGAGTGCGCAGGCTTTTTCAATGTCTTCATTGGAGATATTTTTGTTTATTACACATCTAAGCCTTTCTGTTGCAGCTTCTGGAGCAATAGTAAAGCCTGTTTTTCTTGTAAGTTTTATTTTCTGAAGCAGTTCTTTACTAACTTTGTCTGCCCTTATTGAAGGGAGCGAAATTGCAACTCCCTGATTGGAAAAATTTTTATTTAGAATATCTATTAACTCCATAAGATAGGGATAATGTCCGATGCTAAAAGAAAGAAGAGAAATCTCTTCATAGCCTGTGCATTCAACTGATTTTTTTGCGATTTCTAAAATTTTTTCAGGAGTTCTTATACGAAGGGGTCTGTAAATCATGCCAGCTTGGCAGAACCTGCATCCAGAGGGACATCCGCGGGAGACTTCAATGGATACTCTGTCATGGACTATCTTCATATAGGGCAGTATGGGCGATGTTGGGAATTCAGCATTATTTATATTTTTTATAAATCTTCTCCTTACAGTTTTTTTACCCATGTAGGGGACATAAAAACCTTCAATCTGACTTATTCTGTTGAGCAACTCTTCTTTTCTACCCTGAGAAATCTTCCATTCCCGATATAGATTAATTAGTTCAATAACTGCTTCTTCTCCTTCCCCAATTAAAAAAGCATCTATGAATTTAGACATAGGAAGCGGATTGGAAACACATGGACCTCCTGCAATTATAAGTGGCTGTTTTTCATTTAATCTTTCCTGCCAAAGTAAAGGAATTTGGGCAAGGCTGAGCATATTAAGCACAGATGGATAGGAAAGCTCATACTGAAGGCTAAATCCAACTATATCAAAATCTTTAAGAGGAGTTTTTGTCTCAAGGGAATAGAGAGGCAATCTTTTATTTTTCATATATTCCTGTAAATCAATCCAAGGCGAAAATACTCTTTCTGCATAAACATCGTGAATTTTATTGAGAATATGATAAAGAATTTTAAGACCAAGATGGGACATTCCTATTTCATAAATATCAGGAAAGCAGAGGGCAAATTTTATAAGATTTTTGTCTTCTTTTATTACAGAATTAATTTCTTTGTTAATGTATCTTGTTGGTTTTTCAAAATAGAGAAGATTCATACCTTAATTAAAACAAAGGGAAACTCTTTTATGCAATCAAACTGCAATCTTTTTTTCTGGAAGAGGCTTTGAAAATAAAAATCCTTGAACAAAGTCGCAGTCCATTGTTTTTAAAATCGTAAACTCTTTTTCTGTTTCAACTCCCTCTGCTAAAGTCATTTTTTCAAGTTTTTTAGCAAGACCTATTATTGTTTCAACAATTGCAAGACTTTTTTTATCCTCAACCATATCTTTGATAAAACTTTTGTCTATTTTTACAATATCAATGGGTAAATCTCTAAGATAACTCATTGATGAATAACCTGTTCCAAAATCATCTATAGCAATTTTGGGTGGATTTTTCATTCGTTTTATATCAGAAAGAATTTGCATTGTATACTCGGGATTATTAATAAAAATTCTTTCTGTAATTTCTATTGTAAGTTTATTTCTTATTTCCGATGTAATTTCTGACAGAATAGGTATAAGAATTGGATTACTAAAAGTTTTTCCTGAAATATTAAGAGAAATATTTGTACCCCACTTTTTTATTTTTTCAGTGACTTCATTGATTGCCCAATTTTCAAAACTGCTTAGATATTGACTATTTTCTAAATAGTCAATAAAGAAATCAGGAGTATACAGTTTTCCATCTCTATCAATAATCCTCACAAGAGCTTCAAATCCTGCAATTTTTAAAGTTTTGGTATAAAAGTATGGTTGATAATAAAAGGTAAACAGTTTTTCTTCTGAGGCTTTTTTAATTAAATTAAAAACTTCCCATAGTTTTTCAGCTTCTTTTTCAATCGCAGCATCAAAAAACTGAATTATCCCAGACCCTGCTTTTTTAGTTTGCTGTAAGGTAATATCAGCTCTTTCATAAAGGGTTTTAAAACTTTTTCCATCCTTTGGGAAAATAGAGATCGCTGCATTAATATTTATGGAGATAATTTTAAGATCGCTGCATTAATATTTATGGAGATAATTTTATTATCTATATTAAAAACAGAGTTATTTAATTCATATAATTTAGAGTAAGCTTTGTATATATCATCAGTGGTTTCTGCAATTAGATAAATTCCAAAGCTATCAGCAGCTATCCTTGCTATAGAATCAGTATTTTCAAAAGATTTTTTTATTTTCTCTGCAAACTGTATTAAAATCTGGTCACCGGCATGAATGCCGTGAATTTTGTTTATATAAGTCATATCATAGATATCTATAAGAATAAGCAATCCAAAAACATCAGTTTCATTTAATTTTTGAGATACATTTACTGTAAATCCATTCATATTAAGAAGACCTGTAAGAGCATCATAGTTTTGAAGTCTTTGCACTCTTTCAGAAAGTCTGATTTTTTCAGTTACGTCTCTTGCAACAGCAACAAATCTAAGAATATTACCAGGAAGTTTTACTGGAATAATTTTTAAATCTACATGGAAAATTTCTCCATCTTTTTTTCTGTTCGGTGTAATTGCATTAAAAATTTTACCAGAAAGAATAGTATCCCACAGTTCTTTATAAAACTCTGGAGGATTAAGTCCTGATTTAAATATTCTCGGATTTTTTCCGATGAGTTCCTCTTTGCTGTATCCACTAATTCTTTCAACAGCTTCATTGACATAGATAATATTCCCATTTTCATCTGTAACAAGTATCCATGTATCAGAATTTTTAAGTGCTTCTGCAATGATGGTGTTATGTCTTATCCTTTCAACTCTTTCAAGAGCAAAAGCAATATCATGTTGAATCTCTTTCAGTATATCCAGGTTTATTTCATTAAAAAATTGTGGAAACTCTGAATAAATATTTAGAAATGAAACTACTTTGCCATATTTAAAGAAAGGAATTATACATGATGACCTGAAGCCTGTTTTAGTATATTCTTCTGATTCCGAGTTTATAACAATTTCACCTTTGACTGATGCACTATCAAGTAAACTATTTAGCATTCCGTAATCAAAATTATCTAAAATGCTTCTATCATCAGCATAAGAATATTCAGGAATAATTCTGTTGTTTTGCTTATCTAATATACCTATCCATGCAAGTTTTAAATTCAATTTTTCCACAAGAGTTTTACAGATTCTGCTATATATCTCTTCTTCAGTTAGTGATTGGGTGATTATTTTATTTATTTCCATCAGAATTTCTTTGAATTTTTCCGCATATTTTTTTGAAGTAATGTCATAAAAAACTAAGAACCCTGAGTAAAGACCTCTAAAAAGTATGGTATTGGCAAGACATTCAACAAATATTACAGAGCCATCTTTTTTCTGAAAACGGATATCATATATTCTTGAGAATTTTTCACCTTTCAGTCTTTTTTTGATACTATCAATAACTTTTTCTCTATCTTCGGAATAAACTATATCAGTAATGCTCATATTATAAAGTTCATTCTCTGAATATCCCAGCAAAGTTCTCATATAGTCATTGCAAAATGCTATTTTTTCATGATAAATAAGGACACCAATATTTGGTGAAGAGATTAAAGCTTCTGAAATATCATGATGAGCCCAATCCTGAAGCATTATATCAAGCTGATTATACAGACTTTTTAAATTTTCAATTTCTTCAGAAGACACTTTTTCAAAATCTTCAATAGAAAGCAGTTCATTTCTAAAATTTTCCATAGAAGAATTCATAAGTATAAAATGAGAAATAGGAAAGCAAAAATCATTTGAAAAAATTAATGCTCTGTCGTCCTTTAGTCTTTCTGAAATTTGAGTATAAATAAAACCTATGTCAGCTTGCTGTTGTCTGACAAGATTAATAACTTCATCATAGCTTTTTACAAAAAGAATATGAAATTTCTTATATTCTTTCTTATGGAACAATAGAGGAAGAAAAAAATATTTCTGATTTATTAAAGCTACCCTGATTATATCTTTTTCAGAAAAGTAAGATTGTGAAAATATACTACATAAACTTTCATTTTTATTTTTGAGTTTACTTAGTACTGCATAGCCTTTTTCAATAAGGGTAATGGTAGTATCTGGATTAGCATAGTAAAAATCATAACTTTGCTCATTAAAACATATTTCTGAAAAATCACTAAATCTTTTAAGTCTGATTTCTTTTTTTATAATCTTTGAGATTTTATTAGCAATTTCACCCCATTTAACTAATTCTTCTTCTGTACAGTGAGGACATAGAGCAAAATATAAAACATTTTCTGACATATTAAAACTTTGTCAGCTTGGAAATTTCATCATTAACTTTAATCACTGTAGAGAAAACCTTATAGGTTTCATTAAGCATAGATGCAGTATTTGTAATTCTTTTTGAAACGTCTGTTAAAACCTGACTTTGTTCTTCAATAGCAGTTGAAAGAGTGTTTACCGCATCACCAACTGTATCTGACATGGTTTTTGTTTTTTCAAAGGATTGTCTTATATTTTTTATGTCCTCCTCTATACTTGAAAAGAGTTCTCTTATTTTTTCAACCTCTCCTACTGCAGAGATAACACGGTCTTTAAGATCACCAAGAATTTTACCTATATCTTTTGTTAAGGCTTCTGTTTTCTGAGAAAGTTTTCTTATCTCATCAGCTACAACTGCAAAACCTCTTCCAGCTTCACCAACCCTTGCTGCTTCAATTGAGGCATTAAGAGCAAGAAGATTGGTTTGGTCTGCCACATCTGAAATAGCTGTTACAACATTACCAATATTCTCTGTAGCATGTCCCAGGTCTTTTATATTGGTGACAACCTCAATAATTTTGCTATTATGAGCTTCTATGTCCCTTACTCTCTTTTCTAATTCTTGATCCATTGCTTCATTCTGAATCACCATTTCCTTAACTTCTTCATTAATTGAAGCAACACTCTTAGACATGTCTCTTATAGTTGTGTCTATCTCTTCCATGGCAGTTGCTATTGAGGATACTTCATCTTTTATTCTTGTAAAGTTAGAGTCAATCAGTCCCATTGTATTTGAGATTGTTGAACCTACAAGATTTGATTTTATTATTCCCGAAGATAGAGTTTTAATGAGAGAAAGATTTATATCAACCATTTTTTTGCTGTCAGAACTAATTTTCTTTTTTCTAAAAAACATTATAGCCTCCTCCTATCTGTAAAATTCATCTGCAATGTCTACACCACATCTTAAACCACTTAGCCAATTAAAAAATTTCTGAATGTGTTCTTTTTTATAGATGATAGCTCCATGCTGTGGTGCAATTATATTGATGTCAAGCTTTGATACCCTTTCAAGATATTTTCTTACTACACTATTTGAAGCAAGGTATCTACGATGGAATCCTTTCATAAGTTTAAGATGACTGTCAAAGTCTTCAACATAAGTATATCTATGACCTTTAGGAAATATGGCTGCACCGAGGTCTCCTGTAAACAAAATTTTTGAACGAGGATCATAGACATGAAAGTTTGCTACAGAATGAAGGAAGTGGGCAGGAATTATCTCAAGATAGTCTCCAGTTGGAAGACTAATTCTGCCTCCGCCTTCTTCTATTGGAACAATTTTATTCATATCAAAAATCCCATAATGAGGAAGGAATCTTACCCACCATTTTGATATGTAAACTTTTGCATTTGTAACACTGAGCCAGAGGGCAACACCTGAAGACACATCAGGGTCCTGATGGGAGAAAAATAGATGCTCTATCCTTTCAAGGTCTACATATCTTGAAACATTGGCAACAACTCTTGGGAAAACATGAACTCCTCCAGGATCAAGAATGACACCAACTCCTTTATTTTCTATTAAATACTGATTAACCTGAACAAGCCCTTCTTCTTCATGCTCTTCCCATCCAAGCCATATAAATTTATGTGTTCCATCATCATATAGAGTATCACCTCTTACAATATCAACTTCCTTGTTTAAGATAGGCATAATTTATCCTCCAAATTAGAATAATTTTAATTTTCATTTTACCAAAAAATTATCTATTGTGGTAAAGCTTTTTTATTTCTGAAGGCTCTAATCATGTTTGCATGGTGATAGTTTCCTTGCATTTTAACTCTATGACATACCTCACATTTCATCTCAGAAGATATTGGCATAGGAGTTCTCTGATACTGTATAGGCTGAATATTATCTCTGTTTTTGCCATACTCATTGAATGATGGATAGGTTGCATGGGGAGAACTATGGCAGGCTATGCAAGGAATTTTTCCTGTGTTATCCTTTTTATTTCTATAAAGTTCTGACACATCAATAGTCCATTTATTGAAAGCTTTAACATTTTCTTTGGGTTTCTGGAATCCTACATGGCAGTTGAGACAATCTGGTTGTTGAATCCATGATTTCCTCTGCGTTATTTCGGATATTAGTGTTTCAGGCTTAAGGTTTCTAAGCAATAATTTAGATGTTCTTGTTCCCTGCTGGGAAAGAAGTATAGAGGAGGCATGTTCATCAAGTTTTCCATGACATTGGGTGCATCCGATTCCTAATTTTGCATGTATATCTCTGTTGCATCTTGTATTACCTTTTGCATCATTAGGATGGCATAGGTTGCAGGCTCTTTCGTCTTTCCATGGAATGTAGTTAGCATGCCAGCCATGCATAGATGCTGAAAAGCTGTTATGTCCCTTTACTCCCTCTGATTTCACAATAAAGTCCTCATGACATTTCTGGCACATCTGAGGTTTACCTTTAAGGGCAGATTCAAGAAGTTTTGTTCCATTATTTCTGTCATGAACCCTTAAAATATTTATTGCTGTTTCATCAGAGATTCCTGAAATACCTCTCCATCTTGGTTTTCCTCCGTGACACTCAAAACATTTTAATTCTGTTGAGACAGGTGCAACAAACTTTGTAGTCTGAAGAATTTTACCAGTTGCTTTTTCAACTGCCTTTATTTCAAATATAGGATAAGGATTAAATACCCCATCATCTCTGTAAGGCAGAACTGGTATGCCTTCAGCAGAGAATATTTTTTTGTCCTTATCATATTCAAAGACTCCTTTAAGAGCTTTGCCAGTAAGTCCAACATTTTCAGGTATCTTTTTACCTTTAAGAGATTGGGAATACTTCCAGAAATCTGAATGCATTGATGGGTTTTCGTATCCTTTCTGAACTTCATAGTGAATCTCTACTCCTTCAGAGATAATCTCTGGTTTTTTCCCTCTTTTTATAAGTATTGCTTGAAAAGAAGAGCCAGGATAAAGAAAGGAAAACCATTTGTCTGAATCAGTAACACATTTCTCACCAAGACTGCTCCATGCAAGAAGCACATATTCATCTTTTTGACTATCAAAAGGTGGTATGGCAATATCCTCTTTTTTGGGTTTAAACTCTGTTAATTTTGTCTCTTTATCTCCATGAAGGCTAACAATAAATGTTGCCAAAGCTTTCATTTCTGTTTCATTACCGATGAATTTGGGCATATAGTCAAGAATTTTACCCTGTCCATAAAGCTGTGAAATTACCCCTAAATATGTGAGACCCTTTGTTTTTTCAACTATATCATTTTTAACTCCTTTTATTGTGTGGCAACTAAGGCATTGAAGATTAAATAACTCTCTTCCTGCAATTAGTTTATTTTCCTCTGTGACTTCTCTGATAGTAGTCCATTTAGCATTTTTGAGGAATCCTTCCTTGTTTAGCTTTTTTTCATCAGCTACCATTATTGATGGCGAATACATATATCCATAGATTACATATGGTTTTCTTGCATACTCTCTCATGTATTCAAATCCTGCCATCCATAAAAGCCCCACCAAAAGAAGAATAAAAACAGCAATTCTATGTAGCAACTTTGATGCTCTAAAAACTAAAATTAAACTTAAAAGATAAAGTATCACTGAGGCTGTTATAAATACATTTACCGCATTAGCTGTCTGTTTGTTAAGCATGAAGTTTGTAAGTCTTGCATTTTCAGGAATGGAGTAGAAATACCAGAGTCCTGAAATAATAAGAAAAGGCAGAGGAATATAAAGCCATTTTACACAGTATCTAAGGAATTCCTGCCTCAGCTTATCTTCTTTTTCAAATACTGCAGTAACAAATCCGAATAGTCCTGCAAACATTATGCAAATTGCGGTTCTAAATACAAGTCCTGGGAGATTAGTTGGATTAAAAAATCCATCCCAGAAACTATGTGTTCTAAGCCATTGTCCAGGAGTAAGCATAAATGTAATGATACCATTGATTACAAAGAGACTTAGCCATGCTGAAGCAGCGTATATAAAGGCAATTCTTAAGCGATTTTTATCTGAGAGTGTTTCAAACTTGTAGTGATAAATAAGTAAAGAAACAATTTCTACAATAAAAAACACCCACTCAATTGCCCATGCAAATACAAAGGTATGAATAAGAAGAGAAGTAGCCCAGGGACTTGAAAGAGCTATTATAAACCATATCCCAACACCTGTTACACCACCAAAAACCATTGTAAGTAATAAGAAAAACCAAACATGTTTACGGACATACTGTCTTAGTGATATATTGCCTTCCCGAACACTTTTAAGGTCTGTAAGCCAAAGAAATATTCCACCGCCAACGGCAAAGTGAGAAATAAATACATGAAACACTGCAATTATTGCAACTAAAGTGCCTGAATTAAAGTAGTAAAGTTCCCATACAGGATAATTCATTTCTTAGCCTCTTTTGTTTTTGAGAAAGTAATTTTGAGCATATAGGAAATGACAGCTATCCCTAAAAGCAGTATAACTAAGAATATGGTAAATACATCCCACTGGGGTGAGAGCTTTAGCTGAGAGATATTAAAATTTTCACCTAAATGAAAGACTCTTAAGTTATATCTGTTTATAACCATAAAAACTAAAGTAAAGAACACAAGTAGCACACTGCCTTTAAGATTAGCCTTGAGGGCGATAAAAATAGACAAGAATGCAGTAATAATACTCAAAATAAACACAACTGTTGCAAATAAATCTCCTCCAATATATTTCTGCATAATGTTCTGTGGGAGGCTTAAAATAAACCAGAAACCAATAGCAATCTGAAACATTGTGGCATAGGCAAAGATTTTTAAGCCCTCTCTAACTTTATCTTCAGAGTTTTTCCTAAAGTAAAGGCTATATGCAATGCCACCTACTGCTATTGAAGCTATTAGGAAATGTAAAAATCTTGGATAGATGCTTGCCACATTCCAAAGTAGTATAGTTCCACTTCTATTTGAAAAATAAGTTTCCCACCTTTCAGGCATTTCCATCATGGACAGATTATTTACAAGTATGAAGGCAATATAAAAAATTATGATAATCATAATAATCAAAGCATACTTTGCAAAACCTGAAACTTCAAATTTTTTGTAATGAAAATAAGAACTATAGTAGGCAATAATTAAAAAAGGTATGATTAAAATCCAGAAAGTTCCCATGAGTATTGAACTCGTGTAGAAAAGATGCCCGAAGACAACCTGAAGAAAAAGCAGCGTAGGAATAGCCATATTTATTCCAAGAGCAAAAAGAATGGGTATTTTTTTAGCCAGAGGTTTGTTTATTATAAAAAAATCTTGTTTTTTATCCCATTGATAAAGAATTATCAGGCTTAGTCCAACAATTGAGTTAATGATAATAATATGTATGAGGAAAAAAAGTTGTTCAAGAATAATAAAAATTTCTGCAGGTGCAGGAATTGGTTCAGTGTAGGGTATTAAATATAATGGATTCATTTTTATGCAAATTTTATCATAGTTTTTTGACAAATTCAAGATGTTTTAGTTGTTATCATATTTGTATTATGAAATAAGTTTGAGGCTGGCAGTTAATATCTCCTAAGTTATAAACTGAGCCTCCAACTGTCATTCCTCTTTTTTCTTGTCATTCTGAGGAGCGTTAGCTACGAGGAATCTCCTCCTTTCTACGGTGACCCGTTCGGGTCAGATTCCTTGCACTCATTGCGGGTGTTTGAAATGACAGTTAGTAATTGAACAGTCTTATATAACTACTTGAAACTATAATCAATAAGTTTATAAAAAGGAATTGTTATCACCTCAGTGCCATTTATTTGGCTTTTTTCATAAAGAGAGAGATTGACAATCAGAGCCTGGGGGGGACTGTATCTTTCAATAAAGCTTCTTAGTGCACGGGTTATTTCGGGATTTTTTAAGTTCTTGTATTTTACTTCCAATGGTATCAACGAAACTCCTGTATCAATAATAAAATCTATCTCTGCTTTGTCCTTTGTTCTCCAGAAGTGAATCTGAAAAGCGGTATCCTTAACTTTTTCAAGCAAAGCTAAATAAACAAAGTTCTGAAAAAGAAAGCTATAATCTCTTACTTTGCCAAATTCTCCTATGGAGAAGTTTTTCAATCCAAGGTCATAAAAGTAGTAAACAGGAGATTTAGTTAATTCTTTTCTAAGGTTTCTAAAAAAGGGTGTAATTTTTGAAACTATAAAGGTTTTCTCAAGATACCAGAGATAATCTTTCAGCGTTTTTAATGAAACTCCTATGGTTGTTGATATTTCACTTAGATTTATTGTTTTGCCTACTGAGTCAGCGAGAATTTTAATAAGTTTGCTAAATTCAGGCAGTTTTTGAATTTTAAGTAAATAGTAAATATCCCTTTCAATGTAACTTTGATAAATTTCATTAATTAAATTTAGCTTTTCAGACAGTTCTTCTTCAAGAACAACTCTTGGATAGCCTCCGAAATTCAAGTATTCATCAAACAAGACAAAAGACTTTGATTTCTCTATTGCAAAATACTCTGGAAGTTTTTCTTCATATTTATAGCCTGTTTTATAGTTAATAAACTCTTCAAAACTCAATGTTAAAAGCTCAAAAACTCTTTTTCTGCCTGTCAAAGACTCATGAATCCTCTCTTTCAATTCAACACTTCCAGAACCTGAAACAATAAATTTATAAGGAAGTCCTATATCATATATGCCTTTAAGAAACAAACCTGCATTTTCCTTTTTCTGAATTTCATCAATAAAAACATATCCTTTGTTTTTCCCAAACTCAAGCTCAATACGTCTAAGAAGTGATAACTGAGAATGAAAATGCTCTTTGTCATACTCAATATCAAGATTAAGATAAAGAGTTTTCTCACCACTTTTTTTTAATTCCTCTTCAAGAGTTTTCATTATGGTTGTTTTTCCTGCCTGCCTTGGACCAATAATAAGAGTAATCTCTGGCTTTGTGAGATGTTTTCTTATATCTTCAAGAAGTTTTCTTTTTATCATATTTCTATTTTAGCACGAGAAAATTAAAATAGCAATATCAAAATTATCGGATTCCTCTTTGATGCTACTGCCTTAAATGATTTTGTGTAAGAACATGATATAATAATGAATGATAATAGAAATCATTGAAAAAACGCTTCTTTCAAAGGGAACGATTTATAAATTAAAAATAGACAATAAAATCATAGAGATATTTTTTCTTTCGCATGCTATGTAAAGAATTAAAAAATGGCAACTTAGTGAAAAAATGGTAATTGAAACTCTTTTATTTCCAGAAGAAGTTTTAATCGGACATAGAGGCAGATACATTGCTCATAAAAGATTTGGTAGTCATATTGTAAGAGCTATATATGAGTATGATGAAAAACTTCCTGTTTTAATTACAGTTTATTTCCCGTATATAGATAGATATTTTAAAGGGGGTGATATTTATGAAGATAAAATACTCAAGTGATGCAGACATACTTTTAATTGAACTTAGGGATGGAAAACCCATTGACTCAATTGATTTAAAAGAAGGAGTTATCCTTCATCTTGATGATAAGGGATTGCCAATAGAGATAGAGATACTTGATGCATCAAAAATAGTATCACTTAAAGAAATTAGCGTTATGACGCCATTAGAAGCGTCTGCTTAGAAAAATTAAAAACCTATTTATTTTTCTCATAAATTTCCTCTATTTTTGATGCCACTGTCTTAAATGCCTGAAGAACCTGCGGGTCAAAGTGTTGAGGCATGCTTCTTCCGTCTCCCTCTGTGATTATTCTAAAGGCTTTTTCATGGTCAAAGGCTGGTTTATAAGGTCTCTGACTTCGCAAAGCATCATATATATCAGCTATTGTTACAATTCTTGCCTCAAGAGGAATGCTCTCTTCCTTTAAACCATAGGGATAGCCTGAGCCATCCCATTTTTCATGATGATGAAGGGCAATTGATGATGCCATCTTAAGTCTTGGATGTTTCCCTATTATCTCTGCTCCTAAGACAGTATGCTTTTTCATCTGCTCAAACTCCTCAGCAGTCAATTTACCGGGCTTTCTAAGGATGTCTGGATGCACATGCACCTTGCCAACATCATGTAAAAGTGCCTGAGTTTTTATTTTTTCTATAAAAAGCTGTGGCAGTCTTAACTCCTCTGCTATGGTAGCTGCATACTCTCCAATTCTTAATATATGATTTCCAGTGTCTTCATCATTTGCCTCTGCTGACCTTGCAAGAGCATATACTGTATAAACAAAAGCCTCCTCTGTTTCTTTAATCTGCTGAGACAAAGAATTCATAAAAAGAATGTGAAGGAAAATATTATGCATCACTGATGCATCATAACCAGTAACCTGTCTTCCATAGTTTAGGGCAATTAAGGAGAGTTTGTCACTTAAATAATAAACCATGTTTTCTACGGGAATATTCTCTTTAGAAAGAAATCTTAATATGGTCTCCACATCTGCATTAAGCTCTTGTCCTTCATTAAAAAAGCCTCCTCTCACAGAGTCTTTTAAAGGTTCTATCTTAAGGGATAATCCATATATGGCATTTCTTTCCATTTTACTGTCTAAAAATCTATAAATAATCCAGTCCTTGTTTTCATTTATACCTGCTATAACTATCTCTGGTTTGTCAACTTCCTCCTTCTGTCTTAGCATCTGATAGACCACAACATCTATGGTGGAGACAAAATCAAATTTCATGGGCTCAAAGGATAAAATAAGTTTTTCAGAAAAGCCTGTTAAGTTGTCAATCTGAGAGTATGCCTTTCTTAATTTATCATTAAGAGCTTTAACCCGAAGAAGCATGTTTATCCTTGCTAAAACTTCTCCTACATCAAACGGTTTACTGAGAAACTCTTCTGTTCCTGCCTCAATTCCACGGATTCTATCTTCCTTTGCTGTAAGTGCTGTAATCATTATTACAGGGATATGTCTTAATGTTTCATCCTCCTTTATTTTTCTGCATACCTCATATCCATCCATCCCGGGCATCATAACATCAAGTAAAACTATGTCTACATTCTGATTTTTAAGTATCTCCAATGCTAAAAATCCATTTTGTGCTACTAAAACTTCATATCCTCTGGGAGATAAAATTGCCTGAAGAAGCTTTAAATTCTGAGGCTCGTCATCTACACAAAGTATTACAGGTTTTAATTCTTTCATGGCTTTTCTCCTTCAATAATCTTTTTAATTATCTCAGGTAAAGCTCTTGTATCAATGGGTTTTGCAATATAGTAGTCAGCACCTGCCTGTAAAACTCTTTCTTTATCACCTGACATGGCATAAGATGTCACTGCTATTATTTTTATGTGTTTTATCTCACTATCCTGCCTTATCTTTTTTATTGCCTCAAAGCCGTCTAAAACAGGCATCTGCATATCCATAAGTATAAGGTCTGGTTTAATTCTTTTTGCCATCTCAATGCCTTCTTTTCCATTTGCAGCTAAATAAACTTCATAGCCGTGATACTTAAAAATGTCTTCCATAAGTTTTCTATTTTTTTCATTATCCTCACATATAAGAATTTTATAGGGCATTTTATTTCTCCTTTTTTGTTTTTACAGGGAAACTAAAACCAAATCTGCTTCCTTTGCCATACTCACTTTCACACCAGATTTTACCACCATGAAGCTCAACAAGACTTTTTGAAAGGGCAAGTCCGAGTCCTGTTCCTTGGTATTTCTTTGTATAGGTTGTCTCAAGCTGACTGAAAGGCTGAAAAAGTTTATCCCTGTCCTCCTTTTTTATTCCAATGCCTGTGTCTTCAACAACTATCTCTATCATATCTTCTTTTCTTTCTGCTGTTATCTTTACAGAACCTCCATCTGGGGTAAATTTAACAGCATTGCTTACAAGATTAAAAAGCACCTGCTTTATTTTTCTTTCATCTGCTGTAACTGTTATGTCTGCTTCTTTAGAAATCTCTGCATCAAGTTTTATTCCGTGCTTACTTGCTTTTTCCTTAAACATTATAAGAGAGACATTGACTACATCAGAAACTCTAAACTCACTGAGTTCAAGCTCTGTTTTTCCTTCCTCAATCTTTGAAAGGTCAAGGATATCATTAATTAGATTTAAAAGATGTTTTGCACTGTCATGAATATCTTTAAGATATTCAAGCTGTTTTTCATTGAGAGTGCCAAAAAGCTGGTCTTGTAAAACTTCTGTAAAACCAATTATTGAATTTAGCGGTGTTCTAAGCTCATGGCTCATATTAGCAAGAAACTCTGATTTTGCCCTGTTTGCTGCCTCTGCATGAATCTTTGCAATCTCAAGCTCTGCGGTTCTTTCCTTCACCTTTTGTTCAAGACTCTGGTAAAGCTCTTTTAGTCTGTTAGCTGATTCAATAAGTGCATCATTTAAAGATTCCATCTCTATTATTCTTGTATCTATAGGAGTTCCTATATCAAAATCACCCTTTGAAAGCTTTTGAGAAATTTCTCTGATAGCAGTTATAGGCTTTGATATTTTAATACTTAAAATATATCCCACCACAAAGGCAAGAAAAAGAGCAAGCAAAGCCCAGAAAGAAGCCCAGGAAAGAGATGAAAGAACTGTTGCTGTTACATCTTTCATGCTTTTTGAAATCCATATTCTAAATCCAAAGTCAAGAACATAAAAAGCACCTATTCTTTTATCCTTTGTGATAGGAGATAAAAACTCTGCAGTTCCTTCTTTTTTTTCAAGAGAAGCCTTAAAAATTTCTGTATTTGACTGGTCAGTAAGAATAAAATCTTCAATTTTGATATGTGGCAAAGTTGAAAAAGCTATAAGTTTTCCTGTTTTGTCAGTTATGGTTACTGTTGCTTCACTGTGTTTTAAAGAATCAGCAACTTCCTGGAGCATGTTTAAAGGATATCCAGCACAAATTGCACCCCTAAATTCTCCTTTTCTGTCTAAAATAGGAACAGAAATAGGAATAGTATATTTTGAAGTTATTGCTCCTTTAATAAGATTGCCTATATAAGATTTCTTAATTTTCTTTATCTCTGTAAACCATTCCCTTGAAGATAAATCTTTACCAATATTTGAATTTCCTTGCTCGTCCTTGTCTGGAGAGGCAAATAAAACAATTCCTCTCTCATCAACCACAAATATAGAGGTATAATAAGGATTTCTGTAATGAACACTCTCTATTATTTTTTGAGTTTTTTTTGTATATAAACCTTGCTCATATATTTCTTTTCCTATCTGCTCAAGACGTGTAAAAGTTTCTTTCATTCTCTGTTCCAAAAGTTTTCCAATTGTCTGAGCCATAACAAGATGATGCTCATTTGTGTGTTCTATTTCATGTTTACATATCCAGAAAGTTCTCTGAACTAAAAGAAATAGTATGCTTATTAAGGCAACAGACAAAAAAGAAAAAATAAGAAGTTTTTTAATTGAAACTTTCATTGATTAATTATATATTAAATTGCTAAGAATTGTTACGAATGTGAACTTTAAGAAGTCTCTTGAATCCATCAACTGAGGTATTTTATATCAAGGCATAAATAAATTTATTTCATAATTACCTATACTTACTTTTTCAGCAATGCCTTCCTTCCATAGAATTTCCATTATTTTAAGCTTCTCATCCTTGGGAATAAGAATTATTAGTTTATCACCCTGTGATATCAACTGCTTCCACTTATCAATTCTTTCTGACACAATTTCTTTTTCTGTCACTATGTCAATATATCCTATAACAATGCCATAGCTTAATATCTTCAAATCTGGTGGAGGGTTTTCAAGTTGTTGTATTTCCTGTTGAATTCTGCTTAGTTTTTGTTTAATTTGATGAATTAAAAATTCTTTCAAATGTTTTTCCGCATTCATTTCTTTTTCCTCAATTTTGTAATATCTATTACATTATCTTTTTTCTCCTTCTGTTTTTCATTTTCTTTATCATTTTGAGTTGCGGTAGAAGAATCTCCTTCATCTTTTATTTTAGATTTAAAAACAGGCACTGCAAGCTGAACCCGTAGGTCTGGTGAAAAAACACCAGCAATTGCATTAATAGGGATATAACATTTTTCAGGTGTGTTTCCGAAGACAAGGGTTGCAGTAATTGCATCTTCATCCCAGTTAAATTTCATTCTGTTGTTAAACACCAGAACAAGTCCTCTCTCCTTTTCCTCTGGTAGAAAGCCTCTTTTGCCTATTACAACACTTTCATCATAATCAACAATTATAAAAACTCTTCCTGCAAACTCAAGAATTTCAAAGAAAGTATATTTTTTTAGAGCATTAACTCTGTTGATTAATTCATTTGTAAACTCAATCACTTTCTACTCCTGTAAAAGAATAAACCCAAACCAGCTAATATCATAATACTACATAAAATCTGCCCCATTGTAAAGATTCCTAAGATATAACCAATTTGAGGGTCAGGCTCGCGGAAAAACTCAACAACAAAGCGGAAAATGCCATAAAGAATTAAAAATAGAGAAGAGATGAGTCCAGACTTGTTAAATTTATCTTTTAAAAACCATAAAATTACAAAGAGCAATGCTCCCTCCAGTCCTGCTTCATAAAGCTGGCTGGGATGTCTTGGAAGAGGACCACCTTCTGGGAAAATCATAGCCCAAGGAACATCTGTAACTCTGCCGTAAAGCTCTCCATTAATAAAATTACCAATTCTTCCAAGTCCGAGTCCGATTGGTGCAGTAAGAACAAGCATATCTGTAAGAGTGAAGAAATCAAACTTTTTTATCTTAGTGAAAATCCATGCTGAAAATATTACACCCAGAAGTCCACCATGAAAGGACATACCTCCATGCCAGATAGCAAGAACTTCTAAGGGATTGTGAATATAGTAAGACAGATTATAGAAAAGCACATAACCAATTCTTGCACCAATGAGAAGTCCTAAAATTAAATAAAAATATAGATTTTCAAGGAAATCCTTTTCAACCTTTAGCCCCTTTCTTTTTATTTCACTTTTTACTATTAAATAAGAACAGAGGAAACCAATAAGATACATTAATCCATACCATCGAATTGAAAGAGGACCTATTTTTAAAATTTCTGGATTTATGTTCGGATATGGAAGCATGAATTGTTTGGCACTCCCTCACTTTCTATGTTTCTGAAAAACCCTGTTTGATAGGCTTTTTCTTTCTCAAAAGTTTTCATAGATTTAACTATAGGAGAAAAGGGAATATTTGTTTTCAGTTCAAATTCTTGGAAGATATTAATTATTTTGTTTAAAATATCGGCGTTTCTTTCTCTAACAACAATGAGTACATCAAAATCAGATTCACCAGTAAAATCTCCTCTAACCCTTGAACCAAAGGCTACAACAGCAATTAATCCATTCCCAAGAGCCTTTTTAAGTTTTCCAATAATTTTTTTAAGTATCTGTTTTTCAGCTTTAAACATAATCTATTTTATCATAAACTTATTTTGATATAATTAAACAATGAAATTTCTTGAAAAATATGAAGATTTTGTCCTCTTATTTACGACGATTTTAATTATTTCTTTAAGCATAATTTATAGCTATTTGCTTTTTCACACCCTTGCTGAGATTTACAGCATTATCATCGGAACAACGATTTTTATAATCTACCTAAATCTCAGAGATAAAATTGACCAAGGATACGTAAGTCTTTTAGGGATTGCCTATCTATTTGTTTCAATTATTGACCTTATTCATACCCTTGCTTATAAAGGCATGAATATCTTTCAAGGTTTTGACGCTAATCTACCTACTCAACTATGGATATCAGCAAGATATTTAGAAAGCCTAAGTTTTCTATGTGCAACATTATTGATAAATAAAAAAATCAATGTCTATCCTGCAATTTGGATTTATTCTGCTATTACAGTAGCGAATTTTATATCTATTTTGGTCTTTAAAAATTTTCCTGATTGTTACATTGAAGGGCAAGGACTTACAGCTTTTAAAATTTATAGTGAATATGTAATATGTCTGATTTTGGCAGCATCCCTCATAATTCTTAGAAAAAACAAATCTGCTTTTCCAAAAGCCACACTTCTTTATTTGCAACTGGCTCTGATTACGACAATCCTTGCAGAACTTTCATTTACTAAATATGTAAGCGTCTATGGTGTTTTCAATTTTATCGGACATATTTTTAAAATAATTTCATTTTTCTTTATTTACAAAGCATTAGTAAAAACAGCACTTACAGACCCTTTTAATTTACTTTGGAAAAAATTAAAGGAAAACGAGGAAAGACTTAAGGAGGCTTACCTTAAATTAAATACTTATATAGAAGTTCTTGACCTTGTTTTTGTTGTTGTTGATAGAAATAAAAATGTTATACGAATTAATCAAAAAGGTGCAGAAAAATTAGGCTATACAAAAGAAGAATTAATTGGTAAGAACTGGTTTGATACAGTGATTCCTCAAGAAGAAAGGGAAAAAATGAAAATTGTATTTGATAGCATAATATCCGGTGAAACTGAACTTGTTGGATATTTTGAAAATAAGATATTAAGAAAAGATGGATTGGAACGAATTTTTGCATGGCATAATACTGTTTTAAAAGATACAAATGGGAAAATAATAGCTGTTGTTAGTGCTGGTGAGGATATAACAGATAAAAAAGTTTATGATGAAAATAGAGAAAAACTTGTAAATGAACTTCAAAAAGCACTTGAAGATATAAGAGTTTTAAAAGGACTTATCCCAATTTGTGCATGGTGCAAAAAAATAAGAAATGACGAAGGTTACTGGATGCAGTTAGAGAAGTATCTTCAAGAACATACTGAAGCAGAATTCACACATAGCATATGTCCAGAGTGTTATGAGAAAATCAAAAAGGATATTAAAAAGATGAATAGTTTTTAAATCTTCTCTCCTACATATAGATAAACTACTCCGAAACTTAATGAATGAGTTTTGATATTTTTAAATCCGCAATTCTGTAAAAGTTCAGTAAAATCCTCAGGTTTATAAAATCCCTCTATTGATGAGCCAAGGTATTCGTAAGCAGTCTTAACAGAAAATAGAGAAGCAATAGAAGGAACAATTTTTTTTAAATAAAACAGATAAGGTTTCCTAACAAAACCAGAGGGAAGAGAAAATTCAAGTATGATAATTTTGCCATTATCTTTAATTACTCTATGGATTTCTCTCAAAGCAACTTCTGTTTCATGCATATTTCTGATGCCAAAGGCACAGGTAACTGCATCAAAGATTTTGTCCCTAAATGGAAGCTCATATGCCGAGGCAGATACTGGAGTAAAGTCATTTTGAATTTTTCCCCTTGCAATCCTGAGCATTTCAAAACTTATATCAACTCCTATAACTTTTGCACCTTTTTTTAGGAGTTCTTTAGCAGAGTCTCCAGTTCCTACTGCAAGGTCTAAAACAAGTTGAGTTTCTTTATTTACAGCTTCTGTTGCCATTTTTTTTCTCCATAGAATATCCTGCCAAAAAGAAAGCAATCTGTTGAGAAAATCATATCGCGAAACTATTTTGTCAAACATAGATTTGATTTCTTGGGTTTCTTTCATATCCAAGAATTATATCATATTGTGACATAATAAACTATGTATATTCGCCAATTTGACCCATGGAAAAGTGAACTATGCACATGTCCACCAAAGTATTCACTGAATCCATATACTGGATGTGTTCATGGTTGTCTTTACTGTTATGCTTCTTCGTATATCAAAAATTTCTTTAATTTGAGGGAAAAACCTAAGCTTATAGAGAGTTTAAAAAGAGAGATAAAAAAAATTCCTAAAAATTCGCTAATTTCATTATGTAATACTTCTGACCCTTATCCTCCAGTAGAATTTAATAAAAAAATTACAAGAAAATGTTTGGAGATTTTCAAAGACAATGATATGAAAGTTCTCATCATAACCAAAAGTGATATTGTTTTAAGAGACATTGATTTGTTTAAAGAAATGCCTTCTTGCGTAACGATTACAATAACAACATTTAAACATTATAAGAAACTTGAGCCTTATGCTCCTGCACCAATACAAAGATTTAAAGCTCTTGAAGAGTTAGGTAAAAAAGGTATTCCTATAGGTATAAGACTTGATCCAATCATACCAATGCTGAATGAAGAAGAAATTGAAGCGATCTTAAAGGCAGCTAAAGATAGTGGTGTAAAGCATGTGATTGCAAGCACATTTAAACCAAGATGGGATAGTTGGCAAAGAATATCTCAGGCTTTTCCTGACATTGCTGGAAAAATTCAAAAACTTTATTTCAAAGATGGAGCAAAAATCTCAAACTCATGGTATTTAGCAAAGCCTTTAAGAAAAGATTTAATCCTTAAAGTAAAACAGACATGTGCTGCCCTCTCTTTAACATTTTCCTCATGTAGGGAAGGCTTTCCAGAGCTTAATAATTCTCCAAGCTGTGATGGAAGTCATTTGATTCCTGATAAAAGTTTTTCTCAAGAACAGGCAGCCATTCTTTTTTGAACTCTTGAAATCTTCTTTCAGCTATAGCCTGTCTCATTTTTTCAAAGAATCTGCAATAAAAGTAAAGATTATGTATTGTGTTAAGCCTCATTGATAGGATTTCTCTACACGTATAAAGATGTCTTAAAAAGGCGCGGCTATAGTTTTTGCATGTATAACAATCACAATCTGGATCAAGAGGAGATAAATCTTCTTTAAACTCGCTTCTTTTGATACTTATGCGTCCCTGTGATGTAAAAAGCGTTCCGTTCCTTGCATTTCTTGTTGGTATAACACAATCAAACATATCTATACCGTGTTCTACTGCATGTAGAACATCTATCAAGTCGCCGACTCCCATTAGATAATGAGGTTTATCTTCTGGCATTAGTGGAGATATGTCTTTTACAATTTTATACATATCAGTTTTTGGTTCTCCAACGCTCAAGCCTCCAATTGCATATCCGTGAAAATCAATTTTTAGTAACTCTTCAAGAGCTCTAATTCTTAAATCTGAAAAAACCCCACCTTGAATTATTCCAAAAAGAGCCTGATAGGTATCCTGTTTTTCAAAATGTTCTTTGCATCTTTTTGCCCATTCAGTGGTAAGTTTTATAGATTTTTCAACATATTCTTCGTCTGCTGGATAAGGAATACATTCATCCAAAACCATCATTATATCTGAACCTAAGGCAAGCTGAATATCTATTGCTTTTTCAGGATTTATAAAATGAAGTGAACCATCAATATGTGACCGGAACTCAACTCCCTCTAAGGTTATTTTTCGTAAAGAGGCTAAACTATATATTTGAAATCCTCCGCTATCAGTAAGAATTGGACAATGCCAGTTAATGAATTTATGAATTCCTCCAATCATTTTAATTGTTTCATGTCCTGGTCTTAAATAAAGATGATATGTATTTGAAAGAATGATTTCATATCCAATTTGTCTTACTTCTTCTGGAGTCATTGCTTTGACTGTTCCATTTGTTCCCACAGGCATAAATGCTGGAGTATGGATAATTCCTCTTTGAGTTTCAATTATTCCGGTTCGTGCAAGTCCGTCTTTCTGCAGGATTTTAAATCGCATTTAAATATTTTAACAGGTTGTTGAATGAAAATTCCCGAATTACCAGATATAGAAATGCTGGGTTAAATGAGTTTGCCGCCCTCTGAGACGAGTCAGAGAGCGGTATTATTTTTTTATCTCAAAATATCCTTTAAATCTTCCTCTGCGGTTTTTATTGGTTTAATTCCGAAATTATCAACAAGTACCTTAAGCACATTGGGACTTACAAAGGCTGGTAGCGTTGGTCCAAGACGAATATTTTTTATACCAAGATAAAGCAAAGTTGTTAAAATAGCCACTGCCTTTTGCTCAAACCATGAAAGGATAAGGGAAAGGGGTAGTTCATTAATACTTACATTAAACGCCTTTGAAAGAGCAAGAGCAATTTGAATTGCTGAATAGGCATCATTGCATTGACCAACATCAAGAAGTCTGGGAATTCCGTTAATTGAACCGAGTTCTTTGTCAAAGAATCTGAATTTACCACAGGCTAAGGTTAACACTATCGTATCTTTAGGTGTTTTCTCAACAAACTCAGTATAATAACTTCTTCCAGGCTTTGCGCCATCGCAACCACCAACAAGAAAGAAGTGGCGAATTTTTCCTGCTTTGACAAGCTCAATTACCTTGTCAGCAACACTAAGTACACTGTTTCTTGCAAAACCAACCATTACTGTTTTATCTTCCTTATCTTCTGTAAATCCGGGCAGTTCAAGTGCTTTTTCAATAACAGGAGTAAAATCTTTGTCTTTAATATGTTTAACCCCTGGCCAACCTACTACACCAGTTGTAAAAATTCTGTCCTTATAGCTTTCCTGAGGCTTAATTATACAGTTTGTTGTCATAAGTATAGCACCCGGGAATTGAGCAAACTCTCTCTGTTGATTCTGCCATGCTGTGCCATAATGCCCATAAAAATGTTTGTATTTTTTGAGTTCTGGATAGCCATGACAGGGAAGCATCTCCCCATGAGTATAAACATATATTCCCTTGCCTTCTGTTTGTTGCAAAAGAAGTTCAAGGTCTCTAAGGTCATGACCTGACACAACTATTGCCTTGCCTTTTTTATGTCCAAGAGGAACAGGAGTTGGAACAGGATGTCCGTATCTACCAGTGTTTGCTGCATCAAGAAGTTCCATTGCTCTCAGATTAATTTCACCAGCCCGAAGTACCATATTTAACCAGAAGTCAAGGTCTCCATTTCTTTGCATTGCATCAAGAGCTTCATAAATAAAGGCATAAACCTTTTCATCTTCTTGCCCAAGAATCTGAGCATGGTCAGTATATGCAGCAATTCCCCTTAAGGAGTAAAGAGTTATTTCTTTTAATGACTGAACATCTTCATTTGATGAACTATGGAAAATTTTCTGATTTGCCTCCTCGCCTTGTTTTACAAGTTCTTGTAAATTGTCAGCTGGTTGAAACTTACAGGATTCAGTTTCCTGAACTTTAAAGCCCATTTGTTTAAGCTCATCTCTTAGTTTTACTGCCTCATAAATAAAGTTTTTGATTGCTTCTGAGTCAAAATTCACATTTGTGAGGGTTGCAAAAAGCGCTTCAACAGTAAATTTGTTAATCCTTTTCATCACATTCTGTGTCTGTGAGGATTCTTTCAGAGCTTCCTTTGCATAGGTTGCAAGTCCCTGAAGTGCATATGTAAGTAAATCCTGAAGATAGGCAGTATCAGGCTGTTTTCCACATACACCTAATTTTGTGCATGGATTTGCTGTTTGTTCACATTGTCTACAAAACATGGTTAAACCTCCTAAAAGTTTTTCTTTATGATTAATTTTATCTAAAAAAAACGATAAAAAGTATGATTTAAATCATAGTAAACCAAATAAAAATCATATATCCTTGAAAAGAGGATTTTTTTCTGATAAAATTTAGACAAAAGAAAGGGGGTGAACTATGAGGAGGAGTTGGATAGTTATAATCGTAATTGTTTTCTTATTTGTTATTGCAATTGTCTCTCCCAAACTCCTTGCCAAGACTAACTCTCCAGAGTTTTGTGCTAAATGTCATGTTATGCAAGACGAATATGTAACCTTAATGAAGGGAGGGATTCACAACTCCTTAAGATGCGTAGACTGCCATCTTCCAAATGATTCAAAGGCAAATTTTTATCTATGGAAAGGCATTGATGGAACAAAAGATGTAGTGCATTTTTACTCTGGAAGCGTGCCTGAAAGAATTATTATCTCTGCTCATGGTAAAAAAATAGTTCAGGAAAACTGCGTAAGATGTCATGAAGGAATAGTCTCAAAGATTAACGTATCAGATAGAAAATGCTGGGACTGCCATAAAAGAATATCCCACAGGCAAGCAGGTTTAAGAGAAACTATTTAAGGGGGTGTTTTGATGAAAAGATTGAGCTTTATATGTATTTTGTGTTTTATGGCTTTTGTTTTATTTTCCTGTGCACCTGAAAAGCCTAAGGAATTTAAAGCTACGGCTATTTCAGAAAATGAAGTTGATCCAGAAGTCTGGGGAAAGGTTTATCCAATTCATTATGAGATGTATAAACAGTCTCAGGAACCAACACCTGCTGGAAAGAGTAAGTATAAAAAAGGATGGGATACTGATAAAGTTATCTATGATAAACTTTCGGAGTATCCTTTTATGGCATTGCTATACAATGGGTGGGGTTTTGGAATTGAATATAATGAACCGAGGTCTCATTTTTATAGATTAATTGATCAGCTTGAAATAGACCCATCAAGACTTAAACCAGGTGGTGTGTGTCTAACCTGTAAAACTTCCTATGCACCTGAGCTTGAAGCAAAATATGGTATTAACTACTACAACAAACCCTACAAGGAAGTATGGAGTTGGATACCAGAAAAACATAGAAAGCTCGGAGACTCATGTATTGATTGTCATAATCCAAAAGATGCCTCACTTCAGATAAGAAGAGGATTCACACTTGTTAAAGCCCTTCAAACAATGGGTGTTGATACCAACAATATTCCTCATCAGCAGATGCGTAGCATTATTTGTGCCCAATGTCATGTTACATACGTTGTTCCAAGAGACAAAGATATGAAACCTACAGGACTGTTTTTCCCTTGGCAGGGAAGTAAACTTGGTGGAATTACTATTGAAAATATTATTAAAGTTCTAAAAAGTGATCCCGCCTACGGTGAGTGGAAGCAGGCTGTTACAGGCTTTAAGCTTGGCTATATAAGACACCCAGAATTTGAATTTTTCTCAAACAACTCAACCCACTGGAATGCAGGAGTATCTTGTGCAGACTGTCACATGCCTTACAAAAAAATGGGTGGCTTCAAAGTATCTGAACACAGGATAATGAGTCCTCTTAAGTCTGTTATGAAAGCGTGTCTCCAGTGTCACAGTGAGACTCCAGAGTGGCTTAAACAGAGAGTATTAACCATACAGGACAGAACAATGAGTCTACTGCTTAGGGCAGGATATCAGACAGCAGTTACGGCAAAGCTTTTTGAGATTGCAAACAAAGCACAGGAGCAGGGCAAAAAACTTGACCAAAACCTTTACAACAAAGCAAAAGACCTTTATCTTGAAGCACTTTACAGAGTAATATTCATAGGTGCTGAAAACTCAATTGGATTTCATAATCCTACAGAGGCTGGAAGAATTCTTGGTGATGCCACAGCCTACGCATCAAAATCAGAGGCGGTTTTAAGGACAATGCTTGCACAGGCAGGAGTAAGCGTTCCTGTAAATATAGACCTTGAACTTAAAAAATATCTTAATGGCCGTGGAGAGAAGAAGCTTAACTTTAAACCGGAGCAGGAATTTAAAGACCCTTACGGAACTCAGCAAAACATAGAGGCTTTACTTAAATAAAAATTATTAAAGCTTCTGCAGTCTGGAGAGCATTCAGATGCAGAAGCTTTTTTATTTTAAATAATTTAATCTGTTAAAATTATATTTATGCTGGAGAAATTAGCCATTTTTCAAATTCTCAATGAAAATGATATAAAGACTCTTGAGAAAAATCTTAAAGTCTACAAATTTAAAAAGAGAGAGACGATTTTTAATGAAGGTGATATCCCGCAATGGTTTCATGTTTTGATTAAAGGCAAGATTAAGATATCTAAATTTTCAAACAATGGCAAAGAGATTATTCTTGAGCTTTTAGATGCACCAGATTTTTTCGGAACTTTGGCTTTGCTTAAAAATATTCCCTATCCAGCCAGTGCTATTGCAATTGATGACTGTGATATTGGGAATATTCCTTCCAAGACTTTCCTTCAGATAGTTAATAAATATCCTGAATTACAGTCTGAAATACTACATCATGTTACCATGAGACTAAAATCAGGCATTGAAAGTCTTAAAAATATTGCTTTAGTTGATGTTTTATCAAGAATTGTTTATCAGATTCTTAAACTTGCTAATAAATATGGCAAAAAAGTATCCGAAGGTATTCTGATAGATTTAAAACTTACAAAACAGGAAATTGCAGAAATGTCAGGAACAACTACTGAGACAGCAATAAGGATAATGAGTAAATTAAAAAAAGAAGGTTATATAACTGAACAGAATCGCAAAATTATTATCAAAGATATAGAAATGCTTTTAAATTTACTTAAAGATTAATTTTATGCCCAAAGGAGGACAACCATGGAATGTAAGATTGAAAGAAACAAAAAAATCTGTAACTGTAGTTACGAACCTTGCGAGAAAAAAGGAATTTGTTGTGAATGTTTGCATTATCACAGAAAAAGAGGAGAACTTCCAGCATGTTATTTTACTCCAGAAATAGAAGCTACCTATGACAGGAGCATTAAAAGGTTTATCTCTATGCATCAAGGTAAAAAGTAAGGTTTTCTAAAACAACATCTCTTGCATCATTAATTTTTTTTGATAAATCAACTTTTACAACTGTTATACCTGCAATTGAAGCATATCTACGGCAGGTAAATACTGTAATGCATTTATTGGAGTAAATTGCTTTACCTGCTATATGATAATCATGTCCTCTGATAAAGCAAGAAGCATTGATACTATTTAAAAAACTGATAAGTTGCTCTTCTGTAAATTTAGGGATTCCGAATCCTCTGAACATTGGTGATATTGCTGCATCAATCCACAATATTTCTAAAATTAAATCTTGTTTTGATTTGTCATCTATTTGTTGTCCATGAAAAGGAAATCCTGCATGGGATGCCACAATTCCATTTATTGTTTGTATCATTAAAGGCATTTCTCTGAAAAGAGATATAGCGGCATCATGAATTTTTATTCCTGTTTTGCCGAATATATCTATAAGTTCTTTATCAAATTCATAGGGATAACAAAAAACTGAATAGTGTGCTTCATGATTGCCTTTTAGAAGAAAGATTCTGTCTGGAAAATTTAGTTTAAGCAAGCATAGATAAAGGAGGTTATAAAGAGAACCTTCAGGTTCGGGTTCTCTATCTATATAGTCGCCAAGAAATATCAGACAATTTTTAGTTTCCTGTAGAAAAAATCTTTTTACAATGTATTTTGTAGTTGAAAAATCTCCATGAGTGTCTCCAACAAAAACTGCTTCTCCTTCTACAAAATTTAGTTTTATGTATGGAGGTTCTTGTTTTAAAATCTCAGTTGTGGTTTTGAAAACTTGAATAATGCTGTCTGGCTCTAAATTTTCAATTAACTCAGGATTATAAAGAACCTCCAACTGCATCTAATAACTCCTTATGATTTCCATCAGAGGCTATTTCTTTTATAAATTTTGTTGCCTCTGGTGTCCCTATTGATTTTAAAGCATTAACAATTGCTATCCTGACTGCCAGACTTTTTTCAGAATAAAAGGCTTCTTTAAGATATTTAATAGATTCCACCATCTTAAGCCTTCCCAATGATTTTGCAGTAGCTTCTCTTATGAGAATTTCAGGGTCTTTTAAGCCTTCTTTTAAAATATCAAGAAGCCTCATGTTCGGCTTGAAGTTTCCAAGAGCATCTGCAACATAGGATTTTAGAGAAGGACACTCGTGATGGAAAAAATGATCTTGAAACATATTTAATAAACTTTCCTGTGCCTGAGAAGTACCGATATTTCCGAGAAGGCTTATAGCTCGTATTCTGTACCTCCAATCATATCCTCTTGCATCAGCCAGCTTTATAACCACGGAAAGCATATCAGGGTTTTTAAATCTTTCTACAAATGCAGGCTCTGAAATTTTTTCTCTCCATTTAGGAGTATCAAGTTCTTTAAGAAGTTCATCAATTGTTAGTGCATAAGAAGTGAGCGGGAAAAGAATAACTCCCAGAATTAAAAATTTAAAAAATTTTTTCATAAAATACCTCCAACGAATTCTTATATTGTTATAATAAAACTATGCAATGGGAAAAAGAAAGAAAAGAAATTGTCAGAGTTGCAAAAAAGATTTATAAAAAAGGACTTGTTACCGCAAATAGTGGAAATTTCAGTGTAAGGACAGCAAATGAAACCATACTGATTACTCCACGCTCTAAGTCATATGAAAGGCTCAAATTTTCTGATATCATTGAACTCAATTTTGACGGCAAAGTTATAGAAGGAAGTAGAGAGCCTTCTTCTGAATATAGACTTCACATTGAAATTTATAAAAGAAGAAAAGATATTAATGCGGTCATTCATACGCATTCAACTTTTGCATGTGCTCTGGCATCTTTAAATCAATCTCTCCCTGTAATTCTTGATGAACAAAGAACTGTTTTTGGAGGAGAGGTCAGAGTGGCAAAATACGCGGTTTCTGGCTCAGAAGAGCTTGCAAAAGAGGCTGTTAAAGCATTAAAAAATAGAAAAGCTGTTTTTTTATCAAAACACGGTGCTGTAGCAGTTGGCAAAAATATTAGTGAAGCCGATACTATCTGCGAACTTCTTGAGAAGTTCTGCCAGATTTATGTTTTTATGCGATTACTTCAAAAGTAGGCTTAATATTTTTCAAGATAGTTTAAGACATAGTCTTTTATAGCTTCTTCAAGAGACAAAGTGGGTTTATTATAGCCTGTTTCTATCATTTTTCTCATATCAGCTTTTGTGAAATATTGATATTTTCCTTTGATTTCTTCTGGCATATCAATGTATTCAATCTGCGGCTTTATTCCAAGAGATTCAAAAACAGCTTTTGCAAGATCATTCCATGAACGTGGTATTCCTGTTCCTATATTAAAAATCCCGTTTATCTCAGTTTTTTCAATGAAAAATAAAGTCATCTCTACAGCATCTTTAACATAGATAAAATCTCTCAATTGTTCTCCATCTTTGTAATCATTATGGTAGGATTTGAAAAGTCTTATTTTTCCATCTTTTTTAATCTGTTCATAGGCTTTTAAGACCATGCTTCTCATTTCACCTTTATGCCATTCTTTCGGTCCATAAACATTAAAGTATTTCAACCCGACTATTTTATCAAGAATTCCATTTTTTAATGCCCAGAGATCAAATATATGTTTGGAATAGCCATAGGCATTTAAGGGCTTTAGAATAGGAAGTAAAGAGTGTTCATCAGAAAATCCATTAGAACCATCTCCATATGTAGCAGCACTGGATGCATAAATAAATCTCACATTATTTCTTAGAGACCATTTTGCCAGTTCTTTTGTGTATTCATAGTTGTTAATCATTAAAAAGTCAACATCTTTTTCAGTAGTGCTACTTCTTGCACCGAGATGAATTATTGTTTTTACTGAATTATTGAAATTGTTATTTTTTATTTCTTCAATAAATTTATCTTTATGAATATAGTCTTCAAAATGTAGATCAACAAGATTTTTCCATTTTTCTGATTTATTTAGATTATCTACTACGAGAATTTTTTCCTCTCCAAGTTCATTAAGCCTTTTTATAACATTTGCTCCAATAAATCCAGCTCCTCCTGTAACAACTATGTAATTCACATTTACCCTCCAGATATTGTTTAATTTTTTATTTTACCATAGGATAATAAATACGATGATACAAACTCCTTCAATATTACATAATGCAAAGCATTTTTCTGAGTCTCTAAAGTTATTCCATCAATCTGCCTTTTTCCTGCCAGTCTTAGGGATAATTTACCAGTTGACATATATATAAAAAATTTTTTATACTTTGTTGTGCAAAAATTAATTAAATTTTTTCATGCTCTATCTGATGAAACCAGATTAAAAATCATCAAACTTCTTGAGAAAAGTGAACTTTGTGTATGTGAAATAGTTGCTGCTTTAGACATGGTTCAGCCAAAGGTTTCGTTTCATCTCGGAGTTTTAAAAGAAGCTGGACTGGTAAAGATAAAAAGAAAGGGTAAATGGATTCTTTATAGCCTGGATGATTCAGAATTATTTAAAAGATTTTTAATTTTTACTGTGCTTGAAAAGATTTCAGATGAAGATATAAAAAAAGAAATAGAAAGATTGAGAGATTTTAAACAAAATCAAGATCCACGTTATTGTCCAAGATAAGAAAGATAAAACAGCATGAAAGAACGATATAAATTAGGATTAATTATTTTAATTTTTCTTATTTTTTATTATCTTCCAATTGAAAATCAGAGATTTACAAATGCCATTTTTGAATCATTAGCTTTAGCAAAATGGTATGCCCAGGAGCATGTTCTTTTATGTCTAATTCCAGCTTTTTTTATAGCAGGAGCGATAGCTGTTTTTGTAAATAAAGCTTCGGTTATGAAGTACTTTGGTGCAAGGGCTAACAAGGTGCTTTCCTATGGTGTTGCTTCTGTCTCTGGTTCAATTCTTGCAGTGTGTTCCTGCACAATTCTTCCTCTTTTTATGAGCATCTATCAAAGAGGTGCTGGACTTGGTCCTGCAGTTGCTTTTTTATATTCAGGACCCGCCATAAATGTGCTTGCCATAATTTTAACTGCAAGAGTTCTTGGCTGGGATATAGGAATAGCAAGAGCAGTCGGTGCTGTGCTCTTTAGTATAATAATCGGGCTGATGATGCATTTTATCTTTATAAAAGAAGAAAAAAGAAGGCAAGCAGATGAGGATTTTGAAGTAACAGGAATTCAAACTAAACCTCTTTATCAGACCGTGCTTCATCTTTTTTTTATGATCGGTTTTCTCATATTTGCAAACTGGGGAAAGCCACAGGAAGGTGCTATTAGTTTCTGGTGGATTCTGTATAATTTGAAATGGATATTAGCCGTTGTGTTTTTAAGTTTCGTGATGCTATCAAGTATTAGATGGTTTAGTAAAGATGAGCTAACTCAATGGGTTTATCAGACATGGTATTATGCCTATTTAATTATTCCCTTGCTTTTTATTGGCGTTTTAATAGCAGGCTTCTTTTTCGGAAGAGTTGGGTATGAAGGAATTATTCCCTCGGAGTGGGTTTACTCAGTTGTGGGGGGAAATTCTTTACAGGCAAACTTTATTGCAAGTGTGGTAGGTGCATTTATGTATTTTGCCACCTTAACAGAAGTTCCTATAATTCAAGGATTACTTGGCGCAGGCATGGGTAAAGGTCCTGCTTTAGCACTTTTACTTGCGGGACCGGCTTTGAGTCTACCAAGCATGATAGTCATTATGAGAACAATAGGATTTAAAAAAACCTTTGTTTATGTTAGCCTTGTCATAATCATGGCAACAATTTCAGGTATAATTTTTGGTGCTATTACTGATTAGTTTTAAGCTATCATTGTGAATGAAGCAGGAGATCCTTCGCTAACGCTCAGGATGACAAATAAAAATCTCAGGATAATGAGGAGGTCTTGGCATATATCAAATACTCAATATTTCCCTTTTGACCCTTGATTGGTGACTCTATAACTCCGATGACTTTTAGCCCGAGGGACGCAAAAAAATTTTTTATCTCTTCAACTACCCTTTTTCTCTTTTCAAAGGATTTTACCACCCCTCCACTTTCAACCTCTCCTTTGCCCACTTCAAACTGTGGCTTAATTAATGCTATAATCTTTCCCTGAGGTTTCAGGAATTCTAAGACTTTTGGAATAACAAGTTTTAAAGATATAAAAGATACATCAACTGTGACAATATCAATATCCTCAGGAATTTTATCTTTACCCATATATCTTATATTTGTTCTCTCAATAGGAATAACTCTTGGATCAGTTCTAAGTTTCCATGCAAGCTGTCCATAACCAACATCTATAGCATAAACTTTTTTTGCTCCATGTTGAAGCAGACAGTCTGTAAAACCACCAGTGCTTGCACCTACATCCATTACGACTTTATCTTTTACATCAATGGAAAATTCTTTTATTGCATGCTCAAGTTTAAATCCACCTCTACTTACATAAGGAAGAGTTTCACCACATATTGTTATCTCGGAATTTTCATCCACCATGGTGCCAGGCTTTTCAATTTTATGTCCGTTTACAATGACTTTCCCTTCAATAATAAGTGCACGGGCTTTTTCTCTGCTTTCAGTTATGCCTTTTTTAAAGAGAAGTTGATCAAGCCGGAGTTTCACTTTTAAGAGGTTCTTTTTATGATATAATGAGCTATTTCTCTGAGAGGTTCTGCTTTATGATTAAACATTGTTAAACTTTCAAGAGCTTTGTCAATTAATTCTTTAGCCTTCTGTTTTGATTTTTCAATTCCAAAAACACGAGGATATGTCATTTTACCTTTTTCAATGTCAGAGCCTTTTGGCTTTCCCATTGCTTCAGTAGTTCCCTCTATATCAAGAATATCATCAACAATCTGAAAAGCAAGCCCTATTGACTGTCCATATATTTCAAGGTTTTTTATTTTTTCTTCCGATGCTTCTGCTAATATAGCACCAACTTTGACGGATGCCTTTATCATTGCTGCTGTTTTATAAAGATGAATAAATTCAACAACTCTCTCATCAGGCTCTTTGCCCTCTGAAATCAAATCATAAGCCTGACCAGCAACCATACCTCTAAGTCCTGCAGCCTTTGATATTTCAGAGATAACTTTCAATAATGTATTTGAACTTATGTTTGCATAGTCTTTATTTGACAAGATAGTGAAAGCCTCTGTTAATAATCCATCTCCCGCAAGAATTGCTATGCCTTCACCAAATACTTTATGATTTGTAGGCTTACCACGCCTTAAATCATCATTATCCATTGCAGGCAAATCATCGTGTATGAGGGAGTAGGTATGAATAAACTCTATTGCTGTAGCGTAAGGAACTATATTCTCCATACCATCGCAGGCTTCATAAGAAGCAATGCATAGAATGGGACGGAGTCTTTTACCTCCTGCGGTAAGGGAGTATAAAACAGAGTCATGGAGAATGGGAGGAGTAGGAAAGGTTTGAAAATAAGATTTTATGAATTCTTCAATTTTAGCTTTTTTATCTTTTAGATATTTTTTTAGTTCAAAATTCATATAACTATGCTACCGCATAGACTTTTTCTTCAAGTTTTTGAACCCTTGTTAAGACATCATTGATAATTTCTTTTTGTGATAGAGCTTTATTTAGTTGCCCTTTTATTTCTGAAACTTCAAGATATAGATTATCAATTCTTTTATTAGTCTCATCTATTCTAAGAGTATTTTGCATTATCTCATTTTTTAGTTCAACTCTTAATTCATCAATTCTTTTGTTTGTTTCGTCAATTCTTTTATTCGTTTCATCAATTCTTTTATTGGTCTCATCAATTCTTTTGTTTATATCGTCAATTCTTTTATTTATCTCATCAACCCTGGTATTGTTGCCTTCAATAGATTTTCTTAAGTCTCTTATATCGCTTTCTATGTTTCCCATCCTTGCATTAATAGATTCAATTGCCAAAGCAAAACCCTGAAGCTGACCTGTTACAGTTGCCTTGAATTCTCTAAGTTCTTCTTTAATTTCTCCAACTATTAATTCTCTGAGTTTTTCATACATTTTTTCAAAATCCATTTGCTATTTCTCCTCTGTAGAGAATTTTATATTTAAATTATACACTTATAAAATGGTAAAATGACAACGATGCAAATTTTCATTCCCATTCAATTGTTCCTGGAGGCTTTGATGTTATGTCATATACAACCCTGTTTACACCCTTTACTTCATTGATTATCCGATTTGATAGTCTTTCAAGCAATTCATGTGGAAGTTTTACCCAGTCTGCTGTCATTCCGTCTACGCTGTGAACTGCTCTGATAGCTATAACATGTTCATAAGTTCTCTCATCTCCCATTACCCCAACTGTTCTTATGGGAAGTAAAACAGCAAAGGACTGCCATACTTTTTTATACCATCCAGATTTTTTAATCTCTTCAAGCACTATTTTGTCAGCCTGTCTTAGAATTTCAAGCCTTTCACGGGTAACTTCGCCAACACATCTTATGGCAAGCCCAGGTCCAGGAAACGGATGACGATAAAGAATCTCTTCAGGAATTCCAAGTTCTTTACCGAGCTCTCTTACTTCGTCTTTAAAAAGCTCACGCAAAGGCTCAATGAGTTTTAACTTCATTCTTTTAAGAAGTCCGCCAACATTGTGATGACTCTTTATTGTTGCAGAAGGTCCTTTAAAAGAAATACTTTCAATTACATCAGGATAAAGAGTTCCCTGTGCAAGAAATTTTACTCCTTCAATCTTTTTTGCTTCTTCTTCAAAAATTTTTATAAATTCTCCACCTATAATTTTTCTTTTTCTTTCAGGGTCATGAACTCCTTTGAGCCTTTTTAAAAATCTCTCTGAGGCATCCACTACTTTAAGATTTATATGAAAATTATTTCTTAACATCTCTTCTACTTTTTCCCGCTCTCCTGCTCTTAAAAGTCCATTATCCACGAATATACATGTAAGGGCATCTCCTATTGCTTTATGAACCAAAACTGCTGTAACAGTTGAGTCAACTCCACCACTTAAAGCACATACAACTTTATATTTACCCACTTTTTTTCTTATTTCTTCTGTTTCTCTTTCTACAAAGGAATGCATATTCCATGTTGGTTTGCAACCACATATCTTGAACACAAAATTTTTAAGTATCTTTTTCCCTTCCTCAGTGTGTACAACCTCAGGATGAAACTGTAAAGCATATATTTTTCTCACTTTGTCTGCCATCGCAGCATAGGGAGAATTCTCTGTATGAGCAAGTCGTATAAAACCTTCAGGCATCTCATTGATTTTATCCGCATGGCTCATCCACACAACAGTTTCATTTTTGATTTCTGCAAAGAGGTCTGAAAAATCATCTATTTTAAGAATGGCTTTGCCATACTCTCTTTTTTCAGCTCGGGAGACTTTGCCTCCAAGTAAATGAGTAATAAGCTGCATACCATAACATATTCCAAGAATAGGAATCTCTAAATTGAAAATCTTCCTATCAATGCTTGGTGAATCTTTTTCAAATACACTGGCAGGACCACCTGAAAGTATTATTCCTGAAGGATTTCTCTTTTCTATTTCAGAAAAAGGTGCATTACATGGAATTATTTCAGAGTAAACCTTTAATTCTCTTACTCTTCTCGCAATAAGCTGCGTGTACTGTGAACCAAAATCTATTACAAGTATTTCCTGCATATTAGTCCTCAACCCAATAATTAGGAGACTCTCTTGTTATTGTTACATCATGAACATGACTTTCCCTTAATCCTGCATTAGTTATCTTGATGAATTTTGCCTTTGCACGGAGTTCCTCTAAGGTTCTACAACCACAATAGCCCATACCTGATTTTAAGCCTCCCACCAACTGATGAACACTTTTAGCAAGTGGTCCTCTATAGGGAACTCTTCCTTCAACACCTTCAGGAACAAGTTTTTCAGGAGAAACCATCTCCTGCCTGTATCTGTCACGAGAGCCTCCCTGCATAGCACCAATAGAACCCATGCCTCTGTATGTTTTATAACTTCTTCCTTGATAAAGTATTATTTCGCCCGGGGCTTCATCTGTTCCTGCAAAAAGGCTTCCTATCATAACACAATGAGCTCCTGCAGCAAGTGCTTTGGTAATATCGCCTGAATATTTTATTCCTCCATCAGCAATTAAAGGTATGTTGTATTTTGAAGTCACAGAATAACAGTTCATGATTGCTGTAAGTTGTGGAACTCCTGCTCCTGCTACTATTCTTGTTGTGCATATTGAACCAGGTCCTATTCCAACTTTTACAGCATCTGCTCCTGCCTCAATAAGCTCCTCAGCGGCTTCTTGGGTTGCTATATTTCCTGCTACTATGTCAATATCAAATCTTCTTTTAAGTTCTTTTAGTGTTTCAATTACTCCTTTACTGTGTCCGTGTGCTGTATCAATCACAATTGCATCAACTCCAGCTTTTACAAGCAGTTCTGCTCTGTAAATTGCGGGCTCACCAACTCCAACTGCTGCTGCAACCCTTAGTCTTCCGAGATGGTCTTTGCAGGCATTTGGATACTTTCTTCTTTTTTCAATGTCTTTTATTGTTATCAAACCTTTGAGATTAAAATCTTCATCTACAATTGGCAGCTTTTCAATTTTATATCTATGTAAAATTTCCTGTGCTTCTTCAAGAGTAATTCCAACATGAGCAGTTATAAGTCTTTCCTTTGTCATAACTTCTTCAACTTTTCTTGTAAAGTCCCTTTCAAATTTAAGGTCTCTGTTTGTAATTATTCCAACAAGTTTTCCATTAACAGTTACGGGAACTCCAGAAATTCTATATCTTTCCATCAATGCAAGTGCTTCTGAAAGAGGAGCATCAGGAGATATGGTAATTGGGTCTACTATCATACCACTTTCAGATTTCTTTACCTTATCTACTTCCAGAGCCTGTTTTTCAGGAAGCATGTTCCTATGAATTACGCCAATTCCTCCCTCTCTTGCGATTGCAATTGCAAGATTCGCATCTGTAACTGTATCCATTGCAGCACTGACTATAGGAATATTTAGTTGTATGTTGGGAGTAAAGTAAGTTGTTACATCAACTTCTGCGGGAATGATATCTGATTTTGAGGGCACAAGTAAAACATCATCAAAGGTTAATCCTAATGGAATTTCATTTTCTTTCATTTATTGCTCCTTTATGGAAATTTTTTAAAATTATACTGCCTTTGCTATAATTTATTTTAGAAGCGCCTGTAGCTCAGTGGAGAGAGCATCGGCCTCCGGAGCCGATGGTCGGAGGTTCAAATCCTCTCAGGCGCGCTATACTTTTGTCAATAGATGTCCGAGTTTTTCCTTTTTTGTTTTTAAGTAGCATTTATTATTTTCATTTGGTTTAACTTCAATTGGCACTCTTTCAACAACTTTGAGCCCATAACCTTCTAATCCTACAATCTTACGGGGATTATTGGTCATAAGTCGCATTTTTCTTACGCCAAGGTCTACCAGTATCTGAGCACCAACTCCATAGTCTCTGAGGTCAGGTTTAAATCCAAGTTTTATATTAGCTTCTACTGTATCATATCCTTTTTCCTGTAATTCATAAGCTTTAAGCTTATTTAAAAGCCCGATTCCTCTGCCTTCCTGCCTCATATATAGCAATACGCCTTTACCTGCTTCATCAATCATTTCCAGTGCTCTGTGAAGCTGAGAACCACAATCACATCTCTTAGAAAGAAACACATCGCCTGTTAAACATTCCGAGTGAACCCTTACAAGAACCTCGTCATTTGGCCTAATATCACCTTTTACAAGGGCAAGATGGACTTTATCATCAATAAGTGTTGTGTAAGCAATTGCTTTAAATTCTCCATAATCTGTTGGAAGCTGGACTGTTGCAACTTTTCTAACAAGGGTCTCGTTTCTCATTCTGTATCTAATTAAATCTTTAATAGTGGTGATCTTTAGTCCATGTTTTTTGGCAAACTCCATCAGTTGAGGCACTCTTGCCATTGTTCCATCTTCATTCATGATTTCACAGATAACTCCTGCTGGATAAAGCCCAGCAAGACGTGCAAGGTCAACCGCTGCTTCAGTATGTCCTGCTCTTTTAAGAACTCCACCCTTTTGAGCTCTTAATGGGAAGACATGCCCAGGTCTTACAAGGTCTTCTGGCTTAGTTTTTGGGTCTATTGCAGTAAGAATTGTCAATGCCCTGTCATGAGCAGAAATACCGGTGGTAACCCCTTTCCTTGCTTCAATTGATACTGTAAATGCGGTCTGATGGGGTGTTTCATTTACATCAACCATCATGGGGAGTTTAAGTTCATCAACTCTTTCAGGAGTTAGGGGTAGACAAATCAATCCTCTGGCATATTTTGCCATGAAATTTATTACTTCGGGTGTGACTTTTTCAGCTGCAATAAAAAGGTCTCCTTCATTTTCTCTATCTTCATCATCAACAATTATGATCATCTTGCCCTGAATAACATCTTCCAGCACTTCCTCTATGGAGTTAAACTTAAATCCCTCTTTTTTTACGCTCAATTTTAACCTCCGATGGTTTAATAGTTTAATTTTTAATATATCAAAATTCAAAGAATTTTTTCGAGGGTATAAATTCAAAAAAATCAAAATCTATGATAAATCTTATGTTATAATTTTGAAGTAGTAATTCCTCTGAGGGGAAATTAAATGCTGAATAAAGCTTACTTAAGCATAGAAGGAAAATATGTAAAAGCTGTTATAACTAAAAAAAATATTGAAAATGCTCAATTTTTAGAGTTCCATGTTGATGAACTTCTTGATTTTATTAAAGAAAATTCAATAAAGGAAGTTTATATGTCTGTTTCTTTCTCGGAACTATATACATTCAAACTTTCTTTCCCATTTCAGATTTCTGAGAAGAAAAAAATTCTTGAGAAGTTGGTATTTAATGAAATAAGAAAAATATATCCAAATATTCAGCGTTTTTCATTTATGTATGAGACATATATGGCTGATTCAAGAACCTGGATTCGCTGCTACATGATACCAGAATCTTCTTATCAGTTTATTGAAGAATTTATTGAAGCAAGAGTCAATATAAAAGCCCTTTATCCCTTGCATATTCCTTTGATTTTTTTAGTAAACTCTGTTTCAGAACTTATAGAAAAAAATAAAATAGTTTGCTTTTTTTCAGGAAAATCAAGATTTCTTTTTGTTTTTGAAAAAACTGAGATGATTCTTATGAGAGAGTTTGAAGGAAGTGAAGATTTAACGGATGAAGATATAATCAATATAAATATGACAATGAACTATTCAATCCAAAATTTAAGAGTTATTCCTAATGAGGTTATTCTCATAGGAGTAAAAAAAAGAGAGCTTTCAGGTCTCAGTCTTCCTTACAGATTTCTATCAATCTTACCAGAATATGAGAAATATACAGTGCCTCTTATTATGGTATTGTCAGGAGAAGATTTAAAACGCAAAAGTATTTTACCAGAACAATACAGAAGATTTAAAAAAACAATTAAGTACTTAAACTATGCCAGTTTTGTTTTTATCATAACTATGATAGCTTTATTTGGTTACAATCTGGAATCTTTTTATAAAATAAAATCCATATACAGTTCAATGATTTCTCAAAGACAATACGTATTAGAGCATGAGCAGGAATTTTTTGATATTGACAAAAAAATAAAAAAATTTGAAACCGAAATGAAACCCTTCATTGAATTGCAGAACAAAAGAAATTCCATGGTTGATATGAGATATCTTCTTAAGAGTATCGGTCAAGCTAAAACAGAATTCATTCAGATAATTTCAGTAGAAATATTGAATGCAGAAAAACCTGAACTAAAAATAAAAGGTAAAAGCATAGGAAAGAGTTTTTCGGAAAGGCAAATGTCTTATTTAAATTTTAAAGCTTCTCTTGAACAAGGGGGTTTTAAGATTATCAATGAAAGCTGGGATATTACAAAAGGAGAGCTAAGTATAGATGCAATTTATGAACATACAAGAGTTTTACAATAAAAAAATCGGGAAAAAAGTTCTCTTTGTAACAATACTTTATGCTATTTGCATGTTGTGTTTTTCTCTTTTAATTTATCTTAATAAAACAGAGAAATCTTTAAAAGGAGATTTAGCTTTAATCAGCAAAGTAGAGCAAAAAATAAATCAAAGCATTAAAATAAATAAAAAAATTGATGCAATAAAAATTCCTGTAAATTCAGAGAATTTTTCCAATGATACAGTTCCTAAAAAATCAAAAAGGAATTCTGAAATTTTCGCTGCTCAATATATAGATATTTTAAGAACAAGATTTCCCGAGTTTACTATAGAAATATCAAATCTTAAAAAAGACCAAAAGCAGTTGAGTTTTGATGTGAGTTTGAAGTCTGAAACTTTATGGAATAGATTTATAGATATTTTGAGTTTTCTTGAAGAAACTGACTATCCTTTTGTTTTTATTAAATCAATAACGCTATCTTCTAAAGATAATACAATAGGGATTGATATCAAAGCTGAATTAAGGTTATTTTATCAAGAAGATGACAAGAGAGTTTAAAATTTCGCTTATTATTTTTCTACTTTCTACTTTAATATTTATAGTATCTTTAAAGCTTAAACCCCCTTCATTTATTACACAGACTGAAAAAACTATTGCAGAGTATCCTCTGCCTGAAATTACAATCAGAGAGAAATCGTTATTTGCTCATAATAGTTTGAATAATCCTTTTGGAATTTTAAAAACAGTGAAAATAGAAGAAGGACTTAAAGAACCTTTGAAACTAAAAGAATCTCCTTTGCCAATCCTGTCATTTATCTATGAAGGCAGATATAAATATGCTGTAATAGGAAATTCTATTGTCAGAGAGGGAGACTCTATTAATGGATACCAGATAAAAGGTATATTTAAAGACAAAGTTTTAATTCAAGATAAAAAGGGAGAAACAAAATGGTTAAAGCTGGAAAATTATTGATATTGCTTCTTTTGTTTCTTCATGCATGTAGTGGCATGGAGATGAAAGGAGAGATAAAGATTCCGCATATTGAGTTTCCCAAAAAAGAAGAAGTAGCAAAAAAAGAAGTTCCACCAGACTACAGAATAGAAACTGAAGACATAACACCACTTAAGATGAAAAGGGTTTCTGTAAATGCAAGGCAGACTCCGATGAGGGATATTTTGCTTGTCTTATGTAAAGATGCTGGTTTAAATCTTGTTATTGAAAAAGATGTTGACCCCAATGTTCCGATAACACTTTTTTTAAGTAATGTAACACTCAAAGATGCTCTTGATGCTGTTTTTTCTTCAACTGATTATTTTTATAAAGTTGAAAGAAATATGCTTTTGGTAAAAGATACAGATACAAAAATATTTCATCTGAGCACGATTCCAATTCAACAAAACTACTCAACAGATGTGGGGGGAGATATTCTTGGCGGAGTAACAGGTCAGCTTCCTGGTAGCACAACTACAGGTAGCACAAGCACCTCAGGCACCACAGGAACCACAGTCCTTAAAGGGAATATATCAAAATCTGAAAAAACAGATGATACAGCATATAAATTCTGGGATTCAATAGAAAGAGCTCTTTCTACAATTTTTGGAACATCTGCTGCACCCAAAGCTGTTACTCAACCAGCAACCGCGGGACAGCCGGCGCAGACAGCTATTGGTCAATCCCGTGAAAGTTATGTAATAAATAGAATGACAGGAACTATAATGGTTACCGCAACAAAGAAAAATATGAACAGAGTTCAAGAATATCTTGAAACTGTAAAAAAGGTTATGTCAAGGCAAGTTCTTATAGAAGCCAAAGTAATAGAAGTTGCCCTTTCAAAATCTTTAAAATACGGGATTGACTGGTCATTTTTAAGAGAGTGGACACATGGAACACATACATGGAGTATTGGAGGAGCAACTTCCGGATTTACAAATGTAATAGGTTCTGGGGATCCTTATTCCAAGATTCAATTTTCATTAACAACAACAGCTATAAAGGAATTTTCATCTTTAATAAAAGCTCTTGGAGAGTTTGGAGATGTAAGAACCCTTTCAAATCCTCGTGTTAGTATAATGAATGGGCAGACATCACTTTTTACAGTAGGAAGAAATTACTCATTTATATCAAAAGCTCAGAGCAATGTTACAACATCAGGGACAGGTTCACCAATAATAACTTATACAGTTGAAACAAGTAATCTTCTTTCAGGTCTTATTATTGGTATAGTGCCTTATATTGATGAAAAAGGTGAAATTTCTCTAACAATTACACCAATAGTGTCAAATTTGATAGAAATGCGATCAGCAACTTTTGGCTCTTCAGGTGCTGAAACAACAATTCAGCTGCCGAGAGTGGATTTGAGAGAACTCAGCACAACAGTTAAGGTGAAAGATGGAGAAATTATAATAATTGGTGGAATGATTAAAAAGGAAGAGAGTTTTTCGGAAAATAAAATGCCTCTTTTAGGAGATATTCCTGTGGTTGGAGAACTTTTTAAAAGCAAAGATAAAGAAGAAACAAATACAGAGCTTGTAATACTTTTACAACCAAGGATTATTCCGCAATGAGACTTGGAGACATTTTATTAGAAAAAAAGTTATTAACAGAGCAGGAACTTAATATAGCTTTAAATGTTCAGAAAATAACAGGTCAGGTTCTTGGAAAGTGTTTAACATCACTTGGATTTATTACATCCTCAGAACTTGCAGAAGTTCTTGCAATTCAGCATGGTCTTGAATATATAAATATAAGAGAGCATCCAATTGAAATGGGACTTCTTAAAGTTTTTCCAAAAAATGTTACAGAATCAGCAAGATTCCTTCCAATTGAAGAAACAGACGGAATCATTAAAATAGCAGTTACTGAGCCAAGTAATATTGTTGCTCTTGATAAAGTAAGAACAATAACAGGAAAGAAGGCAAAGCCTTATCTTACAGATGAAGAAGGTTTTATAGATATACTTGAGAAAGCTTACTATTTTTTAGAAAATCCAACAGAAAAAATTATAGAAGATGCGATAAATTTGAGCTTAACAACGGGTGTAATCCCTCCTGATAGTTTTCCTCGTATTGTTGATGCTGTTTTAGCAGAAGGGATAAGAAGAGGAGCAACAGATATCCATATAAATTTAAATGCTGGTGTTGTAAGTATATTCTATAGAGTTAATGGTATTTTAGAGCCAGGTTATTTCCTCCCAAAATCAATACATACAGGATTGATATCAAGGATAAAGATTCTTTCAAGGCTTGATATAGCTGAACAGAGGCTTCCTCAGGATGGGTCATTCATCTTTACATTTATAGGTAAAAAATATGAAGTAAGAGTATCAACTATTCCAACAGTAGAAGGAGAAAGTGTTGTATTAAGAATACTTTTTGGAGGTTCAGAGGAATTTTATAGTCTTAATAAACTTGGTTTTAATCAAACTCTTTCTTCAAGCCTTAAAACGCTTATAAAAAAACCCAATGGCATAATGCTTGTAGTTGGACCAACAGGTTCTGGAAAAAGTACAACTCTTTATGCATTGATAAGGGAAATCAACAGACTTCAGAGAAGTGTTATAACAATTGAAGATCCTGTGGAATATAGAATAAGTTTTGCAAAACAAAGTGAAGTTAATGAAAAAATCGGCTATGACTTTGCACTTGCAGGAAGAAATTTTATGAGGCATGACCCTGATATAATTCTTCTTGGCGAAATTCGTGATGAAGAAACAGCTAAGATTGCTATAAGAGCCTCAATTACAGGACATCTTGTTTTAAGTACCCTTCACACTTCTGATGCAGTAAGCTCCATTCCAAGACTTTTTGATCTTGGTGCTGATAGATTTCTTCTTAGTTCATCTTTGCTTGCAGTGCTTAGTCAGAGACTTCTGAGAGAAATATGCCCATTCTGTAAAACTTCAAGGGATTTAAATGAAAGGGAAAAAGAAATTTTTGTTTCAGCAGGACTGCATTGTGAAAAAATCTATTATGGCACAGGCTGTAAAATGTGCAGAAACACAGGTTTTCTTGGTAGGGTAGCAATAGGAGAGCTTATGATAATAAATGAAAAAATAAGGGACATGATTTATGAAGGAGCTTCATTTAATGCACTCACAGAGGCTGCAAAAGAACAGGGGATGGTTCCTTTAATGATTGATGGATTAAAGAAAGTTGCAGAGGGAGTTTCAACACTTGATGAAGTTGAAAGGATTGTAGGATGAGTGTTTTTATATACAAAGCAGTTAATGAACAAGGGAAAGTCTTTAAGGGCTTCATTAAAGCAGAAAACTATGGTGAGGCTGTAAATCTTCTTGGAATGAAAAACATTTATGTGTTATCTCTTTCAAAAATCCCAGCTATTTTTACCCCCCTCATAAGTTTTTTCTCAGGCAGGATAAAAAATGTTAATTTAATTGAGTTTGCAAGAAATCTATCTATAATGCTTAAAGCAGGTATTCCTCTCACTACAGCCCTTACAGATATAGCTGAAAATATAACAAGAGAGAGGTTTAAAAGAGTCATCTCAGATATTAAAACTATGGTTGAAAAAGGAATGCCATTTAATGAGGCAATATCAATGCATAAGGAAGTTTTCCCTTCAGTGGTTCAATATCTTATAAAAATTGGTGAGGAAACAGGACGTCTTGATAAAAGTCTTGATGAAATAGCAAACTATTTTCAAAGAATTGAGGACTTAAGAGCAGCTATAAAAAGAGCACTTATTTATCCCATATTCGCTGCAGTTGTTTCATTTGGCGCTGTTTGTTTTTGGCTTATATATGTTCTTCCGCAGATTGTAAATGCAATGAAAGGTATGGGAATAGCAATTCCATTTATTACTCAACTTTTGATTCAGATAGGAAGCTTTTTGAAAAAATTTTTTTATCTTTTACCTCTTTTGCCTTTGATTTTTTTTCTTTCCATGCCATTAATCAAAAAAAATGAGAAACTAAAATGGATAAAAGATTTTCTTTTATTTAAATTGCCAGTAATGAAACAGATATTTTACAATAGAGCAGTTGCTTTATTTTCAGAGCAGATGAGAATACTTACAGTAACAGGAGTGCCAATTGATGTAGCGTTAGATATGACAGCAGAAGTTGTGAACAATGAAATAATGAAAAAGGCAATAAATAATGCAAAGGAAAAGATTGTTACAGGTGAGAGAATTTCTCAGTCTCTCAAAGAACAAAGGATTTTTCCTTCAATGGTAATAAGGCTTATAGATATTGGTGAGACTTCGGGTAATCTTGATGAACAACTTGGATTCCTAAATAATTATTACACCTCAAAGCTTCAGGAATACTCTGTAAGACTTGGTAAAATTATAGAACCTGTAATGATTTTATTTATTGGGCTTTTTTTTGCAGTAATTTTTATAAGCCTTTTAAGCCCGCTTTATGATTTAATATCAAGACTGGGGAGATAAAATGGAGTATTTTGATTTCTATAAATTCAAAGAAGACCCATTCGGTATAACACCTGACCCGGATTTTTTCTATCCTTCAAAAAGTCATATTGAAGCTATTGAGTCTATCAAATATCTTATTCAGAAGGGTGAGGGATTTATGCTTATTACAGGAAATCCTGGCACAGGGAAAACTACGCTGATAAGAAAAGTTCTAACAAATTTTAAAGAAGAAAAAATATTTCCAATTGTGATATATAACTCTTCACTCACTCCTGATGAATTACTCAGAGGAATAATTTATAAATTGAGTAATCAGGATAAAGAGATTGATTTGAATAAGTTTCAAAATAAACTATCAATAGTTGAATTTCTTACAGAGTATTTTAAAAACAGAAAACTTTCAGGTTATAAAAATCTTCTCATAATTGATGAAGCACAGGATATGCCTGAGGAAACTCTGACAGAAATAAAACATCTTTCAAATATTGAAACAGAAAAAGAAAAACTGCTTCAGATTATTTTATTTGCTCAGCCCTATTTTGAAGATCTTCTTTTAAAATCTAAATATTCACAGATAAACCAAAGAATAAGCCTTAAGGTTAGACTATATCCTCTTGCTAAGGAAGAAGTTGATGATTATATAAAATTTAGACTTCAAAAGGCTGCTGAAACACCTGTATATTTTAAACGAGGAGCAATCAGACGTATATACAAAGCATCAAAAGGTATTCCAAGAGTTATAAATCTCATATGTTCAAGGGCTTTGATGGTTGGATATATTAAAAACTCTTATAAGATTAAAAAATCTTATGTAAAGTCAGCTCTAAAACATCTTCATCTATAAGATTTGTTTTATAATATTTCAAATGGAAAAATTTTCTTTGATTAACAAAGGAGAAATACTTCTCTGGAATAATATTGAGGAACTAAAAAAACTTGTAGATAAAGTTGATTCATTTTTTAAAAATTTTCCTGAAGTTTTTGAGGATTCCATATCCTTATCAAGAGAGATTAAAAACATTATTTTAAAGCTTGATCCATTTATTGAGCTTTATGCAAGAAAAACTTGCCCAAAATGCTCAAATATCTGTTGTCTTAATAAAAATAGCAGATATGAATATGATGACCTTATCTACATTTTAGCCTTAAGAGAAGAATTTCCTGTACCAGATAGAAATCTTAAAGAAAAAGAGCCATGTTATCTGCTAACTGAGAAGGGGTGTAAAATTCCAAGATATCTCAGGCCACTTAGATGTAACTGGTATTTTTGCTCTGATATTTTAAAGGAAATGGAGGCATCACCTGCCCGTGCTTTCAGAGAATTTTCAAATGCATTTAATAGAATGCTTTATTTAAGACAACATATGCTGAATTCTTTTTTCCAATCACTATCCAATTTAAAGGGATTAGAAAACTAAAAAAGTCCATTCTGTTTAGGAACATCTTTCTTAATTCTGACTTCTTTTATCGCTATACACTCTGATGGTATCTCTTTTATAAAAGAGGAAATAGGTAGGGATAACTTTTTACCATTGATCAATCTGTTTTTTGCATGGATTATTATTAAGTCATTCATCGCACGGGTCATTCCAACATAAAAAAGTCTTCTTTCTTCTTCTAAGTCATAATCCGAACTAAGAGTGTAGGGAACAAGTCCTTCTTCAAAGCCTGTTATAAAAACAACAGGGAATTCAAGTCCTTTTGAAGCATGAAAAGTAAGAAGACTTACTGCATTTAGGTTTTCAGGGAAAAGGTCAAAAGATGTAAGTCCTGAGAGTTCATCAATAAATGCGTGAATTTGTTCTAAGAGTTTGCCTGTATCGTATGATTTTGAAATATTTTTTAACATTGAAACCTCTAAGTCATTAAGTCCTTCCAGTATTCCTGAAGATTCAAGAAATTCAGATAGACGTATGTCTTTTAAAATTTTTTTTGATGTATATCCCCCTGATATAAGTTCAGTAAGTTTTTTTACAATTGAAGCTATCCATGTTTCAGTATCTCTTCTGATTGTTTTTACAGGGATTCCTGCTTTAGCCAAAAAATCTTTAATAATTTTCAGTTGCCTGTTTGTTCTTGCCAGCACAGCAAAATTTGAAAATGTACATTGAGTTTCTTCTCTGTTTCCATAGGTTTCTGTGAAGTCTGATGCGCCAAGTCTTGATTTTATTTCTTTAACAATGGTTTTCCCCTCATCATATTCATCCTCAACCTCAATCAAAGTTAATTTAGAGCCTTTTTGTCTTAAGGGTTCAATTTTCTTTGAAAATCTTTTTATGTTAGCTGTAATAAATTTATTTGAAGCATATATGATATTTGCCTGTGAACGATAGTTTAAAGATAAGTTTATCAGAGTTAAATTTTTGAAATCTTTAGGTAAATTTAGAAAAAGATCAATTTCCGAACCTCTAAATGAGTAGATGGCTTGGTCAGGATCGCCAAAAACTGATAAAGAACCTTCTTTTTTAAGAAGTTTTTTAATAATTTCATACTGGATTTTATTGATATCCTGAAACTCATCAATAATTATATGAGAAAAAAGAGGAGGAATTATTTTTTTATTGAGTAAATGCAAGGTTTTAATCAATAGATCATCAAAGTCAAGAAGATTTAATTCTATTTTTTTCTGTTCGTATTTTTCATAAAATTCTGTAGTTTTTTCATCAAGATTTAACCCTGTATTTTTAAATTTTGTTATTTTTTCAATAATTTTGTCTGGATTTTTATTGCTAAGAACAGAAATAATTTCTTTTTGCATTGCTCTGGTACAGATTTTAAAATATTTTTCTTTTTCAGGAAGGAACTCTCTTAAAAGTTTTATGCATAAAAGATGAAAAGTGCCTATAAAAGGCAAATCTTCTTTTTTATGCAAATTGTTTAAAACTCTCTCTCTCATTTCAATAGCAGCTTTCTGAGTGAATGTAAGAGCAGCTATTTCTTCTGGATTTATACCACTATTTAAAAGATGGATAATTTTTGCTGTAATTGTAAGAGTTTTGCCTGTTCCAGGTCCTGCTAAAATGCATAAATATCTGTCTGAAGTTTCAACAGCTATTTTCTGATTTTTATTCAGATTCATCTAAAAAAGAATTGTCTGTCCTTTTATTTCTGTTTCCATGTTTTCACCAAATACTCTTATTCTGCCATATTCTCCATCATATCCTGGCTCTAAAAGCACCTTTCCTAATCGCATTCTTTCAATTGCCTCAGATAGCTTTGAGTCAAATTTATCAATTTCAGATAAATTTTTATTCAGTAATATTTCATATTCACTGCCAAGTTTGATGATTGCTTTCATGTAACTATTAAATACTCCTTTGCTCTGGACTGAACAGTTATTTATTTCTGCAATAATTTCTTGCAAAGGAATTATTGACTTATATGGAACTGCCTGTGGTGGTTTAAATCCTTCTTCACGATCAGATAAAACTTCAACTCTGTGCATAACGCCTACTGTAACTTTTTTACCACAGACAGGGCAGAGGTAGTTTCTTTTGATTGTTTCCTTAGGTGAAAGCCTAATGCCACAGACTCTGTGTCCATCATAGTGATATTTACCTTCTTCAGGGAAGAACTCTACAGTACCAAGGAAGCCTTTACCTGTTTTGATAGCATTTATAATGGATTTGTAACTTAATTCTGTATCTAATATATTTGCTTCTCTTCCTATTTTTGCTGGTGAATGGGCATCAGAGTTTGAAATGAGAATAACCTTATCAAGCTTGCTTAATCGCCAGTTCATTGGAGGGTCTGAACTGAGTCCTGTTTCTATTGCATAGATATGAGGTGTTAGTTCTTCAAAACATTCTTCAAGACTGTCAAAGCCTGACTGAGAACCAAAGACTGAAAAATGAGGAGTCCATGCATGAGCAGGAATAATCATGGATTCAGGAGAAACCTCTAAGATAATCTGCATAAGCACTTTTGCATCTATTCCAAGAATTGGTCTTCCATCGGAAGTAAGGCTGCCTATTTGAGAAAGAGCATAGTTTATCTTTAAAACATCCTTTAGTGAAGGGGACAGTATCACAAGATGAATTTTCCTTAATTTGCCATTTTTTTGATAAATACAGCTTATCTCAGAAGAAAGGATAAAATATACCTCATCTTTACATGACTCTGGTACTTCAATTCTAAATTGCTTTTTTAGAGTAAAGAGTCCATTTCCTTCTTCATTAAGTTTATTTTCAATTTCTTTGAGCCATTCAGGATGTGTAAAATCACCTGTGCCGATTAATTTAATTCCCTTAATCTGAGCCCATTGTTCAATTGTTTCAAGATTCATATCCTTGCTGGTTGCACGAGAGAATTTTGAGTGAATATGAAGGTCTGCATAAAACATAGTTAATTATAACATTTTCTCAATGAATGCTCTATGAACTCAATAATTTGAAGGTGTTCTTTAATCCCTTTATTTTCAATATATAAAGGCTTTCCTATAAAAAAGCAAATAGGCTTTGTTGGGTCAATTTTGCCAAAATCTTTAATTATTTTACCAACACCCCATGCATCTGTTCTTAAAGCTATTGGAACAGCTGGAACATTTGCTTTTTTTGCCAGCTTTATCCCCAATGTATTGAATCTGGAAGGTTCAAAGACAATCTCTCTTGTTGCCTGAGGAAAGACTATTACAGATATGCCTTCCTGTAACCTTTTAAATCCATCTTGAATTACTATTCTATAATCTTCTTTTGGGTTTTTTCTTGTAACAGGAATTGGCTTTAGAGCTGCTAAGATTTTTCCGAAAAATGGATATTTAAGTAAGGATTTTTTTACAACAAAAGTTACTTTAAATTCCTTGCCAATAACTGCAGGGAGCACAAGTGTTTCAAGAGTGCTCATATGGTTTGCTATAAAAACACATGGTGGTTTTAAATCTTTTAAATTTTCTTTCCCTTCAATTGTAACTTTACAGCCTACATCTCTCATCATATCAAGAATTTTTAATCCATCAATAACAAGTTCTTCATAAGTATATTTTCCTCTGTTAGCCTTGAAAGCACTTAATATAATTTTTTTAATTACATTTGTATGCAGTCTGAGAGTTATCATTTAACGAGAGGGTCTATTATTCCAGCTTCTTTAAAGCCCTTTAGTCTATAAATACAGCTTGGACATTTAAGACAAGGTGAAGGATTTTCAGGATCACCCTGAGGATCATAACAACTCCATGTAAGAGAGTAATCTAATCCAAGTTCTATACCTTTTTTGATTATTTCTGATTTTGTTAAATAAAGAAGCGGTGCATTTATTTTGAATTTGAGGGTTCCTTCAACAGAAATTTTTGTTGCAAGATTTGCCATTCTTTCAAATGCTTGAAGATATTCAGGTCGGCAATCAGGATAACCTGAATAGTCAACAATATTTGCTCCTATAAAAATATTGGGACATTGAAGTACTTCTGCCCAGGCTAATCCAAAGCTCAGAAATATAGTATTTCTTGCAGGAACATAGGTGATAGGTATTCCTTCAATTTCTTCTTTAGGAATTTCCATCTTGGATGTGAGAGCAGAACCTCCGATTTTTCTTAAATCAAAAGAAACAATAAGGTGCTCTTTTACTCCAATGTGTTTTGCTACTTTTTTTGCTGCTTCAATTTCTATTTTATGTCTCTGACCGTAGTCAAAGGAAAGGGCATAACATTCAAATCCTTCTGATTTTGCTATAATAAGTGTAGTTGATGAATCAATACCTCCACTAAGTAGTATCACAGCTTTTTTCATTTTTTATCTCCAATTTTGAGTTCAGTTCCTTTTAATAATCTTTTTATGTTTTGTATATGTCTCAGGTATATAACAGTAGTAAATAAAAAGGCAAAAAATTTAATTTCTTCAGGATAGTCTAAAAGAAAAACATTCATAGGCAGTAAAGCAAAAGAGATAAGCGCACTGAGAGAGGAGATTTTACTTATTTTAAATGTTATTATCCATATGAGAATTGTGATTAAACCTGCTAATGGCATATAGGCTAAAAGCACTCCAATTGAAGTTGCAACACCTTTCCCTCCTTTAAATTTTAGAAAAGGCGTATAACAGTGTCCAAGAATAGAAAAAATTCCTACTAATCCTATTAAAAATAGATTGTCTCCGTAAGAAGGTATTATTTTTACAACTAAAACAGGGATAGCTCCTTTTGAAATATCAAGTAAAAGTGTAATTAATGCTTCTTTTTTCCCTATAGCTCTTAAAACATTGGTTGTTCCTATATTTCCACTTCCAACGTGCCTTAGGTCAATTCCTTTTAATTTACCAATTATGTATCCCCATGGAATAGAACCAAAAAAGAATGCGAATAAAAATAAAATAAGACTCATTTAATATTCCTCCAGAAATAGAAAAGATACTTAATTGCTGAATATACTGCTACAAATGTGGCAATGTAAATTAAAATAAGTCCTACATCATAAAGGTCTAATCCATATATTTCTTCTGCTATAAAAAGAAATAAAATAGCTATCATCTGTAAAACAGTTTTTGCCTTACCTGCTTTTTCAGCAGGAATAATCACTCCTCTTGAAAGTGCATAAAAACGTAGAGTTGTAATAATAAACTCTCTCAGAATTATTATAGTAGCAATCCATGCAGGAACTCTTACCAGATCAACAAGGATAATCAAAGCAGTGATTACAAGGAGTTTGTCTGCGATAGGGTCTAAAATTATGCCTAATTTTGTAATTTGCTTGAATTTTCTTGCTAAATAGCCATCAAGAAAATCAGTGATTGATGCAATAAGAAATAGAAAAGCTCCTAACTGAGGATTTGCAGGAGCCTCAATTATAAAAATAGGAACTATCAATATTCTTATGATTGTTAATGTTGTGGGAAGATTAAAGGTTTTTATATTCATCTACAAATTTATCCCATAATCCTTTTGCTTTCAATATAATATCACATAACTCTCTTACAGCACCCTGTCCAGCTTTTTGTTCAGTCACATAGTTTACTCTTTTTTTAACTTCTTCATGAGCATCCTGAGGACATACTGAAAGACCTACTCTGTCCAAAATTGATAAATCAATTATATCATCTCCCATAGCTGCGATTTCTTCTTTTTTGAGATTGTATTTTTCAACTATTTCATTGAAAATTTTAAGTTTTTCCCTCGTGCCCTGATAAACTTCAGCTATTCCCAGTTCTTTCATTCTTCTTTCAAGAGCTTTTGAGTGTCTTCCTGTTATTACAGCTAAATTTATTCCTGATTTATGAAGCATAACCAGCCCGTGCCCGTCTCTTACATTAAAAATTTTCAGCTCATTATTTTCATTGTCAAGAATGATGCCTCCAGAAGTTAAAACTCCATCCACATCAAGAATTAAAAATTTTATATTCTTTGCCTTTTTAATTATTTCATCAGAAAGATTTTTAGTTGTGTAGTTTTTTAAAATTCTTTCAATTATTCCAGTTGTTGAAATGCCTTCAATATATGGAAGGCTGTGGACTTCCTTTACTAATTCAGCACCAACAATGTTTTCAACTTTCCAGTCACCACCTTTAACCAAAACATCAGGTTCAAGAAATTTAATAAGATTATAAGGTGTTTCCTCATCAAAAAATGTAACAAAATCAACCATTTCAAGTGATGAAAGAACTTCTGCTCTTTCATTCTCTGGATTTATAGGTCTTAATGGTTTGATTTTTTTGACTGATTTGTCGGAGTTTAATCCTATCACAAGAATATCGCCTAACTTTTTTGCTTCTTTAAGATATCTGACATGTCCTACATGAATAATATCAAAACATCCGTTAGTGAAAACAATCTTATTGCCCTGTTTTTTTAGGTTATCTATTTCATTTTTTAGTTTCATTGCATGGACAATCTTACCCATTAATTTTCTCCATAGCTTTCTTTAAAATTTCTTTATCACTTTTGTATGTAAGTTTTTTCAGAGCTTCTTGGATGGTAAACCATTGAGCAGAACTAACTTCCCAGTCAGGATTTACCTGGCCTCCTGTATATTCAGCAAGAAAATATTTTACAGTTTTAAAATATCTTTCACCTTCCATTATGAACCAATAGGATACTTCACCCAATTCATCTACAATTTTCACATCAACCCCTGTTTCTTCTTTTATTTCTCTTAAGGCAGTTTCTTTTGGGTCTTCTTTTTTTTCAACAAGTCCCTTAGGAAGAGCCCATACTTTTCCATCCTTTGTTGAAATTAATAGAATTTTTACATTACCATCTTCAATTTTATAGACTATTCCGCCTGCTGAAAATGCTCTTTTCATTATGGCATCTTTGAGGGATTTAAAAGTCTTATAATATCATTATAAAATGCAAGCATCATAAGCGCAATAAGGAAGGCTATGCCTATTTTTTGAGCAACTGCAACAAATTTTTCACTTAAAGGTTTTCTCCTAATCCCTTCTATCATGAAAAACAGAATATGTCCACCGTCAAGCACAGGAATTGGTAGTAAATTAAGCACACCGAGATTAATGCTTATTATGGCTGCAAAACTCAAAAAACTTACCAACCCCTGTTCAGCAGTTTTTCCTGCTGCTTGAAATATAAGTATAGGTCCTCCAATAACATCTGTGGATACAACTCTTTGAAATATTTTTACGATTGTTAGGTAAGTAAGCTCTACAATTTCATAACACTTTTGAAATGATTTAGTTACGGCTGTTATTGGGTCTTCTTTTTTAATATAAAACTCATCAGCTGGCTTTATTCCAATCTGCCCTACAACAACTTTTTCTCCAAAAAGATTTTTAGCTTCCTTTGCTTGCGGAGTTATTTTAAGATTTAATATTTCGCCCTTTCTTTCTATTTTAAAGATGAGCTCTTTGTTGGGATTTTGCTGTATGAATTGAGCCATATCAAACCAGTTATTAATTTTTTGACTATCTAATTCAATAATTCTATCTCCCTTTTCTAATCCAGCTATTTTTGCTGGAGAGTTTTCTATTATTTCTCCTATGATTGGTTTAAGAACAGGAACACCATGAACAAAAATAACCCAGAATAGCAATACAGCGCCAAATATATTAAAAAGCGGACCGGCAAGCACAATGAATATTTTTTTATAAACAGGCTGATGTTTAAATGATCTTTTTTCATCAATTATTTCATCTCCTACTTCTTCACCATACATTTTTACATATCCACCAAGAGGCACAGCACTTAAAAGATATTCTGTTTCCCCTATTTTTTTGCCGAGAATTTTAGGTCCAAAACCGATAGAAAACTTAAGCACTCTAACACCGCTTAGTTTAGCAGCTAAGAAATGACCAAGCTCATGAATGAATATTAAAAATCCAAAAAGAATAACTGCATAGATAAGACTCATTCTCCAATCTCCTTTTTTGCCATTTTTCTTGCCCAGCTATCAGCTTCAAGAACTTCTTCTATACTGCTGACAGAAACAATTTTGTGGGCATCCATGACTTTTTTTATTATTTTATATATCTCTTTAAATTTTAACCTTCCAGACAGAAAAGCTTCAACAGCTACTTCATCTGCTGCATTTAAAACTGCTGGCATGCTCCCTCCTGCATTCAATGCTTCATAGGCAAGTTTAAGGCAAGGGAAAACTTCTGTATCTGGAATTTCAAATTGTAGCTTAGTTGTGATACTCCAGTCTATTGGTGGAACAATCTCTGGAAGTCTTTCAGGAAAGGAAAGCGCAAGTGCAATAGGTGCTTTCATATCAGGATTACTCATCTGAGCAAGATATGTTCCGTCAATAAATTCAACAAGACAGTGAATAATACTCTGTGGATGAATCAAAACACCAATATTTTCTGCGGGCATATCAAAAAGATAGTGCGCTTCAATTACTTCAAAACCTTTATTCATAAGAGTCGCTGAATCAATTGTTATTCTTTTCCCCATTTTCCACTTTGGATGATTTAAAGCCTCTTGAGGAGTAACATTTTCTATTTCATAGCTTTTTTTGCCTCTAAACGGACCACCTGATGCTGTAAGCCAAATTTTCTTTATATAGGGTTTATTACAACCATTGATGCATTGGAAAACTGCACTATGTTCACTGTCAACAGGAATAATTTTTGCTCCACTTATTTTCCCTTGTTTTTTTATTAACTCACCTGCCATTACAAAGCTTTCTTTATTGGCAACTCCTATTGTTTTTCCTTCTTTTACTGCTTCAAAAGTAGGGATAAGACCTGCAGCACCTACTATAGCTGAAAGAATTATATCTGCTTCTTTTAGTTTTGCAAGTTTACAAATTCCTTCATTTCCTTTAAGTATTTCTAAATTTTTGACTTTTTTCCTTAATTCGTCACAGGCTTTTTTATCAAATACTGCTACATATTGAGGGTTAAATTCTTTAATCTGTTCTTCCAGAATATTAACACTGCTTTTTGCAGCAAGTCCTAATACTTTAAATTTATCTGGGAATTTTCTTATTACTTCAAGAGCGTTTTTTCCTATTGAACCTGTACTGCCAAGTATAACAACCTTTTTCAAACTCCCCTCCTAAATAAATCTCATTCCAAAATAAAGTATCGCTCCTGCAAAAAGTATGGCATCTATTTTATCAAGAATTCCACCGTGTTCTGGGAAAATAAAGCTTGAATCCTTAACTCCAGCATCTCTTTTAAACATGGACTCTACAAGGTCACCAAATATTGAGATAAAACCAATCAGTAATCCAGCTACAGCAAGACTTAAAAAAGTTTTGTTAATTAAGATATAGCCTAAAATTATAGATGCCAGACTGCCTCCAAGTAGTGAACCATAAGCTCCAGCCCATGTTTTTTTGGGACTTACCTCAGGATAGAGTTTACGATTTCCCAGACCTTTGCCTATATAATAAGCAAAAGAGTCCGCTGCCCAGACCACACCATAAAGATAGATTATCCACTGCCATCCATGTTCTCTTAAAAACCACTGAAAAGAAATCAGAGTTGGAATATATAGAAGTCCTATAATTAAAGGAGAGATTTCCTGTAGGGCACTATGAGGATCTTTTTTTGACAGTAGTCGGATAACTGTAATTACTATAAAAGTTAAGGCGTAATAGTGTAATGCATATTGAAAATTGAAGCAGTTTAACAGAAAAATAATCAATGAAATAATAACACCTAAAGCAATCCAGAAAGAGGAAGTTCTATACATTTTTAGAAACTCCCACATTCCAATAATATTTACAACTGCTAAAAGACCAAGAAAGCAATATGATGGAAGTTTAATGATAAATAAAACTAAAATTGGTAAAGCAACAACTGCAACAAGAATTCTTTTTTTATGGCCTTGTAAACTCACTTACTTTTCCAAATCTCCTTTGTCTTTTTTGAAAATCAAGAATTGCTTCTGTAAACTCTTCTTCAGTAAAATCTGGCCATAGAGTTTGACTGAAATAAAATTCTGAGTATGCAGACTGCCATACAAGAAAATTACTGATTCTTTGTTCACCTGAAGTTCTAATTATAAGGTCAGGTTCAGGAATTCCTGCTGTATCAAGCATGGAAGAAAAAAAATCTTCATCAACTTTTTCAGGGACTGTATTGTTTATAATAATTTTTTTAACAGCTCTTATAATCTCATCCCTGCCTCCGTAGCTAATTGCAAACTGCGCAATCAGTTCTTTACATTCACTGGTTGCTGATTCTGTCTCTTCTATTACATTGAGAATATTTTTTGGAATCATGTCACGATTTCCTATCATTTTAAATCTAACTCCTTGGGATATAAATGTTTGAGTTTCTTTCCTTAAATGATTTTGAAGTAAATCCATTATAATTTCAACTTCTTTTTTGGGCCTTTGCCAGTTTTCAATTGAAAATGCATAGAAAGTAAGAACATCTATATTTAATCTAATAGCAGAGCGGATAATTTCTTTTACTTTTTCTACTCCTCTTTTATGCCCTTCATATCTTGGTAGTCCTCGCAACTGCGCCCATCTTCCATTTCCATCCATTATTATTCCAACATGTTTTATAAATCTGCTCATTTTTAATACTTAAAAGAAAGGATATGCAGAATTGTTTCAAAGGGACTTTCTCCCTGAAGAATTCTTTTAGGATTAAAGCCAAAAGGAGGCTTCACCAGAACAAATAGTTTATCTGATGATACAGCATAGTCAAGTATCTCGCCTGACATCTCGTCTGTTATATCTGTTTGTTCTATTCCTATTCCTGTCCACTGAAGTAACTGAAGTTTAGAACTTCTATATCCGAAAGTTGAGGCATTTACAAAACCTAAAAGAGGTTTCTTCTCAATAACAATTACTCCATTGCTTAATGGCTTAATTCTACTTTGAACCTTCCATTTTCCAAGACTTAACATGGCTATTCCCGTTTGTTTTTCATACTGAAGTCCGAATCCCATTGGTTCTTGTGAACGCCAAAGCGGGATTCCTTTGTTGTTGTATACTGCAAGTGAGCCATCATCTTCCCATTTAAAAGTAGTATCTCCAAATATGTAAAAATCATAAATATTTGCCTTTACAGGCAGTTTAAGAATGCTATTTTTTTGATATGTTGATTTTTGTGGCAGTATATAAAAAATTTCACCATTAAATCCCTCAGAGGGAGAATAAGCCTGTGCAATAAGACTACCATCATAAATTCTTAAAAATATATCATTTATTCTTGAGATTTCAACAAATCCATCTCCAACCCATTTAATTATTGATGAGACAACTCTATCATCTTTTTTGATTGTTACTATTATTTCATCTTTACCATCTTTATCAATATCCCCTGTATCAAACCATAATATATCTCCACCTATGGGTATTAGGTAGTTGCTTTTGAGTTTTAGATCTACATCTATAAGATATAGACTTATTTCATTATCAGATGCTATTAAAATTTGATTTTGACTGATACCATCAAAATTTCCTGTTGCAACTCTATTAACTCCTCTTGATAATCTAAATGAAAGAAGAGTATGACCTTCAGGAACTATCAATGAAGCATATTTTTTCCTTAATTCATTGATGGCTACAGCAGAAAGTTCGGTTTCTGATCTGGACAGAAGTTTTTTATCCTTTATCCAGTAAAGTTCTTGAGTAAGTTTGATATTTCCATTTTGTTTTGATTGTTTAAGCAGCAGAACAACATCAGCATTTTGCGGTTCTTTTAAAAGATTGTCTACTTCATTTATATTTACAGGAGCATTTATAAGTTCAAATCTTTCTGTATTTTTTAGTTCTCTGTAATAACCTTCACCAACTGCCCATTCTGTATTTCCTTGAGCATATAAAATTTTGATTTTTGATTTAGGTATTTTAAATAAAAGAGAGTTTTCTTTTGGTAAATTAATATTTCCTTCTATGATTATAGCTTTGGAAGAGTTTTCTTCAACGCTTACAACCTCTGCAGAGCCAATTATTTTTTCAGATTTACCTATAATCTGCCTTGTAACAGGATGAATTAAAGGCATGGTTTCTTCAAAAAGAACTACCCTTTGTCCCTTTTTTATTCCATCTTTAGCTCCTTTATCAAAAGTTAATTCATTATTTTCTAATTTAATAACCTTGCCAGTAATTATAGGGAAATATGATAAAAGACTTTCTTTAAAGTTTTGAAAATAATCAACCTGAGCATAACCTTGTTTTGTTAGCAAGATGAAAAGAAAAAGAAATAAAAATATTGAACACTTTTTAAAGTAATGCATTTTAAAGTTTATACTAAATACCTTTTTGAAGTCAAAAATTTTAATGATTAGTAAAGAATGCTATATTTCATCTACTGCCCCTTCAATCCAGTTTCTTTATCCAGAGTATTATCTAAGAGGTTTTTTATGGTATATTTAAACAGAGATGAAAAAATTCATATTAATTTTTGCTGCTATAGTTGTTATCGCAATTTTACTTATAACTCTTGATTATATGGATAAAGAATCTCAAATAAAAGTAAGGGTCTCAATGGAAGGCTCTTTTTTTAAAGATGCAGAATTTATTCAAAAAAAGGATGGGCAGGTGAAGCTACAACTTTCCTCAAAAGAAGCTTTTATGAGCGATGATGGAAAATTAATGGATATGAAATATCTCACTATGTTTTTTCCTGAAAAGGAATTTACTGTAAAGTCTCAAAGAGGATTTTACTATCCTGAATCAGGTGATCTCATTTTGACTGATGGAATTGAAGGGCTTTCAAAGGATTATAGAGTTTATGGCACAGAAGCATACTGGAGTGCAAAGGACAAGACCCTTTATTCAGAGAAACCCCTTAAAGTTGTAAGTAGTAAATTTTCTATAGAAGGAAGTTCTGGTAAAGCCAGTGCAGATTTGATAGAATTAAAGAAAGGGGTGGTAGCAATTGTCTATTCCAAGAAGTAGTCTTATAGCTATATTAATTTTTCTTCTTTTTATTAATCCAGTTCTTGCTGAAGAGAAAAAGGAAATGCCTCAACCTATAATAATAACTTCAAAAACTCTTATTAATGACAGCAAAGCAAAGACAGCGACATTTGAAGGAGATGTTGTGGCTAAAAGAGGAGAAGTTACTTTATATGCTGCCAAAATGATTGTATATTATGAAGATGAACAAAAAGGCGGTAATATAAAAATGATAGAAGCAATAGGAAATGTAAAGCTTGTAAAAGGAGATAGAGTTATAACATCCCATAAAGCAACATACTATCCTGAACCAGAGGAACGAGTAATTTTCACAGGAGAACCCAGGGCAACAGAAGGGAAAAATCTTGTTACAGGAGAAAAAATAACATATTTTATGAAAGATGACAGGTCATTGGTAGAAAAAAGTAAAGTTTACTTGAAAGAGAAAAAATCAGAAAAATGAGCAATACTCTGAAAGTTGAAAAATTAAAAAAGAGCTTTGGTAAAAAGGAAGCGGTTAAAGGTGTCAGCTTTAAAGTAGAAAGTGGAGAAGTTGTTGGTTTATTAGGACCTAATGGTGCAGGAAAAACAACAACATTTTACATGATAACAGGAATAATAAAGCCTGATAATGGAAACATTTTTCTTGATGATAAAAATATTTCATCAATGCCAATTTATGAGAGAGCAAAACTCGGATTAGGCTATCTTCCACAGGAACCCTCTATATTTAGAAAACTAACAGTTAGGGATAATTTAAAAGCTGTTCTTGAAATCAAATATGAAAATGATAAAGATGCTTTAGCTAAGATTGATGAAGAAGTTAATGATATTCTTAAAGAATTTAATCTGTTAGAGTTTGCGGACAGAGAAGGTTACAAGCTTTCAGGTGGAGAAAGAAGAAGAGCTGAGATTGCAAGGGCGATATCATTAAAACCGATTTTTATGCTTTTTGATGAGCCTTTTGCAGGCATAGACCCTTTGGCTGTGGTTGAATTAAAAAAAACAATAAAGCACCTTAAAGACAAAGGAATTGGAGTAATAATAACAGATCATAATGTAAGAGAAACTCTTTCCATAACAGATAGAGCTTTTATAATCCACAATGGTAAGCTGCTTGCTGAAGGCTCTCCAGATACTCTTGTTAATGATCCTGTTGTAAGAGAAGCTTATCTTGGAGAGGAGTTTAAACTATAATGGGACTTGAACAAAGAACTGATTTAAGACTTACTCAAAAACTGGCACTTACACCCCAGCTTCAACTTCAACTCAAGCTTCTTCAGTTACCACAGCTTGAGCTGAGTCAATATATTCAGCTTGAGTTAATGGAAAATCCAATACTTGAACTGGATGAAGAAACTGAAAATATTCAGGAAAATGAAGTTTCTTCTGAAGAATATGAAGAACCTGTAGCTGTTGATAAGCTGGAAAAAATAATGATAGATGAGTATTTTGCTGAAAGGGCAGATGATGGCAGAGATCTTGGCTATTTTAATCCTGGCGTAGAAGAAAAGCCATCTTTTGAACTTTTTTACTCCACAACTACTGACTTATGGGAACATCTATTGTGGCAATTAAGATTAAGTAAAGCTCCAGATAAAATAAGAGCAGTTGCTGAAGTGGTTATAGGAAATATTGATGAGGATGGGTATCTTAAGGCTACAGAAGAAGAAATAGCAAAAATGTCAGATACAGACAATGAAACTGTTAAACAGGCAATTGCTCTTGTTCAGGAATTTGATCCGGCGGGAGTTGCAGCAAGGGATATTAAAGAATGTTTAATCCTACAGATTAAAGCACTGGGACTGGGAGATACTCTGGTTCAATCTTTTATTGAAGAACATCTTGAAGATATAAAAAAGAAAAAATATGAAAATATCGCAAAAAGATTTGGCATTTCAATTGATGAAGTTATTAAGTCTGTAAAAATTATAGAGAAACTTGAACCAAGACCAGGGAGAAACTTTTCTAAAACACAGGTTAATATTCCGGTTCCCGATGTGTATGTAACTAAAGTTGAAGGTGAATATCAGATTATATTGAATGACGAAGGCATTCCAAAGCTGAGATTGAGCAAAATTTATAGAGAGCTTTTTACAGAAAAAAATCTGCCTGTTCAGGAAAAAAAGTATTTAAGAGAAAAGTTTAAAAATGCTGTGGAACTATTAAGGAGCATAGAACAGAGAAATAAAACAATTTACAGAGTAACCGAAAGTTTGGTTAAATTCCAAAAAGAGTTTTTTGATAAAGGAGTGAGTTATGTAAAACCTCTTAACTTAAAAGATATAGCACAGGACCTTGGGCTTCATGAAAGCACAATAAGTAGAGTAACTTCCAACAAGTATCTTGCTTGTGAACATGGCTTATTCAACTTTAGATTTTTTTTCAGTAATGCTCTATCATCTAATCATGGCGGTATTTCTACTACACTTGTAAAAGATTTAATTCAAAAGATTATAAATGAAGAAAACCATACAAATCCTTTGTCTGACAAGGAAATTTCAGATATGCTTAAAAAACAAGGTATAGATATTGCACGACGAACTGTTGCAAAATATAGAGAAGAACTCAAAATACCACCCAAGCCTTTAAGAAAACTAAAAAATTATTAAGGAGGAAAGATATGAAAATAACCATCAGAGGAAAGAACATTGACGTTACAGAAGCATTGAAGCAGTATATTGAAAAGAGAGTAACTAAATTTGAAAGATTTTTAACTGACACATCAGAGGCTATTGTAACAATAAGTACTGAAAAGTTTACGCATAAAATAGATGTTCTTCTAAAGGTAGATGGACATTTAATTCAAGCTGAAGGGAAGACTGAAGACCTTTATTCAGCAGTTGACCAAGTTGTAGAGAAACTTGAAAAGCAGGTATTAAAATATAAAGAAAAAGTCCAGAATAAGAATAAAAAAGAAACAATTAAATATCCATCCGCATTGTCCGAAGAAGTAGAGACTGCTAAGAGAATTGTTAAATATAAAAAATTTGATTTAAGACCAATGTCTCCTGAGGAAGCAGTAGACCAATTAGAACTTCTGGATAAAGATTTCTTTATCTTTATTAATTCATTCAGCGGAGATGTTAATGTTATATATAAAAGAAAAGATGGCAATTTTGGTTTAATTGAACCTGCCAGATAACCTTTAATTGCTTTGAATTTTGACAAATTCATAGTAATAGTAACAGGACTTTCAGGAGGAGGCAAGACAGTTACGCTCCGAACCTTAGAGGATATTGGTTTTTTCTGTGTTGATAACTTACCGCCTCCTATTGTATTAGAATTTCTGGGGATGTTGAATGAATATAGTAGTTTTAAAAATATTGCAATTGGAATTGATATCAGAGTCCAGCAATTCTTGGAAAAAGCAACAGAACTTATCAAAAGAATAAAAGATATTTATAAAATAGAAGTTTTATTTCTTGAGGCTGATGATGATACGATTCTCTTGAGATATAAAGAAACAAGAAGACCTCATCCCCTTTCAACTCATTATAACGATTTACATAAGGCAATCAAACAGGAAAGGGAGTTGTTGTATCCTTTGAGATGTTTGTCAGACAGAATAATTGATACATCAAATTTAAATCCTCATGAACTAAAATTTTTAATTCGCTCAATGTATGGAGCAGAAAAGATATCACCTTCAATAACTATTATTTCTTTTGGCTACAAAAAAGGTATTCCTGCCAATGCTGACTTAATATTTGACGCAAGATTTTTACCCAATCCATATTTTATCCCTTCTTTAACAGACCTTAATGGCAAAGATAAGCCAGTAAAAGATTTTGTATTAAAACAAAATGAAACAATTGAGTTTTTGACATATATCAAGAATTTTTTGAGTTTTGCGGTTTCAGGTTATAAAAGAGAAGGAAGAGCTTATGTAACAATAGCTATTGGATGCACTGGAGGAAGACACAGATCAGTGGTCTTAGTAGAAGAAATAGCAGATTACTTGAGAAGCCTTTCTCTTAATCCAGTTGTTATTCATAGGGATTTATAAGTAAATTTTAAGAAAACCATAAAAATTTAAAATCGCAAAATTTCTTGACAAAATAGACTCTGTATGGTATTCTTTTTTGCAGTTGTTTTTTAATCTCATAAAAATCTAACAGAAAGAAGGTGGGGTATGTTAGAGTTCAACAATTGGTTTTTTGTATTAATGGTTCAATTTTTTATTTTAATGTTTATTCTTAATGCTATTCTGTTTAAACCCATGATGGAGCTTTTCAGGCAGAGAGAACAAACAATTAAAGGCGCTCTTGAAGAAGCTCAACTTATGAACGAGAAGAAAGAAAAAGCGATTGCTCAGATGAATGCAGATTTAGCTCAAGCAAAAGCTCAGGCAAAGCAGATTATTAATGCCTTAAGGGAGGAAGGGCTTGCTTATCAGAGAGAGGTTGTTTCTAATGCTGAAAAAGAAGCTGTTCAGATGATTGAAAAAGCCAGGGCAGAAGTTAAAGCAGAAACAGACAAAATCAGAAATATGCTTAGACAAGAAGTTGAAAGGCTCTCTGAAGAAATTGTTAATAAACTGGTAAAGGCTTAAATGGAGGGGACATGAAAGGGAAAATGCTTTTAATATTCATGATGATAGTAATGATTGCATCTTCAGCAATGGCAGCAGAAGCAGAACATGCAGGAGGCGACTTAAAAGATTGGGCATTTAAGGTAATCAACTTTGCTATACTGGTTTTTATAATTGTTAAATTTTTAGGCAAACCTATCAAAAATTATTTTGCACAGAGAAAAGAGTTAATTGAAAAGAGCATTCGTGAGTCACAGGAAGCTAAGGAACTTGCTCAAAAAGCACTTCAAGAGGTAGAAGAAAAGCTTAAATTAAAAGATAAAGAAGTGCAAGATATTTTAGATACAGCTAAGAAGATTGGTGAGCAGGAAAAAATACAGATTGTTCAAGAGAGTGAAAAATTAAAAGAGAAAATTCTTGAGCAGGCAAAGACAAACATAGAGTTTGAAGTGAAGATGGCTAAGGATGCTTTGAGGCTTGAGGCTGCTGAGCTTGCAATTCAGTTAAGTGAGCAGAAATTAAAGGAGAAAATAACTCCTGAAGAGCAGGAAAAGCTTCTTCAGGAATCAATAAAAATAATAGAGGGGCGGAAAAATTGAGAAAGGTAAGAGGTGCAAAGGCAAAAAAATATGCTAAACAATTTTTAAGCCTGGTGAATATTGACCAGGTACCAGAAATTGTCTCTAAGTTGGAAACAGTTGTAATGCTTATGCAGAAGGAAAAGCAGTTCAGGAATATGCTTACTTCACCTTCTTTTAAGGACGAAGAGAGAGTTGGAGTCATTGGTTATCTTTGTGAAAAATTAGGGCTTCCAGAAGAAACAAAGAAATTCCTAAACTTTCTTAGTATTGAAGGGGTGCTGATAGGTTTGGGTGAGATTGTAAGATACATTAATGCGCTCTATCTGGAAGCTAAGAAGAAGGTTAAGGGAATTGTAACCTCAGCAGTAGAACTTCCCGAAAATATCAAGCAAAAGATTGTTGAATCACTTAAGGCAATTACAGGCAGAGATGTGGAATTGCAATATGAGATTGATCCTTCATTAATAGGTGGAGTAAGAGTTAAAGTTGGAAGCACAATGTATGATTTGAGTATAAAAGGCCAGTTGGGTCTTTTAAGAGATAAGCTTATAAAGGGGTGAAAAACTATGGAACTTAAGATGGAAGAAATTAGCGAGTACCTTAAAAAGCAGATTGCTGACTTCGAGAAGAAAGCTGATGTCAGCGAAGTGGGAATAGTTACCTCTATCGGTGACGGAGTTGCGAGAATCTATGGATTAGATAACTGCATGGCCTCTGAAATGTTAGAGCTTCCAAATGGTGTTTATGGAATGGCTCTTAACCTTGAAGAGGACAATGTAGGTGCTATTCTTTTTGGTGATGATAGGCTTGTTAAAGAGGGAGACCTTGTTAAGAGAACTGGAAGAGTTATGGAAACACCTGTTGGAGAGGAACTCATTGGAAGAGTAGTTAATGCAATCGGTATTCCAATTGATGGTAAAGGTCCAATTAATGCAAAGACTTCAAGAAAGGTTGACGTTATTGCTCCAGGAATTATTAAACGTCAGCCTGTTAAAGAACCTCTTCAAACAGGTCTTAAGGCAATAGATGCAATGATTCCTATAGGTAGAGGACAGAGAGAGCTTGTTATTGGTGACCGTCAAACAGGTAAAACAGCTATTTTGCTTGACACGATAATAAATCAAAAAGGTCAGAACTGTATATGTATATATGTTGCCTGCGGTCAGAGACGTCAGAGCGTAGTTCAGGTTGTTGAAACTCTGAAAAAATATGGTGCAATGGACCACACAATAGTTGTTGCAGCAACCGCTTCTGAGCCTGCATCCATGCAGTATCTTGCTCCTTATGTTGGCTGCGCAATGGGTGAATATTTCAGAGATAAAGGAATGCATGCATTGGTATGTTATGATGACCTTACAAAACAGGCTTATGCTTATAGACAGGTTTCATTGATTTTAAGAAGACCACCAGGAAGAGAAGCTTATCCTGGTGACGTTTTCTATCTCCACTCAAGATTGCTTGAAAGAGCAGCAAAACTCTCAGATGCAGAGGGCGGAGGTTCACTTACTGCATTGCCTGTTATTGAAACCCAGGCAGGTGACGTTTCTGGATATATTCCAACAAACGTTATTTCCATTACAGATGGTCAGATATATCTTGAGCCAGAGCTTTTCTATGCAGGTGTTCGTCCTGCTATTAACGTCGGTCTTTCAGTTAGCCGTGTCGGTGGAGCAGCACAGATCAAAGCAATGAAACAAGTTGCGGGTATGCTAAGACTTGACCTTGCACAATACAGAGAGCTTGCAGCATTTGCTCAGTTTGCTGCAGACCTTGATAAAGCAACAAGAGCACTTCTTGAAAGAGGACAGAGAATGGTTGAACTGCTTAAGCAGGATCAATATGTTCCAATGCCTGTAGAAGACCAGATAATGCTTATATTTGCTGGAACTCAAGGACATCTTGATGATTTACCAGTTTCTGCTATTAAAGCTTTTGAACAGGGATTCTTAAGCTTCATTAGAAGCCAGAAAGAAGACATCAGAAAGGAAATCAGGGAAAAGAAAGAACTTGATGATACATTGAAACAGAAAATTACTGATGCTATCTTAGAGTTTAAGAAGACTTTTCAGCCTTAATAATAAAATCTGAAGGTAGAGGAGCAGTTAAATGCCAACATTAAGAGATATAAGGAAAAAAATAAAAGCAATACAGGGAACAAAAAAGATTACCTCTGCCATGAAGATGGTGGCAGCAGCCAAGCTCCGTAAAGTTCAGGATAGCATGCTTAGGTATAGACCTTATGCTACCAAAATGCAACAGGTTTTATCTGATCTGGCTGGAGCAGTTGAGACAAGAGGTGATGTTCCGCCATTGCTTTTAAGAAGACCTATAAAGAATGTAGAAGTACTGGTTATTACATCTGACAAAGGACTTTGTGGAGCTTTTAATACAAATATATTGAGAGTTGCAGCAAAAGAAATAGACCGCCTAAAAAAAGAAGGCTTGAATGTTACAATTTCAGTTGTTGGCAGAAAAGCAAGAGATTATTTTAAAAGAAGAGAAATTCCGTTAAAAAATATATGGACAGGAATTTCAGGAAAACTTCAATATGCTCATGCTCAGATGATAACACAGGAAATGATTAACTCATATGTAAGTGAAGCTGTGGATGAGGTAGTAGTTATCTATAACGAATTTAAGTCTGTAATAGCTCAAAGGGTTGTAATTAATAGAATTCTACCAGTGGGAAGAATAGCTTCTGAGCCTTCGGAACAGCCAGTATTTATTCCATTTACATATGAGCCGAGAGCACCTGAATTGTTTGCAATGCTTCTTCCAATTTATATAGAAATCCAGATTTATAGAGCACTCTTGGAATCGCAAGCAGCGGAAGAAGCAGCAAGAATGACTGCAATGGACAATGCAACAAAGAACTGTGACGAGTTGATAAAAAAGACCACTTTAATAGCCAACAAGGTCAGACAGGCATCAATTACAAAAGAGCTTATGGATATAGTTGGTGGCGTAGAAGCTTTAAAACAAAGTGAAGGATAAAAATTTTAAAAAAGAATAAAAGGAGGTTTAAAAATTATGAACGTAGGTAAAGTAGTACAGGTTATCGGAACAGTTGTTGACTGCGAGTTTGAAGGGCAGCTACCGGAAGTTTTGAATGCTCTGAAAATAGAGGAACCTGGCGATCCTGCTAAGGGTATTCCAGAGCTTCATTTAACACTGGAAGTTGCAATGCATCTTGGAGAAAATAGAGTTAGAACAATTGCTATGGGTTCAACAGATGGACTTGTCAGAGGAATGAAAGTAGTTGATACAGGTGCGCCAATTACAGTTCCTGTTGGTAAACCTGTTCTTGGAAGGATTATAAATGTTATTGGTGAACCTGTTGATGAGATGGGACCAATTCAGGCACAGGATAAATATCCAATTCATATATCAGCTCCTGAATTTACCGAACAATCTCCAACTACCCAGCAGTTTGAGACAGGCGTTAAAGTTTTTGACCTTCTTGTCCCCTTTGTTAGAGGTGGAAAAATGGGAATGTTCGGTGGAGCAGGCGTTGGTAAGACGGTTATTATTATGGAAATGATTCACAACATCGCTATGAAGCATGGTGGTGTTTCTGTTTTTGCAGGTGTTGGAGAAAGAACCCGTGAAGGAAATGACCTTTATCTTGAAATGAAGCATTCTGGAGTTTTGCCACAGGTTGCGCTTGTTTATGGACAGATGAATGAGCCACCTGGTGTTAGGGCAAGAATTGCTCTTACAGCTTTGACAGTTGCAGAATACTTCAGAGATCAAGGACAGGACGTTCTCATATTCATAGATAACATCTTTAGATACACCCTTGCTGGTAGCGAAGTTTCCGCACTTCTTGGAAGAATGCCATCCGCAGTTGGTTATCAGCCAACGCTTTCAACAGAAATGGGTGCTTTGCAGGAAAGAATAACCACAACAGCAAAAGGCTCTATTACATCCATGCAGGCAATTTACGTTCCTGCAGATGACTTAACAGACCCTGCAGTTGCAGCAGTTTTTGCTCACCTTGACGGTACAGTCGTTCTTTCCCGTCAGATTGCAGAGCTTGGTATTTATCCTGCTGTTGACCCGCTTGATTCTACAAGCCGAATTCTTGATCCAAGAGTAGTTGGTGACGAGCATTATCAGGTTGCAAGAGGTGTTCAGTCAGTACTCCAGAGATACAAAGAGTTGCAAGACATTATAGCAATTCTCGGTATAGAAGAGCTTTCAGAAGATGATAAGCTCACTGTTGCAAGAGCAAGAAAGCTTCAGAGATTTCTAAGCCAGCCATTCCATGTTGCAGAAACATTTACAGGAACTCCCGGAAAATATGTAAAACTTGAAGATACAATAAAAGGATTCAAAGCAATTCTTGATGGAAAATATGATGACCTGCCAGAGCAGGCATTCTACATGGTTGGACCAATTGAGGAAGTTGAGGAGAAAGCTAAGAAGATGGGATACACAAGACAGGTTTAATTAAAAGGAGTGGAGAATGGAAAACAAATTGAAGTTAGAAGTTATAACTCCCTATGGAGAAGTAATAAACGAAGAAGTTGATGAGGTTTATACTACAGGCGCGGAAGGAGATTTTGGAGTATTTCCAGGGCATTGTGCCTTTATGACAGCTATAAGAATTGGCTCTCTTTCATATAAAAAAGATGGGCAGATGCATTATCTTTTTGTTAATAGAGGATACTGCGAAGTGCTAAATGATAGAGTTCTGGTATTGGTTGGAAGTGCTGAGAGAGTTGAAGAGATTGATGTAGAAAGAGCAAAAGCAGCTTTAGCACGTGCAGAGGAAAGACTTCGTAAGGCTCAGGCTGGTGAGACAGATATTGATCTTGCCAGGGCACAAGCAGCTTTGGAAAGAGCAACAATAAGAATTCAGCTTGCTACAAAACTTATACCAAGATAACAGCATATACTAAATAAGTAAAAGGGAGAGCAACAACCTCTCCCTTTTACTTATAGACCATTCAAAAATTCAAAAACCTAAATTTAGAAAATCAATAGATTATAGAATCGATACGCTTCAATCACTAAAGGTTATTCCGATGGGTCTCAATAACCCTGACGAATTTGATCCGAAAGGGTCATCCTGTAAGCCGAGGTTTCCTTTTTCTTTTGTTACTCCGAGCACTTTCAATGGGTATGAAGAATCTCTCTTTGGTTCAATAAAAAAATGGAGTAGATTCCTTGTCGCTCGTGCTCCTCGGAATGTTGCCTACGTCGTCACTCTGAGGGACAATGTCCCGAAGAGTCTCCGTGAAAAATGGGGAGAGTTTCACTTCGTAAAGTTTTACTGAATTTTATAAAAGGTATAAAAAAACGGGAGGGACTGCCCTCCCGTTTTTTTATTATCAGTGTGATGCAGGGAAGAAAGTGTAGCTTACCCAGACAAGGACAAAAAGTAAACCTATACCAAGTCCTATGCTCCAGATTATAAGCTTCTTTTCAATAGGAAGCAAAGGCTCATACTCTGCCTCCATTTTTTCAAGTTCTTCTTTGAGTTTTGCTTCATCTACCATAGCATACCTCCTTTATCCTGTTATTATCGGAGGTTTTACTCCGTGGAAGAATATGTAAGAAATTACCAAACCAATCCAGAGTATGAATCCGAATAGACATATCAGATAAACAAGAGCAAGTCTGCCAATTCCCTCTTCCCAAAGTTTTCTGAAGTCAGACATTACACCGATTGTGAAGAATGTTATTAAGAAGAAAAGCACTCTCAGAGCATTTGTTCCTGCTGTTGCAACATTTGTATCTGAAATAACTTTTTTAGAATCCTTGATTGAAGCTTCAAGTTCTTTAATTTTATTTTTCTTTTCATCTATCTTTGCTGTTAGCGTTGCCTGCTGAGCAGGGTCTGTTACTGTGGTAAGCTGTTTCTCTGTTGCTGTAATTTCTTTCTTTATTTTATTGATCTGAGCTTCTACAGGTTGAATCTTTGGTGCATGAGGAGCAGAGATAAGCAGTATTACTATGAAAGTAACAGCATATGCCATTACAAATTTTGGAAATCTTCTCCATATTTCTGTAGCACTTACTCTTTCACCAGGTTTGCACTCAATCTTTGCACACCAGATGTAGGCAAGAATAAATGCCCATATACTGATAAAGATATCTATGAAGAGCTTTGTTGTTGATGCTGCCATGAGCATCCATCCTGGTTCGTACTTAATTCCAGCTGCTGTCTCAGCCTTTGCCCTCACAAGTGCATCAACAACCGCACCTGATGCAAAAGCTGCACCATCTGTTTTAACAGCAAGTCCCATCCATGCACCAGCAACCATTGGTTCTTTCCAGAGGAATGCCTGTGCAAAGAATGGGAGAATTATGAGCTCAACAACAGCAAATATAACAACAAGAGAGGAAACCATAATTGGAACTACAGGCCTTGCCTTAATTGCTCCACCTGTTGCTATTGCAGCAGAAACACCGCAAATTGAAATTCCTGATGCAAGCGGAGCTGCCCATTCTTTACTAAACTTAAACCATTTTCTTGCTATGAAATAGACAAGTGCCCAGTAAATAAGATATGCCTCCACTATAGCGCAAAGACCTCTGAATAAAACCGCTGAGGCAAGTCCGAATGCCTGTGCTGATTTTAATCCAAGAAGAGCTCCCATTAAACCAATTGCTGTTTTAATGTAAAACTCTGGTTTAAGGGCTTCACCTATGAATTTAGCAAAGGGTCTAAAGAAGTTTCCGACAATAAGTCCAAGTAGGAGAGCAAATATAAAACCACCTTCTCCTGTTAGTTTCAGAGACCATGGAATTCCTGCTTTCTTGGCATCTGTTGCTGCAAAATAGGCATAGTGACCTATAAACCAACACAGATAGCTAAGCCAGAAAACAAAGAAGAAACCGATATTGAACTTCACTAAATTTGCTCGCATCAAAGCAGCACCAATTGTGAAAACAACCGCCATAAAGATGTAGGTTAACACTAAAGAAGCAAACCCTGAAAGTCCTTTCTTTTCATAAGTATCACCTACTTTATAAGGTGTAGGGTCTTTAACTGTGACAGTTTCCTCTTTACCATCAGCCTTTTTAATTGTGAGTTTGTTGCCATCAATCTTTGTAATTTCTCCTTTAACAGATTGATAAATCTTTCCAGTTGGAGCTATTGCTTTACTTGAGTCAGTCCATTCCTTTGTGCTTACAACCCAGCCAAGCGGGTCAGTGCCTGTATAAGCCAAGAGAGAAATGAGAAATATAACGATCGCTAACCAAAACGCCAACCAATCTTCGCTAACACCTTTTTTTTGCTCTGCCATACTTCAACCTCCTTTCTAAAAATTTTTAAGGAAAGAAAAAAATAAAACTAAAATAAAACTAATTTCTCACCTCCTTTCATTTAAAAAATTTAAAGACTGTCAGCCTCTTGCAATCTCCTTAAAATCAATATATTGTGAGATAACGCAATTTCCAATTTATCACTCCTTTGCTACTAAGAAGATTGCAAGAACATCATATACCATTATTGGCATTATAGACATGTTAATAAAAAACAACAGCAAAATACATACCAAACAAAAAATGAACAAAAATCAAAGGCAAAATTTTACTATTGTTACCAAGTAGTAACATTATTTTATTTAATACGTTACCAAGCAGTAACATTATCTAAATATCCTTTTCCTATGCTTGAGATGGCTTTAATTGACAATATTCAGATAATTTAAAAATCTCTGGCAATATTAAATCTCTAAAAATTGCTCAATTCAGCTTATCGTAATTGATAATTTTAGAGAGTAAAAATTTGTTTGACAAAAAAATTTTTTTTACAGTAATATATAAAGTTTGCAGGGGCTTTGTCCCTGTTTTCATCTCTGTGGGAGGAGGTCGAAAATTGTATGCTTTAGGGACCCATCTTTTAATTGAATTAAAAAATTGCAATCCTGAGATCCTCAAAGATCTCGAAAGTGTCAAAAACATTCTGGTAGATGCCGCAAAAAAAGCAAATGCAACAATCATTAGTGTTAATTTCCATGAATTTAATCCATTTGGTATCAGTGGGGTTGTTGTTATTGCGGAGTCTCATCTGACCATTCATACATGGCCAGAATATGGTTTTGCTGCAGTGGATGTATTTACCTGCGGAGAAACCATAAAGCCAGAGATTGCAGCTCAATATATTATAGAAGCATTTGAGTGCAAAGTTCCCTCAATAGTTGAGATGAAAAGAGGTATAATTTCTCATAGAAACGAGAAACTACCTCATAAGGTATGTCATGAAGAATTGCAAGTGGTATATTGAGCAAACATCTGAGGATGAGATTATATTTCATTCTCTTAAGGAGATAATATATAGTGAGAACTCTCCTTATCAGAGGATTGAAATAGTCCATTTTGGTAATCTTGGCAGATGTCTTCTTCTTGATGGTAAAATGCAGTCTTCTGAGGTTGATGAATTTATTTATCATGAAGCATTGGTTCATCCTGTTATGCTTCTAAGTGAATCTGTAGACAAGGTGCTCATAGCAGGCGGTGGAGAGGGAGCTACTTTGAGAGAGGTATTGAAACATCCTGTTAATGAAGTCGTCATGGTAGAGCTTGATGAATCAGTTATTACAATTGCTAAACAATATCTTCCAGAATGGAATAGCGGTGCTTTTGACGATCCGAGGGTCAGGTTGGTTATAGATGATGCAAGGTCTTATATTGAAAAAACAAAAAACTATTTTGATGTAATAATAATAGATTTACCTGAACCAGCAGAAGGAGGACCTGCTTATCTGCTCTATACTAAGGAGTTCTATGAAAAAGTAAAAGAAGCTCTCACAGAAAAAGGCATGATGGTTACGCAATCTGCTTCTGCTTCTGTAAATAACTTAAGGGTTTTTGTTTCAATTGTTTCTACTCTTAAACAGGTATTTCCATATGTTAGACCCTATATTACCTATGTGCCTTCTTTTTTTGCTCCATGGGGATTTGTTCTTGTTTCTAAAAAAATTAATCCTGATGAGTATGTAAATAGAATAAATGAGAAACTCAATTCTGTGGGAGAAAGTTTAAAATTTTACGATATGGATAGTCATACATCTATGTTTTATCTTCCAAAGCATATCAAAAAAGCTTTTGAAAAAGAGGGGATAGTCATACACGATGACTCCCCTCTTTCTTTTTATTAATCTTTCTTTTTAGAAGGTAACACTGCAAGTCCTGGTAATTCTTTCCCTTCAAGTAATTGTAAAGCAGCACCACCACCCGTTGATATAAATGAAATGGAATCACTCACTCCTGCTTTATGCACTGCATAGTCTGTATCTCCACCACCTACTATTGTAAATGCATAAGAATCAGCAACTGCATGGGCAATCGCGAATGTACCTCTTGAAAATGCGTCTATTTCAAAAACTCCCATTGGTCCATTCCATAAAATAGTTTTTGCATCATGTAAAGCCTCTGTAAAAAGCTTTACTGAAGCAGGTCCTATATCAAGCCCTCGCCAGCCCTGAGGTATTTCCTGTACAGGAACTATCTTAGTTTCTGCTCCTGTGTCTATGCTTTGAGCAATCACAACATCTACAGGAAGATAAAATTTAACCCTGTTTGCGCGAAGTTTTTCCATTATTTTTATAGCAAAATCTATCATATCGGACTCAACAAGGGAGTTACCAACCTCGTATCCCATAGCTTTTATAAATGTAAAAGCCATTCCTCCACCAACTATTACTTTATCTGCTTTGTCTGCAAGATTTTCCAATACTCCAATCTTCCCTCCAACCTTAGCACCTCCCAGTATTACCACAAAAGGTCTTATAGGAGATTCTACAGCTCCTTTTAGATATTCAATTTCTTTTTTAAGTAAAAATCCAGCGGCTGAAGGAATAAATTTCGGTATGCCAACAATTGAAGCATGTGCCCTATGCGATGCTCCAAAAGCATCGTTTACATAAAAATCTGCTAAAGATGCAAGAGCTTTTGCAAACTTTTCATCATTTTTTTCTTCTTCCATGTGAAACCTTAGATTTTCAAGGAGAATGACATCTCCCTCTTTCATTTTTGAAACAAGCTGTTCAACCTGAGGTCCAATACAGTCAGGGGCGAAAATTACTTCTTTGTTAAGAAGCCTTTGAAGTCTTCTTGCAACAGGAGATAGTGAAAACTTGGGATCAACCTTTCCTTTCGGTCTTCCAAGATGTGAAGCAAGAATTATTTTTGCTCCTTCGTCAATGGCGTAGTTTATAGTTGGTAGTGTGGAACGAATACGTCTGTCATCAGTTATTACTAAATTTGCATCAAGGGGCACATTAAAATCAGCTCTTATAAAGACCCTTTTTGATTTTATAGGTAAGTCTTCAATTGTCATTTTGTCAAAAGAATTATTAAAAGGTGTCATTTTGACCTCCTTAAATTTTTTCCATTAAATAAAGAACAAGGTCCCTAACCCTGCAGCTGTATCCATATTCATTGTCATACCATGATATTACTTTTACCAGTCTGCCTTCTATGACTTTTGTAAGAAGTCCGTCAACAATTGAAGAGTAAGGAGAGCCGTTAAAATCAATTGAAACCAGAGGTTCTTCAATATAATAGAGAATGCCCTTAAGGAGTTCTTCAGAACTTTTTTTCAATGCTTCATTGATATCTATTTCATTTACATTTTGACTTAGTTGAACTACAAAATCAACCATAGATACATTAGGAGTTGGTACCCTTATTGCCAATCCATCAAGTTTTCCTTTAAGTTCTGGGAGTACTTTTGCAACAGCTTTTGCAGCACCAGTTGTAGTGGGAATCATTGACATGGCAGCAGCTCTTGCCCTTCGTAAGTCTTTATGAGGAAGGTCAAGAATTCTCTGATCATTTGTATAGGAATGAATAGTTGTTGCGAAACCTCTTTCAATTCCAAAATTTTCGTGTAGCACCTTAGCTACAGGAGCAAGACAGTTTGTGGTGCATGAAGCATTGGAAATTATTCTGTGCTGAGAAGGGTCAATCATATGATGATTAACTCCCATAACAACAGTGATATCTTCTTCTTTAGCAGGTGCTGTAATTATTACCCATTTTGCTCCAGCCTGCAAATGACGCGAAGCACCGGCTCTATCTGTAAATCTTCCTGTTGATTCAATTACAATGTCAATTTCTAAATCTTCCCAAGGAAGTCTTTCAGGAGAAGTTTCAGCAAAGATCTGAATTTCTTTGTCATCAACCATAATATAATTATCTTGAGCTTTTACAGCACCTCTGAACTTTCCATGAACAGAGTCATATTTAAGCAAATGCGAAAGGGTGTATGCATCGGTAAGGTCATTGATTGCAATAACTTCAATATCTGGATAACCATAACAAGCACGGAAAAAAAGTCTCCCAATCCTTCCAAATCCATTGATTGCAACTCTTAAGGACATACTTACCTCCTACTTAAAATTTTCTTTAAAACTGTTTATAACCATTCCTGTAAGAAGTTTTGGGTAGAAATATGTTGATTTAGGAGGCATTCTTAGACCTGCAAGTGCAACTCGTTCTATTTCCTCTACTTTTGTTGCTCTGAGAATAAAAATTGCATCACATTTACCTTCTTGAACCATTTTTATGCCTTTTTCAATGTCTATATCATAACAGACTTCTCTTTGAGGAAACATTTTTTTTAGAATTACTTCTTCCAAGATGTTAACATCAAAATATCTTAACTCCTCAGGTAAATAATCAAGGCATGGTCCTTTGTATTGAAGAATATAAAATTTGTTATCTTTTAAATATACTCCAATATTTTTGGGTCCCATTTTTTCAATTACTTCCTGTATATCCTCATCTTTATTGAATTCAAATAAATGAAAAAGATCATTTTGGTTCTCAAGTTGCTCTTTGACTGGTAAAGAAGTGCTTAAAAGTCTATGAGTTGGTAAAATAAGATAACCATCATCTTCAATATTGGTTAAAAACATAAGCACATAATTCCAGGGAGAATCTTTTTGTTCTGGATAAAGTTCATTCATCTGTTTTTTAAACTCAAGAGCAACTTCATATCTATGATGCCCATCAGCAATAAAGATGGGTTTATTTTTAAACTCTTCCACTATTTTATTAATCTGAGCGGGTTCTTTGATTTTGAATAATCTATGAATATTTCCATTTAAATCTCTTGCTTGAAGATAAGGAGTTTTTAATTTTTCCAATATTTGAGATGTTATTCTTTCTTTTGAGCGATATATGGAAAATATCAGAGAAGTATTTGCCATACAGGCTTTCATAAGATTTAGCCTATCTGTCTTAGGTTTTGAATAAGTCTGTTCATGGGGATAAATTCCTTTGCCAAACTCTTCAATTTTTACAGTACCTATGATACCTCTTAATATTTTCTTTTTATTTTTATATGAATAATGAATTTCATAACCGTAAAAACAGGGTTCTTTTTCCTGAATAAGGATACCCTCTTCCAGCCATTTATTTAAATACTGTTTTGCAAGAGAGTATTTATCTACATCAGGTGAATTTTTTCCATAATCAATTCTTACTATGTTATAAGGGCTTTTATTATAGAGAGTCTCTTTGAGTTCATCAGAAATGATATCATAAGGAGGACACATAACATCGTCCTCATTTATTTTTTCAGGATTGTAAACAATTCCTTTAAAAGGCTTGATAATAGTCATATGAGTTTTATGATAACATTTACATTTATTGTAGCTCAACCTTAGCTAAATATGTTATATTTCATTTCATGAATTTAATTACAAAAATTGTTATTCTTCCAAAGGTTGGAAAAACAAGAATAACATTTTATCGTGATAAAAGAAAAGTCACAAAGGATAAAACAACATTTTCCTTGCCATTTGATATGCAATTAAATGAAAAGATAGCATCAGGAGAAATAATTTACAGTCCTATGTTCAGGTCATGCAGAATTATGTGGAATGAAGCTCCTGAAGATATTCAGGTAAAGGAAGAGGCAGAAAATTTTATAAAGGAATTTTTATTTGGTACCCTGTTAACTACAACTGAGCCTATAGAGCCTCAAGAGGCTGAAGAAATTTTTGATGGTTTTATAAAATTTTTGAGTTCTTCAATTCAATATAGGATAACTGGTGAAGGTGCCTGTGTTTTAAATATTCCAATAGCTGCAAAACAGTCAAAAATGTTAAAAATAATATTAAGGAAAAAAGATACAGGTGATTATTTTCTAAGTGATGATGGATTTATATTAAGAAGTTTTCGTCCCCATGAAAGAGGACAGAGAGAAAGAGTTGTTTTCGCTACAAAAAAATTAGGGATAGAGATTAAAGAAGATGAATTATTTCTTGACTCATCACCTGAGGAGCTTTCAGAAAATCTTTATAAATTTATTCAGTTTGTTTCTGCTGTATATTTATTTTATCTCACATAAAACAAAGACTGCCTCATTTTAAACAAGTTAAATTTCAACCAATATCTCTTTCTATTACACAATGACCGAAGAATTTTTCAGAGTAAAGTAAAGGAATTGACATAGAGCAAACAAACAAATTAATATTGATTTAGAAGCAAAAATACTTAAAGGAGCTTTAAAATGTTTGAGAAGTTTACAGAAAAAGGCCGCAAAATCATTCTCTATGCCAGAGAAGAAGCAGAAAAAAGAAATAGCGAGTTTCTTGATACAGAACATTTACTTCTTGCAATTTTAAGAGAAGAAGAATCAATCCCTGTAGCTATAATGCGAAAAATTGGTATCGCTCCTGAGAATGTAAGATATGAAATTGAGAAAAGAGTGACAAATGAAGGTAATCTTTTAACCTATGGAGAGATACCCTTTTCACCAAGAGCAAAAAAAGTTCTTGAAAATGCTATTGAAGAAGCGAGACTTTTGGGGCATCCCTATATTGGAAGCGAACATCTCTTTCTCGGTTTAATTAAAGAAGAAGAAGGAATAGCTGGTAAGGTTTTAAGAACTCTTGGGATTAATCTCCTTGCTGCAAGGCAGTTAACGATTAATTTTTCTATAAGACCTCATTTTCAGGGCACACCTCAGAGAGAAAAGAGAAAAACAAATACGCCAGCGCTTGATGAATTTGGAAGAGATTTAACCTTACTTGCTCTTGAAGGTAAGCTTGATCCTGTGATTGGAAGAGAGGATGAAATAGAGAGGGTTATTCAGATTCTTGGAAGAAGAATAAAGAATAATCCTGTTATAATTGGCGAACCCGGAGTTGGTAAAACAGCAATTGTAGAAGGGCTTGCTCAGAAAATTATTGAGGGAGATGTTCCTGATATTTTACTGGGCAAGAGAATTATTGCTCTTGATCTTGGGGCATTGATTGCAGGTACGAAATACAGAGGACAGTTTGAAGAAAGACTTAAGGCAGTAATCAGAGAGGCAACTCAATCTGAAAATATTATTCTATTTATAGATGAGCTTCATACAATAATTGGAGCAGGTGCTGCAGAAGGTTCTGTTGATGCGTCAAATATGTTAAAACCAGCTTTGGCACGTGGAGAAATGCAATGTATTGGTGCCACAACTCCTCAAGAATACAGAAAATATATAGAAAAGGACGGAGCACTTGAAAGAAGATTTCAACCAGTGTATATTCAGCCAACCACAGTTGAGACAACAATAGAAATATTACGGGGAATTAGAGAAAAATATGAATCTCATCACAAGGTAAAAATTACAGATGAGGCAGTAGAAGCAGCTGTTAAACTTTCTGATAGATATATTACAGATAGATATCTACCTGATAAAGCAATAGATGTAGTAGATGAGACTGCCTCAAGAATTAAGCTTAGAAGGTCTATAATGCCTCAGGAGTTGAAATCTCTTGAGTTTGAGCTTGCTAAAATTTCAAAAGAAAAGTCTTTATATATAAAACTCCATGATTTGTCTTCAGCACAGAAGGCAAAATATGAAGAAGACAAATTAAAAAGGATATATGAAACAAATTACAAAAAATGGAAAGACTCAATGTATAAAGAAGTTCCTCTTGTTACAGCCGATGACATCTCATATACCGTATCTAAGATGACAGGAATTCCACTTTATAAACTTGAACAAACAGAGTCTGAAAAACTGCTTCAAATGGAAGAAATTTTGCATCAAAGGATTGTTGGACAGGATGAAGCAATAAAAAGTGTTTGTAAAGCAATAAGACGTTCTCGTGCAGGATTAAAGACAAAAAATAGACCAATAGGTTCGTTCTTCTTTCTTGGACCTACAGGAGTTGGAAAGACCGAACTTGCAAAGGTTCTTGCAGAATTCATGTTTAATGATGAGAATGCTTTAATCAAGTTTGATATGTCAGAGTATATGGAAAAATTTAATGTATCCAAGCTCATTGGAGCACCTCCTGGTTATGTTGGTTATGAAGAAGGTGGTCAACTTACAGAAAAAATTCGTAAAAGACCTTATTCTGTTGTTCTATTTGACGAAATTGAAAAAGCTCATCCAGATGTGTTTAATTTGCTTTTGCAGATACTTGATGAAGGTGTACTTACAGACAGTTTTGGAAGGAAGGTAGATTTCAGAAACACGATTATAATAATGACATCAAACATTGGAGCAAGATTGATTGAAAAATCAACACCTCTTGGCTTTCGTAAATCTGATTCTGTAGATGTATATTCAAAGATTAAAGACAATGTTTTTGATGAACTCAAAAAGACATTTAATCCTGAATTTCTCAATAGAGTTGATGATATTGTTGTATTTCATCCTCTTGAAGAATCCCATTTGCTTGCTATTATTGACCTTTTAATTGCTGAAACAAATAAAAAACTCGCAGAATATGGATTTGTAATTGCTGTCTCAGATGAGGTTAAACACTGGATTTTGAATAAATATTATCAGCCAGCTTATGGTGCAAGACCTATGAGAAGGGCTATTGCCAGAGAGATAGAAGATCCTCTTTCAGAGGAAATTCTTAAGGGCAATTTTAAGGGTGCAGACTTTATAAAAGTTGAGTTAAATAACAATAATATAGAATTTAAAGAAGTCCAGGAAGAAGTAACAACTTCTGTGAATTAAGAGGAAAGATGAAAAAAAATGTATTTTTGATTTTATTTATTCTACTTGCTTTGATTATTACAGGGAGCATTCTCATAAAAAAGAATAGCTCATATACTAAAGAAAATGCTAAGGTCGGATTTCCTGCTCCAGATTTTGAGCTTAAAGATATTAACGGGAAAAAATGGAAGCTTGAGGATTTAAAAGGGAAGATTGTTATTCTCAATTTTTGGGCATCATGGTGTAATGATTGTAGAGAAGAAAAAAAGTCAATACAGTCTTATTTGAGCAAAAATGGAACACCAGATGACTTAGTATTTATTACAGTTCTTTATAAGGACAATCCTCTCACAGTTACTGAAATGGTAAAAAAAGAAGGTTATACTTTTCCTGTATTGATTGATGATGGAGTTGTTTCAACAATCTACGGAATAAAAGGGGTTCCAGAAACATTTCTTATAGATAAAAAGGGAATTTTAAGACACAAAATTTTAGGACCTGTGCAGTGGGATAATCCGCATATAATTCCACATTTAAGGCAAGTACTGATGTAATGGGTAAGCCTGGAAAGCCCAAAAAGGTTTTACTATTTATTGCGACACTTTTCAGTGATAAAGAAGCATACTACAAAGCTTTAAAAATTTTAGAAGAAAAATTTGGAGAAATATTCTTAGAGTCTTCTCCTACACCATGGAATTATTCAGATTATTATACCAAAGAACTTGGTAGTCCAATATGGAGAAGATTTATATTTTTTAAAAATTTGATTTCTGAAGGTGATATTGCTCGGATAAAAATTAAAACAAATGAGATTGAACAGAATCTTTCTAAAGACGGGAATCGCACAATTAATCTTGATCCAGGTTATATAGGGCTTGCAAAGCTTGTCCTTGCAACCACGAAAGATTACTCACACAGAATTTATCTCAAATATGGAATTTATGGAGAAGTTACCTTGATTTTCAAAAACAACTCTTTTAGCCCGAATATAAATACTTATAGAGACTATGCTCAGGAAGAATATATAAAACTGTTTAACCTTGTAAGAGCCATTTATAAGGATTTGTTACTGCCAGTTAATTGACAAAAATTCTCTTTGACTTTTAAACTTAAATTAAAACCATGCTTAGGGAGGGAAAGTGTTAAAAGGAATTGAAGAAATCTCAGCAACTAAAAAAAGACTGAAAATTGAAATACCAGCAGATATAGTTGAAGGAGAAATTCAGAAAGCTTTAAAAGAAATTCAAAAAAAGGCAAAAATTCCAGGATTTAGACCTGGCAAAGCTCCGATTTCAATTATTGAAAAAAAATTCGGTAAAGAGGCTGAAGCTGATGTTCTTGAAAAACTTGTTTCAGAATCTTACCAAAAAGCAGTAAAAGAGACAAAAATAAAACCTTTGCTTCCTCCTATGGCTGAGGATGCTATTGATATAAAGAGAAATGAGCCTCTTTCTTTTGAATTAGTTGTTGAGGTAAGACCAGATATTGAAAATCTTAACTACGACAATATAGAAGTAGAAGAGATATCAACAGAAGTAAAAGAGGAAGAGATTGAAGAAGTGCTTCAGAGGCTCTCTAAGGAAAGAGGTACCTATGAACCTACAGAAGAGCCTGCCATGTCTGAAGACCTTGTTGTAATTGACTATACCACAGATATTGGTAAAGAAGCAAAGGATTATATATATAAACTTGGTGCAGGACCTTTTCCAGAAGATTTTTCAAAGGCGATAGAAGGAAAGAAAAAAGATGAAACTTTCAGTGTAACAATAGATTTTCCGGAAGACTCTATTGCTGATTTTGCTGGCAAAAAGGTTAATTTTGAAATTACGATAAAAGAAGTAAAGAGAAGACAGAACATTCCTTTGGAGGAACTACATAAAGAGCTTGGTTTTGAAGATAGTGACAGTCTTAAAAAATACATAAGACAAAGTCTTGAAAATGCTAAAAAAGAGCAGGCTTTGGAAAAGCAGAAATTTGATATACTTAAAAAACTTCTTGAAACCTATGATTTTGAACTTCCTGAAGGACTTGTAGAGATGGAGATGAAAAGAATAACAGAGGAATATGAATCCTTAGGTCTTGATATAACACAACACATGGATAAAATATCAGAAAGAGCAAAAAGAAATGTTAAAGCATACATTCTTATTGATCTTATAGGTGAAAAAGAAGGAGTTTCTGTTTCTGAAGAAGAGCTTAAACAGGAAATCATGAATATTGCAAGAAGATATAGCATAACTCCACAGGGAGTTGTTCAATACTATATGTCAAGAGATGGTTCCTTAGAAGCACTTCAAAACAGTGTCTTTGAGAGAAAAGTTTTTGACATACTTTTACAGAAGTCAAACAGAATTAAAAAAGAGGAGGCAGTATGAGTATTGTTCCAATAGTAATAGAGCAGACAGGAAGAACAGAGAGAGTCTATGACATATATTCAAGACTGCTTAAAGACAGAATTATTTTTATTGGCACAGAGATAAATGACCATGTTGCCAATGTTGTAATAGCTCAGTTACTTTTTCTTCAGACAGAAGATCCTGAAAAAGACATTCATATTTATATAAACTCACCCGGAGGAATGGTATCAAGCGGACTTGCAATATATGACACAATGCAGTATGTAAAGCCTGATATTGCCACATACTGCATCGGTCAGGCATCTTCAATGGCATGTGTATTACTTGCAGCAGGAACAAAGGGCAAAAGATTTGCTCTTCCTCATTCAAGAGTGATGATTCATCAGCCAATAGGTGGATTTTATGGACAGGCAACTGATGTAGAGATTCATGCAAAAGAAATTTTAAAGATGAAGGATTTGCTCAATAATATTCTTGCAAAACACACAGGACAACCAATTGAAAAAATCCAAAAAGATACAGAAAGAGACTTTTTTATGTCAGCTGAGGAAGCAAAACTTTACGGAATTGTTGATGAAGTTATTAGTTCAATAAAAAAATAAGGTGTTAGCATGGCAAAGAAAAATGAAGAAACATTAAGATGCTCTTTTTGTGGAAAATCACAGAAAGAAGTAAAAAAACTTATTGCAGGAAATGGTGTTTATATCTGTGATGAATGTGTTTCTCTCTGTAATGAAATTCTTGAAGAAGAAAGATTTGAGCATCTTGAAGGAATAAAACAGGACCTTCCAACTCCACAGGAGATTCATAAGTTTTTAAATGATTATGTTATAGGACAGGAAAGAGCTAAAAAAATTCTTTCTGTTGCTGTTTACAACCACTACAAAAGAATTTTTAAAGGAACTTCATCTGATGAAATTCAAAAAAGTAATATAATGCTCATAGGACCTACAGGAACTGGTAAAACTCTTTTAGCTCAAACACTTGCAAAATTTCTTGATGTTCCATTTGCAATTGCTGATGCAACAACTCTAACAGAAGCAGGTTATGTTGGAGAGGATGTTGAAAATATTCTTCTTAAACTTCTTCAGAATGCAAATTTTGATATACAGCGTGCGCAGATTGGAATAATCTATATTGATGAAATAGATAAAATAAGCAGAAAATCTGATAGCCCATCAATAACCAGAGATGTCTCTGGTGAAGGGGTACAACAGGCGCTTTTAAAAATAGTAGAAGGCACATTAGCAAACATACCTCCTCAAGGTGGAAGAAAACATCCTCAGCAGGAATACATTCAGCTTGATACAACAAATATACTTTTTATTTGTGGTGGTGCTTTTGTAGGACTTGAGGAGATTATAAAAAAGAGAATCGGCAAAAGAACTATTGGATTTTTATCTGAGACAAAGAAAATAGATGAAGAAAATGTGCTTTCTCAAGCTGAACCAGAAGATTTAATAAAGTATGGCATGATTCCAGAGTTTGTTGGAAGATTTCCTGTTGTAGCAACTTTAAATCAGCTTGATGAAGACGCGCTTATAGAAATACTCACAAAACCTAAAAATGCCCTTGTAAAACAGTATCAAAAATTATTTAGCATAGATGGGGTAAAACTTACTTTTACCGATGATGCTTTGAGAGCAATTGCAAAGAAAGCAATTGAAAGAAAAACGGGTGCAAGAGCATTGAGAAGCATACTTGAAGATATAATGCTTGATGTTATGTATCTTATTCCTTCTGAACGGGGTATAAATGAATGCATTATAAATGAAGATGTGGTGAACAAGAAGGCTTCACCAATTTTGATATATAAAGAAAAAAAAGTAAAGCATGCCTGAGCAGATAAAAATAATCATTGATGGAAAAGAATTAAAAGCAGAGCTTTTTGACACAGAATGTAGCCGAAAAATTGCTGATGTTTTGCCAATTGAAAGCGAAATAAACGAATGGGGTGATGAGTTCTATTTTTCAATTGGGATAAAGATGTCTCTTGACAGTACAGCAACAAGAAAAGTAAAAGCAGGAGATATTGGCTACTGGCCGCCCGGTGAAGCTTTGGCAATATTTTTTGGGAAAACACCTTTAAGCACAGGACAGGATCCTGTGCCTGCCAGTGAAGTAAATATTGTTGGCAGACTCATTGATAGTCCTTCAATATTTAAAAGCCTAAAAGGAGCAAAAAAAATTAGAATTGAAAAAGAATAATTACAGGCTTTCTTTCCCTGAAGATGAAAAACGTCATAGCTGGCTACCAATGCTTTTAAAAGCTTATGCAATAATGGATGAAGGAGTTAAAAAGGATATTGAAAAATATGAAAAGTCAGGGAAAAAACTTGCCTGCAGACGCGGATGTAGTTGTTGCTGTAAAACTCATCGTGATATTCCTGTTTATCCAATTGAGATTGTGGGAATTTACTGGTATGTTATTGAAAAAACTAAGGAGCCTATCAGAACAAAAATTAAAAGTTCTCTTATATTGCACAAAAAAGATGAACCCTGCCCATTTTTAATTGATAATGTATGTTCAATCTATCCCATGAGGCCTCTTGCATGTAGACAATTTAATGTATTCGGTAAGCCTTGTGCGGAAGGAGAAGATGCTTTTTATACAAGACCTCATGATGTTTTAAACCCTACAGAGCACTATCTTGCCAGAGCCCTTTATGAAACTGTTCCTTTTTACAATATTTATGATGAGGATGAAAAAATTGAGTTTATAAACTCAGGTAAGCTCAACTCTCTTGTGAGAATTCTTCAGAGATATCCATGGATTGAACTTGCAAGAAGAATTTCTTCCTTAAATATTTATTGAAATTTTAATTCTCTATATGTCATATTTATGACATGAAGGATGAAATTTTGATTATCGGGCAATCTATTCAAATTCAGAGAATTCTGACATTCATAGATAAACTTTCAAAAACTGATACTACTGCTTTAATAATGGGTGAAAGCGGAACAGGCAAAGAACTTGTGGCAAAAATGATTCATCAAAAAAGTTCAAGAGCAGAAAAACCTTTTATTCCTGTAAACTGTGCTGCCATACCTTCTGAACTTCTTGAATCTGAACTCTTTGGACATGAAAAAGGAGCATTCACAGGAGCACAGAATTGTCGTTATGGCAGATTTGAGCTTGCAAATGAAGGCACAATTTTTCTTGATGAGATAGGTGATATGCCCCTTCATCTTCAGGTAAAAATATTAAGGGTCATTCAGGAAAAAACATTTGAAAGAATAGGAGGAACACGTCCTATTCAAGTTAATGTTAGAATTATTGCAGCAACAAATAAAGATTTAGAAAATGAAGTAAAAGAAGGAAGATTCAGAGAGGACCTTTTCTGGAGGCTGAATGTTGTTCCTGTGGTAATCCCTCCATTAAGGGAAAGAAAGGAAGACATCCCGCTTTTATGTGAATATTTTATCAATAAATTTTCGCATAAATTTGGATATTCATTACAGATTAAGCCTGAAGTTATGCAAATATTTTTAAACTACACATGGCCAGGTAATGTTAGAGAACTTGAAAACTTAATTGAAAGACTTTATGTTTTGAATGAAGGTGGTAATATTAATATTAAAGACATTCCCGAACGAATAAGATTTGGAGAAAATTCATTTCAAAAGGAGCTTATTCCAGATGATTTAAATCCTTTTAGTTCAGGAATAGACCTCAATGAGGTTTTAAAGGAGTATGAGAAAAAACTAATTTTACATGCATTGAATTTGCATGGATGGATTAAAAGCAGAGCAGCAAAGTATTTAAATATAAACAGAACAACGCTTATTGAAAAAATGAAAAGACTTAATATTAAAGACAATGAAAATGAGGATTAACAAGTTTATTCTTATTGCTTCAATTTTGATATTCAGCATTGCCTATGCAGAAGACACTCTTAAAAAAGGAGAGGATTTTTTAAAAATAGAAGATTATATTAATGCAAGAGAATTTTTTAAAAGATACACTGAAGACCCGAAACTTGCAGATAAAGCACTTTTAGGACTTGCTAAGGCAGAATATTTTCTTGGGAATTACTATGAAGCAACTATTCCTCTTAAAAGACTTCTAAGAGATTTTAAAAACTCTTCTGCCATCAATGAAGCTAATCTTTATATGGGCTTAAGTTATTTAAAAGCTGGCAGATTCAGGGAAGCAGAAGACTACTTAAAAAAAGTAGAATCGCCATTTGATAAAAAGGCAATGATTGGATATGGCTGGCTTGCACTTCATAAAGGTGATTTAAAATCAGTAGAGGCAGTTTTACATAAGCTTGACAAAAAAGATTTTAATGAACCAGATACTGCTTTGTTACGGATAAAGTATCTTGCAATGACAGGTAAGGCTGAAGAGGCTTTAAAGGAGTTTAATAAAAATTTAAAACTAAGAAAAACCCTGTATGATATTGATAAAGCTGATATTTTAATCAGAGCTAATAAATTTGCAGATGCAGAAACTCTCTTAAAAAAATTTATAGAAAGATCAAAAAAACTGTCTGATACTATCAAGGCAAAAAAAATGCTTTTTGAAATGTATCTTGCGCAAAATAAAACCAGTGAAGCTTTGAAAGTTGGAAAAGAGATATACTTTTACATTCCTACAGATGATGTAAGACTAAAGCTTTACTCTATTTATATGAACAGCAAGAGCTATGATGAAGCATTGAGAATGCTTTTTGTATTGAGAGATAAAGAACTTAAAAATAAAAAAATTGAAGAGTTTATAAAAGCTGTCATGCATGAAAATCCTGAAAAGGCAACAGCTTATATTGTTAAAATATATCCATTTTTACCCTCAGACTCATTACTACTGCTTCAGTCAGCTCAATTTCTTATTTCTCATGGAAAATACAATGAAGCTAAAAATCTATTGAGAAAAATACAAACAGGTCCGAGAAAGGCTGAAGCGGTGCTGCCCTATTCCAAAATTTTGATAAATGAGGGAAAATACAATGAAGCTAAAAAACTTTTGGAACCTCTTAAAGATAAAAATGATATGGCAAAGGCTCTATATGCTCAAATTCTTGATAAAGAAGGAGATAAACTAACAGCACTTTCTTATTTAAGAAAGATATCAAAATCAATCAAAGACCCTGATATTTTAACATCAATAGGCAATCTTGAGTATTCTAATGGAGACAGAAAAAAAGCTATTCATTACTGGATTGAAGCATCAAAGTCTGGAAATGCGGAAGCAACACTTAAAGCTGCTGACTATTTTTATCTTTTAAAAAAAACAAAAGAGGCTATTCAATATTATAAAAGAGCTATAGATATCGGAATAAAAGACAATGACTCTCTGATGTGGGCATATTATCAGTATGGAAAGCTTGCAAATGATAAAACATATCTTGAAAAGGTTGCCAATTCAAAAGGAGAACTGGCTGAAGCAGCAAAAGCACTTCTTGAGAAATTATGAAACATGAAGAACTATTAAGCGAAGCAATATTAAAGATTAATACAGCCTCAGAAGCTTTAATTAAATATTATAGAGTTCTTGAGGATAGAATCAGCCGTCTTACAGAAGAAGTTGACCAGAAAAAAAGGCTTCTAAGCAGTATAATTGACAGTATTGATATAGCTGTTGTATTTTTTGACAGAGATGGTGTCATTAAATTAATCAATCGTGCAGGTGAAAATCTTTTTAATGTAAAGGCTGAAGATATTATAGGTCAAAAAAAATTACCCATAAAAATTAAAGATGATCTTATTTATCCAGCAAACTCAACAAAACCATTTTATTCAATAGTTTCTCAATCAGATGTTCTTGATTCAGAAGGAGACAAAATTGGATATGTTTTTTTGTGTAAAGATATTACAAGAATAAAAGAACTTGAAGCAGAAAATGAAAGAAATCGGAGACTTACAGCAATGGGCTCTCTTGTAATGAAAATAGCTCATGAGATAAGAAATCCTCTTGGAAGTATTGAACTTTTTGCGAATATGATATCAGAAGACCTTAAAGAAAGCATTCACGGAGATTATGCAAGAAGAATCTCAAGTTCTGTAAGAATGTTGCGAAATACTCTTGAAAACATGCTCAGTTTTACAAGAGGGATAAATCCAAAGAAGACCTCTGTATGTATTAATGAACTAATTGAAGAAATAATAAAAGAGTTTCAGGAATTATTCAGCAGAGTAGGAATAGAAGTCTGTAACAAAATAAAAGATAGATTCGTGATATATCTTGATTCTTCCCTCATAAGACAGGCACTTATTAATCTTATTGTTAATGCTTATCAAGCCATGCCTGATGGAGGAACTATTACTATTGATGCATACAAGGATGGAGAGTTTGTAAAACTTATAATCAAAGACACAGGTCAAGGGATTGACAGTGAAATAGTTGAAAAAATCTTTGACCCTTTTTTCTCTACAAAAGATAGAGGCACAGGACTTGGTTTAAGTATCACAAATAGTATAATTTCTGCTCATGGTGGAAGAATTGAAGTAAAAAGTAAAATTAGCAAAGGCACAGAATTTGCAATTTATCTACCAGTAAGATGAAATCTGTATTGATAATAGATGATGAACCAGACATGGGTTTTGCTCTTAAGGAGGGTATGTCAAGGCTTGGATTTGATGCCCATTATTACAGGGACCCTTCGCAATTGCTTTCTAACATCAATTTCAGCGATTTTTCCCTTATTATTACAGATGTAAAAATGCCGAAAATGGACGGCTTACAACTTCTTGAAGAAATAAGAAAGAGAGGTATTTTTACGCCTGTAATTGTCATAACAGGCTATGGAAATGTAGAGGATGCTGTAAGAGCAATGAAACTTGGTGCTGTTGATTACATTATGAAACCATTTTCAATGGAAACTTTAAAATCTCTTGTTTCAAGGTTAATTCCAGAGCAGGATGAAATTGTTGCAGAATCAAGGGAGATGCGAAGAATTCTTGAAATTGTCAAAGAAATAGCAAGAACAGATATTACGGTGTTGCTTACTGGAGAAAGCGGTGTTGGTAAAGAAGTTATTGCAAGATATATTCATAAACATAGCCCAAGGTCAAATCAGCCCTTTGTTGCTATAAATTGTGCAGCTATTACAGAAACACTCCTTGAAGCCGAACTTTTTGGACATGAAAAAGGAGCATTCACAGGAGCAACTGAAAGAAAACCTGGTAAGTTTGAGCTTGCCAACAAAGGAACAATTCTCCTTGATGAGATAAGTGAGATGGCTTACAGACTTCAGGCAAAGCTTTTAAGAGTAATTCAGGAAAAAGAAATTGATAGAGTTGGAGGCACAAAGCCTATTCCAATAGATGTTAGAATAATTGCAACAACCAATAAAGACCTTGCAGAGGAAGTCAAAAAAGGCAATTTCAGAGAAGACCTTTTTTATAGAATAAATGTTTTTCCAATAAGAATTCCACCACTTAGAGAAAGAAGTGATGATATAATTCCTCTTGCTGAGTTTTTTCTTAAAAGACTTTCTAATAAGATGTCAAAAAATTTTACAATTACAGAGGATATGAAAAAATTTTTATTGAAAAAATCATGGCAGGGAAATGTGAGAGAACTTGAGAATTTTATTTACAGGTCTGCTGTTTTAAGTCAAGATGGAATACTGAGACTCCATGAAGATGAAATAAATCTATTTGAAGAAGAAAAACCTGTCAAAGCTGGCAAATTGAAAGATGCTGAAAGAGAATTGATTGTAGATGCTTTAAAAAAAACAGAGGGAAATCGCACAAAGGCTGCAAAAATTCTTGGAATTAGTGTGAGAACATTGAGAAACAAAATAAATGAGTATGGACTTAAAGATGTATAGTTTACGGCATAAAAATTGCATCTATTTTTTAGAGGTTGTTCAATTACTAACGGTCATTCCGACGGGATTGTCTGAGGGGTCTCCTTCTCTAAAAAGAGGGATTCCTCACTTCATTCGGAATGACAGGTGGAGGTAAAATATGGATAAATCAATAAAAATTCTTGAAAAAGTAATGGATATTTGTACCTATAGGCAAAAAATTCTTGCTTCAAATATAGCAAATGCAGACACTCCTAACTACAAAGCAAAGGATATAAATTTTCAGGAAGAATTAAAAAAAGCAGCAGAAAGCCATAATGCAGAGTATAAAGTTATTGAAGCACCGACAACAATGCCAAACAGAGACGGAAATACTGTTAACATAGAAGTGGAAATGACAAAACTTGCAGAAACTATGCTTATGTATAATGGTGCAACACAACTATTTTCAACGAGAATTCGTATGTTAAAAGATGCAATAAAAGGAGGTAGATAGTGAAGGACATATTTTTGCCTCTCAAAGTATCAGCAACAGGACTTGAAGCACAGAAAATAAGGCTTAATGTAATTGCATCAAATCTTGCTAATATAAATTCAACAAAAACCCCAGAGGGCGGTCCTTACAGAAGAAAGGATGTTCTTTTTACAACATATATGTATGACCAGATTTCTCAAGGTGTAGATGTGCAGAGAATTGTTGAAGACCAGCGACCTTTCAGAATTGTCTATGAACCATCACATCCTGATGCAGATAAAAATGGATATGTAAAATATCCGAATGTAAATCCAATGGAAGAGATGATTAATCTTATCTCTGCCTCACGTGCTTATGAAGCAAATCTTACGATGATAAACTCTTATAAGGATATGTTTATGAGAACACTGGATTTATTAAAAGTTTAGGAGGTTTTAAAAAATGACAGAGATAAAAAACATAAGTGAACTTTTGGGGAAAAGCTTACAGGACCTGAAAGAACTTCAGGGAACACAGAAGGAGTCCTTTGAGCAGGCTTTAAAAGACGCTATAAAAGAGGCTTCTCAGGTTGAACAAGAGGCTCAAAATGCAATTGAGGCATTCTCAAAAGGAGAACTGAGTATTCATCAGGTTGTGCTGGCTATGGAAAAGGCTGATATGACACTTCAAACACTCATTCAGGTTAGAAACAAAGTATTAACAGCTTATGAGGAAATCTCACGTATGCAGGTTTAATAAAAAATGGCAATTACAGATAGAGTTAAAACAGTATTAGAAAACATCAAAAACATGCCCTTAAACAGAAAATTAGCTCTTGCAGGGCTTACTCTTATTGTTTTTGCTATAATTTTAACTTTATTCCTATGGTTGCCCAAACAGGATTATCAGGTTTTATACAGTAATCTTTCTGCTGAAGATGCTGGGAATGTTATAAATAAGCTTAAAGAGAAAAAAGTTCCCTATCAAGTAAAAGACAATGCAATATATGTTCCTTCTCAGAAAGTTCATGAGCTGAGACTTGAGCTTGCTTCACAGGGAATTCCATCAGGAGGCGGAGTTGGTTTTGAGATATTTGATAAAACTCAAATAGGGCTTACTGAGTTTTCTCAGCGTGTAAATTATATAAGAGCTCTACAGGGTGAACTTCAAAGGACAATAAAACAGCTTCAGGAAGTTGATCAAGTGAGAGTTCATATAGCCATTCCAGAAAAATCAATTTTTACAGAAAAAGAAGATCATCCAACAGCATCTGTGGTTTTAAAGCTTAAGCCAGGCAGAGCTCTTTCAAAAGAACAGGTGTCAAGCATAGTTCATCTTGTCTCAAGCAGTGTTGAAGGTCTTTCTCCCCAATATGTAACAGTAGTTGACCAATATGGGAATCTTCTTTCTGCACCAAAAGACTCAACTCAACTTGCAGAGGCTACGCATATTGAATATAAAAGAAATATTGAAAAAACATATGAGAAAAACATTCAGAGCATGCTTGAAAATATAGTAGGCAAGGGGAAAGCAATAGTCAGAGTTTCTGCAGATATAGATTTTTCAAAGGTTGAAAAAGTTGAAGAAAAGTATGATCCTGATACAATTGCGATAAGAAATGAACAGCGTACACAGGAAAAGACAATGTCACCTCAGCAAGGAGGAATCCCCGGGGTGCTATCAAATCAGCCGGGACAACCTCAGACAGGCGCTACCCAGCAGAACATACAGTCTCAAAAACAACAGGAAAGTATAAATTATGAAGTAAGTAAAAGTATAAGCAAAATTTTGCAGTCCACAGGTCAAATAAAAAAGATATCTGTTGCTGTTCTGATAGATGGAATTTATAAGGAAGAAAAGGGTAAAAAAGTTTATGTTCCAAGAAGTGATGAAGAAATTAAAAAATATCAAGAGCTTGTTCAGGCATCAATAGGATATAATAAAGAAAGAGGAGATTATGTGATAGTTGAGAGCATTCCATTTGAGATTGTGCCCGAAGAAAAACCAGGTATTGATTATTGGGGGATAGCAACAACAATTCTTAAATATCTGATACCTCTTGTTATTATTGCGCTTATAATTCTTTTTGTTGTCAAACCCATTATTGAACTCCTTAAAAAACCTGTGGAAGAAAAAATTAAGAAAAAAGAGATTGTTATATCAGAAGAAGCTGTGCCTCCTGTAATGAAAGAAAGAGACATCAGAGAAGAGATAAGACACATAGCAAGAACCAATCCTAAGAAAGTTATTGCAATACTGAGAGAGTGGATAACTGAATAATGCAAAGCAAATTCCCGAAAAGATAGTGGAGATTACAGATGAGGAAATTTTCAGGGGTAGAAAAAGTTGCTGCTCTTCTTTCTTTAATTGGCGAAGATGCAGCAACAGAACTTTTTAAACATTTTGACCCTATTGAGCTTGCCAGAATTATTCCTATGATGTCAAGAATAAAGCTTACTCAAGAAGAAGCTGAGGCAATTCTAAATGAGTTTGCCGAAAAAGTTGGCACTGCTCCGGTCATGGTTGATGAAGAGTATATAAAAACAATACTTACAAAAGCATTTGGAGAAGAACAGGCAGCAAAGCTTATAAGCAAGATAGAAAGTGGTGCTTCTGCTTTTGATATTTTGAGGTGGCTTGATTCATCTGCGATAGCAACAATGCTTCAGAGAGAGCATCCTCAAACTATAGCAATTATACTTGCTCATTTAGAACCTACACAGGCAGCAGAAGTTTTAAGCAAGTTTCCTGAACAGTTTAAAATAGAAATTTCTCAAAGAATTGCAAATCTTGAACAGATTTCTCCTACAATTTTGACTGAACTTGAAGACGTACTTCAGAGCCAGCTGCGTTCATATACGCAATCAAGAAGAATAGGAGGAGTAAAGACAGTTGCTGAAATACTTAATCAGATGGACAGAACAAGTGAGGAACTGATTCTTAAAAATATTGAAGAGAAAGACCCAATTTTAGCTGATGAAATTAGAAAACTTATGTTTACCTTTGAAGACCTTATCTATGTTGATGATAGAGGTATCCAGACAATTCTTAAAGAGATCTCAACTGATGACCTTGCACTTGCACTGAAAATGGCATCAGAGGAATTAAAAGAAAAGATATTTAAGAACATGTCAAGTAGAGCAGTTGAGATTCTTAAAGAGGAAATGGAAGCAAAAGGACCTGTGAGAGTCTCAGATGTTGAGAAGGCTCAGATGAACATTGTGAGAGTCGCAAGAAAACTTGAGGAAGAGGGTAAAATTGTAGTTGGTAAAAGAGGAGGTGAAGCAATTGTTACCTGAGGATATTAAGCCTTATGTTCCTTTATCCTTTGATGAAAATAAGAAGATAGCAATTGACAAACACGAAAATAACTTTGATGAAGACCTTATAAAAAAAGGTTATGAACAGGGGTTTAACAAGGGATATGAAGTTGGATATAATGAAGGTCTTAGTAAGGGTTATGAAGAAGGATTTAATAAGAGTCAGAAGGAGATAAAAGAAAAATCAGATGAATTTCTCAGAGCAACTCAATTTTTTAAAAACATAATAAAAGAATTATCTCTTTTTAAAGAAAAACAAATAGAATTTTTTCTTCCACAGATTTTAAAATTTGCTTTTAAAATAGCAGAAAAAATTGTAGCCACAAAGATTTCCCTTGACAGAGAAGTAACTTTTTCAATTGTCAAGGAAACTTTAAAATCTGTTCCTTTTAATGAAGACAGGATTATTATAAAGCTTAATCCAGAGGATTATGATTTCATTGCAAACAAAATTAATGAACTTGACATTGACAAAGCAAAACTTCAAATAGAGTCTTCTCCTGATATAACAAAAGGAGGATGCTGGATTGAAACTCAATCTCAGCACATTGTATCAACAATTGAGCAGAGGCTCAAGGAGATAGAGAATGCTCTCAATTCAGTCATTTCTCAGCAAAGCTGAAGAAGTTTTGGAAGAAATAAGTCCGATTAAAATTTATGGTAAAGTAACAAAGGCTGTCGGACTTATTGTTGAGAGTGTTGGAATAGATGCAAGCATTGGAGATATTTGTGAGATTATCACTGATGAAAACAGTGTTGAAGCAGAGGTTGTTGGATTTAAAAATGGAACTATTTTGCTTTCTCCTCTTGGTGAAGTTTACGGGATAAAAGCAGGAGCAACAATTGCTGTAAAGGGAAAACAAAGTTACATCCCCTTAAATAATGATATTCTTGGAAGAATAATTGATGGAACAGGAAATCCTATTGATGGTGGAGTTTCATTAAAAGGAAAGCCCTTTCCAATATATAAGGAAGTTATAAATCCTCTTGAAAGAGAAATAATTAAAGAACCTCTTGACCTTGGCATTAGAGCAATAAATGCACTCATAACATGTGGTAAGGGACAGAAAATTGGGATTATGGCAGGAAGCGGGGTTGGTAAAAGTGTTTTACTTGGAATGATTGCGAGATATACTTCAGCTGATATAAATGTAATAGCACTGATTGGTGAGCGAGGCAGAGAAGTAAGAGAGTTTATTGAAAATGATCTTGCTGATGGATTAAAAAAATCAGTTGTTGTTGTTTCAACATCTGATGCTCCAGCCCTTGCACGCATTAGAGGCGCATTTTTAGCAACTGCCATAGCAGAGTATTTCAGAGAGCAAGGTAAACATGTGCTTTTACTTATGGATTCTCTCACTCGTTTTGCAATGGCTCAGAGAGAAATAGGACTTGCAGCGGGTGAACCTCCTACAATGAAAGGATATCCTCCGAGTGTTTTTAATTTAATGCCTAAGCTTCTTGAAAGAGTCGGCGTTATAAAAAATGGTGGGTCAATAACAGGAATATACACTGTTCTTGTTGAAGGAGATGATCTTACAGACCCTGTTGCTGATGCATCAAGAGCAATCCTTGATGGTCACATAGTTCTAAGCAGAGAACTTGCAAATAGAAACCACTATCCAGCAATTGATCCATTAAAAAGTATAAGCAGGTTGATGAAAGACATAGTAGATGATAAACATCTTAAATATGCTGGTAGACTCCTTGATATTATTGCAACTTATGCCAGATATGAAGATATTATAAATATCGGGGCATACAAAGAAGGAACAAATGCACAAGTTGATTTTGCAATTAAGATGATGGATAAAATAAACAGCTTCTTAAAACAGGATATAAGCGAAAAGGCTGATTTTAAGGAAAGCCTTCAAAAACTTTATAGTTTGTTTGAAGATTAATGAATACAAGAACATTAAATATGATATTTAAATTAAAAGAATGGGAAGAAGAGCTTGAAAAACAGAAGTTTGCAAAAATTATGTCAGATAGGCGAAAAATAGAGATGTATATGAGAGAATTGGAAGAAAGATTTAGTTCAGGATTTTCCTCTTGTTCTTTTTTTACCTCAGAGGAACTCACTTCAATCTATAATGAGATACAGTATCTTATTGCACAGTTAATGGAAACTGAAAAAATACTTCAGAAAATAGATGAAGAACTTGAAAAGCAGAGACAGGCATATGAGGAAGCATTTAAAGAGAAAAAGAAAATTGAACAACTTAATGATAAGCTAATTGGCAAAATTAAAAACGAAAGAGAAAAACTTGAAGAAAAAATAGCCGCTGATATTTTTACAAGTCGGATAAGGAGTGGATGATGCTTAAAAGGGCAATTATTTTTTCAGTATTAATTCTTGTTTTAGGTCTGGCTGCTGGTACTTTAATTGGACAGCAGACATCAACTAAGCAGGCAACAAGTATAGAAGAAGACAGGTTAAAAATTCTTCAGGAAGACCTATCTAAAAAGACAGAAGAATTGAAAAAACTTAAAAATGAAATTGATGCAAAAATAAAACAGCAGGAGGAACTTAAAGCACAGCTTGAAAAAGCTCAGGCAGAAAACTATCAGAGACTTGCAAAAATATATGAACAAATGCCTCCTGAAGAAGCTGCAACAAGGCTTGAAAAGCTTGATGAAGATACAGCAACTATTCTTCTGCTTGCCATAAAACCCCGTCAGGCAGCAAAAATTCTTGCTAATGTTAATCCTGAAAAAGCAGCAATTCTTTCCAAAAAAATCGTTGCTATAAAGGAAAAATCGTCCAAGTAGGAATTTTTTTCTCTTTAGTATCTATTTTTTCTCAATAAAAAATCGTGAAAAATCAACATATCAAAACTGGCATAAAGATTGAATTACTCTTTTGCATGATATTAGTAGGAAACATTAATTTGGATGAATTAAACATAATCAAAAACCAAGTAACATCAACAAATCAGTCTACAGGGTCTGATGATATTTTTAATGAACTTCTAAAACTTCTCTTTGAAAACAAAGATATCTCAACTGATGGCTCAACTGATAATAACTTTTTTATTTTTCCTTTTGCATCTTTCCAGAATTTCTTATTGCAGGACATTAAAAATTTTCAAGAAATTTCTCAGTCTGTAGAATTTTCTCCTGCTCTAAAAACAACTCTTTTCAATCTTCTTAAGGAAGGACAGATAGATATCAAGGATTTGAATAATTTTTTACAAAATCTGAAGTCTAATAATGATAAATATGACATTCAAAGCTTTTTTGAGAGTGTTGATGCAAAAAGCTTTTTAAATACAGAAAACTCAAAAGAATTAGTTAATATTTTAAATTCCCAGCAAACTAAAAATGATCAAGCCACAGAGCTATTTAAATTAAATATACAACCTGACAACTCTAATCAAAATAAATCATTTCTTTTAAACATTGTTAATGAGAGCTATTCAGAGAATCAAGATATTAAGTCTAAATTTTTTAATACTGATAAAGTAGAAAAAATCCTTAATAATGACAAGCTATCATTGCAATTAAATATATTTAACAATGTTCAGTCCAAAAACAGTGAGATTAATGATGTTCAACAAAAAGTTGAACTTCCCTTTACTCAGCTTAAAGAAGTTTCAGATATAGTTTTTAAAGCTCTATCCAGTTCTCAGAAAACAATTATAGTGCAACTTGAACCACCTGAACTTGGTAAAATACTGATTAAGCTTTCTATGGATAATGCAGGTGTCAGGGCTGATATGAAGGTTGATTATCCTCATGTAAAAGAAGCTCTTACAGGACTTATTCCAGAAATTAAAAGCAATCTTCAGTCATCAGGAGTAAAAGTTTCTGATTTTTTACTTGATTTAACAAAAGAGCACAGAGGTTATTCTGATTCTTACAATGGACAGGGGCAAAAAAGATATAGGGGTAATGAAAAATTTATTGAATACTTTGCATAGGAGGTTAAAATGTCAGACGTAACAACTATATTTAATAATCCACTTTATACGGTGCAAGAGAAAACAACTGCTACAGGTAACAGCCAGATAGACAAAGAAGCTTTTCTCAAACTTCTTACTGCTCAGCTAAAATATCAAGACCCATTAAATCCTATGGATAACACAGAGTTTGTTGGACAGCTTGCCATGTTTTCAGCTCTTGAACAAGTTATAAACATAAACAATACTCTGGAACAATTGGCGAATTCTCAAGTATACTCAAATGCACTGATGATTGGTTCAACAATAATCGGTAAAACTATTGTTACTACAGATGGTACTGAATACAAAGCACAGGGAATTGCAGTAGAGGATGGGGTGCTGAAAATAAATACAGGTGAGCAATATATAAGCATGAATCAAATCAAGGAAATAAAGGCTTAGGAGGTGATACTGTGTTAACATCACTTTTTACTGGAATAAGTGGACTGAATGCAAATGGACTGGCACTTTCTGTCATAGGTGATAATATTGCCAATGCAAATACAGTAGGATTTAAGGCAAGCAGGGCAAATTTTGCTGATATTCTCAGTCAGACTCTCGGTGGAGCTTCTGCAATGCAGGTAGGTAGAGGAACTATGATTATAGACATTCAGAAACTTTTTACACAGGGAACTCTTGAGACAACTTCAAATCCTCTTGACCTCGCCATAGAGGGAGATGGATTTTTTGTTGTTCAGCAACCTAATGGACCAACCTATTATACCCGCGCCGGACAGTTTAGAGTAAACAAAGATGGTTATATAGTTGACCCAAATGGATACCTCCTTCAGGCATACCAGATGGACGTTAATGGTAATGTAACTGGCGCAATAGGGAATGTTTATCTTGCTGGCTTAATGAGTGACCCATCAGCAACAGATCTTATAACCACCCAGGTAAATTTGGATTCAAGAGAAGATACAACAACTTGGAGCTTTACATCTGGGTCAACATTACCGGTTGCTGGAACTTATAATTATTCTACAGCTATCACCATATATGATAGTCAGGGCAATCCCCATCTGGTTTATACCTATTTTTGTAAAACAGCTGCAAATACATGGGAAGCTCATGTAGTGTATAATAATAGTGCTACAGGCACCAATTATGTTGAGGTTGATTTTGATAGTGGTACAACACAGCCTGTAACCATAGCATTTGACAGCAATGGTGCGCTTTCTGATGTTTATGTAACAACTCCTCATACTCCTCCTGATCCAACTTTTAGGCCAACAGCAGCATTAGATTTTTCAAGTTGGGGAGTCACATCGCCTCAGAATGTTGATATAGATTTGAACAACTCAACCCAGTATGGTTCTTCAAATGCAGTTGTCTTTCAGAATCAGAATGGTTATTCTGCAGGTAATCTCATAGCTGTTACTGTTGACCAAGATGGAGTAATTTCTGGAGTATTTACAAATGGACAGGTTAAAAAAGTTGCTCAGGTTGTGCTTGCAAAGTTTGTTGCAGCACACAATCTTACAAAGGTAGGAAATAATCTTTATCTTGAATCCTATGCATCAGGTGGTCCAACCTACGGTGCACCAGGAACTGTTGGTGTTGGCAAAGTCTATGCAAACTCTCTTGAAGCAAGTAATGTAGACCTTGCAGAGGAATTTATCCGAATGATTGCAGCACAGAGAGCTTATCAGGCAAATGTGAGAGTCATTACAACAACAGATAATATGCTCAATGAATTGATGAATATTGTGAGATAATTGTATTGCTATATTTTAAGGACCCATTATACTTCTCTAATCTCTATTGTGGCGTCCTGATGCGGTTCTTTTGTTGTAATTCCGAGTTTTTTATGTCATCCTGAGTTTTCCACTGTGTCATTCTGAACCGAAGGTGAAGAATCTCATCCTCAACAAAAGTAGACCCATTGCTATTGCTCTGGGTGACAGAAAAGTATCTATCTGGGAAGATAAAATTACAAAGTAATCAGGTATGAACCTTTATCTTAATAAATCTTCTTTTGCCAATTCTTACAATATATTCTCCGGCTGTAAGCTTAATATCTGGATTTGTTATCTGCTCATCATTCACCCTTATTCCACCTTGCTTGATGAGCCTTACAGCCTCTGAAGTGCTTTTTATGATACCACTTTCTTTAAGAATTTTTGGTAGCCATACACCTTGTTTTTCTTCTTTTATTTCTACAGTTTCAATTTCCTCGGGAATCTCCCTTTTCCTGAAAAGCCTGATAAAATTCTCCCTTGCTTTTTCTGCATATTCTCTGCCATGATATCTGTTTACAATTTCAAAGGCTAAGGATTCTTTCGCATCTCTTGGATTTATTCTGCCTTCCTTTATCCCTGTTTTAAGCTCATTAAGTTCCTCAATTGATATATGGCTTAAAAGTTCATAATATTTGAGCATTAACTCATCATTTATTGACATTAACTTCCCAAACATTTCATCAGGTGGTTCATTTATCCCAATGTAGTTTCCAAGACTTTTTGACATCTTCTGTACTCCATCAAGTCCTTCTAAAAGAGGCATAGTTATTATTACTTGCTCTTCCATTCCATACATCTTCATAAGCTGTCTTCCCATAAGAAGATTAAATTTCTGATCAGTTCCGCCGAGTTCTATGTCAGCTTTGAGATATACTGAGTCATAGGCTTGAAGAAGTGGATATAGAAATTCAAGGATTGTAATTGGTCTTCCTTCAGTAAACCTCTTTTTGAAGTCTTCTCTTTCCAGCATCCGTGCCACTGTCTCTGCACCTGCAAGTCTACACATATCAAGTGCTGTCATAGAAGCAAACCATTCACTATTGAATCTTATATCTGTTTTTTCAGGATGAAGTATTTTAAAAACTTGTTCTTTATATGTTTCTGCATTTTTTAAAACTTCTTCTCTTGTAAGAGGTTTTCTTGTTTCTGTTTTTCCTGAAGGGTCTCCAATCATTCCTGTAAAATCCCCAATTAGAAAAATTACTTCATGCCCGAGTTCCTGAAACTGTCTCATTTTTTCAAGTAAAACTGTATGTCCAAGATGAATATCAGGAGCAGTTGGATCAAAGCCGACTTTTATTCTTAATGGTTTTTTATCTTTGTATGCTTTTTCAAGCTTCTTTTTAAGGTCTTCTTCAAGAATTATTTCAACAGTGCCTCTTTTAATTATTTCAAACTGTTTTTCAGGTGGTAACACAGCTTCCTCCTTTAAAAAGAATGCTCTTTATCAGGAAACTCTCCTTTTTCAACTTCTTCTTTGTATTTTATTATTGCCTTTAAAACATCTTCTCTCAGATTGGCATATTTTTTTACAAATTTAGGTGTAAATTTTTCAAAAAGTCCAAGAAGGTCATGAATTACAAGAACTTGTCCATCGCAGTGCACACCTGCACCAATTCCTATTGTAGGAATTTCAAGGCTTTCTGTAATCTCTTTTGCAAGTTCTGAAGGAATTACCTCAAGAACAATTGCTACTGCACCTTTATCCTGTAATCTCAAGGCGTCCTCTATTATTCTTTTTGCCTGTTCTTCTGTTTTGCCTTGAAGCCTGTATCCACCCATTCTGAGAAATGCCTGAGGAGTAAGTCCAAGATGACCTATAACTGGAATCTCAGCTTCGGTTATTGCTTTTACATGAGATAGTATTTCTCTGCCCCCCTCAAGTTTAACAGCATGAGCACCAGCTTCTTTAATTAATCTGCCTGCATTTCTTACAGCCTCTTCAATACTTACCTGATAGGACATAAAAGGCATATCAGCTACAACCATAGCTCTTTTTGTTGATTTGACAACTATTTTTGTATGATAGAGCATATCATCCATTGTTACCGGTAAAGTAGTTTCATTTCCTTGAACAACCATTGAAAGAGAATCTCCTACTAAAATCATGTCTATTCCAGCTTCGTCAACAAGATGGGCAAAGGGATAGTCATAGGCAGTTAACATTGTAATTTTCTGTTTTTCTTTTTTCTTCATTAGCAAATCTGTAACTGTAAATCTCATTTTTGTGTCCTTCTTAATGCTTTAAGCTGTAGTTGAAGACTTTTCATTCCTTCCCACTCATTAATTGATGGTGTAAATGCTGCATCAATCAGTGAGCCTTCTAAAATTTGTGCATCTCCCATATCAAATCCTATTGCTCCGATGGTATTTCCATTTTGTCTTAAAAACATTTTAAGATGATTATTTCCTACTTTTCTTAAATTTAACACAGTAAGTTCCTTTGCTCCAAAAAGAGGTTCCCGATTGCCCTCGCCAAAGGGTTCAAGAAGAGATATTTCTTCTGCTACCTTTTCTGTAACCTCATTCAGATTTACAGCAGCGTCAAGAAGAAGTATATTTTTATCATCCCTTACTATCTCTTGAGCAATAAGACAGAGTTTTTCTTTAAAGGCATAGAGATTATCTTTTAAAAGAGTCATTCCTGCTGCCTGCTTATGTCCCCCAAATCTTATAAGTAAATCCTTAGAAGCATTTAAAAATTCCTGTAGGTCTATCCCTGCTGGACTTCTTGCAGAACCCTTTGCCTTTTCTCCTTGAATAGATAATATGAAGGCAGGTCTATTGAATTTATCCATAAGCTTACTTGCTACTGTACCAACTACTCCAGGATGCCAATCTCCCCATAGAACTATAACAGGCTCATCATCAAACTCCTTAGAAAGCTTCTCTTCAACTTCTGCCATTATTTTTTCTTCAGTTTTTTGCCTCATAGAATTAATCTGATTTAACCATTTGCTCAGGCTATCAAGCTCAGATTCATCTTCAGAAATTAAAAATCTAACTACATCTCCTGCTTGGTCTATTCTGCCAGGTGCATTTATTCTTGGGATAAGACAGAAGCTTAAATGAAAACCTCTGATGGAGTTTGAATTTATTCCTGCAATATTCTTAAGCATTTTTATAGAATTTCTTACAGGAGAGTCAATCATCTCCCATCCGTGTTTAATAAGTGTTCTATTAGCATGGATAAGTGGAACCATGTCAGCATAAGTTCCCAAAGTTACAAGGTCTAAATATCCGAGTGCTTCTTCACGACTTAAAGCCATAGCAAGCATAAAGGCAACCCCAACTCCAGCAAGATAGTTGTAATAGGGCTTGCCATCAATTTTTGGATTTATTACTGCTAAAGCATGAGGAGTAACAACTTCTTCATTTAATCTCAAAGGTTCGTGGTGGTCTGTAATTATAACACCAATGCCTTCTTTATTAGCATATTCCACTGCTTCAAAATCTCTTATCCCGCAGTCAACTGTTATTATGAGTTTTGCCCCGATTTTTTTTGCTTCTTCTATGCTTCTTATACTTAATCCGTATCCATGTTGTATTCTATGTGGAATATGGTAAAAAACTTTTGCTCCCTTTTTTATGAGAATATCGTAAAGTATGGCTGTTGAGGTTAAACCATCTGCATCATAATCACCGTTAATTAAAATTTTAGTTTCTGATTTTATTGCTGCATCTATTATTTTTGTGGCTTCATAAATTCCTGTAATTTCAAAAGGATCAATATTATCTATGTTGGGATTAAGAAAGGAATATATCTCATCAATATCTTTAAGTCCTTTTGATAGTAAAACCTGTGCAGTTGGAATAGTTATATTCAGAGACTTTGATATATATTGAAGATACTCCTGATTTGTTTTTACAACAACCCATTCTGAATACTGCATTTTATCTCTTGATTAGAGAGTTTTTACCAAGAAGAAGGACAACAGGACTTGCCACAAAAATGGAAGAGTATGTCCCCACTAAAATTCCCAGTATCATGGCAAGGGCGAAATCATGCAAAACTTCTCCACCGAAAAAGAATAATGCCACTGCTGCCATTAAAGTTGTAAGTGATGTCACTATAGTTCTTGATAAAACTTCATTTATGCTTTTATTCATCAAAGCTTCAAGAGTCATTGTGCCTTTTGCAACTTTCCCAAGATTTTCACGAATTCTATCAAATACTACCACCGTATCTGTAAGAGAATAACCGGCGATCGTAAGAAGAGCACTAATAAAAATTAAGTTTATTTCCTTATCAAGAATATAAAAAATTCCAAGTACCGCCATTACATCATGAAAAGTTGCTACAGTTGCACCAATGGAAAAATGAAATTTAAATCTGATTGCAATATAAATAAGAATGCCTGCTGTAGCTGCTAAAATTGCAAAAAGAGCATCCCTTTTTGTTCTTTCACCTATTTTAGGTCCTATCTCAGTAACTGATTCAATAATAGGCTCTTTAGCAGTGAGATTTTCTTTTAATGCTTTTTCAATGGTATCCTGTATGCCTTCCTGCTGTTTTTTAAGTTTTATAAGAATCTTTTTTTCTGTTGGCAGTTCCTGTATATCTGCATCCTTTATCCCTGCCTTATCTAAAACAGTTCTTACTTCAGCAAGGGTTACAGGTTGGGAAAATCTTATCTGAAGACTTAAACCTCCTGCAAAATCTACTCCAAGATTTGCTTTACCTGCATGAATCTGAAATATAGCAAATATACCAAGAATTATCATTATGCATGAAAGCGCCAGGGCAATATATTTTTTCCCAAGAAAATCAATATTTGTCTTGCCAAGAATCTGTATCATATGCTCAGGCTCTTACGCTCCTTTCCTATGTATATGAAGTCAAAAACTGTTTTCGTTCCAATTAAAGCAGTAAAAAGATTTATAGCAACGCCCAAGGACAGAGTAACAGCAAAACCTTTTATAGGTCCAGAACCAAAATGGAAAAGCACTGCTGCTGTAATAAGCGTTGTCACATGAGAGTCAAAGATGGTCCAGAATGCCTTTTTATAACCTGTTTCTATAGCTGCCTTAGGAGTTTTGCCCAGTCTCAATTCTTCTCTTATTCTTTCAAACATGAGCACGTTTGAATCTACAGCCATGCCAACTGCAAGAGCAATGCCTGCAATGCCTGGTAATGTTAGTGTAGCATTCAAAGCAGCTAATGCACCAATAAGAAGAATAATATTAAGTATCAGAGCAAAATCAGCGATAACTCCACTTAGACGATAATAGATAATCATAAACAGAGAAACAAAAATTGATGCTATGATTACAGCCATTTTCCCTGCTTCAATTGAGTCTTTACCCAATGTTGGACCAACTGTCACATTTTGAATAAGCTTTACAGGTGCTGGAAGCGCACCTGCTCTTAAGACTATTGCCAAATCTTTAGCTTCTTCAAGAGTGAAACTACCTGAAATCTGGGCATTACCACCTTCAATTTTTTCTTGAATTACAGGAGCTGAATAGAGATTCCCATCAAGTATTATTGCAAGTCTTCTCTTTACATATTTACCTGTGATATCTTCAAAAATTTTTGCTCCTGCGTCATTGAATCTTAAAGATACATAGGGTTCATTAAATCTCTGGTCAATACTTACATGAGCCTCTGCAAGAAGGTCACCTGTAAGAAGCACATCTTTTTTGACAATATATGGTCTTTTATAAACCTCTCCTGTTTCTTTGTTTACAATCTTCTGGAAAACTATTTCATCGCTTTCTGGAAGCTTAGACTTCCATTGATTTAAAAAAGTATCTTCCTCTCCAGCCTTTATTAATGAAGGAAGTTGTTTCCAGAGAGTTGTTTCCTCATCAAGAAGTTTAAACTCAAGCTGGGCTGTTTTTCCTATTATTTCAAGAGCTTTTTTGGGGTCCTTTACCCCTGGCAGTTGCACAACAATCTCATTTTCTCCCTGTTTGTGAATTGCAGGCTCTGCAACCCCGAGTTGGTCAATTCTATTACGAATTACTTCTATTGCCTGCTCAACTGATGTTGTTTCAACTCTTTTAAAGGCAGTTTCTGGAAGTTCGCAGATAATATTGCCACCATGTTCAGAAATTGAAAGGTCTGCATAGTTTTCTTTAATAATTTTTTTAACATCTTCATTCACAGGCTGAATAAATATCTTTTCTCCTTGAACTTTTACAGAAGGTTTTAGCCCCTTTTTTTCAAGAAGGCTCTGAAGATGCATGCCAATTCTCTCAACTGTTATTTCTCTTGCTCTTTTGAGGTCAACCTCAAAAATCAGATGAGAACCACCTCTAAGGTCAAGTCCGAGAACAATTCCTTTGTGTGGAAGATTCTTTTTCCACCACCCAGGCATATAGCTAAACAAAGGTGTATTCGGTAAAAAGAAAATAATTGCAAGAATAACAGTAAAGGCAATAAGAGCTATTCTAAGGTATATGCCTTTTCTCATGAAAACTTATTAATCCTCGTCTGTTGCAGGTCTTAGTGCAGCGATTGACTGCTTTGAAAATTTTAATTTCACATTTTCAGCAACCTTAAGAATCACTGTATTTGGATTTACACTATCTACTACACCGTAAAGTCCACCCACTGTTATTACCTTATCGCCTCTTTTAAGATTTTCAAGCATCTGCCTATGTTCTTTTGCTCTTTTTTGCTGTGGTCTAATTAGAAGAAAATAGAAGACAACAATAATTAATACCAGGGGTAAAAGGCTTGCAACGAGACTCATTATTGGATCTCCTTGACCGCCACCTTGAGGTGCAGGTCCCATTGCAAAAGCATCTGTTATTAAATTCAATAAATACATAATTCACCTCCGAAAATTTTTAAATCTTTTTATAGTAGCAATCTTGAACAAAAAATGGCAAGTTATATAAGCTTTTTCTTATTTACCGATAAAATTTATTCTATTTTGACAGTTTCTCCTATTTTTATTTTTAAAATTTTTGTTTGAATTTTTTGCTCTGCGATTTCTTTTTCAAACTCTTCAACAGTTCCGTTAAGCATAGGAAAAGTGCCAAAGTGCATGGGGATTACCATCTTTGGATTAACAAATTTTGTTGCAATAGCTGCTCTTTTTGGTCCCATGGTGAATTTATCTCCAATACATACCATCATAATGTCAACTTTGTACATTAAGCCAAGTAGTTTCATGTCCTCAAATAAATCAGTATCTCCTGTATGATAGAGTGTTGGTCCATTTTTTATTGAAATTAAGAAACCACCAGGATTTCCTCCATAAATAAGACTTTTGGGTGAATCTGGAATTTCTAAAGCAGAACTATGAACTGCTGGCACAAATAGAATTTTAACTTCTCCGTTAAGCAGAGTTATTTCTCCACCAAAATTACCTGTAGTTTCATAGCCAAACTGTTTTTCAGGATATCCTGCATATTTAACTATAGCTTTCCCTAAATCATATGTAGCAACAAGTTTAGCCCCTGTTTCCTTAGCTATTTCTATAGAATTTCCAATGTGGTCTCCGTGAGCATGGGTTAATAGAATAAGATCAACTTTAGGGAGTTCTTTTAGATGTCTTTTACCTTCTTTATTTGCAGGGTTAGTAAGCCATGGGTCTATTAGTAATACTTTGCCATTTGGAGTCTGGATTTTGAAACTTGAATGTCCATACCATGTTATTTCCGTAGCTCCAAAGGAGGCTACAGGTAAAAGAATAATCAACAATAGAAAAATTAATTTTTTCATGATATTCCTCCTATACAAGAGAATATAGTTTTTAATTATATCAAAAATAATTTAGAAACAATCCAATACTTTCAAAATAAAGTGTGGTCAAAAAAATTATAACCCTTAGTTTGTAACAACTTAAATGCTGTGTAACATGTAAATTATTAAAAAAACAGCTATTGCAAGGAGAGAAATCACAAGGAGGATATCAAGCAAAACTGAATGCTGATAGGTGTCTTCATCAATCTGTTTTTCAACTTTTTTATATCTGATAAAAGCAAGAAAACCCATAATAGCTCCAAGAGCAACCAAGAATATACCAAAGAATGAAGAGTATCCTGAATGAGGCATTGTGGAGATTTCTTTGCCAATAAAAATAGAAAACTGTTTTACAAAAAGAGCAAACTTTTCAACAACAAATCCAAATGCCATTATCCCAATACTTGTTCTTATCCATGCAAGAAAGGTTCTTTCATTTGCAAGATGAACTCTTCTGTTACGGATTTTTGGATGAATGTTTTCCTGTTCATTCATTTTTTAATTCTAAAATAAATATTAAAAAAACCACAATGAAATATTAATCAGCCGTAGTGTAAAATATCATCATAGTATCATTGTATATAGTCATTTTAGAACTTGTTGAGCAACTATTCGTAACTATTATGTATCTCTAATATCAAAAACTAAATTCCTGAATTAAAATTTTTTAGGAGTGTGTCACTTGGTGCAAACCCTTGAGAAATAAAATGGAGCTGATGGGAGTCGAACCCACGACCTCTTGAATGCCATAAAACAACAAAACTCAGAACTTGGCTTATTTGCTTGATTTTTGATTGTGAAAAATCACAGTTTTTGGATAAGTTTATCACAGTTTTATCACACTATCTTACCTAAATAATTGAGCATGTGAACCAATATCTATAAGCCTTATTTCGTCTTCAAAAGCCTGATATATCAGCAACAAATCATTTTTTAAGTGACATTCCCTAAATTCTCTTAAATCTCCACTTAATTGATGATCTCTGAATTTTCTCTCAAGTTTTCCACCCTTAAGTAATTTATCTACAACATACTTGAAAATCTCATCATCCTTGTCAGATACTCTCTTTTTGTAATGTTTAAGGAATCTCTTTGTAGTGGTGAGTTTTTTCAAGGAGTGCTATTTTCTGATTTCTTTCAAGAGTTCTTCAGTGTTTTTAAAGGCAACAACCTTACCTTTTCTGGATTCCTCAATAGCTTTTTTAAGCTCTTTACCAGCTTCTAAAGGAAGTTTTTTCTCCTTCACAATCTGCCTTAACAGCATATTAATCCCTTCATTTAAAGAAAGATTATACTTTTTAAATACTTTCTTTGCTTTTTCCTGTAAATCCTTATCTATCATCAAGCTTTCCATACTTTATTTTACCCCGCCAGAGAGAGAAAATCAATCGGTGGAAAAATTTTCCACCACTACATAAACCCATACTTTTCGATGTAACACATTTGCAACCACTGCCAGAGTTTTGTGTTTTCTTTAATCTTTTTAAAGCACTCTCGTAAACATTCGAATTCCTTAAGTGACAAAGACAATGTGATATCTTTTTGTTTTATATTAGCCAGCTTCTCATACTCAGTATAAAAAATTTCATAGTCAAGCATTTTCTTTTTTTCATCGTTTTTGATATTGAGAACAGTAGATATAAATCCAAACAACTTCTCTTTCTCAAACTCAATAAATCCCTTGCCAGCAAAATCAAGCACAAAATGACCATCAAAACTGAGTTTTATTCTTTCAGCTTCAAACACACCCCTTGGGATTTGTTTCTCATATTCTACCAAAGCATTTTTGTTTTGTTTGAAATTTTTTAAAACTTCCAAATCAATGTAAATACTCTCTAGGGGAACTAACTTTTTCTCATGCATAGTAGCCGCAATAAAAACATACATACCCCAATCCTGAATTAGTTTTTGAAGTTCACTTTTAAGCTCTTCAGTTATATCAAAATCTCTTTCAACAATATAATTTGTGATGTAAGCAATCATCTTATCCATAAGCCTACCCCATGCAACACTCTCATTTTTGATTGCTTTTTTGTATTTTTCTAATTCATTTTCAGAAACAAGAGAAAATTTAGACAAAATTTCAAAAACATAAATAGCTATATCTTTTGATACAGAAAAATCTTTAAAAAAAGAGTACACGTTCTGAACTTGTGATAAAATGTAGAAAATTTCTTCTATACTGTATTTGTCTTTGCTTTTTAAAACACTTAAAGCTTTTTCAGAATCTGCAAAAATTAAACCCTCGCCAGTTTCTAACCATTTTTTTGATATACCCACCTCTTTCTCTAATACCATTAAAGTTTGTGGAGACGGTTTTCTAATTCCTGCCTCAATTTGAGCTAAAAAGCTTCTGTTAAGCGATAGAAACCCCGCCAATCTTTCTTGTGTTACCCCCAATATGTTTCTCAACTTTAAAAGCCTCTCAGCTATTGTCATCTTCATCACCTCCTACTATACATAATGCAATCAAGTATAACACATCTGTTACATTGTAACAAAATTTTATACCCCTATAAAAATTTTAAATCAAAAAAATAGCAAATCCTCTTGACATGTTACTTTGTAACATGATAGATTAAAGACATGAAGTTACAAAGTAACATAAATGAGTATATAAGACAAATACAAGAGCAGTGTAAAAAATATGCCTCCAAACACTACTACCCTGTCAGGGCAGGCAGGGATGATATCACATATGAGGATGTGACACAGGAAATGCTCAAGATAGCATGGCAGTCATACAGGAATGGCAATGGGCTTTCTAAAGTAATCTTGGAGAAAAAACTTATACCAAGATGGCAGCTGGATTTGATTTTTCAAAATGCTTTGAGAAACTTAAAAATTACAGATATTCCAGATACAGAATCAGCCCCCGAACCAGCCAAAGTGGTTTTAGACGAAAATGGAGAAGTCATAGATTTCTACTATCCCAATATTCCTGACCCCCTGAGACAAGATGAGGAGGAGTCAATTATAAATAGTATGTCTTTAGCCGAAAAACAAAAGTGGTTAGAAGAGATTCAAAGGCTCAAAAAGTTAGGCTACTCTGATACGGAAATTATTAGCATGCTTACTCCTGCAGCTCAAGCTCAGAAAAGGAATCAGAAAGAAAATCTTATTTCAAATATTTCAAAGCAGGAGGTTTTGTTTTGAATTGCATTATTACATATAGCATACATTGAAATAAGAGGAGGTAAAAATGAGGAGAGAAGTAACAACGATTAGGCTTTCAAAAGAGATCAGAAACATTCTCACCCACACTGCTAAAAAATCTGGCAGAACTCTATCTGAACTGGTCAGAGAGGCAGTCCACGACTGGATTGAAAAACGTGAAAAAGAAAAGGCAGCCTCTAAGAGGACTGCCTAAAAACTGAGAAAGGAGTTGCTACATGTCTCAAACCCAAAAAAAGATTATCAATTTTAGGACCGAAAAGTCAAGTCAGGACATTATTGACGATGCAATAAGAAAAAGATATTCAAAAAAACCCCTCACTATTGAAAGAGTTGCTTCAATTATTTCTGGTATCACCATGGCGCATGAAAAGCCAAATTATGACGAATTTCACGTGAAATTTTTCTGGGGAGAAAGAGTGCATGACGAAGAAATTGAGATTACAATGCATGCCAAAGCAGAGGAATCAATTGGAGGAAAAAGAATCCCCATTGAGGTATTCAGAGAAGCCATATCATATCTTGCATATCAAAGGAAAAGAGATAGACTTAAAGAGTATCTTCTTAAATGCAAAGAGAAGTGGGAAAAAGACAGAATTAACAGACTGGAACATTTTTTTGCAGATGTGTTTGGAGTGCCAAGAGACAAGTATTCTATGACAGTTGCCAAAAATTTTTTTCTATCAGCTGTTGCAAGAGCTCTAAATCCAGGTTGCTTTCAAAAATATGTTCTGGTGATACAGGGTCCGCAAAACTGGAGTAAATCCAGAGTCATAGCAACGCTTGGGGGAGAATTCTACCGGGAACTGAACGTATCTGTTACTACTGAAAAAGATTTTTACATGGCCATCCAGGGAGTTTGGATCATTGAGATACCCGAAAATGATGCTTTCAGAAAAGCTCACAACAGCCGAACCAAAGCTGTTATATCTTCTACCACTGATAGATTCCGACCACCATATTCCCGTGTTGTCCGTGACTTTCCAAGAAGATGTATCTTTGTGATCAGCACTAACGAGGAGACTGTATACGAAGATCCCTCAGGAGGCAGCAGATTCTGGCCTGTGAAAATATGCCACCCCGGAAATGTTGAATATGTCCAGAACACCAGAGACCTGCTCTGGGGAGAGGCTACATACAGGTACTTACAGGGAGAGTCATACTGGGAAATGCCTGAACAAGTAGAAAAAGAGCAAGAACGGGTGAGGAGACATGATGAGTGGGAATCTATTATTTCTGATTATATCGCTTTAAATAATATACATGAAATAACAATAACTAAAATAGCTAAACTTGCTTTAGGAATAGAAGCCAAAGACTTGCACAGACACCAGCAGGATAGAATTTCCAACTGTTTGTCTGTTTTAGGCTTCGAAAAAAGGGTTGTATGGAGAGACAACAAAACAAAAAAGATATGGATAAAAAAATCATGACATTCTCCCCCAGACCTTACCCATCCTTACCCATCTTTCAGGGGATGGGTAAGGGAAAAGTTATTGAAAAATAAGAACTCTTACCCACCTTACCCATCTTACCCATCTTTTTCTATAAACTTCCCAATTTTTGCAACCAATGCTAACTTATTGTTTTTTAAAGCAAAAATCCTTCTATCTTTAGTAAGCACAACTCAATACTTGACTGTAACTAACTGATTTATATACACTTTTTACCACTTCTGATTTTCTGGTATTTTTTACCCTCTAAAAAACATAAAAGATGGGTAAGAATCCAGTATTATCAATGGTCTTACCCATCCTTACCCATGTATATATACAATGTATATAGGGTAAGGATTTAGAATTATCAAGCATTTACGGCCTTACCCATCCTTACCCATCCTTGAAATCCTTAATTTATCTGGAAATTCATTTTTTGTGCCCTGTGAAGATTTGATTTTTCTTATAAAAGGAGAATTGTTTTATTCTTTTTCAATAAAATCGCTCTTTTCCGAATAGGGTAACTTTTCATTTCTGGATTTCTTCATATCACAATCGCTCAGAAAAGCTCACAAAAGCTCAGTATCGCTCAGAAAAGCTCTTTCCTCTTTTTTGCTGGTCCATATATTTTATGCTTTTCGTGACTTTTCTAAGCTTTTCATGTCTTTTCCTGACTTTTCTAAGCTTTTTTATGACAGAGAAAACCCCCTTGTGGAACTGGTTCCACAAAGGGGTATGCAAGCGAAACCGTTTCGTTTGCAAACCCCCTTCTGGAAAATTTTCCAGAAGGGGGTTTTTTCTTTCGGTGCATTAATAGATATAGATACAAAAAAAAGGAGGATTTATGGGCAAAGAGGTGGCAGGAGACATGATAACGATACAGACTAAACTTGCTTTTTCAAATATAGAAGATAAGCAAGCTGTAGTAGATTTAATGAGAAGATGGTCATCCTGTATGAGATTTGCGTACAACAGGCTTTTAGAAGATAAAAGCAGGAACGAACTTAAAAGAAAACTTCAAGAGGTTTTTAACATAAACTCAAGATATGTAGACGATGCAATAGCAAAGGCAAAAAGCATGCTTCATTCTTATAAGGAGAAGGGCAAAGATCCGAGTAAGGTTATATTTGGTGGTAGGAGTTTGTTTGAAAAGCTCAAAAAACGACACATAAACGGAAAGGCTTACAAGAAATTAAAACAAATGTGGCAGGAAAAAAGAAAGGGCAATCTCTACTCAAGAGGAGATAGAAGTAAGAAGGGAAATCTGAATGCAAGGATTGAGAGAAATGAAAATGGCATTTATCTAAGGATCAATATAGGAGAGAGAAAGTATGCCTATGCAAAGATACAAGCAGGATGGAAAAAAGGAAAAAGCAGAGAAGAACTGCTTAAAGCAATCGGTACTTGTGGGGAAGCTTATTCAGTTGAATTAAAGCTAAAAAATGGAAAAATATATGCTTACTTTGCTATTAAGGAAAACTCTCCAGAAACTTTAGTAACAAAAGAAAACGGTGTCATAGGCATAGACATAAATGCATATCCTGATAACATAGCGTGGGCAGAAACGGATGTGAATGGACAGCTTGTAAGTTACGGCAAGATACCGATGCCGTGTCTTACAAGCGGCAGTTCAAACAAAAGGGAATATTACAGATGGCTATATGCCCATGAGATAGTAAAACTGGCAGAGGAAAGAAAGAAAGCAATAGTAATTGAGAGATTAGATATAAAAAACAAAGGAAGAAGAGGAGATTACTCTGGAAGGAAGTCAAGAAGAATAAGGCATAACTTTAGTTATCGATCCTTCTTAAATAAGCTCAAGGTTTTAGCTCAGCGGAAGGGTATACAGGTTATAGAAGTTAATCCCGCCTATACCTCAGTGATAGGGCTTCTGAAATATGCACCGCAGTATATGATAAGTAAGGACGTTGCAGCAGCATATGTCTTAGCAAGAAGAGGACTTGGACTAAAAGAGCAAATCCCTGACGGATATATGAAAGTTATAGAACATTTAAATGTTGATGACTTAGATAGACTGAAGGATTATATAAAGAAAGTAGTTAAGAATAGATATTTAAAGAGAAAACATTTCAAAGAGATAGAAAGGGTCAAAAATCTTATACAAAACCTTAAGAGTGAGTCAGGGAGGGTGTCAGGGCCTCTGGATGGAACAAGTCTTGGCACTTGTAGCAGTAGCTACAAAACCTGGCAAGTTCTTAAGGTAGCGGTGGTAACACCACTCTCCCCTGAGAAAACGTTAAGAGATGTCTCTGTCCTAAGGAGAATAATACATTTAGGGCAAGTGGGGAGACCTTGGCATGGGCGTAAGTTCCTGCTTCTTGGGGCGGGGGCTATGGTTGTTCCAAATACCGCCAGCTGGGGATGGAACAACCTGAAAGGCGGTAAAAAATACCCCAGCCGTTTAAACTTGTACAGTTTTGTACAGTTTAAGTGACCAGGAGTGAACTATGTTAAGTTTTGGTCAAATTTACCAAAGTCTTGAACAGTATGAAAAAGATAATTACTACGTTTCAACTAATGAAGTAGAGACACGCTTTCAAATTGGTTCGGGATGGCAAGAGTTGGGGGTAAAAGATGGCTATGAAATCACTTCAGAGGACTTCAAAAATTTTGCAAATGGAAGGGACTTACAAGGCAATTATCTTAGCAAGGAATTTGAACAGAAAGATCACCGTCAGGGGTTTGACTTCGTATGGAGTCCTCATAAGTCTGTAACACTCTATGCTTTCACCTCTGAAGAGAATCTGCAAACTGTAACAAACAGTATGAATGAAGCAACTAAAAATTTGGTCAACTTTCTTGAGAAAGAGGGCTATATTCAATATCGTGAAACTGTGAATGGGGAAACTATTTCAAAGTCAAGTGACAATGCAACCGTTCTGGTTAATACCCATCTTTGTGGACGATTAGACCCACAAATACACAACCACATTTCTTTTTTCAACTTCACCAGGACAGAAAATGGTGACTGGAAAGCAATTAACTCTGATGCAATTTATAGCAATAAATACATGTTTGAAGCATACCTTGAGAATCAGTTAGCGTATCAGCTTAAACAGCAAGGAATAAATACTGAACTTGTAAAAGAGGGCAATAGTAAGGAATATGTGACAAAAATAGCTGGATTAAATGAAGAACATTGGAAAGGTATAGCGAGGACTTCTGAGCTAATAGACAAGTATCTTGAGCAACATAAAGAAGAGCTACTTCAGAAATATCCGAATGCTACTGAAAGTCAACTCAGGGAGTATGCATATCTTGAAATTAGACAATCAAAGCAGAGCAAGACTATTGGTGAGCTTTTCAAGCAAGTTGAAGACTCTTTAAAAGAACAGGGATTAACTCAACAAGATATAATCAAGCTTGTAAGTGAAAAGAGAGAAAATCTAACTCAAGAATTAAATCAAGCTAATAAAGAAGAACTTGCGAAAGAGATAATCAACAAAGCAATTGATGAAGTCATAGATAGAAATTCAACATTCAGTCAATCTGATCTTTTTAAAGCTGCATTCCAAATCAGTGCTGGTCGAGTGGATTCTGATACGCTTGTGCAGGCTGTGAAGGAGAATGAGAGACTTATTGAAATGGGGTATGTGCAAGATAAGCAGCATAACAGAGCAAATGCAACATATCAGGAAAAGTATTTTACTTCTCAGGAGGTCATTGCATGGGAGCATAACATATTAAAGAGCATTGAAGAGGGGAAAGGTTCAGTTGAAAAAATAACAGAGCAGAGATACGAAAATGAGAAGCTAACCAAATCTCAACTTGAAGCTATCAATCATATCCTTCAAAGTACTGACAGATACACTGCCGTTGTAGGCTGGGCAGGTGTCGGAAAAACAACGTTTGTTGGCGAAATGTCGAAAGAGCTTGGAAAAATTAATGAAATTGCTAAAGAAGCTGGATATCGGCTTATAGGAGTATCTAACACAAACACGGCTGTGAACGAGTTAAAAGAAGTTGGTATAGAAGCGATGACTACTGCAAAGTTTTTGAACTCTGCAAAGGCACTGCAGAGCCTTGACTCTAAGACAATTCTAATCGTTGATGAAGCAAGTTTTCTCTCAACTAAAGACATGTCGACTATTCTGGATAAAACAAGGGAATCAGGCTGTCGGATAGTATTTATTGGTGATGACCGTCAGCTGCCTGGAGTTCAGGCTGGCTCTCCATTTGCGGCTTTGATTCGTGAAAACAAAATCAACCACGTCAAAATGACTGATATTGTAAGGCAACGCAACGAAGAGCTTAAGAGTGCTGTATATGACATATACCACAAAAACATTGAATCTGCACTTAATAAAATTACTTTCAAAACTATAGAGAGGGATTCGGCTCTTGAAATTGCTACGCATGCACTTAAAAGCGATAAACCAATCAATATAGTAGATAGAGAAATCTTTGAAAAAGTAAAAGAAATGTTTGAAGGTCAAGGCTCTGCTACTCAATATGTTCAGCAGTTTAAATCTGCACCGTTTGAACGTGAAATAATAGAGAAACTTGGCATAGAGGACGCAGGACAGAGAGAAGCTTTCTTTTTCTACAAAGATTTCGGTTTTCATGAAGGTGAAAATCCTCATGGAATAAAAGAGGATCAAGCTAAAAAAAGTATTAGGCAAATGATTAAAATGGGCTGGGTAGTAGCTACAGAGGTAGAGGTAAATGGCAAGAAATATGGGGCATATCAAAAGACTGGATTGTTCGGGGTTGACCCATCTCGGATTAGAGAAGTTCTCGGTGAAAAATATGAGGAGTATCAAAAGCAAATAGAGCAGCAACAAAAGGAAATTCTGCGAGAGATAGCGAAAGAGTATATAAGTCAAGGCTATAAAAATTCTGCCATATCTGTAGCTACAAATCAGGACGCTAAAATCTTAAACAGTTTAATCAGCGAAGAATTGCGGAATGGCGAGCTTAAAGGGGCTAAATCTATAGAGGTAAATGTGTGGGTAAACAAGAATTTAGATAATGTAGAGAGGCTAAAGGCAAGTAGCTACAATGTTGGCGATAAATTACTTGTAATGTCTTCGGGCGGTGGAGTTAGCGTTGGAAAAGAGCTTTTCGTGAAAGAAGTTGATATTGTCAAGAATACTTTAAAAGTAGAATATACAACAAAGAAAGGTGAAGTTAAAGAAAGAGTTTTCAATATCGAAAAGCTTGGTGACAAGGTTCAGGCTTTTCAGAATGAGAGCATTCAAATAGCAGAAGGAGAGAAATTGATATTCAATAATACATATAGAAATAAAAACTTTGCAAATTCTGAGTTTGCTTATGTGAAGTCTATAAATAATGAGGATGGTTCTATAACTATAGTTTCAAAACTTGATTCAGACAAAGCTAAAACTACAACATTCACAAAAGAAGAACTTGCTCAGGGTGTTCATTTTCAGCATGGCTATGCAGTGACAGCTGATCACATGCAAGGGAAAACTACCCAGAATGTCATAGCGTTTGAAACAAGAAACTATGAGAATTTCCTCGTTTCAATCACTCGTGCAAAACAGAATGCGACTATATACTCTACTATGAGCAAAGAGAGATTCATTGAAAAAGCATCAGAAGAGGCAACGAAGGAAAGAATAGAAAGGATGGCATACAAATTCAACGAGGAAGTGTTTAATACCGTAAAAGAGCAAATATATAAGAATTTCAAACAACAGCAAGAGCAGGTAAAAGAGCAAGGATTTGAAAATGAAAGAGAAGGGCAATTTCAGAAACAAGAGAGCAAAGAACAATCAGAGAGATACCAGGAATCAGTTTTTTGGGCGTCAGAGGCTATAAAAAACTACGAAAAATCAGAGTACCAAAAATGGGCTAAAAATTTCAGTGAAAAAGATTTCAAAGCAGTTCAGAAACCTCAAAAGCCAAACATTGTTAAGAAAATAGCAAATGCAATGGTGGATTCAAATTATGTTGATAGAAAGTTCAAGGACTGGCTAAATGGAAAGACTCGGGATAAATTTGAGAAATGGACATTAAAAGATCAGATAAAAACATGGTGGAAGAATAACCTAAACCGTGACCTGGAAAAACTCACTGGCCAGAAAAGAAGAGACTACTGGAAGACTTACGAGGTTTATACAAAAGACCAAAATGGACAGTGGCATAAAGGAATTCAAAAACTGCATGTGAGAGTCAGAGGGGATAAGACCACCATTGAGGGCTATACTCTTACAAAAGATGGAATCCATTACTTTAAAATAGAAAAACAAAAAGGACTTTTTGGCATAGAGAAAGTTCTTGATCAGAGTATGGAGTTTGCACCTCACCAGCTATCTCCTGTTCAGCAGATTGCAGCAGTAGGAGCTCAGAAGCCTGTTATCCAGCATGTTGAACCCCCTAAGCTTGAGAAATACTTCACTCCTGCCCAGATGAAGAACATCCAGGATATGGCCAGAGAAATAGTCCAGAAACAACAGGAAAAACAGCAAAAAATATCAGAAGTTCGTGAGTATGAGCAGAAATCCCATGAACATATTCGTGAACCAATCCAGAAATGGCAGGAGATGGTTCAAGCAGGGGATAGGTTTAACGAGGTACTCGCCAATACGTGGCAGAAATGGCAGTCACAGGCTCAGAATGTTAGAGAGTTTATCATTCAGAAAGACAGAACAACCAATAAAGAGATATTCCAGTGGTCAAAAGAGAATCAGATAGGTAAAGAAGTTGTATTAGCTACCACCAGAGAAATGCAGGATAAAGGACTTATATGTGTAGAATCCTACGATGAAAAAACCAGGACTATCACCTTTATCTCAGCCTCAAAACTTTCTGAACAACAGAAAGCTATATCTAAAGCAGTAGAAAGCATATATAGAAATTCCTCTAAATGGAGTTTTTCTCTAAAAGACATAAAAGCAGAATTGAAACGCTCCGGAGTTGATGCAGCAGACAGGACTATATATAAACACCTAAGCAGCATGGGATACAAAAAAGACGATAAAGGACGATTCCACTTTCTCAACGATTCTATACATGTCAGGCAGGATAGAGAAATCATTTCTGTTTTTGCTGAAAAAACCTCTGGAAAAGGATATTTCACTGCGTCAGAGTTACACAAAAACATATCTCACATTCACCATATCCATCCTCAAAGGCTTGAAAAGTATCTACACGAAGAAAAAACACTCAAACTGATAGGCTTTCAGAAAAATTCAGATGGAAAATTAGAAGCTATTTTCTGTCACAAACAGGACTATGAAAATTCTAAACAACATTGGCTTAATTCAATCGCCTCTATACCTCAGAAAGCAGACGAACAACTGGTCAGATTTTATATTGAAAAAGAGGGCATTTCGCCCTGGAAAAATCTCACAAAAGATCAATTACAAAAGCTACAGTCCGAATTCAAAAATGCAGGAGTGAATGAAAAAAAGGGATACTTTTTTTCATGTGTTGAAAGAGTGCAACATCAGATGAGAGAAACAGAGATTCAAAGAGTCATGCAGACCATTCGTTTTATGACAGAACGAATGCAGCAGTCACAACAGCAGCAAGAACATAGTCTGGCCCAACAAAATGTTCAGATAGACAGGGAGGTTCTAAAAATGCATTCTATGTTGAACCGAAATATTCAATACGATATTACACATGAAGAGTTTCAAAGGGTTAAGGAGTATATGGATACCCACAATGGCTCTGTTGTTGCTATGCAAAATCCACCTCAAAATGAAAAGTATTCTTCGGTGCTATATACTACCAAAAAGGATATATATATGGAAAAGGCTATGGCAGAAAAAATCGGAGTGAAATATCAGAATGAATCTACAGCTTATTTCTCATCCAAAGACCTCGTTTCAAATACAGGACTCGGAAAGGACAAAATAGACCAAGCTATGCACAAAATGTTCAGATCTGGCTGGGTTATTCCTGTTACAGTTTCAACAGACAAAAAACTATATGGTGCATGGCAAAAAACCTCTTTGTATGGGGTTGACACAGAACGGGTAAAAGAAGCATATGGCAAAGAGAAAGAAAAAGTGGTCCAACAGCTTAAAGAAGAATGGAAAAAAATAAAAGCACAGGAACAGGGAAACAAAAAGGAAAAGGACTACATTTCAAAAACTGACATCCGAAATGAACTCAACAATGAAGTTCACACAAAAGCTATATCAGAGGGGATAAAAAGAAGTCTGGATGGCAACATTATTTCTGAACATAAAATAACAATCAAAACTAAGGAATCAGATTCCAAAGAAGTTACGGTCTACAAACCTGCCCAGTCTATCGAAAAATCCCAGTCACAAAGTCATGAAAAATCAACCAACCCCTCTCAGGATAAGACAGCCTCAGTCTCAATGGAACGAGGCAGGTAGTTCATGCTCCTTCGGTGCATCGAGCACCTCAGAGCATACCCCTCACATGAACCACCGCTCGCTAAAGCAGTGCCAATATGTTAGCTTTGTTACAGACAACCGATTGATTTAGCCTCGATGGTGCTCTCCGCTCGCTTGCCGAGATACCTCGAACTCTCGGCATGGTTCATGTGAGGGGGGAACTATGCACTTCCTCACCAGTGGTTTTTAAGGTTCAATCACCTTCATAACCACTGGTTCAGACGTGCATTCGGGGGAATCCCCCAAACCCCCGCTTTTTCCACCACACCACCCGCAACCTTCGGTTGAGGTTGGAATTTTTGCCAGACCCACGCCAGAACCAAGCCAGACAAGGCTTTATCGGTTTTTGGAGTTTTTAAGCATAGTAATAGGAGATTAAGGTTTTTGATGAGGCTTAAAGGTAATACTACCAAAGGTTTACGACATAGGAGATATAGTTTTCAAGAAAACATAGGAGATTCTCCTATTAGGGAAAAGTTGCATTAATTAATAGTAGAGAACAATAAGAAAGGAGGATTAAAGGATGGCTAAGTATGTAAGGATTTATATGAGTGAAAGTGATTATGAATTGATTGAGAGAATGGCTAAGAACTCTGGTAAGGGAATAAGCACACTGGCAAGAGAGATTCTTTTAAATGGACTTAAGCAAGAACTAAGGGATACAAACCTCTTGAACCGACTCATTCAGAAGATAGAGAACCTCTCAGACTCACAGCCACAGACCCTGCCGGTGCAGCAGTTACAGAGTGAAAGGTTAGAGGAGTTGAGAAACCTCATTTTTGCAGTCTATTTAGTGGCACGAAATACTTTGCTCAACTCAAGCATTCCAGAGGCAACCAAGCACAGCCTGATGAACTTTTTTGAACGCCATGAGAGAGAGGTATTTGGTGGGACTCTTTATGAAATTTTTGGCTTAAAGAAATCTGAGTAAGTGAACTGCATTATATATATCAGAAAGGGGGTGATAGTATGAAAGATTTCTGGAGAAAAGAGGCAGAAAAAGTTAGGGTTCTTCTTCGTGAGAAAGGATATGACATTATTCCTGATATGCATGAGATAGTTGAAGTAGTGAAAAAGTCTGAACTCAGTTATCTTCTGGAAAATGAAAAAGTATTTCAGGACATTTTAGCCACCATGAAAGGGGGTGAGTAGAGTGAAAAGGAACATTTCTAAACTTCAGAAGAGAATGAGGGAAATTCAGAAACAGATGAGAGAGGCAGAGAGGGCTTTTTATGCCTCTCTTGGAAAGGCACTTGAAAGCAAGCTAACCGACTCTGAGTGCACATTGAATGATATCAGGGACATGTATGAAAAAATTAAAAAAGACTTTGGGAGGTAAGACTGTATGAAAGAGGGTTACAAAGAGGCAAAAACCTATAAAGGCTTTGAAAAGTGGTTTCATGAGTTGCAGATGAGTTTTAAGATGCACGTTTACACGTTCATGATAGTGTTACTTATTCACTTGCTTATTCCTGCAGTTTATATGATTTTATTTCAGCCAAAACTGCTTGGAACAGTGATTCAGGTTTTCACTGGTTTTTATGTGCAGTTATGGCCAAAGGCATTAGAGGTTTTATTCAAAAAAGGCTTCTGGATATTTCTTCTTGCCACTCCTGTATGGCTACTGTATCCGATATTGCTTACTAAGTTTAAGTTGAAAGCAAAGGCAATAGTAAAAGATGAACACATGAGAGGGCAGAGGATAGTTGAGCCATCTGAATTAATATCGCTTATAAGGAGAGACCATCCTCAAATCGGAATATTTCATATAGGCAGAATACCGATACCAAAGCAGTATGAGACGACACACTTCTTTGTGGTAGGTAAGAGTGGTTCAGGAAAAACCACAATGTTGAATCAGGTTATAGAAAAAATTAGACAAAAAAAGCATAAGGCAGTAATCTATGACACCAAAGGAGACTATATAGCAAAATTCTACAATCCAGAAAAAGACCTCATATTCAACCCTCTTGATAGCCGAACCCTACATTGGAACATATTTGATGAACTCTATCTTGTTAGTGACATTGAGTCTTTCGCTTATTCTCTGATTCCACCAGTACCAAGTGGGCATGAAGATGAATATTTCATAACAGGAGCAAGAGAGGTTTTTTATTCTATCCTCTATTATCTTTATGCCACCAACCAAAGAACCATGTCTGCTTTATGGCAAACAGTTTCACAGGGAGAGGCAGGAGTGATTGAAACCTTAAAGACAGCAGTGAACCACTACAAACTTGATGACTGCAAAAGAGGTTTAGGATTGCTTGAGGGATACGAAAAAGGAGTGAAATCAGCAAGTGATATTATTTCCACCATGAAGAAATACAGTAACTGTTTTAAGTATGTAGAACACCACCAGAGTAGTTTCAAAATTCAGGACTGGTTAACCAAACAAGACAGTGGATTTCTTTTCTTGGTGAACTATGACAAAATCAAAAACGTGCTAAAGCCTCTTGCTTCAGTCCTTCTTGAACAACTTGGCAATGCAGCCTTGACTTTGCCAGATGATAGAGAAAGACGATTATTCTTTGTCTTAGATGAATTTGCCTCACTTCAGAGAATGCCAAAGTTTGTAGACTTCCTTGAGAGAGGTAGAAGTAAGGGGATCTCTCTCTGGATAGCCACGCAGGATATCAACCAGATAGAGAAAGAATATGGCAACCGAACCATGAACACAATCATAAACAACTGCACAACTACGGTAGCCTTTGCAGTGCAGGATGTAAACACAAGTGAGTATCTTTCAAAGTTTCTTGGTGATAGGGAGATTCTTGAAACTGATGAATCTCTCTCTATGGGACCAGCAGACCTCAGAGATGGATTAAGCCTTACAAGACGGAGAAAGACAGACAGGCTAATTCTTCCAAGTGAGTTTGCTTTACTTCCTGTATTTCATTTCTACATCAAGATTGGTGAGTACCCAATATCAAAAAGCCGAATAGACCTGAAAATATACCCAGATACCCAGCCAAGCTATATTCCTGATGAAAACAGGTTCAGAATAGCAACTGTATCGGAACAGTCAGAACAGGCTCAGGAGCAGGTAATCAAGTGATTGGTGACTGCATTAATTATAGTAGAGGGACTCATCCTGAGTCCCTAATCCCTCTTAAGGAGGTAAAAAATGATACCTACAAAAGAGCAACTTGCAGCCAGACTGGTGGCACTTGCTTTGACAGGACTTGCAGCTGGATATGGAGTTAGTGAACTTGACAAGCTTGCAGAGTCAAAACACATGCAAGAAGTGACCAAGCAGGCAGTAGAGATACTCAAACAGCCAGAGAAAGCTTTTCAGAGCCAACAGGCACAAAGACAGGTAGACACAACAAAACTAATTGACTTCACAAAGCCATTCCAGTATGAGTTGCCTAAACCTCTTGTGATGGAAGATTTATGCCAGTATTACCCCGCCATGCAACAGTGTAAAGACAAAGCAATAGCAAAGAAAGGAGAGGAGAAAGATGAAAAAGCAGAAAACTAAACCACATTTCTTTGGTCTGCGTGCAGATGATTACGAAAGGCTTCTTGAGCTTGGAATGACTCATGCAGCTTTGAATGTACTTAGACACAATCCAGCAAGGTTTTTTAGTGAGTTTTCAAGATACACAAAGAACGTAGCAGACGAATTTAAGTCAGAGATATACATGCTCTGCTTTCAAATAGCCACTCAGCCAAACAGAGCAAGAATTGAAAGCATTATATATAACAGAAAAACTAAGAGAAAGGAGGTAGTAGCATGACAAATCTTTTCAAGATAGCAATCATTGCAGCTCCATTGGCAGGGCTGATTTTTTACTATGTAGTCATGCAACAAAGCAAGCTTGACACAGAAATTGAAAAAGAGAGTTTGAAATTTGAACAGGAATGGAATGAATTTAAAGCAGAAAGTCCTTTTACTACCAATAGGCAGAAATATGAGGAACGTGCAAAAGTGGCAGAGCAGAAACAGAAAGAGCTTGAAGAGAAGAAAAAGCAGAAAGAGCAGAAAATTGAGAAGTTTGAGCAGAATTTTGAGAAAGCATTGGAAGAGGCAGGAAAGGAGGTGAGACAGTGAAAGTTTACGACCTTTTAGCAAAAGTTGACAGCACAGTAACTGAAAATGGAGAAAAGGCAAAATGGGCAAGAATTGGAGTTCTACTGGAAAAGGAAAAGGGATTCTCTATAAAACTTGATTTTATTCCTGTAAGCACAACATGGGATGGCTGGTTAACTGTAAAAGAGAGAAAAGAAAAGGAACAGACTGAAGAACCTTTCTAAGTTGCATTAATAATAGTAAAGGGACTGCATATAGCAGTCCCAAAACCAACAAAGGAGGTAAAAAATGATTGAAGTAATTGCAAATCTAATTAACCAAATCGTGGATTTCTTTGTCAAGCTCTTCTACATTTGTCTTCTGATTGCAATCTTTGGGCTTGGATTTCTAAATTGGCTTGGAATGGAAGTAGAGAAACAAAGAAGAATGAGAGAGGGAAAGGAGGGCAGGCAATGAAAGAGTATATCTATTACCTTGTCTTTCGTTCAAGTTTGCCAACAGAAGAATGCAGGGAGTTCTCTTTCAAAAAATACTGTGACCTTGTAGGACTTGACTATGAAAAAGCTCTATTTAAAGCTAAAAGACAGTTTGGGGTTACATTCACATTCACAGTGCTTTTTGCACTGGTAATCTTTTAGGAAAGGAGGTGAAATAGTGAGAACTGTTGCTATTGTTTTAGTATTAGTAGTGGGTCTTGCAGGAGTTGTTTTTGCAGAACCGCCGGCTGAGAAAAATGCAGTTGAATACGTTTGCACAGTATGCTACAATTCACTCCAAAAAACACCATGTGAAACTTTAATCTCCGATACTTTAGAGGGAGTACAGCAAATGATAATATCAACAGCAGAGGAAAAGCAGGGAGTGGACAGAGTGATAGTTGAGTGCAGTTTTCCACAGTGCACAAAAAAGGGCTATACAGGCTACAAGGCAGTTATTGATATGAAAAAATAACCCAAAGGCAGGCCTTAGAGCCTGCCTGATTTAAAAATTCAAAAAAGGAGGTAAAAAGATGAAAAAAATATTGGCAACAATTATGAGTTTGATTTTCCTTTTGCCAATTCCTATTTGTGCAGAACAACCACAAGATCAGGTACAACAAAAGTATACTCTTACGAGACTCCTTTTACCCAACTTTGTATACCCAAACTGTCACCTCTTCAAGCCAGCCGATACAGTTATATTTTACTTAGACGAAAGGTTTTACAACAGTGTTGGTTCAAATGTTGCACCTACAAGCTGCAAGGGTGGCAGTGTATGCTGGAGTTGGAAAGTGCTACATGGAGAAGACCCTTCTAATATTCAAATCTACAGTTCTGAGTTACCCTTGAAAATCACAAACCTCAAAAAACTTTCAGAAAGCATTTCAAGCACAATCAAGGAAAGTCAATCTCTTCGAAAATCAAGCAACAGCCTTGTCAGTGCAGCTCAGGAATTCCTGAATTCATCCTTTGGAGTAGGAAAGGAGAGAGGCATCTCAAAAGAACGTAGTATGACCCAGTCAGAATCCCGAGAGCGAGGCACAGAGTTGAACGTAACCCCTCAGTTTCATGTATTCCTTGCCAGGGGTCTCATGGGACCTTTTTGGGCTTCATATCCTTTTTGTATAGCTTCTGCAGTTGACTTGTTTTTTAAGGCTTATTACAGTGATAGAAGCGATGATCTTATTCATGCTTTTACTATCTATAAAAGTATCAAACCAGAAGACATTGATTTTTCAAGCTCTAACGACATGCTAAATAGAGCCAAATTCCTTTACACCCTTGTGGAGCAAGCAGCATATAACCAATTGGCGAAAGACGCAGCATGGGCTCAGGCAGTGCTCTTCAGTGAGTTATTGACGAATTGGAAAGAATTTGAGGAAGTCAAGCATTTTGTAGACAGCGAGATTCAGAAAGTCTATCCTAAGTATCAAACCCTGACCTCAAAAACCACTGCAGAGATAGCTCAACAAGACAAAAATCTTGCAGCGATAAAATATAATACAGACAAAAACTTGAAAGTGGACGATAAGCAGATAAAGCAAAAACAGAATGAAATCCGTGACGAATACCTGAAAGCCTCAATAGTAGCCACAACCAACAAAGCTACAGATAAAGAAAACCAGGAGCTTGAACAAGCTCTTGCCAAAAAAGACTCTCTTGTCACGAAAAAGTTTGTTCAGTCTACCACCACTACTGGCTCAAAGTGGCTCTTTTTTACACTGGCAGGAGTTGTTGTTGTAGGTATAGTGGGAATTGTTTTTGTAAAGCTCAGAAAAAAAAGGAGGTAAGACAATGAAAAAGTTTATTATCTTTTTGTTTATGTTTATTATGTTATTAATAACTGTTTCAAATTCTGAGGCAGTTGTCTTATTCTGCGATACTGAAAAAGTTGATTGCAGAACAGTCGCTGCCTTTCTAACATTAAAAGAAGAACCAGAGAAAGAAAAAACGTTGCTTCAAAGTTTAGCTTCACCAGAAAATCAGGTTGATGTAAAAATTTCTGAAAAATTTCAAGGATATATTTTGCCCACATTGGTCCTGGTGAAACCAAAACATATACTATATCAAACTGAACCTGTTTTGTGGAAAGCAACATTGGATTTAAAAACAGTTTTAGTAACGCTTAACAGTGGTTTTGTTGACCTTGAGTATAAATATAACAAAATATATGATCCACCAACTCTTGTTTCAGCACAAACTCCTGTTTTTGAATTGAAGAAAAAAATACTGGAAAGTTTTACAAAGCAAAAATATTTAAACTCAAAAGATATTACTGCTTCAGGGTCGGAATCGCAGCAACAACAAAATGATATAGCAGTGAATACTTTTATTCAGCTGATTAGGGATATAACAAAAAAATATATCATTAACGACCCCAACATTTTAGTTTTTTTGACGAAATCGGTTTCCAATAATCCAACATTTTTTCAAAAAATTAGAGAAGAAAAAATTGAGGAAATTGAGAGGGATGCAAAATATGGTAAAGGGATGCTTCAACTTTTTGCACTAAAAAACGGCATTCCTGTTGTTTTAGACAAAATCCATGATAACAGTAAAAGTAATTATGATTTCAAAAAAGACCTTTTTCTGTATTTGTTTGCTTCTTCTGGTGGAGTTTACTTTGCAAAAGACTCATATTTGCAAGACCATCCTGTTTTAAATGCATTGGCAGTGGAAATCTTAATGATACATTATTATGACTACGATTTGAACAAATTTATTAAAAAACTAAAAAATCAATAACCCCCGCCCAGGGCCACCCCCCTGGGTGGCTTCGTAGAATCGATTTAGAGACGATTTTTTGCCTTGACCCATAGTTAGTTAGGTATACCCCTGCAAACGGAAGCAAACCACCCAACCACCGACCGCTCGCTAAAGCAGTGCCAATATGTTAGTTTCATACCAGACAACCGATTGATTTAGCCTCGATGGTGCTCTCCGCTCGCTTGCCGAGATACCTTGAACTCTCACCATCGGTGGCTCTCACTACCCTAAAACACTATTTTTAGGTAGTTATCCCTCTAAAAACACCTCTTTTGACCCTTTTTTTGAGACCTTAAAGAGAACATACATACCTAAAAATGTATTCTGAGAAAGTGCATTAAATATATATAGAGTGCATGGCACTTTAAAAAACTTTTCAGGAGGTGGTTTATGTCTTTGATTGTCTTTAAACCCAACCTAACCCCTGCAAGACCTATCTTTTACCTTTCAGAAGAGGAACTGAATCGCTTTACACAGGCATGGCTTAACTACTATGACTCAAAGCAAAAGAAAGCCCGAAGAAAAGCCCGAGGACAGTATTTCCTGACCTTCTTAGCTTTGAGATTCACAGGAGCAAGGCATGGAGAGGTTTTGCTATTAAGGGATGACAGAGACATAGACTTCAGAAACTCTGAAATCACTATACCGACTTTAAAACAAAAACGACCCACAGCCAGAGTTGTTCCAGTTCCACCCCAGCTTGTGGCAGAGATAGCCCGCTACCTTGCTGAGTATCCAGACATGAAAGGGAAAGTCTTCAGGCTTGACCGATTCAACTTCAGAAAGAAATTTGCCGAAATAGCCACCCAGACAGGCTTAGATAGAAAAAAAGCCCACCCTCATATACTCAGACACACAAGAGCTATGGAACTCCTTAAAGCAGGAATACCTATCACTATGGTCCAAAGCCTCTTAGGCCATGCAAGCCTGAATTCCACCGCCATGTATCTCAGATTCAGTAATCTTGAGGCAAGACAGCTACTGAGGGAGAAAGGATTGATATAAAAAACACAACAAAGGAGGAGGTAAGCTATGAAAGAAATATTGATTCATCCATTTTGTTATCTCTTACCATGGATGACTGATGAAGAATTTAAAGCATTAAAAGAAGACATTAAAAAGCATGGACTGATTGAGCCTATCACTCTATACGAAGGACAGATACTTGACGGAAAATGCCGATACAAAGCATGTAAGGAACTCAAAATCACCCCTAAATTTGTTGAGTTTCACGGAGATGACCTTGAGGCTCTTATATATGTGATTAGGAAAAATATTCTCAGACAGCAGCTAAACAAAGACCAGATAAGCTGCATAATTGCAGAGGCTGTCACAGAGGCTGAAAAGTTTATAAAAAAACAATATTCTCTATTTGAATAAAAAGATGAACAAATGTTTATTGAAAAGCAAAAATTTTGAAAACCAAACTGAAGTTGAAAATTTTCTGAGTACTCATCCTGAATGCTTTTCCTGTCAACCCTATATTACCGAATTTATGAAAGAGAACATAGACAGATACTCAGAAATAGTTCAAAAATACAATTACTGTCTATGGTGCATGCTTAAAGGAGAATACAATAATGTGAGAAAAAGAGGACTCATAGAGGCACTTGATTTGTGTAAATCTTGTGAACGATTTCACAAACACGAAATCGTTCACGCTCAATACATTCAAAAAACAATTCAATTCACCCTGTTTTAAGCAAAAGCAAGCCTACCCCTTGGTATCGGAATCTCTCTTCCTATCTCCTTAGCTGTCTCAATCCATTCCTCTATCGCTACCTGAGCATTTGTTAAAGCTTCTTCATAAGTCTTTCCATCTGCCATGCACCCGGGAAGTTCTGGAACTTCAGCTATAAATGCTTCGTCTTCCTCTGACCAGTAAATTATTATCTCATATTTATACATCTGCTACCCCCTTATGGAGTTTATATTTCAATATCAGGTTTCTTACCTGTTTCACCTGATATGGCTTAGCTTTCCCATTCTCTAAAGGTTGCAGGTTTATTATCTCTTCAATACCAGATTTGAAAAATATGTGATGACTTCCTTTAATCCTTTCCTGAAATCCAAAATCTCTTAACAATTTTCTCAAATCCTCAAACCTCAGATTCCTGTCTACCAGCCCTGATAAAAGCTTTTTCAAAAATTTCTTATCAACGCTCACTTCTATATTTTACCACCTATAAAATTTTATTCCTACCCAGACTGCATTAATAAATATAGAAGCCCATTTGAGGAGGTAAATTTATGAAAAAATGCAAAAACTGTCAAAAAGAATTCTATCCCACCTACAACCTGAAAAACTTCTGTAGCCTGAAATGCCAGAAAGAATATCGCAAAAACTATATGAAAACCCTTATGCAACAGAAAAGAAATTCTGTTAGCAAAATCCACCGCTATGTTAATACTCATGATAATACTTTTGAGTCTCTAAAAGGCTTTAAAAAAACTTCTAAGGGGGATTTTGAGACCGAATATGGTAGTCATGAGAACTACCAGATAGCTAAAACATGCTGTAACTGGGAGACCAAACAGAAAGAGGGATACTGTATTACCCTTTATGAGCCATATTTCCTGTTCAGAAAGCCATGCAGGGAATGCCATATCTTAGATGCTTTGAAATTTTACGACATAAAAAAGAAAGCAGAGAAAAAGACAAAGAGAGAAACTGCATTAATAAATATAGAAGCAACATTTGAGGAGGTAAAGCAATGAAAAAAGCATTTAAAGACATGTATGCAGACCTAAAGGAAATGTGGACAGACACGCTTAGACCAGTGCTAAAAGGCTTTCTCACTTATGCACCAGGAAAAACCCTTGCAGCAGTATTGCTTACAGGTTTTAACCTATCCTCATTTTTCAAGGATTTTGGTTTAGGCTATGCTCTTACGGTTCTTGTCTCTTTTGTAGGTTCAATCTATCTTTTCCTGAAAGCCTATCAAAGGACTAAAGAGGGAATGATTCAAGAGGAAAAGGAACGGATAGAGAAACTTTGCCAGACTGTTGATTTTCACTTAAGAAAGGAGCAGAGAAATGAATAAGAAAGCCTTTGCTATCTATCACCGAAAACGAAACGGTTTCGTTTTCGGAAGAGGAGAAAAGGCTATGAATGAGAAAGCCTTTGCTATCGCAAACGCTTTAGCCAGATACTACGGCATACCTGAGCCAGAGTTTGTCTCTGCTCAGGAATGCCACCAGTGGATTAAGTCAGTGCTCAATAAAAGCAATGCTCAACTAAAGAAGTGTCCTCATTGTCAAACTGTTATGGCACGGAAGTTAGTGAATGGCAGGCTTAGATATGTTTGCAACTCCTGCAATAAAACCTTTGCACTTAAGGGAGTGTAAATGGAACTACTTACTCCAAATGAAGTAACTCAAATTCTCAAAATCACAAAAAGAACCCTCTACCACTATATCAAACAGGGAATTATTCCATACGTGAGACTGCAGAAAAGAATCCGATTCAGAAAAGAAGACATTGACCAATTTATTCAGAACCGACTGAGTAGAAATCCTGAAGTTGACGATATTGTTGTCACTATTAAAAGAAAAATCCAAAAAGCACTCAAGGAGTCTTGACCCGCCTGATGATTTTTTTCTATCCTACCATATCTCTGTTCATTGACAAGCAAGTAAGCCATGTTCTGAAGAAAGGAGCAGGACATGGGACTGTATAAAAGAGGCAATATCTGGTGGTTTTCTGTAACCATTAAAGGTAAACAATTTAGATTTTCAACCAAAACCACAGATAGAAAGAAAGCCACCGAGATTTATGCTAAAGCCCTACTTGAGCTTGATAATCCAACTAAGGACGTTGAAAATCAGATTTCTTTTGGTGAATTCTTTGAGAATCAGTATTTACCTTTTTCAGAGAGGCAGGCTTCTCACCAGAGTAAAAAATATTACTTCAAAGTTATCCCTGAGTGGTTTAAAAAAATACCTATAAATCAAATTACCACCAGAGACATTGAATTGCTTCAGGGAGACCTCCTGAAAGGCAGAACTCCAGCCAGTGTAAACAGAATTATTGCAACTATCAAACACTCACTGAGAAAAGCTTACGAATGGGAATTGACAGAAGAGGAAACCCTTAAAAGAGTGCAAAGAGTAAAACCTCTTAAAGGAGAAGTGCAAAGACTGAGATTCCTATCCCTTGAGGAATGTCACAAACTTATAGAGGTAGCTGAGCCACACTTAAAGCCTATCATTATTACTGCTCTTAATACTGGAATGAGAAAGGGAGAAATTCTGAGCCTCACGTGGAGCCAGATTGACCTCAAACACGGCTTTATCCACCTCGAAAAGACTAAAAACGGAGAGAGAAGAGATATTCCAATGAATGATACTCTTAAAATTCTATTCCGAGACCTCATAAAGAACAGAAGACTCGACTCGGACTATGTATTCTTGAACCCCGAAACAGGAAAGAGACTTACAGACATAAAAAGAAGTTTCAGGACAGCCTGTAAGAGAGCAGGAATTACTGATTTCAGATTTCATGACTTAAGACACACCTTTGCCAGTCATCTTATAATGAATGGAGTTGACCTAAAAACTGTTCAAGAACTTTTGGGACATAAAACCATTAAAATGACCTTAAAATACAGTCACTTATCAAAAGCACACAAGGAAAAGGCAGTAAATACCTTGAATATCACAATTTATCACAATTTTATCACAGTCAGGCAGGAGAGGGGATAGTTGAAAATTCAAAAACCATTGATTTTACTTGGTGGAGCTGATGGGAGTCGAACCCACGACCTCTTGAATGCCATTCAAGCGCTCTCCCAACTGAGCTACAGCCCCGATTTATAAAATTAACATATATACACATTTATTTGTCAATTACTATTAATTTTTCTTACTTTTTTAAGGTATAATTAAAAAATTGCAATAGCGAGAGGTACTTGATATGTCAAAGTTTTTTATTTTTCTACTACTTGTTTTCCTCACTATTATTGGACTTTTTGCAATGGAAAATAAAGAGATGGTAATTCTTAAAATACCTTTTGGTGCATCATATGAAATGCCCAAAATAGGATTAATGCTTCTTTCTTTAAGTTTCGGAGCCTTTTTTATTTTTCTTGTTTTTTTTATTAGAGACACTACCAATCTTATAAGTAAGTTTCAATTACAGAAAAAACACAAAAAAGAGGAAAAAATAAAGGATTATTACGCAAAGGCACTGAATGCAATCATGAGAGACAAAGTCACAGAAGCAAAAGAAGCTTTACAGGAAATATTGAAAGAGGAGCCTGAGCATATAGATGCACTTATAAGACTTGGAGATCTTTCAATGAAGGAGGAAGACTATAAGACAGCTCTTAAATATTATAAAAAAGCCTATGAACTTGATCCTAAAAACATAGTCCCTCTCTTTTCTATTGAGAATGTTATGGAAAAAATGAATGAAAATGAGCTTGCCCTCAAATACATAGAGCAGATTACAAATCTTGAACCCGATAGCCCTTTAGCACATTATAAAATGAGAAATATTTTAGAAAGGCTTGAAAAATGGGAAGATTTAATTGTTTTGCAGAAAAAAATTCTTAAACTTGTCCCAGAGTATAAAAAATCAGAGGAAGAAAGAAGGCTTGTAGGATATACATATGAGTATGGAAGAGTAAGTCTTGAATCAGGAGAGATTGAACAAGCTGAAAGAATTTTTTCAAATCTTGTTAAAACATCTTCAGATTTTATTCCTGCTTATCTGGGTCTTGCAGAAGTTATAATTTCCAAGGAAGGTGTTGAAGAAGCAATTGATTTTCTAAAAAAATGCTATGAAGATTTAAAATCTAAACTTTTACTTATCAGGCTTGAAGATTTGCTTATTAGCATAGGTGATCCAAAAAGATTAATTCAATTTTACCTTAAAGCAATAAACGAAAAGCCAGATGATATTGAGCTCAAATTCCTTCTTGGAAGACTTTATTATCGTCTGGAAATGATTGATGATGCTATAGAGACATTATCTTCTATTGATCCAGCTATATGTTCTACTCCGAAGCTTCACTGTATAAAGGGGTATCTTTATCTAAGAAGAAATCAAACTACAAAAGCTGTTTCTGAGTTTAAACAGTTATGCCCTGAAACAAAAGTATCAAATTTATCATACTTATGTAGAGAATGTCATTCAACATTTGAAGAATGGACAGGAAGATGTTCTGTTTGTGGCACATGGAACAGCTTTGAGGTTGATCTAAGAGGCTGTGAAATCCTAAAATGATTAATTTTTTTCGCAAAAAACGAAAAATTGTTCTTGATACAAGCGTTTTTATCAATCCAGATATAAGAAATTTTTTTGGTGAAAATCCTGAAAAGGCGATTGAGGAATTTATAAAAATAGCAAAGAGAGCCAAAAATCTTGAATTTTATATTCCTTCCACTGTTTTTAAAGAATTGATGTATTTTGTTGATGAAAAAAAAATCCCGAAAGATTTTTATTTTTTAATTAGAATTAAATCTCCTGATAAACACAGAAGTGTCTGTCCTGCAATATTTTTTTATGAACTTGTTGAGGAAATGAGGCAAAGAATAAATAAGGGTTTGAGAGTTGCAGAGAATGCTGTAAGAAATGTAAATCAGAAAGATGCTGATGAAATAATCAAAGATTTAAGAAAAAAATACAGAGAAGCACTTCGTGAAGGTATAATTGATAGTAAAGAAGATGTTGATTTAATATTTCTGTCTATGGAACTTCAAGCAACATTGATTACAGGTGATCAGGGATTGATTAAATGGGCTGATAAACTCGGGATTGAATGGATTGTCCCTGAAAAATTTAAAGATTTTTTACTTTCTGCGATTGGATGAACCCCAGAAGTTACCAATTTTTCTGAATTTTTCATATCTTTTTTTAATAAGTTCGTCAGGAGGAATCTTAATAAGTTCTGTTGCCACGCTAACTATTTTAGCTTTAATTCTTTTCCCAACTTCCTGAGGTTCTCTGTGAGCTCCTCCAAGTGGTTCAGAAATAATATCATCAATAATTCCAAATTTTTTTAAATCTTGTGCTGTAAGCTTAAGTTCTTCAGCTGCTCTCATGTAATCTTCTACTCCTACATCAGAATTCTTTTTCCATAATATAGCTGCACATCCCTCTGGTGAGATAACTGAATAAATTGCATGTTCAAGCATGAAAATTTTATCACATACACTCAGTGCAAGAGCTCCTCCGCTTCCACCTTCACCTATTACAAATCCAATCAAAGGTATTTTAAGTAGCGACATCTCCATAAGATTATTTGCTATTGCTTCAGCCTGTCCCCTTTCTTCTGCACCTATTCCAGGGAATGCACCAGGAGTGTCAATCATGGTAATAACAGGTATTGAAAATTTTTCTGCCAGTTTCATGACTCTTAATGCTTTTCTGTATCCTTCTGGATGAGCCTGCCCAAAGTTGCGATATATTCTTTCTTTTATTGTTCTACCTTTCTGATGTCCCACCAACGCATAGGGATCACCATCAATTTTCCCAATTCCTGCTATAACAGCAGGATCATCTCCGAAACGGCGATCTCCGTGAAGTTCAATGAAATCTTCAAAAATTATTGAAATATAATCAAGTGTATAAGGCCTCTCTGGATGTCTTGCAATCTGGGTTTTCTGCCATGGGGTTAGATTTGAGAAAACTTCAGTTTTTAATTCTTTTAACTTTTTGTTGAGTCTTTTTATCTCCTGAGTAAGGTCAATATCACTGCCATCGGAGAGTTTTTTTAACTCTTCAATTTTTATTTCTAATTCCTGTATAGGTTTTTCAAAGTCAAGATAGTAGGTCATCTTATCCTCACCTGACAATCTTTGATTTTTTGTATCTTTGTTTCAAAATCAATGCATGGTTCAAAGGGACTAAGAATTATAACATGGTAATCAGGAAGATTTAAACAAATATATATGTTTCCTTCTCCATTATGTCTTTCCTCAAGGCATTGCCTCACTTCTTTTAAAATTCTGTAAGCCTTTTCAGTATCTGAACAATCAATGCTGATTTCATATTTTATTTTTAAATCTACATTTCTCAAATCTTCTATCTCTCTTGCAAGAAATTTTGTTGAATCAGGATATTTAAATATTATTCCCTTGATAAGAATTGCATTTTTTTCTGTTAAAATATTGCTAAATTTTTTAAAAAGTTCAGGATAAATAACAACTTCAACTCTACCTGTTTCATCTTCTATTGTAATATAAGCGGTTACTCCTTTTTCTTTTGCTTTACTTTTGATTTCCTCTACAATCCCTGCAATTTTTATTTCGTGTGTTTCTTCATTGTTATTAACAAAATCATCTTCATCTGTATCAAAAATATCAGCAATGGTGGAGACATTTATTTTATTTAAAACAGGTCTAAGAGGTTTCATCGGATGTCCAGTAAGATAAAAACCAAGTGAGGATTTTTCCTCACTTAAAACTGTGTTATTATCCCATGCTTCTATATTCTCATGAGTAAAGAACAGTCCTCTTGAAGATTTAACTCCTTTAAAGGATAAAAGTTCATGCATTGCTATTGCTCTTGCCTGATTGGGAGTGTATTGAGGATAAAGGGAATCAAAAGCTCCTGCTTTAATAAGCGATTCTATAACCTTTTTATTAACTTTCCTTGTATCTAGTCTGGTTAAAAAATCATCTATTGATGTAAATTTTTTCTTTTCTCTCTCATTAAGTATGCATTGAAGAGCAGAGCCTCCGACTCCTTTAACTGCTTCAAGACCGAATCTTATAAATTTTTCTTTTACAGTGAATGCTCTATCACTTTCATTTATATCAGGTCCTTTAATTTCTATGCCCCAAGCTTTGCATTCATTTATAAATTTAACAATTTTGTTTGTATCTCCCATTTCATTGGAAAGGTTTGCTGCAAAAAATTCCTGAGGATAGTGAGCTTTCAAATAGGCTGTAATATATGCAAGATAGGCATAGGCAGCAGAGTGAGATTTATTGAAACCGTATTCACCAAAGGCTGCCATTATATTAAATAAAGATTCTGCTTTCTCATAGGGAATCCCGTTTTTTTGAGCACCTTGAATAAACTCTTCTTTAAGACTTGCCATTAATTCTGGAATCTTTTTCCCCATCGCCTTTCTTAAAACATCTGCCTGTCCCATTGTAAAACCTGCAATTTTATTGGCAATTTTCATAACCTGTTCTTGATAAAGAATTACTCCATAAGTTTCATCAAGTATATCTTTTAACTCTGGAAGTTCATATTCAACAGGAACTAACCCCTTTTTTCTCTTAATAAAATCATCAACCATTCCACTGCCAAGAGGACCAGGTCTATATAAGGCAACAAGTGCTATAAGGTCTTCAAATCGCTGGGGCTCCATTCGTTTTAATAGTTCCTTCATACCTCTGCTTTCAAGTTGAAATACACCAGTTGTTTGCCCAGAGGAAAGAAGCCGATAAGTTTCCGAGTCATCAAGAGGAATGTTATTTAAATCTATATCTTTCCCCTGTGCCTTGACATATTTTATTGTGTCATCTATAACAGTTAGAGTTTTTAATCCTAAGAAATCAAATTTAAGAAGTCCTACATCCTCCAGAGCTTTCATATCAAATTGACTTATTACAGTTTCTTCACCAGAATTTTTGTATAAAGGCATTAAGTCTTCAAGAGGCTCTGGAGAGATAACAACTCCAGCAGCGTGTTGGGATGCATGTCTTGCAAGTCCTTCCAGCCTAAGAGCTATATCAATCAGTTCTTTAACTGTCTCATTTTTATTGTAGAGTTCTTTCAATCTTGGTTCTAAATTTAAAGCTTCTTCAAGAGAAGGACATGCAAAAGGTATCATTTTTGCAATTTTATCTACATCAGCATAAGGAATGTTTAATGCCCTTCCAACATCCCTTACCACCGCTCTTGCAGCCATTGTCCCAAAGGTTATAATATGAGCAACTCTGTCTTTCCCATAGTTTTCTGCCACATATTGAATAACCTCTTCTCTCCTATCTTTGCAAAAGTCAACATCAATATCAGGCAAGCTTATTCTTTCTGGATTCAAAAATCTTTCAAAAAGAAGTCCATATTTAATTGGATCTATATCTGTAATTTTTAGTGCGTATGCTACAAGGCTTCCTGCAGCAGAACCTCTGCCCGGTCCTACAGGGATGCTTTTTCTTCTTGCATAGTTTATAAAGTCCCATACAATAAGAAAATAGGAAGCAAAACCCATTTCAGTGATGACTTTAAGTTCTTCTTCAAGTCGCTTTATGTAGTCTTCAGCTACATTACCTTTAAATCTTTCTTTTAATCCTTCTTGAGCAAGTTTTTTTAAGTATTCCTCTGCAGTATATCCCTGAGGCACATTATATTTTGGCAGTTTATGTTCCCCGAGTCTTAACTTAAAATTACATCTTTCAGCAATTTGCAGGGTATTTTTTAAAGCTTCAGGAATTTCTACAAATGCTGAATACATTTCTTCAGGTGATTTGAAATAAAATTCATCGCTTTGAAATTTCAACCTTTTTTCATCTTTTATAGTTTTACCAGTTTGAATACAAAGCAAAATTTCATGCGCTCTTGCATCTGATTTATGAAGATAATGGCAATCATTTGTTGCAACAACGGGTATATCAAATTTTTTTGAGAGTTCTATTAATCCTCTGTTTGCTATTGTCTGTTCAGGTAGACTGTTTGATTGAATTTCAAGGAAAAAATTGTTTCCAAATATATCTTTTAAAGTTTTTGCTGTATTTTCTGCTCTTTCAATATTTTCATAAACTATATTGTAGGGGATTTCTCCCTTAAGACATCCAGAAAGAGCAAGAAGTCCCTTATTATACATACTGAGAAGTTCCATATCAATTCTTGGCTTGTAATAGAATCCTTCAAGATAAGAACGGGTAACAAGTCTTGTAAGATTTTTATATCCCTCTTCATTTTCTACTAAAAGAGTAAGGTGAAAGGATGCTTCTTCAGGCATTCCAGGGTCTTTGTTTATCTTTGTTTTATCAAAGCGGCTTTGAGGAGCGACATAGACTTCGCAGCCTATAATGGGTTTTACTCCTGCTTTATTGGCTTTTTTGAAAAATTCTACAACTCCAAAGAGATTTCCATGATCAGTTATTGCCACAGCAGGCATGTTATATTTTTTTGCCTGTTCAATTAATTCATTAATTTTAATTGCACCATCAAGCAGGCTATATTCTGTATGGATATGAAGATGAACAAACTCTGACATGCTCATATTATGAATGTTAAAATTTTACCTTATGCTAAGTCAATTTGAAGACTGCATCCATAAGAGATTCTGGTTCAGGGCTTATTTTTAAGGCTCTAACCTGTAAAATCTTTTCAATATCACTCATTTTTAAATTATCAATAAACATATCTTCCGAATCTTTCATTGTAACATCAGGGACAAGAACTAAATCTCCTGGTTCAACATAGGAAGCTAAGCCTTTAATTATATCTTCGCCATTTAAGAGTCCAGTTACTGAAACAGTTTCACCAAAAAGATTATTTTTTATAGGATAAACATCAATGGGAATGTTTTTTCCCCTTAGCTTTTCAATAAACTGGATAAGATAAGGATAAAAAGAAGTCCCTGTAAAGGTCACAAATCTTTTTTTAAATTTTGCAGAAGGTATTTTTAGTTTCATTATTTTATTAATAAATAGAGGAACCATACCAACCCCATTTTCAATCTGAGGCAGATCATCATAGATAGTTAAAGGGGGAAACGGTTTTTCAGCTTTAATGTAAAATTCGTCTGCAAGATAAACAAAACTGACTCCGTGTTTTTTCCTAAATCTTTTCTGAAACATTTCAATAATTTTAATTACTTCTTCTGCTTTGTCTTTTGTTACAGGTGTCAGCCCGTTTTTATGATATTTTGTAAGTCCTACTGGAACAATGGCGATTGAAGATACGTAAGGATAAAGTTTATGAAGCTCTATGATTGTTTTTTCAAGTATTTTTCCATCATTTATTCCCGGACACAATACTATCTGTGTATGCATTCTGATTTTAATCTTTGCAAGTTTTTTAAGCTCAAGCATAATAGGTGGAGCTTCATAATTACCTAAAAGAGCATTCCTTATCTCAGGGTCTGTAGCATGAACAGAGATATAAAGAGGACTCAGTCTGAGTTTTTTTATTCTTTCATAGTCTTTTTGTGTAAGATTTGTTAATGTGATATAGTTGCCATAAAGAAAGCTTGCTCTGTAGTCTTCGTCTTTAACATACAAAGATTTTCTCAATCCTTTGGGAAGTTGTTCAACAAAGCAAAATAAACATTTGTTTACACACCTTTTTATCCTGAAAGGTGCTACTTCAATTCCTAAGGGCAATGCATTTTTATGAATATTAAAGCTTAGTTTTCTGCCATCTCTTTCAATTATAAGTTTAATAAATTCTTCATCTCCGTAAAACATTAAATCCAGAGCGTCTTTGACAGGATGCCTGTTTATTGAAATTATCTTATCTCCTGCTTTTATTCCTGCTATATAAGCAGGACTTTGGGGTAATATGGATTCAATTTTAACTCCTTTATTTATCATTTTTTAATCTTATAAGAATGTATTGAAATAACGAAATAATAGCAAGAAAACTTACCAAAAAATATCCAAAATCAGGCATAGAAGGGATAGAAAAGTTTGTTGAAAGAAGAATATAACCAAATATAATTACCTGCGAAGCATTACTTATTTTCCCAAGCATTGTTGGATTTGCTATTTTCTTTTTTCTTAAATACATTTCCAGCCATCCCATAGCTACAATAGCATCCCTTATGAATACCACAGAGAGAAACCATCGGGGAGCAAGTTCATTGATATAAAAAGTTATCATAATGCTTAAAAGAAGAAGTTTGTCTGCCAGAGGATCAAGAAAAATTCCAAATTTTGATATTTGATTAAACTTTCTTGCAATAATTCCATCAAGGCTGTCTGTTAATCCTGCTACAATCACAATTTTCAATGCAAGAGAATAGTCTTTTGAGTTCATTGCTATGATAAAAAATGGAACAAGAAATATGCGTAGAGAAGTTAGTATGTTGGGAATTGTTATTATTTTTGCATTTGCCATCATAAATTATACTCTATGGAATATTATAAGGTTGAGTATATTTACCTTTAAGCAAGCTTTGTGCATATTTTTTTTCAAGAGCAAAATCATACTTTTGAGTTTCATTAAATGCCTCTGAAAAATATTTTATAGCAAAAAATTTTTTTCTGTTCAGATAATGAATAATTCCTCTATGAAGTTTACAATATATAAGACCTCTGGGGTCCTTACATTTTTTAAAATTTTTCTCAGAATTTTTAATATACTGCAAAGCTACCGCATATTTTTTTCTTAAAATATTTATCATTGCCATGCTCCATAAAGTGTATGATGAACTTACAATATCTCCGATCCCACTGTAGATATTTATTGCTTTTTTAAAATTTTTCTCAGCATTTTTGTAGTCTCCTATCATTCTATATGCATTGCCAATGCCACAAAAAGAGTATGCCATACCAAATCTATCTTTGATTTTGTTAAATATTTGATTTGCCATTCTGTAATATCTCATTGAATCTTCATAATTACCATAAACTCTTAAGCTTCCACCAAGACCACAGTAAACATATCCAAGACTCTGATTATTTTTGAGTTTTTTAAATAGTGTTAGAGATTTATAAAAGGATTGTAATGATTTTTTTATTCTCCCTCCAAATCTCCATATAGCTCCTTCAGCCCAAAATGTAAATGCTATGCCTTTTTTGTCTTTATTTCTTTCATAAATTTTTCTTGCTTGTCTAATAAGTTTTAAAGCATCTCTCCACTGACCCATTGCCTTTTTTGAAAGCGCGAGTCCTGTTAAAGCATCTGCCATAGCAATTTTATTGTTTAAGATGTCTGAAAGTTCTATTGATTCACTGTAATAAAGCTCAGCATTTCTAAAGTTTCCAAGAATTCTGTTTAAGTCTCCAATAACTATTAAACAATCAAGCCCCAGTTCAACATCATTATTTTTAACTGCTTTTTTATAAATTTTTTTCCACAATTTCAGGGATTCTTTAAAATAACCATTCATTCTTAATTGTTCTGCTTTTTTTATTATTTCTTTAGTTTCCATATAACTCTTTTCTCAGTTGTTTCATGAATTTTTTATAGTCTTTTTGCTTAAAAAATGCTGAACCCATAACCAAAATATCTGCTCCTGCTTGAACAATTTTTTTTGCATTTTCAAGTTTCACGCCTCCGTCTACTTCTATGACTGTTTGAAGTTTATTTGACAAAATCATTTTTTTAGCTCTATTAATTTTATCAAGTGTAGAAGGAATAAATTTTTGACCTCCGAACCCTGGATTAACAGACATAATTAAAATTAAGTCAATATCATGAATAATTTCTTCAATTGAACTGAGAGAAGTAGCAGGATTTAAAGACACACCAACTCTGATACCAGATTCTTTTATCTGCCATACTGTTCGGTGCAGATGTGGACAGGCTTCAACATGAACTGTAAGAATGTCTGCTCCTGCTTTAACAAAATCTTCAATATATTTTTCAGGCTGTATGATCATTAAATGAACATCCAATGGAAGCATCGTTGCTTTTTTTACTGCCTCCACTATTAGAGGACCGATTGTTATATTTGGAACAAAGCATCCATCCATAACATCAATGTGAATCATATCTGCACCTGCTTGTTCTGCGTGTTTAACCTCTTCTGCAAGCCTTCCAAAATCAGCAGAAAGTATTGATGGTGCTATAAGTGTCACTTCTCTTCCTCCTTTTCTCCAATGCTGACAATTAATTTTATAGCCTTCCCTCCTTGTTGCGGCTCAGGTGACTGGGCAATAACTATGTTGTCAGGATATTTGTTTGAATGGATTTTAATAACTTTTTCAATAGGAATACCTTTCTCATTTAAAATTTTTTCAGCTTCTTCATAAGAAACTCCTCTTACATCTGGAAAGACTGTGAATTTTAATCCTTTACTCATAATTACTCCAACTTCTCTACCTTTCTTAACTTTTGTTCCTGCTGGTAGAGACTGTCTTGAAACTGTTCCTGTAGGGATATCGGAATACTCTTCCCCGTCAATTCTTATATAAAGTCCTTTTTCTTTGAGTATCTGATTTGCTTGAACAATATCTTTTCCTCTTAAGTCAGGAACTTCTATTGTCCCACCCGAAACAAAAAGGGTTAAAGAAAGATATCCAGCTAAAAAGCCTGCAAATATTGCTCCTGCTATGTATAAAATTTTTTTCATTTAATTCTTAAAAGTTTACCCATGAAAAATCCATCCATTCCATCTATATGTGGATATGTCCGTAATTTTTTTATACTACTAAATTCATCGTGTTTCTGTAAAAAGCTTTCAATTACTTCTTCTCCTTCCTCAGGCTCAGTTGAACATACTGAGTATACAAGAATGCCATTTTTAACTAAAAATTGTGAAACATTTTCAAGCATGAGTTTTTGAGTTTTTGAAAGTCTTTTAATTTCTTGCTCGTTTACTCTATATCTTACATCAGGATTTCTTCTTATAACTCCTGTTGAAGAGCAAGGTGCATCAAGAATAATTCTATCAAATTTATGAGTATTGAAGCCTAAGGAATCTAAATGTTTTTTTAAACTTATCTGACAGATATCTGCCAATATTGGTTGTATTTCAACATCAGGTAAAAACTTTTTAACTCGTGCTATATTTTCCTGTAAATTTTCTAACCTTTTTTTATTATTTTCAATACAGATAATAGTTCCTTTTTTAATTAATGCTGCTGTAAGAAGCGTTTTACCACCAGGACTTGCACATGCATCAAGAATACATGCACCTTCAAAGGGTTCTAAAAGAAAACACACAAGCTGAGAAGCCTCATCTTGAACAATCCAGAAAAAAGGCGATTCCTTTAAAGTTTTTCTTATTTCATATCCCTGTCCTTCAATTATTAAACCAGAAGCAACATGTTTTGAAAAGCTGACTTTAAACCCTTTTTGTGTAAAATATTCTCCTATCATTTGCCTTTCTTCAGGTTTTACAGCAATTGTAATCGGAGGTTTTTCATTGTTTGCTTTAAGTAGTGCTTTAACTTCATTTAGTTGAAATCTTTTAAGCCATCTTGTAATAAGCCATTCTGGATGTGAGTATACAACAGAGAGATTTTTATTATCAGTCTGCATTTGTTCAGTTATACGAAATATTTCATCTGCTTGATATTTCCTTAAAAAGTTTCTCAGTATAGCATTCACAACATTGGGTTTACCATTGAAAGATTTTTCAACATTTACTGTTTCATTTGCTACTGCATATGCAGGAATATGCATAAAAACTAATTGATAAATTGCGCATCTTAGATTATTTATCGTGTACATAGAAAGTTTTTCTCTACTTTTATAAAAGTCTTCTAAAAGCCAGTCTATATAATAGAGATTTCTAAGAACACCATAAATAACTTCAAGCAGAAAAGCTCTATCAGCTTTATCAAACATTGAAAGGATGTTTTCTGTAAGGGCAAATTTTAAAGGTTTTTTTGTTCCTACTACATTGTTTAAGACTTCTACAGCTACTTTTCTTGGTGATTTATAAACCATTTAAGTGCGTCCTCAATTTTTTGTAAACTTACTGTGGTATCAATACATGGGCCGAAGGGTCTTTCATTTAAAATTCCAATAACAGGAATTGGATAAGTATCAACTATTCCACTTGAGAGGTCTCTTTCACAGGCAACTGCGATAATTGCATCAGGTCTGACTTCCTTTACTACTTTTCTCGCAATTGTCCCTCCTGTTGCAATAGCGATTGAGATATTGTAAGTCTCTGCAATTTCAATTAAATTTTTTATTTTGCAGTTTCCGCACCTGCGGCATTTAAAAACATCAAATGTGAGCCTTACATCGCATTTTGAGTTTTGAATGCAGTGAGGAAGCAAAAGAAGTATTTTTTTCACATTTGCATTATCACGCATAACAAGAAGATTATTAAGCTTTACAATATATGCTTGAAATTCTGGTTTTTTTGATTTTAAAAATGCTCCTGCAAGCATCAAAACAGGATATAGAATTTTAAGGATAAAGCCTCTAAGAAAATGAGTCCATGCCTTCATTTATTTTTCTTCCAGAGATAAATTCTTTTGCTGTCATTATTTTTTTTCCTTCTGGCTGAATAAGCAGAATTCTAAGTAACCCTTCTTGTGTTCCTACAATTAATTCATTTTTAGCTTTGATAATCAGACCTGGTGCTGCATTGCCTTCTAATACTTCTGTTTTAATTATTTTAACTCTTTCATCTTTTAAAAAACTGTATGCACATGGCCAAGGATATGTTCCTCTAACAAGATTAAAGATTTTCCTTGCAGAATTATTCCAGTTAATTTTTCCATCATCTTTTTTAAGTTGGGGTGCATAGGTTATCTCACCAGTTTGAGGTTTGGGCGTAATAATCCCCTTCCTCATTTTATCAATTGTCTCAATAATTAATTCTGCCCCAACTACAGAGAGCTTTTCAGAAAGAGTCTCTGCATTATCTTCATCATTTATAGAAATTTCTTTTTGTAAAAGAATGGGACCTGTGTCAAGTCCTTCATCAATAATCATTGTTGTTACACCTGTTATTTTTTCTCCATTTATTAATGCCCATTGAATCGGTGCTGCTCCTCTGTATTTTGGTAAAAGCGAAGCATGAAGATTTATACAACCGTGTTTCGGTATCTCAAGAATTTCTTTTGGAAGTATCTTACCATAAGCAACAACTATAGCAAACTCAGGATTTAGCGATTTTAATTTTTTTATAAAATTATCATCCTTCATTTTTTCTGGTTGACAGAGAGGTAATCCACATTGTAGTGCAACTTTTTTAATCTCAGGTGCCTGAAGATTTTTTCCTCTTCCTTTTGGTTTATCAGGTTGTGTTACAACAAGCAATATTTTTTCGCCCCTTGAAATCAAAGCTTTGAGCGAAGGAACTGCAAACTCTGGAGTGCCGAAAAAAATTATTCCAGATGACATAATATATTTTATTTCTTTGTTTTGAATTTTTTTCTGAAAAGCTCTCTTTTAAGTGGGCTTATTTTATCAATGAGAAGAATGCCGTCAAGATGGTCTATTTCATGCTGTAAGGCTCTTGCCAAAAGTCCTGTTGCTTCTATTTCTATTTCTTTGCCATTCCTATCCAATCCTTTTACAATAACTCTTTCTTTTCTTTTAAGTCTTGTTGTAAAGCCTGGCAAACTTAGGCATCCTTCTTCAGAAAGAATTTCTCCCTCTGAGTCTGTTATCTCAGGATTAATCAACACTATAAGGGATTGGTTCTGTTCTCTGGGAGATGTATCAACAACAATAAGTCTTTTTAAAACACCAACCTGCGGAGCAGCTAATCCAATGCCATTGGCATTATACATTGTTTCAATCATATTATCAATGAGTTTTTGTAAGTCACCATTTATCTCAGAGATAGTTTCCGCTTTTTTCTTTAATACTTCATCAGGATATTTTTTTATCTCAAGGATTGCCATAAAAAATTATAACTAAAATACACTGAATTTGAAAAATTTTTTTGGATTTTTTTTGATTTCTTCTATTAATTCTTTAAGTTCTTTTATGCTTTGTCTTAAATCATCCGCCACAGTTTTATCATTCATAAGAAGTTTAAGTGTGCCTTCAGATTTTTCAATTTCTTGTAAAAGATTATCAAGTTTTTGAGAACTCTTAAGTAAAGTTTCATACAAAGAAGGGTCATTTATCATTTTGCCAAGACTTCCCTGCTGTGAAGATATTTTGTTTGAAGTTTCTTCAAAGTTTTTTAAAGCATTTGAGAGTCTTTGATAAAATTCTTTATCCCTTGCAATCATTCCAATACTTCCAGTTCTTATTTCTTCTACTGTTTTCTTAAGGTCTGAAACTGCTGAGTTTAAATTATTGTAAAGTGAAGGATCAGTAAGTAATTTGGGAATGGTTCCTTCAGATTTATCCACTTTTGTTATCAATGAATCAATTCTCTGAATCAAGCCTTCAATTTTACTCATTGTAGAAGCTGCAACTCCTATAATTTCTCTTACTTCTGTTTGAGGTGAGCCATATAGACCTTTTGATGCATCAAAACTTTCCGGAGAATCACCAGGAAATATTTCAATATATTTGTCACCAAGCAGACCTATTGTCTGAACAGTTGCCTTTGCATCTGATTTTAAATAGTTTAAAACATCCTTATCTATTGAAACTTTTACTACTGTACCGTGTTCTTTACTGAGTTTTATTTCTTGGACTGCTCCAATGTCAACTCCTGCAACTCTCACAGGAGCTCCTTTACGCAGTCCTTTGACATCTGTTATGTAAATATTGAGCGAAGTTCTTTGTTTAAAAAGTCCCTGTATCCCGCCTGAAAAAACTATTACAAAAAATATAATGAGCAGTGTAACTGTTATAACAATTCCAACTTTTAAAGATGCCCATTTGAGTTGTTTTTTTCTGTCAAACATTATTTATCCTGTTTAAAACCTCTACGTACTTATTCACCATTTCTGCTAATTCTCTTTCAATTCTTTCATCTGGTTTCCCGATTGAAACAGGACCATAATGACCGAGTCTTGTAAACCCAAGACAAAGACATCCATGAATCAAAAATGCTTTTAAAATATCAAGACATACTGTTTCTCCTCCACCACCAATCATTCCAGTTGATGTAAAAGCTGCGACCAGTTTTCCTTCAATTTTTCTGTAGTATTTGACACTTTCATCAATAAATTTTTTAACCTCTGCTGCCATTGTTCCAAAATAGTTAGGTGAACCAATGATATATCCATCATACTCTGTGAGGCTATCAATTTTTACTTCATCAACTCTTTTTAAATCAACATTAATTCCTTTGTCCGCAAGCCCCTGAGCAATTATTTTTGCCATTTTCTCTGTATTTCCTGTTCTTGAATAATAAGTAACAAGAACTTTTTTCATAATTCACCTCCATAACATTTTTTTTCATTTTATCATAATATACATGAATTTGCCATTAGAAATAGATTGCTAATAGCAATCTAAAATAGCGATGCTCTATTGCCAAACCTTAGTGTGCTATAATTATGATTATGAAAATTGTTACATCTCATGAAATGGCAGAAATTGACAAATTGACAATAGATTATTATGGAATCCCTTCAACAGTTTTAATGGAAAGAGCTGCATTAAGCATAGTTAAGCATGTGCTCAAATTTAATCCAGAAAATTTGATTATCCTCGCAGGACCGGGAAACAATGGCGGTGATGGTATTGCCTGCGGAAGAATACTTAAAAACAAAGTTAAAAATATAAAAATTTTTCAGCTTTTTCCTGAAGAAAAGCTTTCAGAAGACTGTAAACTCCAGCTAAGTGTGGCTAAAAAATTCGGGATTCCAATAGTTGTAGGCTATCCAGACAATGATCAAATAGATAAAGCTGACCTTATTATTGATGCTATTTTTGGGACAGGACTTAAAAGAGAAATTGAAGGCAAAGTTGCTGAGTTTATTGAGATTCTTAATTCATTTAAAAAACTTACGGTAGCTGTTGATATTCCATCAGGAGTATCCTCTGATACAGGAGAAATTCTTGGAGCGGCTATCAAGGCAAATTTGACAGTAACATTTGGACTTCCTAAAAGAGGACATTTGCTTTATCCCGGCAAAGACTACACAGGTGAGTTATTTATTGAAGATATCGGGTTTCCAGAAGAATTAACAAATAATGAAAACTTAAAAATTTCGCTTATTGAAAGAGAGTTTGCCCTGTCACTTATGCCTCCAAGACCTAAGTATTCTCATAAAACAAGATATGGACATGTTTTTGTAATTGCAGGTTCTACAGGGAAAACAGGTGCTGCAATGATGACCGCAAAAGCTGCACTTAGAGCAGGTTCAGGACTTGTAACAATGGCTGTTCCTGCAGCGCTAAAAGTTGTTTTTCAGAGTAAAGTTCTTGAAGAGATGATACTTCCTCTTCCATGCACAATGAATACTCTTTCAAAGCAAGCTTTACCAGAAATTATGGATTTTGTAAAAGAAAAAGCAAATTCCATTGCTTTTGGTCCGGGTGTTGGAGTCAATGAAGATATTGAAATTATTTTAAGAGAACTTATTTTAAACTCTTCTTGTCCAATTGTAATTGATGCTGACGGACTTACAGTTCTTAGCAAAATTCTTAATGTTTTAAAAGATGCACATTCAGAGATTGTTCTTACACCTCATCCTGGAGAGTTAAGCAGACTTATAAACATCCCAGTGAAGGATATTGAAAAACAAAGAATTGATATTGCTCAGAAAGTAGCTCAAGAGTTGAATGTAATTATTGTTCTTAAGGGAGTTCCTACAGTAATTGCAGAACCTCAGGGTAGAGTATATTTAAATACAACAGGAAATCCTGGAATGGCAACAGGTGGTTCAGGAGATGTCCTTACAGGTATTATTGCTTCACTTATTGGACAGGGACTATCTCCTCTTTATGCTTCTGTGTTTGGAGTTTATATTCATGGATTAAGCGGAGATATAGCATCTCGCAGGAAGGGATTTCATGGACTTATAGCAGGGGATATTATAGAAACCCTTCCAGAGGCATTCATTGAACTCACAGATGAAATTGATTCAGAGCCCTGAAAATCCTCTGATTAAAGAAATCAAAAAGATAAAAGAAACTCAGAGGAGAAAAATTTTTTTTGAAGGAGTTCATCTTGTAGAAACCTCTCTGGTTTCAGATTATGTTTTTACTGAAAAAGTTTTTGTTACAGAGAAATTTATTGAAAAACAAAAAAATTTTTTAGAAATTCTTCAGGAGAAAAAAATACCAGTAATAATAATATCAGAAAAAGTTGCAAAAACTATTTCTGATACAGTTACTCCTCAAGGAGTTTTTGCAATTGCTGATTTTAAAATTAAAAATATTAATGATTTATCAAATCCAACTTTTATTGTAATTGCTGATAGAATTCAGGACCCTGGTAATATTGGGACAATTATACGTGCTGCAGAAGCTTTTGGTGCAGAGGCTGTTTTAGTTACACATGGAACATGTAATCCTTTTTCAAACAAGGCTTTGAGAGCTTCAGCAGGAAGTATTTTTTTTCTTCCTGTAATAAAGGTTACAGTGAAAGAAATTGAAGAATTTGTTTCTAAATATGGACTTAATCTTGTAATAACAGATTTAAAGGCAACGATATCTTCGTTTAATATGGATTTTACAAAACCATTAGCAATTGTTTTTGGAAATGAATCTAAGGGAGTAAGTCAAGATTTAAGAGCAATAAAGCATACAAGTTGTAAAATTCCTCATAAGGGAAAAGCTGAAAGTTTGAATGTTGCTATGGCTGCTACAGCAATTCTTTATGAAATCCTTCGTCAACGATTTTTAAAATCTCCTTAAACTCATTAACAGAAAAAGGTTTATTAATGCAGAAAGCTTTTTCTTTTAAAACTTCTTCTTGAGGGCAATTTATAGTTGATGTTATTATAACAGGTCTATCTAAAGCTATTTCTGATATACGATCAAGAAGATTTAATTCCTTAATTGTTATATAATCAGCTATAATAAAATTATAGGTTGACCATGATTCTGTAATTATTGCTGTAGTTTCTGACTCGTAGCCCCATGCCCTAAGACATTCTGCGAGGAAATCTCTGACGAATCTATTATTTTCAATAATAAGAACTTTCTTACTCATAAAATATATTTTATACAACTTTTAATATATAAAGTCAACAATTTTGCAACTAAGAATTGATAGATTTTAAAAGGTTTTAAGTTTTAATGTTTTAAGTTGATGAAAATAGGTGAGATAATAAAAAGACTCAGAAAAGCAAAGGGATTTTCCCAGATGGAGCTTGCTGAAAAAATTGGAATAACCTATCAACAGCTTCAGAAGTATGAGAAGGGAAAATCAAAAATAACAGTAGACAGGCTTATTGATATAGCAAGAGCACTGGATGTGCCATTAAGTGCAATTTTATCTGAAATATACAAGAAAGAGAATATAGAGATTTATTCTGAAGAAGAAATAGTTTTTCTTGAGTATTTTAGAAAAATCTCAGACCCAGAGTTAAGAAAATCTTTTTTAAAAATTTTTGAACAACTTTCAAAGAAATAGAGGCTGTTCAATTACTAATTGTCATCGTATATTAAATAATGGAGGTTAAAGATCGTGGTGATGGTTTACAATTATAGAGGAGGAGTAAAAGTGAAGGAGAGGAAGAGCGAGTTGTCATTGGTCATGCAAGACCGTTCGGAATGTTGCTCCCTCTCCTTGCGCTTCCTGAACCTGAACGGGAACATCAGGTCTGGAACCTGTATTACTTACCACGATGATAGGTTAAAGGAAGTCCTCCGAAAAAATCAATATACTAATAAGGAGGGGTTTATAATGAGCACTTACAAAGTTTTCATAGGTATTGATGTATCAAAGAAGTATCTTAATGCAGCGATACTCAATGGAGACACTACAGTAACGTTTAAGAGCTTATATTGTCCAGAGGAATTTGAGAAGGAATTGAATAGGCATTTGAAAGAGATAGAAAAATCGGAGTTACTAATTGTTATGGAGCATACAGGGGTCTATCATCTAAGATTGGCTCATTATCTGTATGAGAGCGGATATAATGTAGGAGTGATTAATCCTTATTCAATGAGGAAATTTTTTGAGGCAAAGGGCAAGAGAGCAAAGACAGACAAAGTAGACTCCATAGTGATAGCTGAGTATGGGAGGCAATTTTTTGATGGGAAGCTATATAGACCTAAGACAGAGGCTCAGAAGCAAATAGAAACCCGGTTGAGGTTACTTGATGATTTTCAGAGGCAGATAAACATGGTTAAGAACCAGAGGGAAGCATTGAGCCATGTTCCTATGGAAGGCATCAAGAAAGTGCTAAGGTATTATGATGGGATAATAAAGGCACTGAGCAGTAGCATGAAAAAGGTAGAGAAAGAAATACAGAAGCTTTGCAGGGAAAAATTTAAGAAGCAGAGGGAATTACTTGAGAGCATACCTGGGATAAGTGACAGAGCGATAAGTGTAGTAGTATCAATGCTTAGGGGATTTGAGGGGTTTAGCAGAGCGAAGGAAGTAGGGAGTTTTGTAGGGATATGTCCCTCGCCGTATGAGAGTGGAGATACAGTGAGGGGGAGGGGAAGCATAATGAAGAGGGGCAACAGTTATGTGAGGAAGGTTTTTTATATGTGTACACTGTCAGCGATAAGGGTGAATGTATATTGCAAGGGATTATATGAGAGATTATTGAAAAAAGGGAAGTCAAAGAAGTTGGCATTGGTGGCAGTGGGGCATAAGTTGCTCAGGCAGTGTTTTGGAGTATTGAGAAGTGGGAAAGAATTCAATCCCAGTTTGGTAAAAAGCACTTGACAAAAGAACACGGAACATTCCGACGGGTCTCAATGACCCCATGAATCTCCTCCTTAAATCGGAGATAAGGAGATTCCTCGCAGACCCTTCGCCTACGGCTCAGGGCTCGCTTCGCTCGGCTCTGAATGACAGTCTTATTATGTCACCCCGAGCGTAAGCGAGGGGTCTCTTCCTTTGGAGGCGAGGAGATTCCTCGTCGCTTTGCTCCTGGGAATGACAAGAAGAGGAATGACAGATGGAGGTAATTGAAAAATTGCAAGGCTTGTGATTTATTGATTTTTAACAAATTACAAGTTTTTGAACAGGATAGAAATAAAAAACAGGGATAAACGATTAGCTAAAAATTATGGTATGATATATTAAGTTAAAAAATTTTTTGTAGGGAGGCAGAATGAAAGTAATTCTCAAAGAAGATGTTCATGGATTAGGCAGAGCAGGACAAACTATTAATGTAAAAGATGGATATGCAAGAAACTATCTTCTGCCAAGAGGACTTGCATTAATTGCAGATGAAAAAAACTTAAAAGTTCTTGAGTATCAAAAAAAGAAATTTGAGGAACAAGCAAAGAAGAAACGTCAGGATGCAGAATCAATAGCAGAGAGACTCAGTGCTCTTGAGCTTACAATTAAAGCAAAAGCTGGAGAAGATCAAAAACTTTTTGGCTCTATTACAGCAAAGGATATAGCAGAGCTTTTACAAAAAGAAGGTTTTTTAGTTGACAAAAAGCAAATCAATATTTCAGAGCCAATAAAAAGAGTAGGAGAGCATGAAGTAGAGGTCAAACTGCTTTCAAATTTAAGTGCAAAGTTAAAAATAAATGTAGTCGCAGAATAATGGCTTATTTAAAAGAGATAGAGAATTCTGTTGATAGACTTCCACCACAAAGCCTTGAAGCTGAACAGGCTGTGCTTGGTGCAATTATTCTTGAAGGCGAATCAATAACAAAGGCAATTGAAATAATCTCGCCAGAAGATTTTTATAGTGAGCGACACAGAAAAATATATCAAGCAATGCTGGAGCTTTTTGATAAAAATGAACCAATTGACCTTATCACCCTTACAGAGCATTTAAAGGACAAAGGAGAACTTGAAGAAACTGGAGGACTTGGTTATTTAAGCAATCTTGCAACAGTTGTTCCCACATCTGCGAACATAAGATATCATGCCAAGCTTATAAGAGAAAAGGCTCTTTTGAGGTCAGTTATTCGTGCTTGCACAGAGATTGTTACAAAGGTTTATGAAGAGCCTGAAGATGCTGAGGAGATGATTGATTATGCAGAAAGATTGATTTTTGAAATATCAGAAAAAAGAACAAATACAAGTTTTTATAATATGAAAGATGTTGTTAAGCAAACTTTCAAGATAATAGAGAGTATGTATGAGAAGAAGGCGGTAATAACAGGTGTTTCTTCAGGATTCAAAGACCTTGATGAGTTAACATCTGGCTTTCAACCTGGTGATCTGATAATTATTGGTGGAAGACCCGGAATGGGTAAAACAGCTTTTTCATTGAATATTGCCCAGCATGTTGGAATAGAGCTTGGTGAACCTGTTGCTTTTTTCAGTCTTGAGATGTCTAAGGAACAGATTGCAATGCGGCTTTTAAGTAGCATTGCAATGGTAAATTCTTCAGCTTTAAGGAAGGGATTTATCAGTAAGAGAGACTGGGAGCGAATTACAGATGCCGCAGTCAAGCTTAGCGAAGCTCCGATTTATATAGATGATTCATCTCAGATGAGTGTTCTTGAAATAAGGGCAAAGGCAAGAAGGCTTAAAATGGAAAAAGGTAGACTTGGATTGATTGTTATAGACTATCTTCAACTTATGCGAAGCAGAAATAACTATGATGTAAGAGAACAGGAAATAGCTGATATATCTCGTTCACTTAAAGCTATGGCAAAGGAGTTAAAAGTTCCTGTTATTGCATTGAGTCAGCTTAATCGTTCAGTTGAAAAAACTTCTGATAGAAGACCTACTCTGGCAAACTTGAGAGAATCTGGAGCTATTGAGCAAGATGCTGATGTAATAATCTTTCTTTACAGAGATGAGGTATATAACAAGAAAAATCCTGCTAATAAAGGGAAAGCTGAAGTAATAGTGGCGAAACAAAGAAACGGACCTACTGATATAGTTTATCTTACATTCCTGAATGATTACACAAGATTTCTTGACTATACAGACAAATATATGGGAACAGAGATAGAAGAGGAAGTATAAATGATTAAGAGACGACCTTCAGTAGCAGGATATTTTTATCCATCAAATTCAAAAGAACTTTTACAGGAAATTGAAGAATACATGCCTACAACCCTTAAAATAGATGCTTTTGGAGCAATATGTCCTCATGCGGGTTATGTTTATTCTGGCAGTGTTGCAGGTGCTGTGTATTCAAAACTTAAACCAAAAGAAATATTTATTCTTATAGGTCCGAATCACACTGGCTATGGAGAAAATGTTGCTTTAATGACAGAGGGAGAATGGGAAATTCCTCTCGGTAGCATAAAAATTCATAGTGAACTTGCAAAAAAAATTATTGAAAAAAGCCCTCTTGCCAAAGATGATATACATGCTCATCTTCATGAACATTCACTGGAGGTTCAGCTTCCATTTATTTATAAACTCAATCCAGAAGCTCAAATTGTGCCGATAACATTAAAGATGCTTTCCCTTAAGGATTGTTTGAGTTTAGCACAAGGCATTGTTTTAGCAGTGAATGAGCTTAATTTTAGAGATAAGGTTGTTGTAGTTGCAAGCACAGATATGAGCCACTATTTGCCTGATGAACTTGCAAGGAAAGTTGATTCTTTAGCAGTTGAAAAGATTAGACATTTTGATCCAGAAGGACTTTATAATACAGTATTAGAACATGGAATATCCATGTGCGGTTTTGTTCCCACTGTAACGATGCTTTATACTACAAAACTTCTTGGAGCAAAAGAGATTCAGGTGATAAAATACACAACCTCTGCAGAAGTAAGCAGAGACTACGATAAAGTTGTAGGATACTTAGGTGCAATTGTTTACTAAAATTCCTCTTACTGCAGCTATTCTTGCAGGTGGTAAATCTTCAAGAATGAAACGGCAGAAATGTCTTCTCTCTTTTGACAATGAAAAAATAATTGATATGATTGTAACAAAGCTGAAGGACATTTTTGAGGAGCTTTTCATTGTAACAAACTTCCCTGAGCTTTATTTCTATACAGGCATTACTTTATTGGGAGATATATATCCTTTTAGAGGACCTATGTCAGGAATACATGTGGCAATCAAAAATTCAAAACATGATATATTTGCTTTTGCCTGTGATATGCCTTTTGTAAAAGGGGAAGTTATTTGCGCTCTCTCGGAGAAACATATAAAGGAAGCAAATACTGCTACAGTTCCATCATATAATGGTAAAATTTATCCTTTACCTGGAATTTATTCCAGAAAACTTCTTGATGAACTGGAGAAATTGCTTTTGGAAGATAAACTAAGTATGACCAAATTCCTTAATGATATTGGTGCAGAAATAGTAGAAGTTGCAAATTTAGACAAAGAAGGATTATCTTTTATTAATATAAACACAGAGGAAGATTTAGAAAATTTAAAAAAGGGGGGCATAAAATGTTTGGATTAGGCACACAGGAATTATTGATTATCCTTGTTATAGTAATTGTTCTCTTTGGAGCAACGAGACTACCTCAGATTGGCAGGGGAATTGGTGAAGCAATAAAGAATTTCAAGAAAGCAACGAGCGAAAAAGATGAAATTGATGTGACTCCAAAAAAGGATAATACTGAAGAGAAAAAATAAATGTGAGCAGATTTCTACAAGCAGAAATTAATTTAAAAAGTCTCATTCACAATTTCTCCAAAATTAAAGCTCACCTGAGAAATACAAGGGTATCCTGTAAAATAATTGCTATTGTTAAAGCAGATGCTTACGGACATGGTGCAGTTGAAGTTGCTCGTGTATTTGGACTTCTTGGAGTAGATTATCTTGGTGTAGCTTTTTCTGAGGAGGCTATTGTTCTAAGGGAAGCAGGGATAAAAGTCCCCATCATTGTGCTTTTTGACAGGGAAATAGAAGGCGTTTTTAAATACAATCTTATTCCAGTAATATTTGACTACAGACAAGCAGAGTTTTTATCTAAGGAAGCATCTCGTCGTGGGGTGATTCTTCCTGTTCACATAAAGGTTGAAACAGGAATGGGAAGGCTTGGTATATATGAAAATCCCTGTGAAACAATTAAAAAGATTGCACAGTTGGACAACTTAAAAATAGACGGAGTAATGAGTCATTTTTCCCGTGCAGAAGACCTTGAATGGACACAGGAACAGATGAAAAAATTCAGTAAAATAAGGGAATTTCTTCATAATTTAGGAATGAAACCTCTTTTCCATATAGCCAACTCTCAGGGATTGAATTATAAAGAAGCTTTATTTGATGCAGTAAGACCTGGGCTTATGCTTTATGGATATGGGGCAGAGGGCTTTATCCCATGTATGACTGTTAAAACAAAGCTTCTTGATATAAGAAAACTTCCTAAAGGAACACCAATTAGCTATGGAGGCACTTTTGTAACAAAGAAAGATAGCCTGATTGGTGTCATACCTGTTGGCTATGCAGATGGATATTTCAGGAGTCTCAGCAATAAAGCAGAGGTCATTGTAAGAGGTAAAAGGGTTCCTGTTGTTGGAACAGTATGTATGGACTTAACAATGATTGATTTAACAGATATTCAAGAGGTACAAATTGATGATGAGGTAATTCTTCTTGGCAAAACAGGCAGTGAAGAGATTACAGCATCGCATATAGCTCAATGGGCGGGAACAATACCCTATGAAGTGCTCACATCCTTTGGAGGCAGAGCACGGAGAAAATATATAATGGAGGAGGAAGAATGATAGCTGAAAGAACAAAAAAGGTTAAACCTTCACCTACTCTTGCAGTGGATTCAAAAGCCAAGGAATTGAAAGCCAAAGGATTTGATGTAGTAAATTTTGGAGTAGGAGAACCTGACTTTGACACTCCAGAACACGTTAAAGAAGCAGCAATAAAAGCAATAAGGGATGGATTTACAAAGTATACACCAGTTGGCGGAATAGATGAACTTAAAGAGGCAATTATTGATAAACTGGAAAGAGATAACGGACTTAAATATGGAAAAGAAAATATTCTTGTATCCTGCGGAGCAAAGCATTCTCTTTATAACATTGCTCAGGCATTGTTTGGACCAGGGGATGAGGTTATGATTCCTTCTCCTTATTGGGTTTCCTATCCTGATCAGGTTCTCATAAATGATGCCCAGCCTGTAATTGTAGAAACCTATGAAGAGGACAACTTCATGCTTCAGCCAGAGGTTCTTGAAAATAAGATTACACCAAAAACAAAGGCGCTCATTCTTAATTCACCTTCTAATCCAACAGGGTTTATTTATAGTAAAAAAGTTTTAGAAAAAGTCGCAGAGATAGCTTTGAAACATAATATTTATATTATTTCCGATGAAATATATGAAAAACTTATATATGACGATGAAAAACATATAAGTATAGCTTCTCTTGGAGAAGAGATAAAAGAAAAAACCATAGTGGTAAATGGATTGAGCAAGTCTCATGCAATGACAGGTTGGAGAATTGGTTATGCTGCAGGTCCTGTAGAAATAATAAAGACAATGACAAAAATTCAAAGTCAGTCTACATCTAATCCCACATCAATAGCTCAAAAAGCTGCAGTTGCAGCTCTTAGCGGTCCTCAGGACTGTGTTGAAAAGATGAGGCAGGAGTTTGAGAGAAGAAGAAACTATCTTGTAGCGGGATTAAACAGTATCGGAGGAATATCCTGCAAAATGCCAAAGGGAGCTTTTTATGCTTTCCCTAATATTAGCAAAGTGCTTGGCAAAAAAGTTTCTAATAATCAAATAAACTCATCAATGGATCTAAGCATATATTTACTTGAACAAGCTAAGGTTGCTCTTGTTCCAGGGTCTGCTTTCGGAGCAGAAGGCTATATAAGAATATCTTATGCAACAAGCATGGAAAATCTATCCAAAGGCATTGAAAGAATCCGTAAAGCATTGGAAGAACTTAAATGAAATGTGGATATGTTGCATTAATTGGTAGACCTAATGTAGGCAAGTCAACGCTTATTAATACAGTTATTGGTGAAAAGGTTTCAATTGTAACTGAAAAGCCTCAGACAACAAGAAATAGAATCACCGGAATTAAAAATCTTCCTAATGCACAGATTATATTTATTGATACACCAGGGATTCATAAGCCAAGACATAAACTTGGTGAGTTTATGGTTAAAGAAGCTCAAGAAGCAATGGATATGGTTGACTTAATAGTGTTCATGGTAGAGCCCGAAGCACCGGGAAATGATGAACTTTCAATAATTGAAAGACTGAAAAAGCTTAATAAACCTGTTATTCTTGCAATTAATAAGATAGATACTGTAGCAAAACAGAATCTTCTTCCATTAATAGAGCTTTATAATGATCTTCATCCATTTCAGGAAATTATTCCAATTTCTGCACTTAAAAAAGATGGAATTGAAAGATTAGTTGAAAGAATTATTTTTTATCTGCCAGACTCTCCCATTCTTTATCCTGAAGACATGCTTACTGACCAGGCAGAACGGTTCATGGTTGCTGAGTTTATAAGAGAAAAAATTATGAAATATACACATGATGAAATACCCTATTCAGTTGCAGTTGATATTGAAAGATGGGAAGAAACAGAAAAATTAATCTCCATAGGAGCAAATATTTATGTTGAAAGAGAAGGTCAAAAAATTATTATAATAGGAAAAAAGGGCGAACGATTGAAAAAAATTGCAACAGAGGCAAGACTTGATATTGAGAAATTTTTAGGAACAAAGATTTTTTTGGAAGTATGGGTTAAGGTTAGGAAAAAATGGAGACAGAAAGACATGTTATTGAAATCACTGGGGTATTGAGATGTTGATTGAGATGAAAGTAGAAGGATTGCTTTTTGACCCAAGAAGTGGAATGTATATTTTACTTCTTCAGCAAGTAGATGGAGAAGAAACCCTTCCGATTTGGATTGGTAAACCCGAGGCAGATTCAATTGCTCTTGCACTGGGCAAGGTGCTAACGCCAAGACCTTTAACCCATGATTTGATAAAAAATATTCTTGATGAACTTGAGGTTCGTATTACAAAGGTTGTTATAACTGACTTGATTGACAATACTTACTATGCCTTAATATATACACACGATGGTATTAGAGAAAAAACCATTGATTCCCGTCCTTCTGACGCAGTCGCCATTGCTTTAAGAGTTCAGGCACCCATATTTGTTGAGGAAGGCATATTTGAGTTGAGAAAGGCTGATGAACTGGAAGAGTGGCTTAAAAATCTCAAGCCAGAAGACTTTGGCAATATCATGTAGTGAATGCACTATAGCACAGAAGCCATTGTCCTAAAGAACATTCCCTATGGTGAGGCGGATTTAATAGTAACTTATCTTACGAAGAATTATGGCCTTTTGAATCTTTTTGCTAAAAGTCCTCGTAAAATAAAAAGTAGATTTGGAAGTTCCCTTGAGCCTTTGACCTATTCCCAAATATCTTTTATTGGTAAAGAAGATAATCTTCAAAAGATTATTCAATCAGATATTATCCATCCTTTTCAGACAATCAGAGAAAACTACAGATTATTTCTACAGATAGCTAATGCTCTGAGATTTTTAATACAGGCTCTACCTAAGAAAGAACCAAATAGTGAACTTTTTTATCTCCTGCTTAATACGCTTCTTTATTTAGAAAAAAGAATAAAACCTGACAACTATATCCTCTTTCTAAAAGTTAGGGGATTAAGTATTTTGGGCTATCTTCCTGATTTTAAAAACTGTGGAGTTTGCAGACAAGAGTTAAAAGAAGAATTTTATTATTCCAGCGGATTTATTATCTGTAAAAAATGTTCTTCTTCATATCATTATTCATCTTCAGCTCTACCTATCCCTATATCTCAGGGAGTTATAAAACTGCTTAAGGAAATATCAACATGGACATTGAATTTTTTAGAAAGAGTAAAAATTTCGGATAAACTATTCAATGAAATGGAAAAATTTCTTCAGAACCATATTTTTACAGTCTTAGGGTATAATAAGACATGGGATACAGAGAAAAATATTACAGCCTCATAGAGAAACTTAAACAAGAGATAATAGAGTTCTGCGGATATAGGTTCATCAGTTTGGTAATTTTTGACTCAGTTGCCTCAGATAGATTCAGCCCTGCCAGTGATATTGATAAAGATAAATTTCCTGAAGGAATACATTTTAATTTGTCTAAAATTGCTGAAATATCTAAGTGATTAAAAAAAGAAAGAGTCTGAGGAATATACAAAAGAAGATACTTTGAAAGCTATTGAGGGAGCTAAAATAGTTATTGAGACTGCAAGAAAATTTATCAAAATAAATATAGAATATAGGAGGAGGATAACATGAAGGAACAGCAAAAACCAATGTGCATAATCTGTGCATGGAGAGCTACATGCCAAAAGCAGTTTTCCCTTAAAGCAGGGCAGAAATGTCCTGATTTTGTAAAGGATGTTACAGTGAAAATTGAAGAAGAGGAAGAAAAAGAAAAGGAACAAGAACAAAAATAAGTGGAGATTTTAAATACATTTTTACTTACATTTATACCCCTTTTTGTCGCGATAGATGCGCCAGGAATTCTGCCTTTGTATATTTCTTTGGTTGAAGGAGTTCCTGATAAAGAAAGAAAACACATTGCCCGTCAGTCAGTAATAACAGCATTTTTAGTAGGAACATTATTTCTCTTTCTTGGAAATTTTATATTCTCACTTCTTGGAATAAAACTTGAAGATTTTATGATAGCAGGAGGAATTCTTTTATTAATTCTTTCAATTTCAGATATTTTAAGAGTAAAAGAAAAAGAACTTACGATTAGTGATACACTCGGAGTTGTTCCAATTGGTACTCCTTTACTTGCAGGTCCTGCAACGCTCACAACTTTAATCATTCTTGCAGGAAACTATGGATATCCAATTGTAATTTTTTCACTTTCTCTGAATCTTTTGATTGCATGGGTAATGCTTGAAAAAGCAGAGTTTGTAATAAAAGTCATGGGAATTCATGGAATAAAAGCCTTTGCTAAAGTAATGGCACTTCTTTTAAGTGCAATTGCTGTAAGTCTTATTAAAAAAGGATTAACGAAGATTTTAGGAGTAAACTAAATGATTCATGTTTACACAGGTGATGGAAAAGGTAAAACAACAGCAGCAGTAGGGCTCGCTATAAGAGCAATTGGTAATGGTTTTAGAGTATTATTTGTTCAATTCATAAAAGGAGTTCACACAGGAGAGATTGAGATATTTCAAAAATTTCCAGAACTGATTGAGATTTACCGCTGTAGCACAGGTTTTGTATATAAAACTCCTGAAGAGTCTCAGATGGAAACTGTGAAAGAATGTGTTAAAGAAATTGAAAAAAAGCTTGAAAAAAATACCTATGATATGGTTGTTTTTGATGAACTTTCTGTTGCATTGAGCATCGGATTACTCAGCCGTGAAGATGTTGAAAGATTGATTCAGCTTTCAAAAAAAGCAGAGCTTATAATTACTGGCAGAAATGCTCCAGACTGGCTAATTGAACGAGCAGACCTTGTTACTGAAATGAAGAAAATAAAACATTACTTTGACAGAGGAATAAAAGCAAGAAAAGGGATTGAATACTGATGAATCCAACTCTGGTTATCTATCTATTAAGACACGGAGAAACAGAAGGACCGAAAAAGGTTTACAAAGGACACATTGATGTTCCTCTCAGTAAAATAGGGGAAAAGCAGGTGGAAAAAGTTGCGCAGTTTTTAAAAAACTATATAAAAAAATACGAACTTCAACCAAAGATTATTTATTCTTCACCTCTTAAAAGAGCTGTAACTTCAGCTGAGATTTTAAGTAGAGCGCTTTTAGTTGAAGTTAAATCAAAGAATATTCTTAAAGAGAGAAACTTTGGAACATGGGAAGGATTAAGCATTAATGATATAGTATCCCTATATCCTGAAGAATTTGAAAGATGGAGAAGAGATCCTCTTAGGTTCTGTCCTCCTCAGGGAGAAAGTACAATACAGGTAAGTAAGAGAGCCAGTGATGCGTTAAAAGAAATTTTGAAAAATCATAATGGTAGTCAAATTTTTATAACAGCTCATGGAGGAATAAATAGGGTTATATTATGTAATATTCTTGGTATGCCTCTGGAAAATATCTTCAGGATTGAGCAGGAATTTGCCTGCGTTAATATAATTGAATTTTATGAATCCCAGCCTGTTGTTAAGCTTATAAATGGAGTTTTCTGGAGGGATGAATATTTTTGAGAGAATTTATTTATTTTTTTATTTAAGAAAGAAGAAAAAAGATTTAAAGAGTCAAAAAAAACTACCCTTTCCTGTAATAAGCGTTGGAAATTTGACAGTTGGAGGCACTGGGAAAACCCCATTTACAATAGCCCTTGCTAAGGAGCTAAAAAAAAGAGAATACAAGCCCATTATTCTTACAAGAGGCTACAGAGGTAGACTTAAAGGTCCATTAGTGGTGACAGAGGAGATGATTGCTCGGGATGTTGGAGACGAACCTCTTATGATGGCTATGGAGGGGCTTATAGTGATAAAATGCCCTGACAGATACAGTGGTGGAATTTATGCAATTGAAAAATTAGGCTTTACTGACAAAGGCAGAGCGGTTTTTATAGTTGATGATGGATTTCAGCACTGGAAGCTTTACAGGAATGTGAATATTTTACTTATTGACGGATTTAAAGGATTTGGCAATTGTTGTTTAATTCCATGCGGTCCTCTCAGGTCGCCCCTCACCGAGATTACAGAGGCAGATATGGTTTTTATAACCAAAAAGGAAAATAATACAATCTATCAGCATATCAAAGATATGGGAATAAAAGAGGTCTATTTCGCTCCTTTTAAAGTTGAAGGAATAATCAGCATGGATGGTAGAAAAATTGAACCAGCAGGGCAGAAAGTTTTTGCCTTTGCAGGGATTGGGAACTTTCAAGGTTTCTTAACCCTTTTAAATGGTGTCGGATTTAAAGTTGGCAGATATAAAAAATTTATTGACCATAAAAAATACAGTGAAACAACATTAAAAAAGATTTTGAATCTTGCAGCAGAGGCTGAAGTTCTTGTTACAACAAAAAAAGATTTTGTAAAAATTAAAGATTTTAGCAATTTACCGGATAGTCTCTGCTATATGGAAATCTCTATGGAAATAAATAGCCAAACCGTTGACAAAATTATGGATTTAATGCATAATTGCTAATATGATAGATATATGTGAATTTTTTGAAGAATTAAAAGAAACTCTTGAGCCTAAATGCATCGGAATGAGAGGTCATTGAAGAATATTCTGAGCAGTTTCCAGATGATTTTTAAGGAGGCAATTGGAGGAATAATATGAAAAAATTGTTGATTATAATTTTATCAATCTTTATTTTAGGAACTTCGGTATCCTTTGCAAAGGAGATACCTTTTACTCAGGAAGACAGAGAGAGACTTATAAGGGTTGAAGAAGGACTTAAGGCTGTAAATCAAAGAATTGATTCCCTTGATAAAAGAATTGATGATTTGAAGAATTTAATGTACATACTTATCAGTGTGATTTTTGCTCAAACAATTGGTGTTGTTGGTTTTGTAATATGGGATAGGCGCACAGCACTTCAACCAGCAATAAGGAAAAATAAGGAACTTGAAGAAAGACAGGACAGAGTGGAGAAAGCATTGAGAGAGCTTGCAAAGGTTGACTCCAGGATAGCAGAAATATTAAAAAATGCAGGATTGTTATAGTTTAAACCCAAAGGAAAGGAGGTGAGAGACTTTCTTTCTGGAGGAAGGATTCCATAACTGCCAAGATGGGCGCCATGGTGGTTATGGAAGTCTCCCAGTGGCGCAACCGACCTCCAAAGAATTATGCTAACATGGCATATAATTTGCACCATTAAAATTAAAAACTTAAAAGGAGGTCAGGTTATGTTAAAAAATCAAAAAGGTTTTACTCTCATTGAATTAGCAATTGTCCTTGTCATTATTGGAATAATTCTTGGTGCGGTGTTAAAGGGGAAAGATCTGATTGAAAATGCAAGGACAAAGAAATTCATCAGTGATGTAAGGCAGTTTGAAGTTTTAAGCTGGACATTTTTTGACAGAAAGGGATATTTTCCGGGTGCTGAGAAAAATGATCCCATAATAGATGGTAATCCATATGATGATATTGTAAACAAAGGCAAATTTACTGACGCACCTACAACAAATGCTATAAATATTGGCTCCTATACCTTTTATGTATGGCTTGGAAATGATAATGGCACTCCAAAGAAAAATATAATCGCTGTTACAAATAGTAACACAACACCTGCTGCATTTTCTGATCCTGAGCTTGTTTATATGGAGGCATTTGATACAGCTGTTGATGGAGCAGTTGACGGAACAACAGGAAGAATACGAGCAGCAACAGATGCTACAGTGAATTCAGCTTCCTGGCTGATAACTTCACCAACAATTTCAGGAGACTGGACATCTTCAACCAAAGCCTTAGTTTATTACTTTGACAGAGCTCCATAGTAATTTTGGGAGGCTTATGCCTCCCTTTGACTTTTTATTGTAATAATTAGTCTATTACCGTCTGAAGTTGGAATATATCAGAAGATTGAGGAGGTTACATTATGCAGGTATTAAAGAATCAAAGAGGTTTTACACTTATTGAGCTTGCAATTGTCCTTGTTATTATTGGAATAATTCTTGGTGCAGTGTTAAAGGGGAAAGATCTGATTGAAAATGCAAGAGCTAAAAAATTTGTTAATGATGTAAGGCAGTTTGAGATTTTAAGCTGGACATTTTTTGACAGAAAGGGATATTTCCCCGGAGCTGATAAAAATGATCCTATAATAGATGGTAATCCATATGATGATATTGTAAACAAAGGTAGATTTACTGACGCACCTACAACAAATGCTATAACTATAGGTTCCTATACCTTTTATGTATGGCTTGGGAATGATGGACAGACACAAAAAAGGAATATAATTGCTATCACAAATACAACTACCACTGGAGGAGCATCTTTTTCTGATGCTGAGCTTATTTATATGGAGGCATTTGATACAGCTGTTGATGGAGCAGTTGATGCAAAGAGCGGCAGAGTAAGAGCAGCAGAAAGTGCTACAATAACTTCAGCAAGCTGGTTGGTAAATGGTGTTACTCTGTACACCACAGATAATAACTGGACATCTGCTGCAAAAGCCTTAGTTTATTACTTTGACAGAGCTCCATAGTAATTTTGGGAGGCTTATGCCTCCCTTTTTTAAAATGATTTTTAGTAAACTTTCCGCTGAAAAAATCCTGCTTATAATTCTTTCAGCTATTTTTTTATTTATAATGCATATATTTTTACCCAACATCGGTGGAGTTATTGCAAAGCAGGTTGAATATGTAATTTGGTTTGCTTCAGGAACAGTTGTTTTTATCGCCTGTCTGAAGGTGCTTAAAGAAAGAACTCTTAAAGAGTCACCTCTGAAAATATACATTCTTTTTTTTATTACTGCATGGATTGGTAGCATTGTTTTCAATCAAATCAGAAACCTTGATTACTTTTTAATAAGCTCTGCATGGCTTGTGGGTGGCTTTGTCCTCTGGTTTGCCTTCCATCAGTATGAACTCACCCAGAAGCAGAAGCTTTTTATTTTTCTTTTAATATTTCTTTCTGCAGTTATTGAGTCCCTCATAGGAATTATCCAGTTTTTTGGACTTTACAGATACATTCCCGTTACTCCTTCTCCTGAGGCAGGAATGGTTGGAGGAGTTTTTCAGCAAAAAAATCTCTTTGCCTCATGGGTAGCAACAGGACTTATTGTAAGCCTCTATCTTGTCTCAACTGCATGGCTCAGGAGCTTTTCATCATTTAAAAAAATTCTTTTCTTTGCTGGAATTTTTCTTTTATCCTTAAGCCTCATTATTGCTCAGTCAAGAACAGGACTTCTTGGCGTAGTCCTTGCTATAATTTTGATATTTTTAGTAAGAAGAAAGACCTATAAACCAATTAAAAAGACTGTCTTTGTCTGGCTGATGCTGTTTATTGCCGGAGTCTCAGCTGGTTTTTTCCTTCTTTCTGTGAAAGACCAGCTTGGTATAGAAAAACTTGCAGTGAAAAAGATAAAGTGGTTTTCTGATCCTGAGCAGGTATCCTACAGGGAAAGAATACTCATGTATGAAACTTCATTTGATATGTTTAAGGAAAATCCTTTTACAGGACAGGGGTTTTCAAATTTTGGTAGTCTTTACATGTATTATCAGGCAAAGGTGAAAAAATCAAATCCTGATTATTATAAAGGCACAGGAAATCAGTATACCCATCATCCCCATAATGAACTTTCTCTGATTGTAGCTGAAAGCGGGATTTTTGGTATTCTGGGAGTTTTATGCCTTTTATATGGCATTTTAAAGTTTTTTAAAAAAATTGGCTATCAACGTGCGGGTCTTTATACTGCTTTACTCACTCCTTTTCTGATTCATATGATGCTTGAGTATCCCCTTCATCTTTCAGTTGCCCACTGGTTTACCTTTGTGCTTATTGGAGCAATGGCAACATCACATTTTTTAAAGAAAACAGAGTTTAAAATCCAGAAAAAATTAAGCATAGCAGCGGCAGGAGCACTTTCATTTCTGTTTATTTTATTTTCCGTTCACATTGTAAAAACATTTATAGCCTATAACCAGCTTGTCATATGGTATATAGAATACTCTGAAGGTAAAAATGCGAAAATTGAAAACCTGATTCCTGCAAAAGAAAATTTATATCTCAAAAACTGGGCTAAACCCATGTACATGTTTTACAGTGCTGAGAATGCTTTGAAGGATATTGAGCAGAATCAAAATTATCTCTATGATTTTTTAAACTGGTCAGAAACTGAGAAAAAAAGAATCCCTATTCCTCAGGTTTTTCAATATGATGCCTATGTTTTGTTTAGTCTTGGAAAGCATTTTGGACAGTTTGAATATTTAAATGAGGCTGTAAAATCCTCTGAAGAGGGGCTTGCACTCTATCCAGAGAATCAAGAACTTAAAAATCTAAGAAAGACAATTTTAGTTGAAGCATTTAGGAATATATTTAAAAACTTAAAACAACCAGAAAAATTACCTTCAAAAAAAGAGCCTGTTCAATAAATTACAAGTTCTTGAACAGACTTTATTGTCCATTAGGAGTTAAAAATATTTTGTGTCTTTTTTAAAAAATCTTGAATTTCAGGAAGTTTACTTTTTACAATCTGAATGTTATACCAATTCATTTTTAAATATTGATGAATTGTCTCATTTCTGTGTTTTGTAAGAGGAGCTAATTTTAATGCTAAATCTCCAATAAACTCATAACAAGCTAAAACAGTATCTTTATAAGTATCAGGAATGGTTCTATTATTTATTTTCAGTATCTCTTCGCATATATCAACAATACATAAAATAATATCATTAATTGTTTTATCAAGAATTGCTCTTGCATCTCTGTCAGCAAAATATCTATTTTTATCTATGCTTTTATATTTTTTTAGAAAATAATCAATAGTTTCATTCAGAAAGGACAGGAGTTTATTCGCCTTTTGATTCATCTTTTATTTTTCTTCTAAATCTTATAGTTTCTGTTTCATGTAAAACTCTATCAAATAACTTATAAAGTGTTTCAGTATCAGGTTCAACTAATGCAACTCCTTTTAAAGCTTGTTGTATGATAAAAGGAGATTCATCCTCGTCATCAAGTCTTAATATTTCCACGTCTCTGTCAATAGACATAACTATTTGTTCAATAATATCAAATGATTCATTTTCAGGAACATTTATATACAGAGCCAGATCAATGTCTGATCTGGCATGGATATTTTTAGTTGCAGATGAACCATAAAGATATGCTAAAAGAATTTTATTTTTTTTGCGGAGTTCATTTAGTATGTGTTTTAATTGTTCTATTTCTTTTTTTTGAGCTTTTTTTATTGAAAGATTCATATAAAATTATACCACACTTTTTTTCAGGCTTTTATAATAGTTGAGGCTGTTTAATTTAACTGTCATTCCAAACACCATCAATGGGTCTGAGGAATCTCCGCATGTTCTGTTACGAAAAAAGCGGAGGAGATTCCTCGGCACTAACGCTCATCGGAATGATAGGTAAAAGGGCTTGGAATGGCAAGAAAAGTTAGGAATTCCAGAGGAAATTATAGTCTTTTGAATAGTCTTACTTAAACTTAAAATGAGTTTTAGAAATTTTTAAAACCATAAACCATTACATTGAACATATGATAATATAATTTATGGATTTTATTGCTGCTTATTTAAAGCTTTCTGAAAGAGAATTTGAAGAAAAAATTGAACAAGCTTTTGAGATACTAAAAAAATGCACTCTTTGCCCAAGAAACTGTCATGTTGACCGAACCTCAGGTAAAAAAGGAGTATGCAGAGTACTTGATAAACCATATGTTTCAAGCTGGGGACCTCATTTTGGAGAGGAATTACCTCTTGTAGGAAGATACGGCTCAGGAACAATATTTTTTGGATTTTGTAACTTAGCCTGTGTATATTGTCAGAACTGGACAATAAGCCATCTTGGAGAGGGTGATGAAATTTCTTATGAGGAGCTTGCTAATATTATGATTTCTCTTCAAAATTCAGGCTGTCATAATATAAATCTTGTTACTCCAACACATCAAGTCCCACAGATAATTAAATCTATCTATATCGCCAGCAAACAGGGGCTTAAACTTCCCATTGTTTATAACTCTGGTGGTTATGAATCCATTGAGACATTGAGAATTCTTGATGGAATAATTGATATTTATATGCCTGATTTTAAATATGCAGATAAAACTCTGGCAGAAAAATATTCAAAAGTTAAAAATTATCCTGATGTTGCTAAGCAGACACTCAAGGAAATGCATAGACAGGTTGGCGATTTAGTTATAAATGAACAGGGAATAGCTTTGCGAGGCTTACTTGTTAGACACCTTGTTTTGCCAAATAATATAGCAGGGACAGAGGAAGTGGTGAAATTCATTGCTGAGGAAATCTCTAAAAACACCTATATCAACATTATGGATCAATACAGACCCTGCTGGCAGGCAAATGATTATCCAGAAATAAATAGAAGAATAACACGAAAAGAGTTTGAAGATGCTATAAATATAGCTTTAAAATACGGATTAACAAGAATTGACTGCCTCATTTATTCAAAGAGACACTACTTCTGGTTTTAAACTTTCAAGGTCAAGTATTACTGCTGTTGCCTTTCCGTAAAGCCAACCACATGCCTCACCAGGATTTATAATCAATGTATTATTTAGTTTGCGAATGTCAATCTCATGCATATGTCCATATACTATTATGTCAAACTTACCTGAGAGCGTGAGTGCTTCAAGCATCTGAGGTTCATGCATAAGTGCAAACTTTTTACTCTCAATTTCAAATTCTCTTATCTGAGGCTGAATTCTTTCACCATACATTTTTTTAAGAAGAACTCTATCACCATCATTGTTTCCAAAAACTCCGTAGATTTCACCTTCAAATTCTTTAAAAACTCTCCATGTAAAAGGAGAAACAAAATCTCCTGCATGAATAATCTTTTTTACATTATGTTTCTTAAAAACTGCCAATGCTTTTCTTATGTTATCCATGTGGTCATGTGTATCAGATATAATCCCTATCTTCATTTTCCTCCTCCAACTTTATTAAAATTTCACCGAAGGGATTTTTTTGAAAAGCTTTGACAAACTTTAACCTCAATAATTCCAATAATGCAAGAAAAGTTACTATAATTTCAAGCTTTGAACAATCAGGGCTAAAAAGTTCTTGAAAAGTTATAGATTTTTTAAATTTCAATATATTCAAAATCTGCTCAATTTTTTCTTCAATTTTAATGGTTTCCTTTGGAATATATATCTTTGGCTGAGGTTTATCAAGGATTTTTCTTAAGGCTTGGAAAAGGTCAAATATACTTAATTCTTCAAGAAAAAGCTCTTGTTCCTTTGATGTATTTCTTGAAAAAGCCTTTGACCAAATCTTATATCGCTCTTTAAGAAGCTGGGAGGCTTCTTTGATTTTTTCATATTCAATTAGTTGTTCAACAAGTTCTTTTCTCGGGTCTTCCTCTTCTTCAGGCTGTTCTTGTTTCGGAAGAAGCATTTTTGATTTTATATAAATCAATGTTGCAGCCATGACAAGAAATTCAGAGGCAATCTCAAGGTCAAGCTCTTTCATAAGCTCAAGATATTCAAGATACTGCTTTGTAATCAAGGCAATGGGGATATCATAGATATCTATTTTATTTTGTTTTATAAGATGAAGAAGTAAATCAAGAGGACCTTCAAATACAGGTAAAGCAACCTGAATTATCATGACTAAATATTTTAGCATATTGTATAATTAATCTCATGCTTGATAAAAAATATCTATTTCCAGAAGATGCGGTAAGGCTTATTTTTAAACATATTACTCAGAGAAGCCTTTCTTCTGAAATAGTTCCAATTGAAGAGGCATATTCAAGAGTTACTGCAGAAGATATTATATCACCAGAAGACCTTCCTGGGTTTAATCGTTCAACTGTTGATGGATTTGCTGTGAAGGCATCTGATACATTTGGCGCAAAAGAAAGCTCTCCAGCTTATCTTAAAATCAAAGCTGATATACCTATGGGAGCTATTCCAGATTTCTCTCTTTCAAATGGAGAAGCAGCATCAATTGCAACAGGGGGTATGCTTCCTGAAGGAGCAGATGCTGTAGTAATGGTTGAGCATGTAAATACGGTATCAGACGATTTAATTGAAGTTTTGAAGGCTGTTTCGCCCGGTGAAAATGTTATATTTCTGGATGAAGATGCAAAGAAAGGAGAAACTATTATAAAAGCAGGTCATAGGCTTAAGCCTCAGGATATAGGTGCACTCGCTGGATTGGGAATTAAAGATGTAAAGGTTATAAGAAAGCCTGTGATTTCCATAATTCTCACAGGAGACGAGATAATGCCCCATACAGAAAAGGTCACTCCTGGTAAAGTAAGAGATGTAAATTCTTTCACTCTTGCTGGGCTATGTTATGAAAATGGTGCAATTCCTTTAAAAATGGGAATTATTAAAGATGATTACAATGAGATTAAAAAAGCTGTTACAAAGGCTTATGAACTGAGTGATATAGTGCTTATTACAGGAGGAACATCTGCAGGCACAAAGGATTTAACTGCAAAGATTATTAATGAAATCGGCTTACCAGGAGTGCTTTTTCATGGTGCTTCAATAAAACCTGGAAAACCTATTATTGGTGGAGTCTGCAATGGGAAACCTGTTTTTGGTTTACCTGGGCATCCTGTTGCTGTTTATATATGTTTTGAGCTTTTTGTAAAGCCAGTAATTAATTACGTGTTTGGGCTTACTGATAAAAATTTTAAAAAGACAGTAAAAGCAAAGATGTCAAGAAGTATTCATTCTCAGGCTGGAAGACAGGATTTCATAAGGGTTTATCTTGAAGAGCATAATGGTGAGATATGGGCAACTCCATTACTAAGTAAATCAGGACTTATAATGAGTCTTGTGAAGGCTCACGGAATTGTTCATATTCCCTCTGAGTTACTTGGCATACTGGAAGGAGAAGAGGTTTTTGTTGAAATTATAGATTAATATTTTGCAGCATGACTTATTTGTTCTTTATAAGGAGTTGGGCTCCTTTTAAGAATTATTTCCATTGGCAAGGCATCAGGGTTTCCGCACACATTATCTTTCCACATCATTTTATACTGTTCAGAAGCAAAAATTTTCAGCAGTAGCTTCGGAAAAGGAATAAAAATAATATTTTTACCAAGATGTTTTCCAAAATCATGAACTATATCTTTCAAAGTAACTTTTTCATCTCCACAGAGTTCAAAAATTCCCTGCCCATTGTAATCAATCGCTTTAAGAAAACATTCTACAACATCCCTTACATCAACTGGCTGAAAATAGTAGTTACGAATATCAGGAAATAATAAAAATGGCAGATTATTTAAAATTGTCCTTAGTTTTACAAAAAGAAGCTGTTCATGACCTATTATAAATGATGGACGTAGTATTACAAATGGAATTCCTGTTTTTATAAGCTCTTTTTCAGCTTTAAGTTTTGTAATATGATACTTTGATGGAGCTTTTTCTCCGACTCCAAGAGCGCTCATATGTATTATTTTTTCAACGGAAAAATCCTTTAAAGTTTCATAAAGCACTTTAGAATACTCATAATGGACTTTTTCAAAGGTATCTGACTTTTTTTCTTGAATAATTCCGATAAGATGAATAACATATTGAGGATTTATAACTTCTATTATCTTCCTCAGCTCTTTTTTATTGTTAAACTCTTTAAGTTGATATATTTTTGGTTTTTCTCCGAATAAAGCTTTAGCTTTTGTAGAATTTCTAACAATTAGATGAATATCATAGGACTTTTGGAGGGCTTCATTTACAATATATCTACCAACAAAACCCGTTGCACCTGTAATAAGCAGTTTTTTCATAAAAATTAAAAGGAGGGCTTGAGCCCTCCACCTTTCTTATTCAATTTGAAGTTTCCTTTCCTTTTTCTTAGCTTCTTCAGTCTTTGGAATTCTTATCTCAAGCACGCCTTTTTCAAATTTTGCTTTTGCTTTATCTGTCTGAACATCTACAGGAAGTCTGAAAGTTCTTGAGAATGAGCCATATGAACGTTCATATCTGTAGTAGTCTTTCTTTTCTACTTTTTCCTCTTTCTTCTTCTCACCAGAGATGGTGAGGTAGTCATCTGTAATTTTAACTTCAATATCTTCTTTATTGATTCCTGGAAGTTCTGCCTTGACAACAAGGTCATCACCTTCTTCATATATATCTACTGCTGGAGAGACAATCTCAGCTTCCTCTCTCAATCTTGGAACAAAGGACCTGAATAGAGAAAAAGGTCTTCTCATGACCTCATCAAAGAGTCTCTCAATCTCCTCAAAGGGAGAAAGAACAGATGGTTCAACTCTTACTACATCTTTTGTCTCTTTTCTGGTCATGGCTAACACCTCCTTTTAAAGTAGTAGTATTGATACTATTTGACTAAATTTATCATTAAAAATTCATATTTGTCAAGAGGTATTGCCAAAATTTTTATATAATCTATATCAAGCTAAAATAATCTTACCTGAGCTTTTTTCAATAATTTCCCCTATGATAGCTGATTGAATTCCAGAGGAGTTTAGTCTTGAAATCAGAGTATCTGTTCTATCTGAAGGGACAGAAATAAGAAGTCCACCAGAGGTTTGAGGGTCTGATAATATATCAAGTGTTATGGGGTCTGTGTTCCCTATTTCAACTAATTTTGAACAATAGTTTACATTTCGTCTTCCGCCTGCTGGAACAATACCCATTGAAGCAAATTCATAAACGCGTGGAAGCAATGGAACTTTATTTTTCCATAATTTTATTGTTACCTTGCTTGATTTTGCAAGTTCAAGAGCATGCCCTAAAAGTCCAAATCCTGTAATATCAGTACAGGCATTTACCCCAATATTCATCATAACTTCTGATGCTGTTTTATTAAGTAAAGCCATTGTTTGAGTAAGAATTTTTGCAGTATCATGGTCAAGAAGTTTTCCCTTAAGAGCTGTTGACAGTATTCCTGTGCCTATAGGCTTTGTTAAAATAAGAACATCTCCTGTTTTTGCACCTTTATTTGTAACAAATCTGTCTGGATGGACAATTCCTGTAGCTGCGATTCCATATTTTATCTCAGGGTCATCAATGCTGTGTCCACCTATCATTAAAGCTTCTGCTTCACTTAGTTTATCTGCACCACCTTTTAAAATATCTCTTAGAATTGATTTATCCATCTCATTTATCGGAAAACAAACAATATTAAGGGCTAAAATAGGCTTTGCACCAACTGCGTATATATCACTCAATGCATTTGCAACTGCAATCTGTCCGAAATCGTAAGGATTGTCAACAATAGGAGTAAAAAAATCAACACTTTGCACAACTGCAAGGTCTTCTTTTAAACGATAAATCCCTGCATCAGACCAATCTTCAGAGCCGACAAGAAGATTTGGGTCCGTTGGTAGAGAAAGATATTTTAATATTTCTTCAAGGTCCCCAGGACCGATCTTTGCTGCTCAGCCAGCAGCCTTAACTTTTTCTGTAAGCACCTATTTAACTCCTTTTGCTTATTAACTTTTCAATTTTACCATAATTAAACTAATTTGCCTATACTCCTGAATTTGCCATTTAATGTTCTTATTTGATAACATTAAAAAATGAGATTATGGAAAGCCGTAGGCATTGTTTTTCTCATTTATTTTCTATTTTTAACCCTTTATGTAACAATAGAACTCACAAAACCTATAAACATTTCAGAGGATACAGAAGTTTATATTCCAAAGGGTGCAAGTTTTTCATACATAGCAAAAATTTTTAAAGAAAAGGGCATTATAAGGAATGAAACAGTTTTTATAATTATAGGAAGAATTTATGGAATTGAAAGAAAAGCACGAGCCGGGTATTATCTGTTCAAAAAAGAGATGACAGTTCTTGATGTTATTAAAAAACTGCTTGAAGGCAAGATAACAGAATATACAGTTACAATTATTGAGGGTGATAGTTTATATGAGATTGCTAATAAATTAGGAAGTATAAATTCTGATTTTAAAAATCAACTATTTACACTTGCCTATGATAGAGATTTTCTTAATTCTTTAAAAATAGAAGCTCCCTCTTTAGAAGGATATCTTTTCCCAGATACTTACAATATTCCCAAAGGCTTAGAGCTTGAAGAGATTGTAAAACTGATGGTAAAGAGATTCTGGGAAGTTTATGATTCAAAATTAATAGAGAAAACAAAAAAAATTGGATGGACAATAAATGAGGTGGTTACACTTGCCTCAATAATTGAAAAGGAAGCGAAGTTAGATGAAGAAAAACCTTTAATTTCAGCAGTTTATCATAACAGATTAAAAATTGGCATGCCTCTTCAGGCAGATCCAACAGCAATTTATGGTATTAAAAGATACAAAGATGGAGTTACAAAAAAGGATCTTAAAAACAAGTCTCCGTATAATACTTATCTGGTAAAAGGACTTCCACCCGGACCTATTGCATCACCTGGATTAAAATCAATTTTAGCGGCACTTTCTCCTGCTAAGGTTTCATATCTTTATTTTGTTTCTCGTGGAGATGGAAGTCATGAGTTTTCAGTTGATTATAAAAAACATGTATCAGTTATAAATCAACTAAAAGGAAACAAACTTGATTAAAAGAAGGCAAACAAGAAGAATTTATGTTGGTGGTGTTTCTATCGGAGATGGAGCTCCAGTCCGTGTTCAATCAATGACAAAAACAGATACAAGAAATATTAAGGCGACTATAAGACAGATAAAACAGCTTGAACTTGCAGGTTGTGAAATAGTAAGAGTTGCAGTTCCTGATATTACTGCTGCAAAGGTTTTGGGAGAAATAAAAAAAAGAATAAAGATTCCAATGATTGCAGACATACATTTTAATTATAAGCTTGCTCTTGAGGCAATCAAGCAGGGAGTTGATGGGTTAAGAATAAATCCTGGCAATATAGGAGCGAAATGGAAAGTAAGGGAAGTCATTACTGCTGCAAAGGATAGGAAAATACCAATAAGAATAGGAGTTAATGCAGGTTCTCTACCAAAAGATTTAATTGAAAAATACGGGCATCCAACTCATGAAGCAATGGTTGAAGCAGCAGAAAGACATATTGAGATTCTTGAAGAACTTGATTTTCATGATATTAAAGTTTCGCTGAAAGCATCAGATGTAATGAAAACAGTTGAAGCATACAGACTTTTTAGTAGCAAGCATGATTATCCTCTTCATATTGGAATTACAGAAACAGGTCCTGTGCCTGAAGGTGTTGTGAAGAGTTCTATTGGTATAGGTTTGCTTCTTCTTGAAGGTATTGGTGATACAATAAGAGTCTCTCTAACAGATTCTCCAGTGGTTGAAGTTAATGTTGCATATGAGATATTGAGAGTAACAGGCTTTAGAGAAAAGGGAGTTGAGATAATAAGTTGCCCAACCTGTGGAAGATGTGAGGTTAATATAAAGAAAATGGTAAAGCAGGTTAAAAATGCACTTAGAAATGTAAAAGAACCTATCAAGGTAGCTGTCATGGGGTGTTCGGTAAATGGTCCTGGAGAGGCTAAAGAGGCAGATTTCGGAATTGCTGGAGGAAAAGGTCAAGGCATAGTTTTTGTAAAAGGCAAAATTTTAAAAACTGTAAAAGAAACTGAACTTGTGAATGCTTTAATTGAAGAGATTAGGAAATAACTGTTACTTGCTAAAAATATGTTTTTCAGGATAAAATTAAATATTAAACTTTAACGGAGGAGAAGATGAAAGAGAAAATTCATCCTGAATACAAAGAAGCAAAGGTTGTATGTGCCTGTGGTGAAACATTTGTTACGCGTTCAACAAAGCCTGTAATTAAGGTGGATATTTGTTCTAAATGCCATCCATTTTATACAGGAAAACAGAAAATTGTTGACACAGAGGGTAGAGTAGAGAAGTTCATGAAGAAATACAGTAAAAAATAGATATAGAACTTTTGTATAGGGGTTAGAACTGAATTTTCCTTTTTCTAACCCCTTTTTATTTTGGAATATAAGGAGCATCAATATATGAAAAAAGATATTGCAATAGGTGGGCAGGCTGTAATAGAAGGTGTAATGATGAAATCTCAAAAAGGATGGGCTGTTGCCGTAAGAAATCCTGATGGTGAAATTACATTAAAGGTAGAAAAGTTTAAAAAACAAAGCCGTCTCTCAAAGATACCAATAATAAGAGGTTTTTTTATCCTTCTTGAAACTTTGTGGCTTGGTATGAAAGCAATAGATTTCAGCAGTAAAGTTGTATTCAAAGAAGAAAAGTCAAGTCCATGGAGTCTTGCTTTATCATTATTCATGGCATTTTTAATTGGAATCTTGCTTTTTATTGTTTTACCTCTTTATCTGACGAAGCTCTCAGGTTATTTCCTTGAGATGGTATCTACAAATTCGTTTATTTTTAATTTTGTGGACGGTCTTTTAAGAGTTTTTATATTTATAGGTTATGTATTTGCAATAAGTATGTGGTCGCAGATGAGAAGAATTTTTGCCTACCATGGTGCTGAACATAAAACAATAAATGCTTTTGAATCAGGAGAGTCCTTAATTGCTGAAAATATAGGAAACTATTCAAGACTGCATGTAAGGTGCGGGACAAGCTTTATATTTATTGTTCTTGTAATAAGCATACTTGTATTTTCAATGATTCCTTCTTCATGGAGTTTTGTTTTAAAGGCTGCTTCAAGAGTTATACTTTTACCCTTAATTGCAGGAATATCTTATGAAATACTGAAACTTTCTGCAAAATGGCAAGATAATATAGCAACAAAACTTTTTATATTTCCAGGGTTGATTTTCCAGAAAATAACTACAAAAGAACCAGATACTGCACAGATAGAAGTTGCCTGTGAAGCTTTGAAGGCTGTATTAAGTTTATCTGAAAAGGAGGAAAAGGTAAATGCTTGAAAAATTAATGGAAGTGGAAAACAAATATGAAAAAATAACTCAAACACTTTCTGATCCGAAAGTGTTTTCAAATAAAGATGAGTATATGAAATATTCCAGAGAACAGGCAGAACTTGAGCCTATTGTTACAAAATTTAGAGAATATAAAAGAATTCTTAAGCAAATAGAAGAAGCTGAAGAGATGATTAAAAGCGGTGATCCTGATCTGAAAGAACTTGCTGAAGAAGAGTTACAACAACTTAAAAAAATAAAACCTCAGATTGAGCAGGAACTCAAAGTTCTACTTTTACCAAAAGACCCAAGAGATGAAAAAAATGTAATTCTTGAAATAAGAGCAGGGACAGGTGGTGAAGAAGCAGCACTTTTTGCAGCAAATTTATTCAGAATGTATGCAAAATATGCTGAATCAAAAGGATGGAAGGTAGAAATTATTGATTCTCACCCTACAGGATTGGGAGGATTTAAGGAAATAATTGCTACAATTTCTGGTAAAGGTGCTTTCAGTAAGCTGAAATACGAAAGCGGTGTGCATCGGGTTCAGAGAATTCCTGTAACAGAAGCATCAGGTAGAATTCATACATCTACTGCAACAGTAGCTGTGCTTCCAGAAGCAGAAGAAGTTGATATAAAAATTGATGAGAAAGACCTCAGAATAGACACTTTTTGTTCTTCAGGTCCTGGGGGGCAGTCTGTAAATACAGCTTATTCAGCAGTAAGAATTGTTCATATTCCAACAGGAATAATTGTTCAATGTCAGGATGAACGGTCACAGATTAAAAATAGAGAAAAGGCTATGAAGGTTTTGAGAGCTCGTTTACTTGAGATAGAGAGGCAAAAAAAAGAAGCAGAAAGAGCTGCTGAAAGAAAAGGGCAGGTTGGCACAGGTGAAAGAAGCGAAAGAATAAGAACTTATAATTTTCCTCAGAATAGAGTGACTGACCATAGAATAGGATTGACGCTTTATAAGCTTGAACAGGTTTTAAATGGAAATATTGATGAAATAATTGATGCATTAATTTCATATTATCAAGCGGAAAAACTTAAAGAAATGTGAAAGCTCTTGATAAAATAAGAGAAATTGTCAATAAATTTTCTTTTAATATCAGAGAAGCACAAGAAATTATCTGCCATGTTCTAAAAATTGACAAAATACAACTTTATACTGAAAATCCTGAAATAACTTCTGAACAGGCGCATACCATAAAATCTCTCATAGAAAGAAGATTAAAAAAAGAACCTCTTCAGTATATTATTGGAGAATGCTATTTTTACAATATTAAAATAAAAGTTGGCAGAGGAGTATTAATTCCAAGACCTGAGACAGAGATACTGGTTGAACAGGTTCTTGAGAGACAGAAATTAATTAGCAATACAGGAAATAGAATACTTGATTTATGTACAGGCTCAGGATGCATTGCATTGGCTATCGGTAAAAATGCTCCGGAATTTCAAATTTTTGGTATTGATAAATCAGAAAAAGCAGTTAAGTATGCAACAGAAAATAAAGCATTGAACAATATAAAAAATGTTATTTTTCTCGTTGGTGACATGTTTAATCCTTTCAAAGAAAAAATATTTGCTTGTATTACTGCAAATCCTCCCTATGTGAAAACAGATGAAATTTCTAAATTGCAGCCTGAGATTAAAAATTATGAACCTTTGGAAGCACTGAATGGAGGAGAAGATGGACTTAATTTTTATAGAAAGATTATAGAAAATGCAGAGAAATATCTTCTAAATAGTGGCTTAATTTTTTTAGAAATCGGGCAAGGACAGGCTAAGGCAGTTCAAAATATAGCATTAATGTCTGGTTTTAATGTAATTGAAGTGGTTAAAGACATTGCAGGAATTGATAGAGTTATGATATTACAAAAGAGCAAAAGTCTATAATAAAAAATGAAATGTAAAAAGTATGGCTATCCCTTATGTTTTATTCTTTACATTTTGCTGTTTATATTTATTTTACTTACAGCTCCTGCTTATGCTCAGGAAAATATAATCAATTCTGTTCCTTTTTTCCCTTCAGAGGATTTTCAATGCGGTCCGGCATCCTTAGCCATGATTTTGAATTTTTTAGGGATGAAAATAACTGTAGAGGAAATAGCAAAGGAAATTTACAGCAAAGGTGCGCAGGGAACAGCTGATTTTGATATGATTATGTTTGTTCAAAAAAAAGGTTTTAAATCTAAATATTATAGTGGGAGTCTTGAAGATATAAAGGAAAAAATAAAGGCGAATAAGCCTCTGATTGTAATGACAGATGAGGGATACTGGTTTTACAAAAAGTATCACTTTATGGTAGTTGTAGGATTTGATAGCGAGTCTGTTATAGTAAATTCAGGGACAAAAATGCACGAGAAAATTAACATGGAAGATTTTAAGAAAAAATGGAGCAAAACAGGCTTTTGGACACTTTTAATAGAGAAATAAGGAGGGACATAAGCATGCCCAAAGTTTTAGCAATAGTTCTTGCAGGTGGAAAGGGTGAAAGATTGTTCCCTTTAACATCATTTAGGTCAAAGCCTTCTGTTCCTTTTGGTGCGAGATATAGAATAGTTGATTTTGTTTTAAGTAATCTTGTTAATTCTCAGATTTACTCAATTTATCTTCTTGTTCAGTATAAATCTCAGTCACTTATTGAACATATAAGGCAAAATTGGTTTTTCTCATCTGTTGGAAGTGATCACTTTGTAACAGTTGTTCCACCCCAAATGCGAATGGGTCCTGAATGGTTTCAGGGAACAGCAGATGCAGTGTTTCAAAATATTGGATTAATCAAAGAACACAATCCTGATATTGTTTTAATTTTTGGTGCAGATCATATTTATAGAATGGATATAAGACAGATGATAAAATTCCATATTGAAAACAATGCACATGTTACTGTAGCTGCAAGACCTGTTGCTTTAAAGCATGCTTCATCATTTGGAGTAATCATTACAGATCCGGACCACAGAATTGCAGGTTTTCAGGAGAAACCTAAAGACCCTATACCCATGCCTGATAATCCAGATATGGCTTATGTCTCAATGGGCAATTATATATTCAATGCTGATATTTTAATTGATGCTTTAGTGCGTGCTGAGAAGAAAAAACAGCATGATTTTGGTGCTCATGTAATACCTGACCTTGTGGGAAGGAAATGCAAGGTTTATGCCTATGATTTTGCTAAAAATGAGATTCCAGGAATTAAATCCTACGAAGAACGTGGTTACTGGCGAGATGTAGGGACAATAAGTGCATATTTTGATGCTCACATGGATATGCTTGGAGAAAAACCAATTTTTGAAATTTACAATAAGATGTGGCCTATTCATCCTGCCAGATATGAAGGTCCGCCTGTAAAAATTCTTGATGGAGAGATAAAGAATAGTATTATTGCCGAAGGAGCATTGATATATGGAGGTAAAATAGAAAATTCTTTTATAAGAAGTGGTAGCATAATAGAAAAAGATGTAGAGATAAAAGATTCTCTTATTATGGATGATGTTATTATAAAAAGAAATAGTAAGCTTTACAGAGTTATAGTTGATAAAAAAAATGTTGTTTATGAAGGGGAAAAAATTGGATTTTCAGCAGAACAAGACCGTTTTAGATGTTATATAGACTCTTCAGGGATATGTATTCTTCCAAGAGCAGCAAGATATAATGATTGGATTAAAGAAATTAACCATGCTTAGAAATTTTTTGATTTGTATTTTTTTACTATTTTTTTGTCTTCCCGAACATGCTCAAGCACAGGAAAAGAAAAAGATTTTAATCCTTAATTCTTATCATCAGGGACTAAGCTGGACAGACAACATAGTTAAAGGTATCAAAGAATCATTGAAGGCTATGGAAAATAGTATTGACTATTATATTGAGTATATGGATACTAAGCGTTTTTATGGAGACAAATATTTTGAAAAAATTTTCAATCTTATGAAGCAGAAATATAGTGGAATTAAATTTGACCTGATAATTGTTTCAGATAATGATGCCTTATTGTTCACAATGAAGCATTATCAAAGATTATTTTACGAAATACCTGTTATTTTCTGTGGAATTAATAATTTTAACGATAGTTTGATAGAAAAATACAGAAAATGGTTTACTGGAGTGGCAGAGGAAACAGATGTAAGAGGCACACTTGATATAGCACTCAAGCTTCATCCTAATACACAAAGAGTTTATATTATCAATGATATAACAACAACAGGGCTTGCAATGAAAAAAGGACTCTTAGAGATATTCCCGGAATTTTTAAATAAAATAAGTTTCATTATGCTTGAGAATCCAGATATGAAAGAATTGCAGAAAGAGGTTGAGAAAATTCCTCCAAAGAGTATTATCCTCCTTTTGCTTGTAAATAGAGACAAAACTGGCAATTTCTTCGCTTATGAGGAAAGCCTTGATTTACTTTATCCGCATACTAATTCTCCCATATACAGTGTATGGGATTTTTATCTTGGCAGAGGCATTATTGGAGGGAAATTAACAAGTGCATTTTTGCAGGGCAAAAAAGCAGGGGAGCTTGCTTTACAGGTTTTACAGGGCAAATCTCCTTCTGAGATTCCTGTTGTTAAAGAAAGCCCTAATGAATACATGTTTGATTATAATGAACTCAAAAGATTCAATGTTTCTTTAAATAGACTTCCTAAGGAAAGCAGAATTATAAATCTTCCTGAAAGCTTTTTTGTTAAGTATAGAAAAACATTAACAATGATTACACTGATTTTCATTGGTTTATCTCTGGTAATAGTTATTCTCACAATAAATATATCAAAAAGGAAGAAAATAGAAGAAGAATTAAGAATATCAGAAGAAAAATACAGGGATCTCTATGACAATGCGCCTGATATGTATCATTCTGTTGATAAAAATGGAATTATTATTGAATGTAACGAAACAGAAGCAAAAATGTTAGGATATAAAAAAGAAGAAATAATTGGCAAACCAATAACTTATTTCATGACTGAAGAATCAAAGAAAGCTCAAGCAGAATTTTTCCCAAATATAGAAAAATACAGTTTTATTCAAGTTGAAAGAGATTTTATAAGAAAAGATGGTTCAGTGTTTACAGCATCTTTAAATGTTTATGTTGAGGTAGATGAAAAGGGAAATTTTGTTAAAACAAAAACAATAGGAAGAGATATTACATACAGAAAACAGATTGAGGAAGAACTTAGAAAATCAAGAGAAGCATTAAGAAAACTCTCAGTATATTTACAGAACATAAGAGAAAACGAAAGAAAAGAGATTGCTAAAGAAATTCATGATGAATTAGGACAGTCTCTTACCGCACTAAAACTATCTTTATCGTGGATTAAAAAACGTGTTGAAGATGAATTTTTAAATAAAAAATTTGATGAAACACTGACCATAGTAAATGCTCTGATAAAACAGGTTCAGAATATATCAAATAGGCTACGTCCATCTCTTATTGACTATTTAACTCTTGAAGATGCTATAATGTGGCAGGTTAAAGAATTTGAAAGAAACACTTCTATAGTATGCAATGTTGATATTGCAGAACATGGAATTAAATTATCAAAAAATGTATCTTTAACTCTTTTTAGAATATTCCAGGAAGCACTTACAAATATAGCAAGACATGCAAATGCAACAGAAGTAGATATTAAAATGTTCAGGTCGGAGGCGAGCATTTTATTAATTATTAAGGATAATGGGATAGGAATATCAGACGAAAAAATTAAAAGTCCTGAATCATTTGGTTTAATGGCAATGAGAGAGAGAGCTTATTCTATAAATGCAACTCTTGATATACATAGAAGCTATGAAGGAGGAACTGAGATAATTATTTCAGTTCCTGTAAGAAACAATGACTAAGAGACTGAAAGTTTTAATTGTTGATGATCACACTCTTTTCAGGAAGGGATTAAAAGAGATTCTTCTTGATACTCCTTATATTAAAGAATGTAAGGAGGCAAAAAGCGGATATGAAGCAATTGATATCCTTTCAAAAGAAAGTTTTGATATAGTGTTTCTTGACATTGCTATGTCTGATATAAATGGTATAGAGACCCTAAAAAAAATCAAAATTTTATACCCTGAAACAAAAATACTAATGCTCAGCATGTATCCCGAAGAGCAGTATGCTATAAGATCATTAAAATGTGGGGCTTCAGGCTATCTAACAAAATCTGCAGATCCTGAAGAACTTTTAAAAGCTGTTGATAAAATAATCAAGGGTGGTAAATATTTACCACATACTTTTTCAGAGAAATTACTTCATTATATTGATAAATCTGAAGATATTCCTCCTCATGAAAAGCTCTCAGAGAGAGAATTTCAGGTTTTTTTGATGATAGCAAAAGGGAAAAGTCTTATTGAGATTTCTAAGGAGCTTTCAATAAGTATTAAAACAGTAAGCACCTATAGAGCAAGGATTCTTGAAAAACTTGGACTTGAAAACAATGCTGAAATTATAAACTATGCTATTAAGCATGGTCTGATAGTTTAGATATAACAAAAAAACCTACAAATACGAAAATAAATAAGCCTATTATAAAACTTATCCACCCAAAATTTTTGTATACAATTCCAGGTAAATAAGAACCAAGAACCCCACCTGAGTAATAAAAAGCTATGTATGCTCCATTTATAAGACTTTTCTGTGTTGTTGCAATTTTATTTAAATAACCAGAAGCAACTGAATGGACAAGAAACATTCCAGAACAAAAACCGAACATTGTAATAAATATTAGCAATAAATTAGGTAAACTAAATATTAAAAGAAAAAAACCATAGGTAGCAAAACCAAGAAGCATTGTTTTTCTTTCATTTCCAATCCATTTTATAATTTTTGTTGCGATAAAGGACATAAATATTCCAGTGATGTAACCTGAATAAATAAATCCTATAATCATTTCGCTGCTTTCTCTATCAATGCTTTTTATTCTAAAGGGTAAAAAGTTTGTTATCCCTGAAAAAACAAAAAAAAGGCAGAAAATTGCAATATAAATATAAAAATTTGTTTTATTCATAAAAATAAGCTTAAAATTTTTAAAACTAAAATAGCCTGTTTGTTTTATTTTTGATAACTTTACATCTTCCATAAAATAATAAACAATGGGAAGAACCAGAAGAAGACTTACTGACATTATCTGAAAACAAGTTCTCCAACCAAAATAATTGGCTATAATGCTGCCAATGACTCTTCCAAGAAGTCCTCCAATTGTGGTAAAAGCGATATAATAGGACATAAAAAATTGAATTCTTTCCTTTACAGATTTTAATGCAATATAAGAGGTATTGGAAGTAAGAATTGCTGATATCAAAAAACCTTCTACAAATCTGAGAAATATAACTAAATAAAGATTTACTGCCATAGATATTAAAAATACAGTCAACGAATGTATTAATGCAGCTATAAGAATCATCTTCTTGGGAGATAAAAAATTGAGCAGAATTCCTGAAATTACAGGAATAAATGTAAGGGGAATGAATGTAGCACTCATAATAAGAGATATCGTGTCCATCTCAACGTTAAAAGAATGTCCCAATAAAGGTAAAAGGGGTTGAGGCATATGTAATGCTGAAATTGTAAGTATGGTTGTATAGATTATAGCGATGAAATCCTTAATTGGCATAAATCAAGAATTATCCTTTTTAAAAATTTTCCCTCTTTTATTCCTTCATTGGAGTTTGAAGGAATCTATTCCCTTTGGCTCAAGACAGTAAAAAGGAATTTTACAATGTTATTTTTACTAATTTGTCAAATATGTGGATTGTATCAACAAACCTTATAATCCTCTGATGTGACTCAATTACAATTGAGTGAGTTCTTGCACCACCGCCAAAAAATCTAACACCATTAAGAAGATCCCCTTTAGTCACGCCTGTTGCAACAAAAATTATATTATCAGCTGGAACAAGATCATCAAGAGTGTAAACCTTGTCTTCACTTATATCCATTCCGTAATCAATGGCTCTTTTCTTTTCTTCCTCATTTCTCCAACGCATTCTTGCCTGCATCTCTCCACCAAGACTTTTAACTGCTGCTGCTGATAAAACTCCTTCAGGTGCGCCTCCAATTCCCATGAGGGCATGAATTCCTGTGCCTTCAACAGTTGCTGCAATAGCTGGTGTAATATCACCATCTGAGATAAGTTTTATTCTTGCGCCCGCTGCACGAATTTCTCTAATCAGATTTTCATGACGTGGCCTGTCAAGCACGACTACAACAAGGTCATCTATGTCTCTTCCGAGCGCTTTTGCGAGAGCTTCAAGATTTTCTTTAACAGATTTTCTTATGTCAACCATTCCTTTTGCCTGCGGTCTTACAACTAATTTTTCCATATAAGTATCAGGACAGTAAAGAAGTCCATTTCTGTCAGTTACAGCCATGACTGTAAGGGCATTGGGCATTCCAGTAGCACAAAGATTTGTTCCTTCAAGAGGATCAACTGCTATATCAACCTCAGGACCTGTTCCATCTCCAACTTCTTCACCTATGTAAAGCATAGGAGCTTCGTCTCTTTCTCCTTCACCAATGACAATTCTGCCTTTGATTGGTAAATCATTTAATGCTTTACGCATGGCAGTTACAGCAGCCTGGTCTGCTTCTTTACGATTTCCCTTACCCATAAGTCTTGCTGACTCAATTGCTGCTAATTCACAAACTCTTAAAATTGCTGGAGTTAAATTACTGTCCATTTTTTTTTAGCCTCCTAAGATTTTTTTGAGGTAATTGTACTAAATTGTGAAATCACTTTTTTTACATTCTCTGAACCACACTTGGGGCAGGTTATTTTGGATTTTTCCATCTCCATTACAGTCATTTTGACTGTAAAAGTTTTGCCACAATTCATGCACTTAAATTCATAAATTGGCATAACCCACCTCCTGAGTTTGTTCCAAATCTGCCAAAGGCAGGTTCGGAATTTTCCCTTCAGCTTTGCCGCAGGGAGAAGTATAAATCTATATAATATTATTTTATCTTTAAGTTTTATTCTCGTCTATAAGTATCTCAATAAGAATTTCTATAGGACTTGTGCCATTTTTATCAGCGATTTCTCTGAGTGTATCCATTTCTTTCGCATTTATTCCCTTGTTTTTCAGTTTAGCTAATGCTTTCTGAAGGTCAATTTTATTTTCTGCGCAGATTTGCTTTAAAGTTTTCTTACCAAGACCTTTCCCTTCAAACTCTTTAATTATTTCATCTCTTGTCCATTTTGAGGTTTTAGTCTGTTTTGTATCACTTTTTTCCAGTGGTTTTGAGTCAACTGACGTGATTTTCCCTTCAAGAGGTTTTAAAATCTCATAAATCTGAAGGGGGCTCAGCCTGTTATTTTTAGCTATTAGTCCTATACTTTCCTTTGTGGAGTTAATTTTTATTCCTTTTTGAGTTAAGGCTATGGTTGCCTGCTTGAGGTCTATATTTCTTCTTTTAGAGAACTCTTCAAGGGATAGCAACTCTGCATGTCCAAATGGTGGTTCATATTCTGGGGACTTTATCCATGCATTTTTAAGATAATCAGAAAGGTCTAACAGGAAGTTGAAGGGAGGAAAGGGTTTCAGTGAGCCAATAAAACTCAAAATTACAATCGCGCAAACAACAGTAAGTTCTTTTCTAAGATTCAAGGCTTTTTTAGCTTTGCTGTAAATATAATTTATGAGCACATTCCAGTTATAGTAGACGTGAAAAAAAGCAGTGAGCATGAAAACAATACAGAAAATAATATGCATATTTGTCCAGTCTGTCTTTGTGAGACCTAAAAACTTCCAGTTTATCCAGTAAGCAATTCTTCCCTGTGGTGTAAAATAAAGAATAATACCTGAAATAAAGGCAAAGACAAAGGAAAAAGCAGTAAGCAGGCTTACAAATCCTCTAAAATTAATAGATTTTTTCATGTTGAACTCCTTTGATTGCCAATTGGTTTTGATTTGTGTCAATTTCAAATAAGGTTAAGTCTTTAGCTTTCTGAGAAGATAACATATTGATATTCTTGAGTTTTATTTCATTTTTTTCAATATCCAAATTATCTTTTGGTAATAAAAAAGCTTCTTTAAGCTTATCCCAATCCTTATCTCTGATAGTTACAACTCTGTTAAGAAATATACTTATATAAATTCCATTGATCATGGTGACCTGTGTCTCTTTTAATTTTTTATGTGCAATTTCAATATATTTTTCATCAATATCTATGCCGATAAATCTTCTGCCGAGTCTCTTTGCTGCAATCGCTGTTGTCCCTGTGCCTACGAATGGATCAAGAATAACATCTCCTTCATCACTGGTCATTAAGAGAAGTCTTTCAATAAGATGGACTGGTAACTGACATGGATGTTTGTCTCTTCTTTTTCTATGCCTTATTCTATGAATATCTGTCCATACATCAGAAACAAGAGGGCCAAATTGATGCATCTGAGCTTTCTTACCTCCGTAATCCTGCAAAATATACTTGCACTTTCTACATCTTTTATGGAGCATTCTTATATCGTAAAATTTGAATTTATCAGATTTAACATAATATAAAATTCCGTAATGGTTTGGTAAAAGAGTTTTACCACGGGGAGACCCCATTGCATCCCATGCTATCCAGTGTCTAAAAATGGCTATTTCATTGAGATAAGAACCAAAATATATCAACCATTTTGGGATATTATGCACAAAAATAGAACCTGTTGGTTTTGTAATTCTTACCATCTCATAAAGCCATTCTTTACACCATGAAAGATATATCTCTACATCATGCTCATCATAGTAGCTGTTGTATTTCTTTTTTAGATTGAAAGGAGGGTCTGCAAAGGTAACATCAACGCTGTTGTCAGGGATTTTTCTCATTATCTCCAGACAGTCGCCAAAAATGATTTTATTTAAAAGACTTTTTGAAAAATTTTTATTTTGCATTATTAGAAACTTTTTTCTTCTAAGTAATTATTTCGTCCATTCTTTCAGTTTTTTTACAATTTTTAGATCCTCTTGTTCTTCCCGCCATTCTCTTATTATTTTATTTATGCTTTTTTCTAATTCTTCCGCTGACATTTCTTCTGGCTTATTACATGATACACCATTTGAGCTAAAAAATTCGTAAATTTTAAATAAAGGATTTTTTTGTCTAAATTCAATTACAGTAATACCTTGATTTTTTGCTTCGTCTTTCATCATTTCTGTTAATTTATCTGTTAAAAATAGATTGACATTTCTCGAAAAAGCTTCATCTCCAATTTCTGGATTACCGATTCCGAGTAATTTTAATTCAACAGTCAAAGCTTCATTTTTATCATTGAGCACGATTGCATCTATTTCTCTGTTTTTGACTAATCCTTTTTTCTTCATTTCCTCATTTGTTAATATATATCTTTCATCGGGTATATTTATCATTTTAAATATGACGAATAATAAGCCTTTTTCAGTTTTCTTCCCTACTTCGCTCCAAGCTCCTCCTTGAATTGTTAATTTCATAGCTGAAATGATGTTCATAAAAAATAAACTTTCAATGTAATCTAGACTAATCTTTTCTTTGTCTTTTTCTATATTGATTATCATTTGATATAAATCTTCAGAATTCTCAAATTCTTCTAATAATAATTGTAAGGCTTTAATATTTTTCTTGCCTAAATCTAAGCATACTCTTTTTGCTGATGTTCCTCCTGTCATATTTTTTACAGTTTTATCATTAAGTCCGCCAAACCATAATAGCTTGAATTTATTATTCTTCCCTTGTTTTTTATAGGTATCATCCAGGAGTTTTTCAAGCCAATTATTGCCTTTTCTTTTATATTCAAATATTTCTGAAATTAACTTTTGTGCTTTATCAAGAAATCTTTTATTTATTGTTGCTAATACATACGTTCTATAATCCTGTCCTGTAAGAACTGAATGGACTATTTTACCTATTAATTCTTTCATTACTCTTTGATCCTTATATCTTCTGGGATTTTTTCTATTGCCTCTGATATTTTATCAATATTTTTTAATAATCTCTCATTTGAAGGTTTTTTACCTCTGGTAGAAGTTCCAGGATTATTTTTTATTTGTTCTTTAAAATGTAACATTAATTCTTTCACTATTTGAGAAACAAAGTTATCATCATTTGCAAATATATGGGTTTCCTCTTTTTTTTGCATTACTACAATATACTCTTCATCAATTTTACCAATATCTGCACTGGTATATTTTCTCGTTTTATCAATGTTTCTAAAAATCGTTTTTATTGGGATAAATCCGATTTTTTTAGCCATTTCTGTAAAGAACTTATGGCTTTCAATTAATTCATATTCCAAACTTGAATTTCCTACAACAATTACACAAAATTTATCTCTCTTTAAAACCCTATTCATTTCTATCATTGATCGGAGCATATCTCCTAAGTATTCAGACAATAATCTAAATCTATTATTTATAAAATGGGAATGCCCCCCTATTTCATGTTTTCTGAAAAGATCAAAATCCATACCAAGCCATAACATATTGTACATGTGAACTCTATAATAATCTAAAGCATTAACATAAGGTGGAGATGTTATGATTAAATCTATTGAATTATTTTCTATTGATAAATTTCTTGCATCACCACAAATAACTTTAACATCGGGAGGGTCTTTAATAACTTTAGACATCTGGCTAAGAATCTGCTGCATAGATTTTATTTTTTTAATAAATAATTCATCCACATTAATACCGTTTCCGTTCTCTACCAATGACCAAATTGTTGATGACAGAGCAATTCTTCCTAAGTCAAACAAGTCATAATACCCTTCTTCTTTAATTTCTATTAGAGTCTCTCTTATAATTTCTAATTTTGAAATTATGGTTTTATTAAAAATCTTACTTACTTTTCTATTGGGAAGACCATTAATTGTTCTATCTATGTTTCTATAATCTAAATCTAAATATTTTTTCATTTTTATTAACTTTTCATTAAGATATTTAAATTCATCCTTTTTAATTAAAGTTGTTTTAACTTTCGCTATCAGAGCAGCAAGCGGATTCAGGTCGTTTCCAATAGAATTTCTATCGTTTAAAAAAGCCTCTACCAATGTAGTACCACAACCGCACATAGGATCCAAAACTCTTTCTCTTTCTTTTGTAAAAAGTTTTATAAAAGTTAAAGGAATCTGAGGTATAAAACGAGCAGGATAGGGATGAAAAGTGTGAGTTAGATATTGAGTTGAAAAACTCTTAAAGTCCCAATCAATGTTCTCTAAAATTTCTAAGGCTTCGTCAGAAGAATACTTTTTTTTATTTATTAAATCCAAATAATTCTGCTCATTTGAAAAACTCTCTAAAATCAATTGATTTGAATTTTTAAAAAGCATTTTCCTATCAATCTTCAAACTACTCCCCTCTCCTTCATACTAAAATATTTTCCACTACCTATGATTACATGGTCAAGGATGGGGATTTCAAGGATTTCTGAGGCTTTTTTGAGTTTTTTTGTTATCTCTATGTCCTGCTCACTGGGCGTTGGGTCTCCGCTTGGATGATTGTGTATAAGAATTACTGCATAGGCTGATTCTTTTACTGCATCTTTAAATACTTCTCTTGGATGAATTAATGATTGATTGAGAGTTCCTTCGGAGACTTTTACTTCCCTGATTAGTCTTAACTTTGTATCAAGTAAGAGGGTTATAAATACTTCCTTTTTTAATCCATTAAGTTTCGGAAAGAAATAGTTATAAACAATTTCAGCAGAGTTAAAAAACTGTTCCTGAGATTTTTCACACAGTGCTCTTTTACCAAGTTCAAAGGATGCTTTAATTTGGGCTATTTTGGCAATGCCAAGTCCTTTAAAAGATTTAAGTTCACTTATAGATGCTTCCTCAAGACCCCTTAGACCACGAAAATTTTGCAGAAGTTCAATTGCTGTATCAATAACAGTTTTTCCATTTGAGCCTGTTCGTAAAACTATGGCAAGTAACTGAGCGTCACTTAAAGCTTCCGCTCCATGTTTGATAAGCCTTTCTCTCGGTCTTTCAGTCTCTGGCCATTCTCTGACAGAGTTCATTTTATTCCTGCGCCAGCATTTACCTCTCTATCAATGGTTAGTATTGATATTTTCCCATCCTCCCCTGTTGCTGCAAGAAGCATACCTTGAGATTCTACTCCCATAAGCTTTGCTGGCTTAAGGTTGCTTAAAACCACAATTGACCTGCCTATGAGTTCCTCTGGTGAGTATTGCTCTCCAATCCCTGCAACTATCTGTCTTTCCTCTCCGATGTCAACAATAAGCTTTATTAGTTTCTTTGAACCTTTAACTCTTTCTGCTTGAAGCACCTTTCCAACCTTGAGCTTAATTTTCATAAAATCTTCAATGCTTATAAGGTCTTCCACCTTTGCCTCCTCTCTTTTTTCCACTTTCATCTGTTCTTCAGTTTTAATCTCTATTTTTGGGAAAAGTTGTTCAATTTTTTCTGTCTTTACCTCTTTTATATCAAGTTCCCATTTAAGCATTTTATAATCAATAATGTAATCCCTTAGTCCAAGTGCATACCATATTTTATTTGCTGTTTCAGGCATAAAGGGATAGAGAAAGACTGTAATTATTCTGATAGCATTCCATATATTGAAAAGTATCAAAGGAAGTCTTTCAGGTTCTTCTTTTAATACTTTCCAGGGTTCTGTTTTTGCAATATAGTTGTTTGTTAAAGAGATTGCCTGCCATATTTTTTCAAGAATAATGTTAAATTTGAATTCATCCCACAAGATTTCATTATTAATTTCCTCAATTAATGACTTAAAGGAAGATAAAAATTCATTGTCAGAGTAGAGATTTCGCGTGGCTTCGCTCCTCGGAATGATAGAGTTTATTTTTACAGCACCTTTCATATACTTTTCATTCATTACAAGAAATCTGTTAAGTAAATTCCCAAAATCATTGGCAAGGTCATTGTTAATTCTTCTAATCAGAGCTTCTTCTGAAAAATCACCATCAAGTCCAAAGGATACTTCTCTAAAAAGAAAATATCTGAAGGCATCTACGCCATATTTTTTTATGACCTCAGAGGGATTTACAACATTTCCAAGAGATTTTGACATCTTTTTACCTTTTACTGTCCACCATCCATGAGCAAAGATGTTTCTCGGAAGTGGAAGTTCAAGTGCCATAAGCATTGTAGACCAGTAAACAGCATGAGTTGTAAGAATATCTTTGCCAATAAGATGATGGTCTGGAGGCCACCACTCTACATTTTCTGGAGCGAGATATTTCAAAGCTGAATAGTAGTTAACAAGAGCATCAAACCATACATATGTAGTATAGTTTTCATCAAATGGCAGAATTATTCCCCACTCAAGCCTGTGTTTTGGACGGGAAATACATAGATCACCAAGAGTCCTATTTTTAAGAAAACCTAAAACCTCATTTTTTCTTGTTTCAGGAAGAATATAGGAGGGATTTTTTTCAATGTGCTCAATAAGTGCTTGTTGATACTTTGACATGAGAAAAAAGTAGTTTTCCTCTTCAATAAATTCCACATCTCTTCCACAGTCTGGGCATTTTCCTTCTACTAAATCCTTTTCTGTCCAGAATCTCTCACAGGGGGTGCAGTACATTCCAGAGTATTTTCTTTTTACAATCTCTCCTTTATCATAAAGCCTCTGAAGGATTTCCTGAACAATCCTTTTGTGTTCTTCATCAGTAGTTCTTATAAAAGCGTCATTGCTTATATTTAGTCCCTTCCATAATGTTTTGAAATTTTCAACCATAATATCAGCATGTTCCTTAGGAGTTTTACCTTTTTGCAATGCAGCTCTTTCTACTTTCTGCCCATGCTCATCTGTTCCTGTAAGAAAAAAGACTTTTCTACCTTTAAGTCTCATATACCGTGCCAGTATGTCTGCTGCTATTGTAGTGTAGGCATGTCCAATATGAGGGATATCGTTTACATAGTAAATCGGTGTGGTGATATAAAATCCTTTATTTTGATTCATCTTTTCCTCCAGAAGTCTCCTCTGTTGGCTCTTCATCAGTTTCTTTTATGATAAAAGATAACTTTTTAAATTCAGGTTCTTTTTCTTCTTGTGTAATGATTTCTTCATCCTGAATTATTTCTTCTATTTCGCCGTAATATTCATGCCTTAGACAGCATTTTAACCTTCCGCAAACACCTGAGAGTTTTGATACATTAAGCACCATTTCCTGATCTTTAGCCATTTTTAGAGAGATTGGTTTAAAAAAGCTAACAAAGGTCTTGCAGCATATTTCCCTTCCGCAAACACCTATTCCACCGAGAAATTTTGCTTCATCTCTAACCCCTATCTGTCGCATTTCTATTCTTGTTTTGAATTTTGCTGCGAGGTCTTTAACCAGTTCTCTAAAGTCTATCCTTCCTTCTGCAGTAAAGTAAAAAATTATTCTTTTTCTATCAAGAGCAGATTCAACAACTAAAAGTTTCATGGGTAGCTTTCTCTCACTTATTTTTTCAAGACAAAAATCCCATGCATCTTTTTCCAGAGAGATGTTTTTTTCAAATGTTTCCATATCTTCTTGAGTTGCTTTTCTGATTACAGGTTTGAAAGAATTTTCATTGTCAGAGGATACTTTTACAACATAACCTAAGGTCAATCCAAAATCACCTTCTACAACAACAAAATCACCTTTTTTTAATTCCATCTCCAGATTATTCAAGTAACGGTAGACTTTGCCAAATGGTCTAATTCTTACATATACAACGTTATTCATTAAAAGTCTCCTTATTGTTCTAAGTTGATGATTTCCTGTTTTCTGAAGAAGTTATTAGGTTATTGATACAGGAAACCAGATAGTTCCATAGTATTGATTTATTTAAATTTAAATCAATGTTTCTTTTAATGTTTTGTACCTCCTCATATAGATTGAAAATTTCTTGCACAGATATATTTTCTTTTAGTTTAAAATCTAAAGGTAAAATCAGGCAACAATCTGAAGAAACTTTGTTTATAAGCTTAATAAGAGAGTCTCTAAGAAAAATACATAAAAAATCTATCCACCACTTAATTTCTTCGTTGTCTTTCCAGATAGCTTTTTTATTATTTTCTTTAATGTTTTTTAATGTAGCACTAAACCATTGAATATCTTTTAGTATATCCCTTGACATAAAAAGTCCAGGCTTTCCCATAATAATTCTGAAAAAGGATTCCTGCTGCATATCGGGTATAATTTTTTTTATTGCATCAATTGAAAGCGGTGTAAAATAGACTTTAAAGCATCTTGAAATCAATGGTTCGGGTAAATTATGAATATTTTCACAGATAAGAATTATTGTGGTCATGAAAGGCGGTTCTTCAACTGTCTTAAGAAATGCATTTGCTGCTGCATTGTTCATTTTATGTGCTTCTTTTATAATAACAACCTTGTACTTCCCTTCAAGAGGTTTTAAAGAAACAAACTCTTCAACTTCTCTTATAGTATTTACTGTGATTACGTCTTTTTCAGGAGCTATTATTTTAATATCAGGATGTAACCTTTGCTCAATTTTTTTACATGAGTCGCAACTATCGCAGGAGTCTTCATTTTCAGAATTCAAACAATTTAATGCCTTTGCATAGGCAATGGCTGTTGATGTCTTTCCAATATAGGCATCTCCTAAAAATAATAAGGCATTTGGAATTTTCTTTGTTCTTAATGTTCCTTTGAGCAGTTTTATAGCTTTTTCCTGAGATATAATTTTATTAAAGCCCATGTGATAGTATTGATTTAACTTTTCTATATATGTCTTCAGCTATTTTATCTATGGATTCAGTGGCGTCTAAAACAAAAAATCTTTTTTTATATAATTCTGCAAGCTTAAGATATCCTTGCCTTACTTTTTCATGGAAAGCTAAGTTTTCCATCTCAAATCTATCTTTTTTATTAATCTTCTGATTTCTTTTAAGTCCAATATTTGCTGGACAGTCAAGCAACACTGTTAAATCCGGCATGAATTCGTCAAGAACTATTTTGTTCAATTGTTTAATCAAATCAATTGATATACCTCTTGCATATCCTTGATAAACCAAAGTTGAGTCTGTAAACCTATCACATATCACAATAAAACCAGATTCAATGCATGGTTTTATTTTCTCCTCAATATGTTGGACTCTGTCTGCAAAATAAAGAAGAAGTTCACATAATGGATTTATTTTAATTTCTGAATTAAGAAGTATTTTTCTGATATGCCTTCCAGCTTCTGTATCTCCGGGTTCATATGTATATAAAACCTTCAATCCTTCTTTTTTAAGTTTTTCAGCAAGTAACTTTCCCTGTGTGGTTTTCCCAGAGCCCTCTATGCCTTCAAAAGTTATAAATATTCCTTTATTCATTTGTTAGTTTGATTTTTAATTTTTTAAGAAGTTTACAAACTCTTTCAGAGCTTAAGATATCAAGAGACCCCATCCCACAGGATGGAGTAATAATTGAGTTTTGAGTAATTGAAGGCAGGATTTTTGATATTTCCTCAATTTTTCTTACTGCCTGCTCAACTATTTCTTCATCGCTCAGAGCATTCAAATCATCGGTTGTTGGAATAAATCCCCATGCAATATAACCATTTTTAGTGATGAATTCTGCAATCTCATCTCTGTAAATTTTGAAAAAATCAAAAAAGGAAAATGCATCAAAACTCAGAACATCTATATCAATAGATAAAATTTCCTTCCAGTCAGTTCTTCCACAACAGTGAATTCCTACTCTAACACCCAGGGACTTAATAAAAGAAACAAGTTCCTTTATTAATCTTATTGCTTCAGACTGTTCAACAGAGATATATGCAGAAGTGCCAACTGCCTGAAGTATAGGCTCATCAATAAAAATAATGATTTTTTCAGCAAAATTTTTCAGAAAATCAATCTGCCATTTAGCTTTTGCTTTAAGATGCATGAGGGCGAGTTCTCTAAGAGTCTCATCAAAATAAATAATTTTACCTTCCTCATCTTTGAGAGAAAGAGTGAATGTTACAGGTCCTGTGATCTGTCCTTTAAAGATTTTTAATTTTTTACCATTTATTAGTTCTGTGATTCTGTAGAGTCCTATCGCATATTCTTTGCTTATAGGGGAAAATATATCTTCGTGATAGTTACTTAACCATTCAGTAATAAGTTCTTCATCTCTTTTGATGTAAACTTTACCCGAACTAAGAGTTATTCCTGGCAAACCTTCACAAAACTGTGTAATCATCTGTTCATTTTGAGAATATTTAGGCATTTGGGGCCAAAAGGGAATATCAAAATATTTTAAAATAAGTTCACAAGCAGACAAAACTTCAGTATGGGGCATGCTTCCTATGCCAGTTGTGCTAAATGGTTCAAACACTGTAATTACTCCATAGAACTCAGTTTTTTCAATATATCAGGAAACTCTTTTTTAAAATCAGGGAAAACTCTTTTTAAAAATAGTTTGATTGCCTTGATTTCCAAATCAATCTCTTCTATTTTGTTTAACTTTTTATCAATTAAATCAATCTTTTCTGATATGATTTTTATTTCTTTATCAATCAGGGCAATCTGTTCTTTTAAAATCAATAAATCTTTCATTTTTTATTCCTCTTATTTATTTCTTCTCTGTGCTCTCATTTTTTTACGAAGTTTTCTATATTTGTGTTTTTTTATCTTTTTCTTTCTCCACTTAAGAACATTACCCACTCAGTTCACCTCCTCTTTTTAAGTTTATAGACTGTTCAAAAACTTGTAATTTATTGAAAATCAACAAATTACAAGTCCAGATTACGTTTTTATAGTTTCTATGAAAGCTTCCAGCCACAGTTCATTTACTGTAGAATTTGTGCCATCAAATGCGAGTGATACAACAGGTATATTATAATCTCTTTGAATAAATCTTAACAAAGCAGTAACAATAGCACCAGGCATACACCCAAAAGGCATTGCGTTTATTATTCCACTTACTCCTTTTTTTATCAAATCAACGCTTTTACCAATACTCAAAATAGTTTCTCCTTCAAAGCTATCAGGAACGTATGGTGAAGCAAATTTAAAAAGTTCCTTTATAGAGGGTTCATGCAAAAATTTAAGTGTTTCTTTAAAGTTTGATGAAAATTTTTTCTCAACCCTCCATTGAAAAAATTTATTAATAAGAATTTTTATAATAGCAGATTTATCCTTTTTTATCAAGGCTTTTCTTAAAGCCATTTTATTTACATAATGAATCCACTCTTCAATTGGTGTGAAATAGACCTCTGCTCCTAAGGATTCAAGTCTTTTTATCAGATTTTCATTTGAAAATGAATGAGAACGGACAAATATCTCTCCTACAATTCCTACAAGAGGTTTTTTATCTTTGTATTTGGGAATATTTTCAAAATCTTTTTTCATATTGTTCATCAGATTTTCAATATTTCCATTTCTGCTCTTTAAAGCATCGCAAATTTTTGTAAGATAGTATTCATATAGAGATTCTGTTTCACCTTTATTTTTTTCATAAGGTCTTGTCTGTAGCAAAATTTTTATAAGCAATCCGTAGGCAACAATGCCTTGCCATGCTCTGAGAGAAAATTCACTTCCAGCAATATTTAAATCTTTGTAAAACTGAGCATCCTGTTGGGGTGAATAAACTGGCACATTGTCAAACCCTAATTTTTTAAGCATTCTTCTATGGGAAACATTATACTGTCCAAATCTACAAGGACCTGCACCAGAAGGCATAAAAAAAGCTGTTTTTTCTGGGTTGAAATCTCTTGAAAAAACAAGTTTTAACATATCCCCTAAGGTTACAACATAAGGGAAACATTCTCCTCCACCTATATATTTTCTTGCAAGTTCAATGGATTCTTTATCAGAGGGAGGCATTACTTCTGCATCAATTCCACAGTAGTTAAAGGCTGCTTTTAAAGCAAAGGCATGATCAGACATTCTGGGGATATATATTGTTCTTTTTGATAAATCTTTATTGGAAGTTTTGATTGATAAAGGAATAAATATTTGCTCGGATCGTTTTTCTTCTCTACTTTTTACACTGTCAATAAAAGCCTCAAGTCTTGTAACTATTCCTGCATCAGCACTATGTTCATCAATTTCAAGAATTAAATAGGGTTTCTGAAGCATTTCTTCTTTGAAATAATTTATTATGAACGAGTCAGGTCCACAGGAAAAGTTGGTTATAAAAAGGGGATATACTTCATCTAATTTGTGAAGAAACTTTGAGGCTCTGATTATCCTCTGCCCTGAACGCCAGTATAAATTGTTCCATTCATCCTTTATGTTTACGCTATCAAGAGGTAACATATCCATAGGAATTGGAAGGACATCAAGGCGTGTAAGCTTTCCTGAAATATCAAGGCTAACTGCCTGATCAAAGGAGTTATATGACCTGCCAATAATAACAACAGTTGCTTGTTGCCCGAGTGATTTATCTTTTGCTGTTTCAAGAAGTTTTAAACCTTCCTTCTGAAGGGAATTTACAAATTCTTTTTGCTTTTCTCTTGCAATAGATATTTTTGCATCAATGTTTTTTATATTTATAATTCCCTTAAAAGTCCTAAAAAGTTCCTTCTTTAAGTAATCAAATCCTCTTGAGAAATCTATTCTCGGTATCAGGATTTTTGCTTCATTAAATAGCTTTCTGCTTACATATGGGATTGTTTGCACAAGTGGGCATGCAAGTCCTCTTTCATACTCATCATAAAGGTTAAGATTTATAAAACTCGGAACAAATATTAAATCAATTCCTTTTTCAACTAAATCTGCTATATGGCCATAGGCTACTTTAAGAGGAAAGCATGCTTCAGATAAAACCTTTTCAACGCCTTTATTAATAATTTTTTTGTTTGTTTTATCTGAAATCCTGACATTAAACCCTAATTCCCATAAAAGTGTGCTCCAGAAAGGAAGATGGTCATGAAAGAAAAAAATGTAAGGAATTCCTATTACAGGTGCTTTTCTATCTTTATATTGCTTTTCGTATTCTTTATGTGTTTTCCAAAGCAATTCTTCTCTAAGCTTCACAGGGTCTGGAAGTTTAGATAAGAAATCCTGTTTTTCATATTTTTCGCATCTTCCTCCATAAAAAAGATTTTTTTCCTCGCCTTCTAATTTAACTCTGTTTATTTCACAATAATTAGGACAGCCTTTGCATTCAAAAGAAGAAATGGTGTATTGTTTATTTCTAAGTGAAAAGCCTTTAAATTTACTTTTTTTCCCATTTTTCATAAAGTCTTTAGCAAGCAGAGCGACTCCAATTGCTCCCATAACTTCATGATTGATTGGAATAATTAACTCGCATTCTTTGTCAATTTTGGATTTTAAAAAGTTCTCAAAAGCTGCAATGACAGCTTTATTAAAAGCAACACCTCCCTGAAAAAATATTTTTTTACCAATCGGTTTTCCTGCAACAACTCTATTAATGTAATTTTCCACAATACTATAACAAAGACCTGCAACAATATCCTCTTTGCGTGCACCTTTATGAAGGTTTATAACCAGAGAGTTTTCCATAAAAACAGTGCATCTTTCTCCAAGTCTACAAGGAGTCTCAGAAGCAAAAGCAAGCCTTTGAAATTCTTCAAGGCTTACTCCAAGTTTGTCAGCCTGCTCTTCAATAAAAGAGCCCGTGCCTGCTGCGCAGGCTTTATTCATTTCAAAATCTACCACCTTGCCATCTTTTAAACGTATATATTTTGAATCCTGTCCACCAATTTCAAAAATTGTATCAATGCTGCTATCATAATGAACTGCACCATGAGCATGGGCTGTGATTTCGTTCTTAATAATATCTGCACCTACGAAATCTGCAATCATGTAACGGCCTGAACCTGTAACACCAGCACCCTTAATTTTGATTTTTGGAAATTCTTCATTTAGCTCATTGAATCCTCTTTTAACAGCATCAATTGGTCTTCCAGCTGTAGGAAGATATTTTTTTGCAATAAGTTTTCCATCTTCATCTATAAGAACAATGTTTGTGCTTACTGAACCAACGTCAATACCAAGATAAGCAGAGTCAGACTGAAGGCTTGAGGCTGAAGATTGACAGCTATCATTTTTTCCATTCTGAACTACCGCAGGGTGTGCCAAGAATCTCTCTTTTTTAAGAGGGGGCAATCCATATTCAATCTCTGCTTTTATGCTACTAAGTTTGTCTATAATTTTCTCATTTAGATAAACACTGCTATGCTGAGCCTTTATTGCTGCTCCTATTGCACCAGTTACTTCAAAATGCTCAGGTATCAATATTTCATCAATGTTCAAAATTTTTTTAAATGCCTTTACCATTCCTTTATTTGCTGCTACTCCACCTTGAAAAGCAACCACTTGCTCAACAGTTCTTCCTTTAAACATGGTTGCCTTAAAGTTTCTTGCAAGAGCAAAGCAAAGTCCTGCAATTATATCTTCCACAGGGGTTGCAATCTGCTGTAGATGAATCATGTCTGATTTGGCAAAAACACTACATCTTCCTGCAATTTTTGAAGGTTTGTCTGACTTTGTTGCAAGTTCGCTGAATTCTTCTATTGTTAAACCAAGACGTTCTGCCTGCTGCTCAAGAAATGAGCCTGTGCCTGCTGCACATATGCTGTTTAAAGAAAAGTCCTTAATTCTTCCGCCTTTGTCAAGAAAAATAAGCTTTGAGTCTTCTCCGCCAATCTCAATAATTGTTCTTACCTGAGGATAAAAAAATGAAGTTGCTGTTGCCTGTGAAACAATTTCATTTACATAGGGAGCGCCAGCAGTCTTTGCAATAAATCTCCCTGATACACCTGTAAAACATATTTTTAAGTTTTTATATTTTGAAACAATATCTTTCAAAATATGAGAGACTATCTCAGCAGGTTTTCCAAAATGCTTCAAATAGAGTTTTTCAATAATGTTACAATCCTTATTAACAACTGCTATCTTAGCTGTTTCGCTTCCTACATCAATTCCAAGAAAAAAATCAGAATCCATACTCATGCCATCTTTTTGTGACAAGTTGTTTTATTTCTTCTGTTTGAGTAATTTCTTCGGGCCAGTCTCTCATCATGCCTTCTTCACGAGTTTTTCTTGTTGCATCAATTCCCATCTTGCCACCAAATCTTGGAAAGCTTGCAGAATGGTCAAGTTCATCAACAGGACCTTCAGAGATAATTATATCCCTTCGCCAATCAACATTATTTAGCACCTTCCATGCAGTTGTTGATAAATCCTGAACATCTACATCATCATCAACAACAATTATAAGCTTTGAAAACATCATCTGTCCCATGCCCCAGAGTCCATGAATGATTTTTTTACCATGTCCAGGATATTGCTTTTTTATAGAAATTATAGCTGCATTGTGGAATACTCCTTCCATTGGAAGATTCATATCTCTAATTTCTGGAAACTGCATTTTAAGCAAAGGTAAAAAAATTCTTTCTGTTGCCTTACCCATGTAACAGTCTTCCATAGGAGGCTTACCAACAACTGTTGCAGGATATATGGGATTTTTTCTGTGAGTAATACAAGTTATGTGAAAAACAGGAAATTTATCAACAGGTGAATAAAAACCTGTATGGTCACCAAAAGGACCTTCATCCCTTAATTCATTAGGGTCAACATAGCCTTCAAGAACAAATTCTGCATTTGCAGGCACTTCTATATCACAGGTTACGCACTTAACCATTTCTACAGGACTTTTTCTTAAAAATCCTGCAAAAACCATCTCATCTACACCATAGGGAAGGGGTGCGGTGGAAGAATAAATAACCGCTGGGTCAGAACCGATTGCCACTGCTACAGGCATTCTTTTACCGAGTTCTTTGTATTTTCTGTAGTGTGTTGCACCGTCTTTATGGATATGCCAGTGCATGCCTGTGGTTTTTGCATCATAGACATGCATTCTATACATTCCACAGTTTTGCTTGCCTGTGTCAGGATCACGGGTAAAAACCATTGGCAATGTGATAAATCTTCCTCCATCAAGGGGCCAGGTTTTCAATATAGGAAGCTTATCCAGATTCGGCTCGTAGTTAACCACTTCCTGACAGGGAGCATTTTTAACCCTTTTTGGTAAATACTTACTTATCTCAAGAAGGTCAAAGGCTGTTTTTATTTTTTCTTTAAAGGTTTTTGGCGGAGTTTGGTTAAGAAGCTTTTCTACTCTTTTTCCAACATCATCAAGGCTTTCCACTTCAAGGGAAAGGCACATTCTTTCAAAAGAGCCGAAAATGTTTGTCACGACAGGGATGTTTGAGCCTTTTACTTTCTCAAAAAAAAGGGCTTTTCCACCATGTGGTGATTTACACATTCTATCAGTGATCTCCGCAATTTCAAGAACAGGGTCAACCTCAACTTTAACTCTATGAAGAAGCCCTTTTGTACCAAGAACCTCTATAAAATCTCTCAAATCCTTATAAGCCATATTAAATTATTATCCATGCTAATTCAGTATTATGTCAATTTTAAGGTTGGTTGGTTTAGAGATGTTGTGGAATATGTATAAAAAATTAAGAAGGGAGAAATTATCATCCTCTGATTTAGGAATATCTTAACTGTTGACAATTAAAGGATTTTTTCTACATACTTTATAAGTTTAATTTTTTACGAAGGAGGTTATTATGCCTGAAGGCTTTAAATCAAAACTAAAAAGAACATCAGGTCTTTATAAAAAATTTCTTATTATATTCAACCTATCTATTATTCTTTCCACCATTATTCTTCTTGCAGGACTTGTCATAACAGGATATGAAATTTATGGAGAAGAATTTATTATGAAAAAGATGGGAGTTCTAAATAGTCTTTTGAAATTTGCTCCTGTCCTCGGTATATTTGCTATAGCATTAATAGGAATATCAACAGCTAATGTTTTTTGGTTTAAAAAACAGATTGTATCTCCTCTCGCAGAAATTGAAGAGGCTATGGAAACTATAAGAAAAGGAAATTTTGAAAAAAGAATAAAATTAAAGACAGGTGATGAGTTTCAAAAAATTGCAGATACTTTTAATCAAATGATGGACAAACTTTCCACGCTTATCCAGACAGAAGAAGAAAAGAAAGAAATGCAGAATAACATCATAAAATTTTTACAGATAATGACTCAGGCATCTGAAGGAGACCTTACTCAGAGAGCAGAAGTTACTCCAGATGTTTTTGGTTCATTGGCAGATGCATTTAATCTTATGACAGATGGATTGAGCGAACTTATTAAAGAAGTTAAAAATTCAGCAGAAGATGTTGGTCAAAAAAGTAACATTCTCAATGATATAATCCAAAAACTACAAACAGGAGCAGAAATCCAGAAACAGGAAATTGAGAAAATAGCATCACTTGTTGAAGAAGCTGCAGAAATTGCTTACCAGACAAAAGAAAAGACAACAGTTGCTACAGATGTTTCAAAAGAAGCTATGAATGCAATTATTAAGGGTAACGAAATTGTTACAGAAACAATTAATAGTATGCAGTTAATCAGAACAGCTGTTCAGGGAATAAACAGAAGGATGAAACTTCTTTCAGAAAAATTAATGGAGATAGGAACAATATCAACAATAATCAGTGACATAGCAAATAGGACAAATCTCCTTGCCTTGAATGCGTCAATTGAAGCAGCAAGAGCAGGAGAAGAGGGGAAAGGATTTGTTGTTATTGCTGAAGAAATAAGGACACTTTCTGAAAAAACAGCTAAATCATCTAAAAATATCGCAGATATTATCACAGCAATTCAGGAAGAAGCAACAGCTGTTACAAAAAATCTTGAGGAGGAAACTAATTATGTTGAGACAGGAACTACAATGGTAAGCCAGACTACATCAGTATTTGAAAAAATTGACTCAATCATAAAAAATATCGGACAAATTATAGGTGAAATTAATGAATCAACATTGAAACAGAAAGAAATAACAGATAGTCAGGTAAATTCAGCTCAAACAGTTAAGGAAGTAACTGAAAATATATATGGAATAACTACTGAACTTACAGATGTATCTAATTCTTTGGCAGATACTTCAAAAGAGCTTGTTAATGTAGCAGAAAAATTTAAAGTTTGATAAAGAAGTCAGAATATTATACGAATACTTTATTATAAAAGTTTTAATCTGTCAAGAATTTCTTCTTCTATAGTCTTTTCATCAAAGGGCTTAACAATATATCCATCTGCACCTAACTCAAAAGCTTTTTCTTCATGCTTTTTGGTTCCTCTTGAGGTAAGAACAATAATCGGCAAATTTTTAAATCTCGCATCTTTTCTTAATCTACTGATAAGTTCATAGCCGTGCATAACAGGCATTTCAAGGTCAGTTACCACCATGTCAACCTTGTTTCTTTCAAGTAAATTTAGTGCTTCAACACCATCTTTTGCAGTGTATACCCTTAATTTTTTTGCTTCAAGAACACTTTGAAGAGTTTTTCTTACGCTTATAGAGTCATCTACAACCAGAACAGACCCTGAGTATATGAAAGATTCTGTAATTTTATCAGATAAGCCTGTAAATATAAATTCTTCTTCAAATAATTTCAATGGGTCAATGACATATCTTGGACTACCTTTGCCAGATATAAAATAGCCAAGATACTGTATTAACCCTTCAAGAAATTTGCCAAAATTGTGAACTGTTGCTTCCTCATGTCCTAAAATCTCATCAACAATAAGTCCTTTTCTTATTCCTGAAAAATTAAAAACAATTATATAACCCTTCTGAAGTGTTTTGCCATTTAAAGAGAAAAAAATTTCTGAAAATATCTTAACAGGGATAATTCTGTTTTTATGATTAATGCTTCTTTCTTCAAGTGCATGGGGAAAATCTTCCAGTGTTAAAATTTCTTCAATATAATTAATAGGTATTGCAAAATCCAGATTATGAGAACTAAAAATCAGAAGATTGCTAATAGTTAATGATTGCGGAATTTTTATTATGAATGTGGTTTCTTTATCTAATTCTGAAAAAACTTCTATTGTGCCTTTAAGTTTTGAAATAGCTGTTTTAACAATATTAAGCCCCATTCCTCTTCCACTTTGGAAATCTATCTCATCTGAAGTTGAAAACCCAGGGACAAATATGTAAGAAAGAATTTCCTCCTCGGAAATAAAAGATGTATATTCTGAAGAAATCAATCCTTTCTGCACAGCTATTTCTTTTACTTTATCAATATCTATTCCTCTACCATCGTCTTTGATAGCAATGACTATATATTTCCCTTCTTTTTTTACATCAATTTTTATATGACCTGTTTGTTCTTTGCCTTTTTTTATTCTTTCTTCAAAAGATTCAATCCCGTGCTGGATAGCATTACGAAGAATATGAATAATTGGCTCATATAGTGAGTCAAAAACAGGTTTATCAATTTTTATTTCTGCTCCTTTAATATCTATTTCAACAGTTTTTCCTATGTCTTTTGCGTTTTCCTTAATGGCTTCAGAAAGTCTGTGTAAAAGTTTTCCGATAGGTATCATTCTTATCTCAATTAAACTGTCTTTTAAATAATTGATTTCTCTGCCCAAAGATTTAAAGTGAGATGAGAGGTTTTCAGAAAAAATAAACAAAGAATTTATACCCTCTGTTATATCATTTGTTATTTCCTGAATTTTTCTTAAAAAGATGTGGTATTCATCATATCTGTCAAACTCAAGGTCACTAAAGTCAACAAAAAAACTATCTATTACTTTCTGTCCTCTTTCATATGTGCTTAACCAGTACATATCTGAAAAGTCCGTTATTTCTTTTAAAAGCTTTTTTCCGCTATTTGATATTTCTTCAACAATGTGGAATAGTTCTTTTTCTTTATCGGTTATGGTATTTTTCTGAACAAGAACCTCGCTCAAGGAAGCAAATATATTTTCAATAACTTTTAGCTCAACTCTTACATTATCAGTTACTGGGAGGGCATCAAAAATTACAGATTTTTGTTGCACTGCAGGAATCTCTTTTTTATTTAAAATATTATCAATTAATTCTATAACTTCCTTTTCAATTTCGCTTTTTTCTTCTCCTGCTTCATGAACTTCATTTACAAGAGCAACGATTAGATTAATAACGTTTCTAATATGATAAATAAGGGAATTATCATAATTTATTTCTCCATTCAATAAAGCTTCAAAGAGATCTTCAAGTTTATGAGACAATGTTGTAATCTTATTGAACTTAACTATAGATGCAGAACCTTTTAAAGTATGAGTTGCTCTAAAAAGACTTTCTATGGTGCTTTTGTTATATCCTTTGGTTTCAAGTTCTTCTGTCCCTTCAACTAATACATTCAAACAGTCATCAGCTTCCAGAAGAAAATATTTTATCAGCTCAGATTTATTTATCATCCCTCTTTTCTGCAGGTTTTTGAGAACTGACTTTTAGTTGTTCAAATAATTTTTCAGGATCAATAAAATCCTCCACAACTATATCTGATTCAAAATTAACAAAAAATGGAGTAATATCTGATAAAATTCCTATTTTTTCTCCTTTTACATCAATAACCAGCAATTTATTATCAGAGTAGTTTAATCTTTCAATATTATAAACTTTGGCGAGGTCTACTGCGGGAATGATTTTACCTCTAACAGGCAATGCACCGACAATATAATCAGGTGCCCCCGGAATAGGGAAGATTCGGGTAACATCCAAAACTTGCATAACACTTTCTTTTGGTATTAGAAACTCTCTTTCTCCTATACCAAAAACACAGTAAGATTTTTCTGTTTCTTTTATTTCTTCAGACATTTTTTTATAGCTACCAAAAGGTCAATTGGTTCAAAAGGTTTTGTAATATATTCATCTGCACCCTGCATCTTACCCCAGAATTTATCAGCTTCTTCCTTTTTAGAAGTTACAAGAATTACAGGAATATTTTTAGTTTTATCATTCTTTTTTATTTCCCTGCAAATCTGAAATCCGTTTTTCTTAGGCATAACCACATCTAAAATTATTAAATCAAAATTTTCATTTTTAAGCAGGTTTTCTGTTTCTTCTCCATCCTTTGCAAAAATAATGTTATATTCTCCTTCTTTAAGGATGGACTCAATATATTTTGCATCTACTGTAGAATCTTCAGCAACAAGAACTTTATACATTTTAATTTCCTCTTAAATTTGTATTATATCATTTTAATGTTTCTTTAAAAAGCTCTGAAGGAGTATAGCGTTCTTTATTCAACAACCATTCCTCAGTAAAATCTTTCTTTTCAAAAATAAAGTTTTCAATTTGAGATTTTTTCAAAGCCGTTATTGCTTCAATAGTAATATTTTTAATTTGTTCCTGAGAAAGTTCATTCAGTAGTTTAAAACCGAATTTCTGTTTCTGAAAGTTTGATATCCCATAAATGACCTGTCCGTATATAAATAAAAATTCATAGATTTCCCCTTTTCCATAAACAGTCAAAATACCACTTAATCCATTAGAATTTATTAGTGAAAAAATTTCAGGAAGTTTAAAAAAATTTAAATTTCCTGAGAGAATTAAAGAAGAATCTTTTATCAATCCATATTTTTTGAATATTCCTTCAATAGAACCATCAAAGAGGGTTATAATTTTTTCATAAAAACTACTAAATTTATCCTCTATTAATTTCTCTAAACTACTCAAAGCATAAGCTGGACTGTCTTCCATTTTTTGAATTTCTTCTTTAGCTTGAATTTCCTCAACTTCAGGTTGGACAGTTTTTTCTTCAAATAAAAATTCTTCAGTAGATTTGATTTCTTCTATTTCAGGTATTTCTTCTATTTTTTCAGAGATTTCTAATTCAGGCTCCTTTAATATTTCCATGTTTTCTTTCATTTCTACAAAGTCAATTTCCTTTGCTAAATCTTGAGATTCTTCTAATAGAATTTCATCAAGAGTCTCTTTTTCTTCTGGAAATTGTAAGGGTTCTTTTTGTTCAAGAGATAATATTTCTTCAACTTCAGGAATTTCTAAAGAAGGTTGCATTTCTTCTACTTCTTTTATCTCTATTTCAGATACAGGCTCTGAAATGTCAACAATAGGCTCAGGAACTTTGCTTAACGTTGTTCTAACTTTCTCTATAAGGTCCTCTGATTTGAAGGGCTTTATGAAATAGTCTAAAACTTGATATTTTTCAATAAATGTTTGTCCTACTGTCTCACCCTTTCCAGTAATTAAGATAATAGGAATATCTTTAAGAGTTTCATTATCTTTTATTAGTTTGCAAAATTGAGAGCCTGTCATTTTAGGCATTATAAAGTCTACTAAAATCAGGTCAGGTTTTACTGTTTCCGCAATTTTCAGCCCCTCTTCTCCATCAGCTGCTGTGTAAACCTCATATTCTGCTTCTTGTAAAGAAACTTCCGCAAGCTTTCTTACAAGAGGGCTATCATCTACTACTAAAATTTTTTCTTTTGCCATGTTTAACCCCTTATTCAAGAAGTTTTCTCATTGTAATACGCATTCTTTCAACTGCTTTTGCTAAGATAGCAATTTCTCCTCGTGCATCTTTAATTTCTACTTTCTGAGATGTCTTACCCATTGATATCTCATCTGTGATTTTTGTAAGTGTTACTATCGGATTTATTACATATTTATTCATGCCATATCCAATCAAAAGAGCAATGACTATAAGCATTATAATATAAACTGAAATATTTATACCAAGAATTGTAAAAACCTTCATTGGAGTGAGAATTCTCTCTTTGACAATATATATAAAACCTATTGTTTTACCAGAGAAATCTTTAAAGGGGCTATAAACAATAATATAATCTTTACCTGATTGAGAAACCTTTTCAGTATAATATTTCTCTTTTGATTGAGAAGCCTTTTTTAAAGTAGATTCAGAAATAAACAGTTTTGGGTCCTGTGCAGTAAAATAAAGAGAAACCCATTCTCCAAAGTTATATTTAACGTCTTTTAAACCTGGCCAGCCAGAAAGTAATTCTTTATAAACAGCTACTCCAATTTCAGCATTTATTGCTTTTTTAATCTGCTCAATCTCAGTTTTTAATCCTCCTCCAAAATCAACACTTCCGACATAGTTACCTTTGTAGAAAACAGGTTCTACACCTCTCAATCCAACTCCTCCCAAACCGATCTCAACCCCTCTTACACCTTTTCGGGTTGTTTCTACCTGCACAACGGTTTTACGGTCTTTTGAAATATTATCACCAAAGTGTTCCAGATCATGAAGCCTGAGAAGAGAAACTGCTGGGGGTATATGGAAATGAAATTGAGCAAGACCAAAATTTTCCTTTAAATAATTAAAACTGGGTAGAAATTTATCTATTAAACGATTTCTATCTTTTTTATTAATGGCTTCTTGAATATCAGGAATATGCGTAACCAGAGCAGCCATTTGTTGATAATGTATTGTAGATGTCTCAAGAAAAACCTGCACTGTATTAACTGATGCTTCAATGTTTCGTTGTTCTTCCTCCTTTAAAAGGCTTACCTGCATAATATAATTAAAAACAACCAGTAGACTCATACCAACAATTAGAGTTGCTAATAGAGGCAAAGCTATTCCTGTTCTTAATCCAAATTCTATTTTCATTTATAGCCCTCCGATAAATTTATTTACCTCATTTAAAAATTCTTTTCTTGATGCAGGGTCTTCTATCTCTTCTTTTAACAAATTGACCAAATTTAACAAATCATTCTTAGATGGCGGGTTAGCAGGAATCCATTTTTCAGCAATATATTTTTCTGTAATTTTACTTCCTATCGGTCCAATCTGTCTGATTAATGCTGTTTTTATTACATCTTTTATTTTTTGAAAATCTGAGGAATGAAAAGACATAGGGTCTTCAGAATTGATAAACTTGTTCATATTTCTCAAAGTGGTTATTATATCTTCGGTTGAAGGGATATCATTGCTTGTTATATCAACTGAAATCTGAGGAATGAAATTGTATGAAACAGGTTCTCTTGAGATTATTTCATTTAAACATTGCACACCTTTTTTAAATCCAAATGAAAGATAATAGATTTGTCCAGTTTTAAAATAAAACTTGAAAAGATTTTTTTCTGAAGCAAAAATTATTGTTAAAAGCCCTGTGCTTTTGCTTTCATATAAATTTTCAATAATATCTGCAAGATTTTTTTTCATAAAATCATTGGAAAAGTTCTAAAAAATCTTTAACATTACTCTTAACATCTCCTACTAAAATTCCTGAGGCTATAGCCACGTATTTGCAACCCATCGCTTTTAAATCCTTTAAATGCTGTTTTTTAATGCCTCCTATTGCGACAACAGGAACTTTTATTTTTTTACAAATCAAAGATAGCATATCATATCCTTTTGGTTCAAGAGCATCTTTTTTCGTTGTAGTATAAAAAATTGGTCCATACCCAATATAGTGAGCTCCTTTTTTTTGAGCATCAAGAGCTTCTTCAAGATTATGGGTTGATATGCCTATAATGCCTGAAAAAAATTTTTTTGCAACTTCAATTGGAAGGTCATTCTGTCCCAAATGGATACCATCAGCTTTTATAGTAATTGCTATGTCTAAGTAGTCATTGATAGTTAAAAGAGCGTTGTAGTGCTTTGTTATCTCTTTTACCCAAAATGCGTATTTTAAAATCTCTTTTCTTGGTAATTCCTTTTCTCTATATTGAATCCATTTGATTCCCGCTTTTAGTGCTATTTCTAATTTTTCTGGAATTTCTTTTGATGAAACAATAAGACATATTGATGGAAGTTCAGGATTTATCATTGTTGTTCATAGTCTGAACAAAGTCTGTAAAGAACTTTCCTTTGATGAAATCTGGATGTTCAAGCAATTTCAAAAATAAAGGTATGTTTGTTTGTATTCCTTTTATCACTGTTTCTTGAAGAGCTCTTTTCATTCTGTTTATTGCTTCCTGTCTGTTTGTGCCTTTAGCGATTATTTTGGCTACAAGAGAATCATAATACGGAGAAACCTTGCATCCATGATAGAGATAACTATCTACTCTTATCCCTGGTCCACCAGGTAAATATAAAAACTCTACTATGCCAGGAGAAGGAATAAATTTTTCAGGGTCTTCTGCATTGATTCTGCATTCAATAGCATGTCCACGAAATTTAATCTGAGGTTGTTTAAAAGATAAAGGATATCCCTTTGCGAGTTTAATCTGCTCTTTAATAATATCAATATCTGTAATTTCCTCTGTTACAGGATGTTCTACCTGTACTCTGGTATTTATTTCAATAAAATAGGGATTTAATTCGTCATCAACAATAAATTCAAATGTGCCTATATTTCTAAATTTTAAAGCTTTTGCAGCTTTTACAGCATACTCTCCAATTTTTTTTCTCAATTTTTCATTTAAAACTGGTGATGGTGCTTCTTCAATTAATTTTTGATGTCTTCTCTGAATTGTGCAGTCTCTCTCTCCAAGATGAATTATGTTTCCCTGTTTATCAGCAAGTATTTGAACTTCTATGTGCCTTACTTTAGGAAAATATTTTTCAATATAGAGTTCTCCATTGCCGAACGCAGCAAGAGCTTCTCTTTGAGCCATAAAAAATGCTTGTTCAATATCTTTTTCCTCATTTACTATTCTCATTCCTCTTCCACCACCACCTGCAGAAGCCTTAAATATTATGGGAAGTCCTATTTTTTTAACAATTTTGATACAAGCTTCGTCTGTATTTACAGGACCGTCACTTCCAGGAACTACAGGGATACCCTTTCTCTTTAGAATTTGTCTTGCCTTTGCCTTGTCTCCTCCTATTTTTATATTTTCAGGAGCAGGACCGATAAATACAATTCCAGAGTTTACACAAGCTTCTGCAAATTGAGCATTTTCAGATAAAAAACCATATCCTGGATGAATTGCTTCTGCATCAGTTACATCTGCTGCAGAAAGTATGGCTGTAATATTCAAATAGCTTTGCCCAGGATTTGCAGGACCTATACATATTGCTTCATCTGCAAGCTTTACATGAAGGGCATCTCTGTCAGCTTCGGAATACACTGCCACTGTCTTTATACCAAGTTCTCTACAGGCACGTATAATTCTTACAGCTATTTCTCCACGATTTGCAATAAGAATTTTTTTGAATAACTCCATTATCAAGCTACCTCAATAAGGAACAATGGTTCTCCATATTCAACAGGCTGTCCATTTTCAACAAGTATTTTTTTAACAATTCCTGATACATCGCTTTCAATCTCATTCATTATCTTCATTGCCTCTATTATACATAGAACCTGTCCTTTTTCAACTCTTGTTCCAACTTCCACAAAAGGTGCAGCCTCTGGAGATGATGCTCTATAAAATGTACCAACCAGAGGTGATGTAACAGTGTGAAGTAGTTCCTCTTGTTCTTGAATTTCTACAACATGAGAAGGTTTAACGGTTTCTTCCGAGGGTTTTACTGTCTTTGTTATTTCTATAGGACCATAAATATAACCTCTTTTAATTCTAATTTTGAAACCTTCTCTTTCAATATTTAATTCTGTTACATCAGTATCCTTGAGAAAAGATATGATTTCTTTTATCTCTTTAATTTCCATTCTTTACTCCTTTACTTTTTCAATATACTCCCCGGTTCTTGTGTCAATTTTTAATAAATCCCCAGTTTGAATATGAAAAGGAACTTTTACTGTAAGACCTGTTTCAAGCTTAGCTGGTTTTGTGCCTCCTGATGCTGTATCACCTTTAAAAGCAGGCTCTGTTTCAGCAACTCTTAATTCAACAAACATGGGAGGTTCAATAACAAGGGGCTCACCTTTATAGTAAATCACATCAACAATCATTTCGTCTTTTATATAGTATATGGCATCTCCTATTCTTTCTTTTGGAATAGAAATCTGTTCATAGCTCTCCATGTCCATAAAAACATAAGAGTCTCCCTGAGAATAAAGATACTGCATCTGTTTTTCTTCTAATTCAGGTTTTTCAAATTTTTCTCCAGCAGGGAAGTTTTCCTCAAGAACTCGTCCTGTTTTAAGATGCTTAATTTTAGTTCTTACAATAGGAGCTCTCTGCTGCATTTTTACATGCTGAAAATCAATTATTTCATATGGTTCTCCTTTGTATTCAATCTTTAATCCTTTTTTAAATTCTGATGTTGAAATCATTTTTCACTCCTCCTATAAAATTTCTAAATCCTTTGACAGAGTTGTTAAAACTTCCACTGAATTTTCTTTTACAGCTACCATATCTTCTATCCTCACTCCTCCAAAACCTTCAATATAAATTCCTGGTTCTATCGTAAAAATCATGCCAGGCTTGATAGTTTCTTCAGATTGAGCACTTATTTTTGGCAATTCATGAACATCAAGCCCAACTCCGTGTCCTGTTGCATGACCAAAGTTTTCGCCATAACCAGATTGTTTTATCAAATTTCTTGCTACTGCGTCAATTCCTTTAGCCTCAATGTCAACTCTACATGTTTCAATTGCTTGAAGATTTGCATTATTGACTATTTCGTAAATTTCCTTCTGTTTTTCTGAAGCCTCTCCTATTATAAATGTCCTTGTCATATCACAAAAATAACCGTTGTATTCAGCACCCCAGTCAATTATAACAAAATCTCCTCTTTTAAGTATTCTATTAGAATGTCTCCAGTGGGGCATTGAAGAATTCTCTCCTGATGCTACAATTACAGGAAAGGGTAAACTATCGCTGTGTTCTTTTATTGTATTTTCTACCATTTTTGCTATAGTTTTTTCAGTAATTCCTTCTTTAATAATATGTTTATTTTGCAAAAAAGCATTTTCTGCTATTTTGATTGCTTCTTTTATATTGTTTATTTCTTCGTCTTCCTTAACTGCTCTAATATTTTCAATAACATAATGCTCAGGAACAAGCTCAAGTTTTGTATTATCCCTGAGCTTTAAAAAAGTCTCATAGGTGCATGTAACTTCAAAAGAAAGTTTTTTTATATGCATCTCCTCAATTAATTTTTTTAATGTATCAATCCATGAGTCTTTAAAACATATAATTTCTCCTGTAGCTTCCTTTTTAGCCTGCTCACTATAACGAAAATCAACAAAAATATAGCATCCTGTCCATGTTAAAAGAGCAATAGCAAAAGTGCCTTTAAAACCTGTAAGATATCTAATATTTTTGAGATTTGTTACTAAAAAAGCTTCAGAATATGAACTTATTTTATCAAAAACCTTTTTAACCCTGTTTTCATATTTATTTGCCAAGTTTTATCTCCCTGATTTTAGAAAGAATAATACTGGCTATCTCTTCTTTTGACATTAGCGGAGTTTTTTCTTCAAAAAATTTATTTCCTTTTCTGTAAATTATTAATACTTCATTAGTGTCAGATTCCATGCCTCTGTCTTTTTGCATAATATCATTAAGGATAATCATGTCAAGTGATTTTTCCCTCAACTTTATTTTTGCCCTTTCTGTATTAAGCCCTGCTTCAGCAGCAAAGCCTACAGTAAATGGTTTTTTTTTAAGCTTTGAAACTTCTATGAGTATATCAGGACAAAGTTTAAGTGGGATTGATTTTATTGATTTTTTTTCAATTTTTGTTTTAAAAATTTTTTTGGGTTCAAAATCAAGAGGAGCTGCTGCCATCAAAAGAGTGGTAGCTTTATTTATGTTTCCCATAACTTGATTGAGCATTTCAGACGTTGTTTCAACTCGGATAAATCTATCAACTTCAGGTGGTTCAATAGTTGATGGTCCACTTATAAGTGTTACATAGGCACCTTTTCTTTTTGCAATTTTTGCCAGAGCATAACCCATTTTCCCTGAAGATTTATTTGTTATGAATCTTATAGTGTCAATATATTGTCTTGTTGGTCCTGCTGTGATAATTATATGTTCTTTTTCTAAATCTTTTTCAGTTATGGCAGAAACTACACTCTCAAAAATCTTATTTATTGATGCAAGTCTTCCAGCACCTTCCTCTCCGCAAGCAAGTAAACCTTCTTCAGGTCCTACAAATTTCACTCCAAGATTTTTCAAATATTCAATACTTTTCTGAACCTGAGGAGATTGATACATTCTCCAGTTCATTGCAGGAGCAATGATTACATGTCCTTTGAATGCAAGTAGAGTTGTTGTAAGAAGGTCATCTGCAATGCCTGAAGCGTACTTATTAATCAGATTTGCAGTAGCTGGCGCAACTAAAAAAATATCTGCTTTTTTTGCAAGCTCAATATGAGAAAGAGGCTCTTCAAACATGTCAATCAAAACTTTATTGCCACATGATATCTCAATACTGAGAGGTGTAACAAAATAGGTTGCCTTTTCGGTCATAACAGGAAAAATGTCGGCTTCTGCATCTTTTAAAAGTTTAATAAGTTCATATATTTTGTATGCAGCAATACTTCCTGTTATACCGAGGATAATTTTTTTATTTTTTAAAAAATTCCCCACTGTTCACAATTAAATTTTTTATTCCTGTTCATTAGAAGAATTGCTTTCACCTTCTGTAAACAGGTCCTCAAGCATTTTTTCAGCTGATTCTTTTCCGTGTAAATAAACTTTAAGGTCTTTTTCAAGTTCACTGAGATCAGGAATTGCTTTTCTTTTATCTTCAAGAAGTTTTTTAACATCAATCTGATCAATCTTTTCTTTAGCTTTCACTGCCTCTTCGCCTGTAATATAATCTATTTTATTTGACAAAATCTCAAGCAGGGCTGTTGTTGTAACTTTTTTACCCTTTTTGTCTATTTTTGCTGTTGCCCCAAGAGAAAGTTCAGCTGCCCTCTGAGCTGCAATAAGTGCCAGCCGATATCTTGATTCAATTTTTGTTCTGTCCAGTTCTATTGGTAGAGAAATAATATCAAGACTTTGTTCTTTTTTCTTCATCTTATTTTCCTCCTTATTTTTTGAAAATTTCATCTATTTTATTGTGTTCTATTCTTTTTGTTTTCAATCTTTCTGCATAAATTATACAGAGTAAGTCATTTAAAGCCCTTTCAATACTATCATTTATCACGACATAGTCATAAAATTTATATTGAGAAATTTCTTGAGATGCTTTGCTCAATCTTTTGTCTATTATATCTTTATCCTCATTTCTTAGTAAAAGTCTTTTTTCTAACTCCTTTAGAGAAGGTGGAAGAATAAAAATTAAAACACTATCAGGATAAAGCTTTCTTATATTTTTTGCTCCCTGTGTATCAATGTCAAGCAATATATCATATCCGTTTTTGATTAAATCAAATATAACTTTTTTTGAAGTTCCATAAAAATTTCCATAAACCTCTGCCCATTCAATAAACTCGTCATTGACTATCATTTTTTCAAAGTTTTTTTTATCTACAAAAAAATAATCAACTCCATTCTTCTCATAAGGTCTCGGTTGCCTTGTTGTATGGGAAATACTCATTTTTAAATCTGGTAATATTTTAAGTAATCTCTCACACAATGTTGTTTTCCCAGTTCCTGAAGGAGCAGATATAACGAAAATAATTCCCTTTTTATAAATCTCCATCTTCTACTCTGTTTATTTCATTTATTCTCTGCAAAATAGTTTCAACTTGAAGGGCGCTTAATATTATATGGTCACTATCAGTAATTATAATTGAACGAGTTTTTCTCCCTTCAGTTGCGTCAATGAGTTTTCCTCTTTTCCTTGCTTCATCTTTCATCCTTTTCATGGGAGATGAGCCAGGATTAACCACTGCAATAATTCTTGATAAAGATACTATATTACCAAATCCTATATTTACAAGCATGACTATTGAATATTCTGGATTTGTTCTTTCAGTCTTTCAGTTTGTGTTTTTATATCAATAGCAAGGGTTTTTACTTGAAAATCTTCAGTTTTTGCCATTACTGTATTGATTTCTCTATTTATTTCCTGAAGTAAAAAATCCAATTTTTTCCCAACCATTCCACCCTCTAAAATATTTTCTCTAAATTGAGTAATATGACTGCGAAGTCTGTCAACTTCTTCTTTTATATCTATTTTCTGAGCATATAAGATAATTTGTTCTAACACTCTCTTTTCATCCAGATTATTTTCCGCTATTATTTCTTTTACCCTGTTTTTTAAGGAATTAATATAGGTATTATAACTTACATCCACCATATTTTCTAAATCTTTAATCTTATTCTCAAGATTGTTGGTAATTTCTATCAGAGATTGTTTTATTATCTCACCCTCTCTTTTTCTCATTTCATGAAGTGATTCAAGAGCTTCTGATACAGCAAGCATTAGGGTATTTATATCAGGTTCCTCTTCTTCATATATAAAAAGTTCTTTAAAATTTGAAAACATTGAAATATCAATTGAACCAAGAATGCTCAACTCTTTTTTTAAATCAATAAATGCTGAGTATAGCTGCTTTGCAAGATTTTTATTGAGGTAAACCTTTCCTGTTTTTTCTTTCTGATTAATTGATACAATAACATCTATTTTACCTTTATAAAATTTTTGTTTTATGAGATTTCTTATTTCAATTTCATGGCTTGCGAGTATTTGAGGCAGTTTTAAATTTATTTCAAGAAATCTATGATTTAGAGATTTTGCCTCAACTCTGAATATTCCTTTTTCAGAAAATCCATAACCTGTAAGACTTTCTATCAAACCAGTTCTCCTTTTAGTTTAATAATTTTGTGTTTTGATGTTTTCCCCTTTATTATTTCAATCCTTGATTTAGGAATATTTAATATTTCAGAAAGCATCTCAATAAGCTCTTTATTAGCCAGTCCATCATGAGGTTGAGCTGCAAGTCTTAATTTTAGAGTATTTCCTTCAATCCCTCCTATTCCAGTAATTTTTGCCCCAGTCTTTACAAGCACTTTTAATAGGTAACCATCTTTATCTTTTGATAAAGGAATTTCCATTTCTTGTTAACCAAAAATTATAGTATAAATTACCAATAGATAAACTTACAACTGCTAAAATAATCCCACCTAAAACATCAGTAAAATAGTGATATCTGCAATAAATTGTAGAGACTATTAAAAATAAGACAGGAATAAGGCTCAACCAAAAAAGCTTTCTTGAATATTTTAACATTAAAAAAAGAACTACTAACGATATTCCAACATGTCCGCTTGGAAAGGCATCTCTTTTTATTCCTTCAAGAGAATTTAAAAAATCTTTAATTCTGTCAGCCAGAAACAATCCACTAAGATCATTATGAAACATGTGTGGGATACTATATCTTGGACCAAGAGCAGGAAATATCATATAGCCAACATAGGAAAGATAATAACAAAAAAGCACAATAAACAATGCTCTATAGAATTCCTTTTTATTTCCGTTTTTAATTAGATAAACTCCTATTAGAAAAGGAAGAATATAATACACGCAATATGAAATCTGCATTAATTCAGTAAAAAAAGGGTTTGCAATTCTTTCAAAATAAACATATGGATAAAAACCTAAAATTGAATAATCAAGCTTAAGTAGAATTTCATCAATATCTCTTGGATTTATATAAGGAGTAAGCTCGCCTACTGTGTCAAAGGCAATTAACACAGAAAAAACAGGAAGGCAAATATTTTTTATAAAAGATAAAAGAGCATTGTCTGGAATTTTAAAAAGAAAAATTTGGAATAAAACTATGGAAGCATAAAGTGTGAAAAAGTTGAAAAAGGGCAGTCTATTTGAAAAAATAAGTAATAAAAGGCACATACCAGTAAAAAATATAATATTTAACTGAAATGCTGGTTGTAGTTTTAAAAATTTTTTTACCATTATAGTTTTGATATTGCCCTTAGTATTGCTTTTTGTTTTTTTGAAAGAGTTACTCCTTTTGATTGTTCCAAATAGTATTCCTCGCCATTAAGAATATCAGAAAATATTTCAGAGTTAACTACCACGCAGTTTTCTTTCCAGCCTGTTTTTTCTATATCTCTGTCAGAAGTTATTACAATCCATGAATATTTTTCTGTTTTTAAAAGTCTTTTTATTACATCGTCAGCTTTTTCATTAGCTCCTGAATAAATTATTCTTATTCCACCCTGATATTCTATTGTTTCCCTACCATATCCTTCTTTATATCCATCAAAAACAACAGTAATATCATGTCCTTTTTTATTGTGATAGTTTATGAGTGTTTGAATAAGTTGTTGTCTGGCTTTTTTTAAATCACGATGTAAAATCCCAATGAGATTATATCCGTCAATTAAAAGCTTGCTCATTTTTTTATTTTAAATTTTACAACTATATTTTTTGAAGCTGTTTAATTATCAACTGACATTCTAAGGAGTCTCAATGACCCCGAAGAATCTCTGCCCGAGGGCTCTCCTCTTTCTTTATCATTCCGAACACCCTCAATGGGTGTGAGGAACCTCTGCCCTGTTTACCCTTGTAGGAAAAAGTGGAGGAGATTTCTTACAGACCTATCACTTTGTTCGGAACTACGCTTCTTTTCGGCGAGGCATGACACTCTTTTTCTGTCACCCCGAGCGAAAGCGAGGGGTCTACTCTTTTAGACGGAGATTCCTCGCTTCGCTCGAAATGACAAAAGAGGAACGTTCCTTGGAATGACAAGAAAAAGGCGGAATGACAGATAGAATGAGCGAAATGGCAGATAGAAGACTTAGGATGACAGTTAGAGGTGCGGAATGCAAAGTGAGCAGGCTTTTGAACAGGCTCTATTCCATATAAGCCCATATATTATATGGTGTAAGTCTCATAAAGTCTTTGAATTCAAGTGTTGATAAAAAGGAGATAGTTTTTTCATCATCAAAGGACTCTATCAATAAATGAACTTCTTCAAATTCCTTAAAAATATTTTTACCTTTGCTTAAAATTTTTCCCTCAGCACCTTCAACATCAATTTTTATTACCAAAATATCAAAAAAATTTGTAAACTCTCTTAAAAGGCTTTCTAAAGTCTGGGTTTTAACTGATATTTCTTTCCCTAAATCTTCAGTAACAAAAGTTTGCCCAGGCACTTTATCATTATGGAAGATTGAAATAGTTACTCCATCTTTGTCCCACAAAGCAATATTGTAGGTTTTAATTATATGGTTTAATTTATTAATCTGAATGTTTTTAAGTAATATTTCATAATTAAACAGACTTGCTTCAACTGACAGCACTAATAAATCATAATTTAAGAATTTCTTTGCAACTTCAATGGAATAACATCCTATATTTGCTCCAATATCAACAAATAGAACTTTTTTTCTTTTTTTAAAAAATTTTTTAAATCTCTTAAAAAGTTCTTTTCTATCAAGATATTCGTATGCAGGTGAAACAGTAATAGCATCGGTAGTTTTTGGTCTAATATAGAATATGCCGTATTTTGTAATGATAACATTGTCATTAAAAGGATAAATTAGCATATATGATTTTTTAAAAATTTTGATAAATGAGTATAAAAGTTCATAAACATAAAATTTCAATTTTGGAGTTTTAATTTGAAAAGGTAGAATAAAAATTTTATAAAAAAGATAGCTAAAATAAAACTTCCAGCTATTGTATCTCATATTGTCTATTTCCCAAATTTTAGTTTCCAGACCATTAAAGCTGCTTCGCGGACGATTCTTTTATTCATTTTTGATGAGCCGCTGTTTCGTTCATAAAAAATTATTGGTATTTCAGTAATTTTGAAATCCATTTTGTATACTCTGTAAACCATTTCTATCTGAAAGGCGTAACCATTTGACTTTATATTGTCAAGGTTTAAGGCTTCAATTACCTTTCTACTGTAACAGCGGTAACCGCTTGTTACATCAGTAAGAAAACTGAGCCCGAGTATTGTTGTTGCATACTTATTTGCAAATTTTGAAAGAAGAAGTCTCCTGAAATCCCATCCAACTACACTTATTGTCCCATGAGTGTATCTTGAACCAATGACAAGAGCATAATCTTCTTTGCATTTCTCAATAAATTTTGGAATATCAGCAGGATCATGAGATAAATCAGCGTCCATCTCAAATATATATTGATAATCTTTCTTTAAAGCCCATTTAAAACCAGTAACATAAGCTGTTCCGAGTCCGAGTTTTGCAGGTCTTTCAATAAGATTTATTCTTGTTGATTTATTCATCCATTTTTTTATTAAATTAGCTGTCCCATCCTCTGATGCATCATCTATGAAAAGCATATCAATGTTTTGTTCAAGAAGTTTGGGAATTAATTTGTCTATATTTTCTGCCTCATTGTATGTAGGCAGTATCACAAGAGTATCAATCATAATAAACTCTCCAGAGCATTTTTTACGGTTGATACATCAATATCTTTAAGGCATTTAAAATCTAATCCTGAATGGCATTTAAGAGGCTCTGGAGAATAGTAAAAACATGGCGAACAGGAAAGTTCAATACGAACAACTCTGTGTTTTACCTTCCAAGGTCTAACCCATGCAGGATTTGTTGGTCCAAAAATGGCAACAGTTGGAATTCCTAAAGCAGAAGCAATATGCATTAGCCCTGAATCATTTGAAATAAATGCATTCAGATGAGTAATTATTGATGCAACCTCACGAATAGGTTTATTTTGAATGATAATTACGTTACCATATTTTGCATTATTAAATATAAATTCATTTTCCTGTTTTTCTTCCTCTGTGCCAAAGATGAAAAAATCAATATCTGGTAGACTATTTATAAGTTCTAAAAATTTTTCTTCTGACCATCTTCTCTGTTTATGTCCTTTAAATCTACTTGTTCCCGTATGAATACCAATCTTAACTGCTTTTTTAGATAAAACCTTAACCAGTTGCTCTCCTTGCTTAATTTCTTTTTCATCAAGATAAATCCTCATTTCTGGAGATTTATCTGTTTTTATTCCCAGAAACTCAAGTAGCCTTAAATTTTCTTCAACATTATGAAGTGTCATGTCTTCTTTTAATGTTTGATTTTTTAGAAAATTAAGTTCCATAAAATCTCTTTTAAAATATCTGTGTCCTATTCTATATTTTGCTCCTGTAAGAAGACTCAAAATATTATACTGTTTTCTGTTTGAAGGATAAAAATTGATTGAGCAATCAAATTTTTCTAAAGAAAAAATAAATTTTAAGGATTTTAAAATTCCTCGTTCAAAAAATGGGAAATAAATGAGTTCATCAATATAGGGATTGTTTTTAAGAACTTCATAGGTACCTTTGAACATACATATATTTACAATTCTGCAATCAAGGTTTTTTTTCAGAACCTCAATTGCCGGAGTTGTCATCAGAGTATCACCAATTCCATATAAAGGTAAAATAAGGATTTTCATGGCTTACGCAATATAAAGTCCTATAATCCATAAGCTGAAAAACAGGACAAAACTCACAAATCCGATTAGCAGATATTTTTTATTTAGTGGAGTATTAAATCCTTTGATTATGATCCAAAAAACAGAGCCGATCCATGCAAGAAGAGAAAAAATAGAAATTATACTCCAGAGCCCAGATGGTGAACTGTCATATTTTAAAATTTCCATATGATGATTATAAAGCCTTTGATAATCTTTTTCTGAAAAATTATTATACTTCCATTGAATCATCTGTTTTGTTTTAAGCTCTGCAATTGAAGGTTCAATGTTTTTAATCTCGTCTTTATAAGGCTGATAAAAACTTCTTATCTGATAAAGAGCACTTCTTAGGGTTTCATAACAGTAAAGCTTTTGTTCTGTATCTTTAAATTTTTCACATCTTTCAAGAATTCCCTGTATAGCTTCTTTATTGTAAGGACTTAGAGGTATATAGGATAGCAAAGCTCTTTCATAATATCTAACTGCTTTAATAGAGTTATCAGTTTTTTTTGCTTCAGAAATAAAATTTTTCTGTGTTATAAAAGCTTTTGCGCAGAATAAAAAAATTATAACAAAAAATATTATGCTAATTTTTTTCATTCTCTTTTCCAGATAAATAAAATTTATTCATTTTGTTGTATTTTTTAATAGCATTATAAATATAAAGATACTTTTCATTTTCACTGCTGATTTTTGCTTTTATATTAAATGGTGCTGTAAAATCTCCATAGCTTATTTTCTGTTCAAAGGTTATCTCGTTACCAGAAGATGTCTCATATGCTTTTGCCATGTTAACATATCCCATTGTAGAAAAGTTACATAGCAAAAGAGTAAAAACATCATCTGTTCCGTGACTAAGGCAGTCTTCATAGTTAACAAAAGGCTCAATTTTTTTCATTCTTTCCCTGAAAAATTCATCAAAATCTCTTTTATCAAATGATTTTCCCATATAAATAAAAGTGTAAAAATAAGGATAACTATCAACGACTCTGTAAATAGGATGTTTTTCTGATAAAGCAATAATTGAATAATATCTTTTTTTTCTGGTTAAATCTATCAAATCACCACCAAAAAACTCAGGGAAAAGTTCGCTGTAAAATTTATAAGGTTTGCATCCTTGAAGTGCCCATAGCATTGTTTTATAATCATCAAGAGCTATATGACATATATCTTCTCTGTATCTACCGACAAGCTTTAAATACCATGCCTGAAAGGCATGATTATCCCCATAGGTCATATAAATTGATGCAACAGGTAAAGAAGAAAAAATTTCCTTTGTATATGAATAGGGAACATAGTTTTTATGCTGGTACTGATCAGTAAGCCTATCAAAAATCATTAGTAAAGGGAACAAAATAGCAATAATAGGTACAATCTTTTTAATTAAATGGAGATTTAATCTCTCAAACATACTGTAAATGAAATATATTCCTGAACCTATTACTATACAGTAAATAGCAAATGAGGGAAGAAAGTATTGATGCCCTATCACGTATATATCATGTATATCAAGGTTTTGTAAGGAAAATGTTAGCTTTGCAAGAAAAATTGAATAGATGAAAAAAGATGTCAAAATAAACCAAAAAAGTTTTTTTGATTTTTTAAAAAGCCATATTAGTCCAAGAACAAAAAAAGGAATAGAGAATAAAGTAAAGTTTTTTTCAATAAGATAAAAATAGTTTTTGAAAGCATAGAAATATCCATAAAAATTAATAAAGCCTGATGTTGTCAAATCAATTGATGAACCACTCCCATAGCTTTTTCTTAAAAAAACCGTCAAGAAAGAACTCCAGTCAGTTACAGCTATCATATTGAAAAGCGTTTCTTTAATACCTCTTATGTAAAGATAGAGATTTATTGAAAAACCCAGAAGAAAAAATAGAAAACTCAATGGCAAATTTTTAAAAAAATTCCTAAAATAAAAAAGACTGAGAACAAAAAGAGGTACGATCATCATAAAACCTGTATGATGTGCTGAAAGCGTGATTCCAAGAATAAATGAAGCAAGAAATTGAATTTTTCTATCATATCCATTTAAAGCTGTGTTTACTCCGCAAAGAAATAAAAGCATGACAAGAAAGGAATTTAAAGTATAAAATTTTGCTACAATACTCTGACCAAAAAATGAGTAAGAAAAGGCAAGAATAATAACAGAAGTGATGGCAGCAAAATAGGCTTCACGATTCTGTTCAGAAAGCTTAAAAACAATAAAATATACAAGAAAAAGTGTAAAAATTGAAAAAAAAACTGAAATTAGCTCAACTCTGTTTCCAATATTTCCAATTGGTAAAAAACTGAATAACTTACCAAGCTGAACATAAAGTGGATAGCCTGAGGGATGAGGAGTTCCAAGTCCATATGAGGCTGTTATTAATTCTCCGCCATCACCTGTTGAAAGAACTGGTGGAAGAGAGAAAATGTAAACCGAAACAATTAAAGATAGCGTAATGAAAAGAAAAAGTTTTTTAGAATCCATTATGTTGTTTTATGTATGAATTTTATTTATTAGGATTAAAAGAGGGCAGGTTTTGCCTGCCCCTTTTTTAATTATTTAACCTCGCATTTGAATCCGCCTGCATCAACCCTACATATTGCTGTATAAGAAGTTACTCCAGCTAAAGAGCCTGTTACTGCACCTGTTGTAACAGAGCCTGTAGAATCACATGTAATACTCTCATTGCCTGTTAATATAACAGTTCCACCAGGAGTTGAGATGGAAATACCTGATTGAGAGCAATTTTTAAGACTTTCAACTGGAATTATGGAACCACTTCCTGATGCAGGATTTTCAACGCAGTATGCAGTTGCATCCATCATACATGCTCTTGCCATTGGTTCTGCATAAGAAGAAACCTTTGCTTTTTGTTGATACTTCATGTACTGAGGAATTGCGATTGATGCTAAAATTGCAATAATTGCGATAACAATAAGAAGTTCAATAAGTGTAAATCCTTTTTCGTCTCTTAAGAACAATTTTTTCATTTTTACATCCTCCTTCTTGTGAACTTCTGGCTTCCGAAGGAAGCTTTTTAAGATTTATTTATTTCTCACCTCCTTTGCTCTTTCTCCCTGTCATTCCGAGGAACACCTCTTTCTGTCATTCTGAGCAGCACCTCTTTCTGTCATTCCGAACGGAGCGAAGCGGAGTGAGGAATCTCCTCCTTTTTCTATAACAGAAAAGGTCAGAGATTCCTCGCACCCATTGAGGGTGCTCGGAATGACAGAAAAACACAGCCCTCGGCTTGACTCTTTTGAGTCAGAGATTCTGAGAGGTCATTGAAACCCCTCAGAATGACATTTTAAATAGATAATCTCATAAAAATATAAATAATTTACTAAAATATAAATAAAAATCCAATTAAATGTTGTGAAAATTATGTGAATTTTACTACTGCTATAAAATTATCTCCTTTTGCTCTGCATTTAAGTTTAAGTCCTTGCTTTTTTGCAAGGGCTTCTGTAATTTTCAATCCTACTCCAGAACCCTTTTGTTCCTGTGCAATGTTGTTTCTGATTGCAAGTAAATTTTTTGATAGTCTTATATGAATTTTCCCATTAGAATATTTAATGGCATTTTCCAGCAGTGAAAAAATAATATTCTCAATAATCTGTCGGTTTGCGGAGATATAAGTATCTTGCAAGTTCAATATTAATCTTGTATTATTTATATCAAATATTGAAATATTTTTCTCTATTATTGTCTTCAAATTAATTTTCTCCTTATTAAGTGAAAACTCTTTAAAGCGGCTTATGGTTTCCAGAATTTTGTAAAAATCCTTCTGAATGTAATTATAGCTTGTTTCTAATCTTTGAAGAGCTCTTTCGTCATGTCGGATTTTCAAAATTTCTATATTACCCTGTTGAGTAGCAAGAAAATTACCAAACTTATGAGAAATAGTCAAAAGAATTAATTCTAAAAAATCTCTATAATCTCTTTCTTGTCTAAGCATTCTGTCAATGATTTTATAAAGAATTAACATTAAACTTAAAACAAGTAAAAATTCACGTAATAAAACATCTTTTACATATTCCTGGAATTTTTTTTCTATAAATTCTTTTCTTTTCAATTCCTTTTTATCAAATGTCTGAAAAATATAATCTTCTTTGGCACTATCAAAAAAGTTTATTACTACCGTATTCAAATAAAAGAGGATTACTCCCATAATTAATGAAAAAACAATAATTATCTTAATCTGAAACTTCAACTCAGTTTATATCCCCTTCCTGGATAAGTTATTATACTGTCTGATGGCAATACTTTTCTCAATTCTTTAATATATGCTCTCACAATTTCATCTCCCACATCCTTGTCAGGCCATATGTAGTTTAAAATTGTTTCTGTATCAACAATTTCACCTCTTTTCTTTAAAAGAAGAATAAAAACTTCCCATGCTTTTTTTGATAATTTTATCTCATTATTTCCTTTATGAATTGTTTTAGCATCAAGATTTACAATAAGTTCTCCTAAGTTAATGATGTTTCCGATATGTTTCCTTCTGCTTAAAGCCTTAAGCCTGAGGACAAACTCTTTGAATTCAAAAGGCTTTGTAAGATAGTCATCAGCACCTCTTAAAAAACATGTCTCTTTATCATCTATGCTTTTTTTGGCAGTAGTAACCAGAATTGGGGTTTCAATGCCTGCTTTTCTTAATGCAGCAATTATTTCTTCGCCAGATGTAAATTTAAGTATCAGGTCTATAACTATTACATCAAACTCGTATTTTTTGATTGTTTTAGGAAGTTGTCTTTCATCATAAAGCCATACTGTTTCTATAGCTTCTATTTTGAGATAATCTTTTAGTGTTTCTCCCAAAATTCTATCATCTTCTATGAGAAGAATCCGCATTACTCATACTTTAAAATTCTTGGAGTCACAAAAATCATAACTTCGTAAAGTGTTTCATCTCTGCCACGACTTTTAAACAGTTCACCAAGCAAAGGAACATCTCCAAGTCCTGGAACCTTAGATTCTGTCAAGCTGTCAGTCTTTTTATATATGCCTCCTATAACAAGAGTTTCACCATCTTTTAAAGAAACCTTTGTATTTCCTTCTATTTTTGTGGTTCTCGGAGCATAAACTCCACCTATATTTACAAATTCCACAAGGTCTTCTTTGATAACACTTACATCAAGAAGCATTGATTTATCATCAATAAGATGAGGCGTTGCCTCAACTGTTATTGCAACATCTTTAAACTTGGTTGATATTTGTCCGCTTTGAACATCTTTTTCTCCGTAAGGAATACTTGCTCCCTGAACTATTTTTGCTTTCTGATTATCAAGAGTAATAACCTTTGGATTTGATATAACTTTACCCTTTCCTGATTGTTGAAGTGCTGAAATCCTTAAATCAAGTGCAATTGTTTGACTTGGATTAAGATATCCGATTGTAAATGCAGTTGTTGGCGAAGTTACATTCCCTGTTGAAGCAGGTAGATTTATTGCTAATGGTGCAGTTCCTCCTGGAACACTGCTTGCTGAACTACCTGCTGCTGCTCCTACAGAGCCAACTATCGTTGTTCTTGTGCCCGGAGGATACCACTGAATACCCCATTCAAACCCAAGACTTTTTGAAAAGCTGCTTGACATTTCTATAATTCTTGCTTCAAGAAGTATCTGCCTTGTTGGTTTATCAAGGTCTGCTACAAGCCTTGCAATATGCCCTAAAACAGAAGGAATATCTCTAATGATTACTGTTCTTGTTCTTTCATCAGTTGATATTGTTCCTTTTGGGGATAGAATTTTTGCTGCTTCTATTGTCCCTTTTACCTTATCAACAGAAGCGTACTTCAAAACAAATATGCGAATTTGTTCATCTTCTGCTTTTTTGAAAAGATCTTTTGTCTCTGCTTCAAGTTTTTTTTCTTCCTGAAAAATTTTAACAGGAGCAATTCTTATTATATTTCCTTCAAATGTTTTTTCAAGTTGAAAGGTTTTACATATGACATCAACTGCCTGTTGCCATGGAACATTTATTAGCTTTAATGTTACCTTACCTTTTACATCAGGATGGATGACAATATTGTATCCACCTATGTCTCCAAGAAGTCTGAAAACCCCTACAATATCAGCATCTTGAAGGTCAAGTGAAATAGTCTTTTCTTCATTACCAGCCTTTGGCAGAGAGGTTTCTATGGATTTAGTTTCTTGTGATTCAACTATTTTAGTTTCTTTAACTTTTTTCATATCAAGAATTATTTCATCTCCGAGATAAACAGGCTCAACATCAAATTCTTTCCCGTAAAAGAAGCTCAATATGAGTTCGTCTCCCTGCCTTTTTATAGAAACAGGAATGTCTTCTGATGGTTCTGTATCCAGATTTATACCCTGAAAACCAACATTAATGTAACCATCAATCTTGGTTATAGAAGGCTCTGGAAGTTCGCCATCTCCCTGAATTGATATCTCAAAACCTTCCTCTGTTTCATCAACTGTTATTTCAATAATCTTTTTCGCCTTCATCTGTTGAGATATTGAATCAGACGGAGAACTAAAAGAAATGATCAAAATATTGTTTTCCATTTTTATTTCAGGCTTAGCAGGTTCAACCAAAAGCATATCTACAATAGTGGTATCTCCATAAGCTTGAGCTGAGATCTCACTTACAATTCCTTCTCTGAAAAACATTTTTTTATCTAAAATTCCAGGATTTGTGTTTTTAAACTCTACTTTTATCTTAAAGGGATCTTCCTGAGGAATTACTTTATATTCTGTTTTTTCTGTAAGTTGTATTTTTAGAATATCTCCTTCAGGAATTATCGCTTTAATCTCACCAGCTATTAAATTTGATGCAAAAAAAAGTATAAAAATTAAGATAAAAACAATTTTATTTATCATTTCTCTTCCTCCGCTCCAAGCTTTAAATATTTAAGCTTTCTATTATCTTCTTTAATCTCAACACCATCTTTTAGAATCCTGATTACTTTACCTCCACTAAACCCTATTCTATCATTTTCTCTTACGATATAGAACCTTCCATCAGGTGCCTGAATAAGTGCAAGACTACCTTTTTTATCCTTTGCAACTCCTGTGAGCTTAAGTTCTTCTATGTCATAACTTTCAAGAGGAGAAGCCCCTTTTTTCCGCTCCTCTCTTTTTACGATTAATGGTGCAAAGGGATCTCTTAATTTTTGAGCATCATAGGAATATGTAGGGAATGTAATTTCTTGTAAATTTGTTTGGATTGATTGTTTTTTTACAGATTGTTGGACTATTTCTTCATGTTTTAAGGTGTTATTAAATAGATAAATTACTAACAGTAAAACTATGAATAATGTAACTATTCCGATAAATAAAATATTTTTTCTATTCATCATTTTTTCTTCTGTTGTATTTTCTTCTTTTCTTCTTCTGGTATCAATGAGTATGTTACAGCAATCAAGTTCATATTAAGCATTGTTGGATCCTTATCACCTTTTTTAATTTCCATCTTTTTTATGTTGATTATTCTTTCTATTTTTGTAATATCAGCGAAAAATGTTCCAAATGTATGATATTTACCACGCATTAACACTTCTACAGGAATTTCATAAACTTCATTTGATGAATGTGGCTTTTTATCTTTTGGTTTCCATGAAGTTACAACTAATCCTTTTTGAAGTCCTATCTCAGAAACTTTCTTTAATACATCAGAAACTTCTGTTTCCTTAGGAAGAAGATTTGCAAGAAACTCCATCTTTTTCTGAAGTTGTTCATTTAAAGCTTTCAATTCTTCATACTTGTTAACTACCATATTTGCTTTTTCTATCTCTTCTTTTAAACTATTTTTTTCTTTTTTTAATTTATCAATAGCTTCCAGATTTGGTAATAAATAAACAGAACTGAAAAGAATAAAAAGAACAAGACATGGAATCACCATTAAAAGAATTCTGTTAGTTTTTGAAAGGTTTTCCCAGTTCATTTTTACACCTTTAGCTTAAATTTTATAATAAATTTATATACTGCCTGTTTTTCAAACTCAGTTTGCTGAGATTCTACAAGATAGACATCCTGTAACTCTGGTGTTGCTTTAAGATTGTCAACAAATGCAACTACATTTAAGTTTGAAAATCCTATGCCTTCAACTGTAACTGCCTCATCAAACTGTAATCCTGTAAGCCATACTCCATCAGGAAGTTTTTTTACAATAGTGCTGAGAATACTAACAGGTGCTGATTGCATTTTTTTCAAACTTTCAATTAATTTTGTTTTTGCTTCTATATCTTTATTCATTGCTTCAAATTTTTTAACCTCGGCAATTTTTTTCTGTAGCCCTGAAAGCACTTTTTTCTGGCTTTCTATATCTTTTTGATATTCTGATTTTATATACTCACAATAAGCAAAAATAACCATCAGAATCACCAATGTTATTCCTGCTGGAATTATAAACTTTTTAACAACTTCCCAAGATAGTGTGACTTGGAACTTTTTGCCTGTTTTTTTTACCTCTTTTTTGGGTAAAAGATTTATTTTAATCACTTTATCTTCTCCGTTCCTCTCAGAGATAAACCTATTGATATAGAGGCAATGTTTACATATTTATGCATTTTGGATGAGATTTTTTTATTAATCTTGATTTTTTTGAAAGGATTAAATATAAAAATTTCCTGCTCCAGCCTTTCCTCAATTGATGAAATAAAAAAAGGAGAAATTACAGGAAATCCTGTAAGATATATCTTTTTTACAGATTCTTCGGACATAAAAGCCTTGAAATACTCAATCTGTCTATAAATTTCTGCAGAAACTTCATCTGCGAAGTTTCTTATTTCTTCATCGTGAGCTTCATTTATATTAATATTTAAAGCAATAGTGCTATCTCTAATATAAATAGGCTTATTTTTCTTTGCGATAGCAAAGTTAATAACATTTTCTCCTATGTTAATAACTGCGACAGTATCAACATCGCTATAATTTACCTCGTATATATTGTAAAGAGCTAAAGCTCCAATATCTATAGCTACCAGTGTAATGCCTGCTCTTTCAAAAATATTGACATATTCATCCACTATTTGTTTGTTAGCGACTGCTACAAGCAGTTCTGCTGAATTTCTATTTTTTGATTGTTCAAGTATATGAAAATCATAATATACTTCTTTCACGCTAAAAGGAATGTATTTATCAAGTTCTAAGGGAAGATTTAAAGCAATTTCATCTTTATTTATGTAAGGAACTTGGAGTATTTTTACAGCTGTATATGTGGGTCCTGAAATTGCTAATGCTACTTTGAGATCCTTTATATTAAACTTAGGAGGAATTTTTAAAAGAGTTTTTATAAGAGTATCACTATCAACAATGCCTTCTGAACCGAATACGCCATTTGGAAGTTCAAATATCTCCCATTGAACAAGCTCATATTTCTTGCTCATCTGAGCTATTCTAATAGAAGAAGGCTCTATTTCTATCCCAAGAACCATTTTATGTTTTGTAGCAAAAAATTAATCTTTTGTCAATAGTTTATTCAAAGTTTTTTTCATAATTTCAATAGGAGCTTCAACTTCAGTCCATATTTTAAAGGCAAATGCAGCCTGCCACAGAAGCATTCCAATCCCTCCAACAACCTTGCATCCGATTCGTTCCGCTTCTCTCATCAAAGGTGTTTCAGGATAAACAATATCACAATAAACATGTTCAGGTTTTATTAATTCAGGATTTAAAGGCATAGGGTCATCCTTTTTTAAACCAAGTGATGTGGCATTTACTATAACATCTATTTTTTCAGTAACTGATTTATCCATTTCCACAATTTCAATAAAACCAAATTTTTTAAACTTTTCTTTTATTGCCAATGCGTTAGATGGCGTTCTATTGTAAATATAAACTTTTCCACCTTCTTTTAAAATCCCGTAAACTATGGCTTTTGCAGCCCCACCTGCTCCCAGAATTAAAAAGTTCTTATTTTTCATTGATATTCCTTCATCTTTAAGGGATAAAATAAAGCCGTTTACATCTGTATTAAATCCTTTTAATATTCCTTCATTATTTAAAATTGTATTGACTGCACCGATATTTTTAACTTCATCTGAAAGCTCATCAATGTATTGGATTACTGTCTCTTTGTGAGGAACTGTAATATTAACACCCCTTATATTCAGAGCTCTTATAGCTTCCACAGCTTCTTTTAGTTTGTCTTTTTTTACATTAAAGGCTACATAACAATAATCAAGTCCAAGATATGAAAAAGCTTCATTATGTATTAAAGGAGAAAGTGTATGTTCTATAGGATCACCGAATATTCCTATTATTTTTGTTTTTCCTGTAATCACGGAATTTATTCTATCAGATAAATCAATTTAATCTCAATTTGTTATAATTATGAGGATAAAAATACGAAGCTGTTTAATAATAAAGAGAGTTTAAACTGTTGTTCTGAGAGACGAGACTCTGAGGAACTTGGACTTAAAGAGTTATCCTGAGGGATTATCTCCTTAAAAAAGTGGAGGAGATTCTTCGTCGCTTACGCTCCTCAGAATGACAGAAAGCATCAGATGGCAGAAAAAGATTTAGAAGGGCAAAAATATAATTGGAGGACCAACAAAGCCTTAGCATGATAGAAAGGAAAGAGGAATGATATTTTTATGCTGTCACCCTGAGCGAAGCGAAGGGTCTCCTCTTTTGGATGCATAGGGGAAGTATAGGCAGACAGAAGAAAAGGGCTCAGAATGACAGATTGCGGCAAGTGAAAAATTACTTTTATTATGTGGTTTGATTTTTAAAACTTAAAACATTGTTAAGAGGTAGAACTAATGGTTCAATATGAAGATTTAGAAAAAGGTAAAGAAAAAATTCTCATCATAGGGCTTGGATATGTGGGATTACCCTTGGCAGTTGCCATGGCAAAATATTTTAATATTGTTGGCTTTGATAGGAACTCGCAAAGAATCAAAGATCTTAAAAAAGGGCTTGATTCTACAGGCGAAGTAACAAAGGCGGAACTATTGAATTCAAATATTGAGTTTCAGGATAGGTTGTCGGATAAGAATAAATTTAAATTTATAATAGTTGCGGTTCCAACTCCTGTTGATAAGCTTAAAAATCCTGATTTATCTTTTCTTGTTTCTGCATCTGAGGTAGTAGGTAGGCATATTTCAAAAGGTGGGGTGGCTGTATTTGAGTCTACTGTTTATCCAGGAGCAACTGAGGAAGTATGTGTTCCTGTTATTGAAAAAGAAAGCGGTTTAAGATGGAAAAGAGATTTTTGGATCGGCTATTCACCTGAAAGAGTAAATCCTGGAGACAGGGAGCACAACATAGAAAGAGTAGTAAAAATCGTATCAGGAGACACTCCTCAGACACTTGAGCTTGTGGCATCGGTTTATGGGAAAGTAATCAAGGCAGGTGTTTACAAATCACCAGACATAAAAACAGCAGAAGCTGCCAAGGTTATTGAAAACATTCAGAGAGACATAAATATAGCTTTGATGAATGAATTAGCCTTGATTTTCCATAAATTGGGACTTGACACTAAAGAAGTTCTCAATGCTGCCAAGACTAAATGGAACTTTTTGCCATTTGAACCTGGGCTTGTAGGTGGGCATTGCATACCTGTTGACCCTTATTATCTTGCCAGAAAATCCGTAGAGGTAGGACACGCTCCAGAGTTGATTTTAGCTGGTAGAGGTGTAAATGAGTTTATTCCTCTTTATATAGCCCATGAAATAGTGAAAATTTTGATAAAAGCAGGAAAAAAGGTAAAAGGTTCTAAGATTTTAATTTTGGGGGCAACTTTCAAAGAAAATGTGCCTGATTTAAGAAACAGTAAGGTAATGGAACTAAGCAAAGAATTAGAGGATTTTGGCATGCAGATTTATCATTACGACCCTGTTGTGATGAAAAATGACCTAAATCACGAATACAGATGGAATTTTATAGATGATATAAATCATCATTCACCCTATGATTGTGTTGTTTTAGCTGTTAAACATGAAGTTTTTATTAAGAAATTTAGCCTTGATTTTTACAGTAAAATTATGAAAACCCCTTGTATACTTATTGACATAAAAGGCGCTTATGATAGAGAGGAAATTTTGAGAAAAGGATTTCTTTATTGGAGATTATAAAGTTTTGTTTGAATATTGCAAATATAAATCAAGCATACTTTTGCACATATGTTCTAACGTATATTTGTTTTCCACTTTTTTTCTTCCTGCCTGTCCCATCTTATATGCTAAATTTGGCTCTTTAAGAATTTCCAATATTTTGGATGCCAATAAACGAGGCTCATTCGGAGAAACAAGATATCCATTTACCCCATTATCAATGACTTCTCTTACTCCATCAACATCTGAACCTATAACAGGTTTGCCCATTGCCATTGCTTCTAAGAAAGATGTCCCCAAAGCTTCCTGTAGGGTGGGAAGAATAAATAAATCAATGGAATTAAGTATCTGAGGAATATCATTTCTGTGTCCAAGCATAATTACATTTTTTGAAAGTCCATACTGCTTAATTTTTTCCTCAATATTTTTTCTTTGAGGACCGTCTCCGACAAAGACAAAAATTGCTTCTGGGATTTCTCTTAAAACTTCAGGAATTGCTTCAAGCAGAATGTGATGACCTTTTTTCTTTCTTAAAACAGCTACAGTGCCGATTAAAGGAGTGTTTTTGCTAAGTCCTAATTTTTCTCTTAGCGAGGCTTTCACTTTATCGGGATTAAATTTTTCAATATCAATTCCTGTAGGAACTGTAAAGACTTTTTCAGGCTTGATACCCCTGCTGATAAGATAGTTTCTCACATATTCGCTGACTGTTACTATAATATCTGAGAGATATTTATATGAAAAAGTAGAGGTAATTGGTAAAGCAAGATGTCGGGTTCTCACAATTAGGGGATGTTTTTTTGAGAGCTTTCTTGCAAATCCTGCAATATAGGTGTCCTTACCACTATGAGTGTTTACTACATCAATGTTCAATTTGTGGATGAGTCTTGCTGTATAGTAGATTGCTTTGATATCGTAACTCTTTCTCATAGGATGCATAAAAACTTCTATACCAGCATCTTGGGCTTTTTTGGCAAGTCCACTCTCAGGTTGGCAGAGAATAAATACCTTAGCGCCTAATTTCTGAATGCCTATACATTCATTCAAAATTCTATTTTCCTGTCCACCCCAGCCTGGTGAGGATTCAGTGTGAAGAACCTTGATAGTCATTTACTGTGTTATCTCCTTAACGAATCTGACAATTGCCTCATATACTGGTTCAACATCTACATCATCTGCTTTTTTATTAATACCTTGAATAAGAACATTTTTTACTCCCCAAGGTCTCCACCTTTCAGGGTCTGTGGAACCCCATATGGTAACAATAGGTTTACCAAGTGCTGCTGCTATATGCATAGCTCCTCCATCAAGACAGACAACAAGATCTGCGAAACTCAATGCAGCAATAAGCTCTCCAAGACGGACAGTCCTACAAGGAATAATCTCAGGAACTGCTTTTGATATAAGCTCAGCTTTCTCATCATCTCCTGGATGGTAGGGGTTGTTTTCTGAACCTGGAGACCACAGTAGCATTATATTGGCATTATGATTTTTTAAAATAAGTCTTGCGAGGCTTATAAACTTCTCAGTAGTCCATCTGTTTTCAGGCTTTCTGCTGCTTATGTGGAAGGCTATTTTTCTGTCATTCTGAGGGGTCTCAATGACCCCGAAGAATCTCTCCTTTTTAAGCAATTCATTTACCCTTTCAATCTCGTATGATGATGGATATACCCTCATTTTGTCTGGTTTTTCATTTATTCCCAATGGTAAAAGCAAGGTAAAAACTCTTTCTACTTCATGCATAGGTTTTTGAGGCTCTTTGAGAGGCATATTATAAAAAAATGATTTTTCAACATTTTTTGGTAGATAACCAATTTTCAGCTTTGCTCCTGTTAAATATGTATATCTTGCAAGTCTTGGCGAATATGAGCCACAAGCAATTGCAACGTCATATTTTTCTTTTCTGATTTTCATGAGAATTTTGGTATTGTTGAACCAAACAGAAAACTTGTTTTTCTCAGGAACATGTTTAGCTTTTTCATAAATATATATCTCATCAATATCTGGATTGTTTCTAATCGCCTCTGCATTGTAAGAATTTACAAGGATTCCAATTTTTGCCTGAGGATAAGCCTGCCTAACTGCATGTATTGCAGGAGTTGTGCATACGAGGTCACCAATATTGTCCCGACGGATGAAAAGGATTTTTGAGATCATTGTTGATGTACAATTTCCCTTTCTCTTGGTATTCTATGCATAACAGCCATTCCTATTCCGAGTAACATCATGAAAAGCAATTTTGAATCATCTCCATCAAAACTTCCAAAGAAATTATTAACCCAATAGCCTACCATCATAGTCATTAATGAAGCAGAAAAATATTTTATTAACGTATCTTGAGATTTTAGCCAATATTTTAAACAAACTATAAAAAATGCTGTTATCATCCATAAGAAAACTATTAAACCTTGAATCCCTAACTCAAAAGCAATTCCTATAAAAGTATTGTGAGTTTGAGGATAAATAAAATGCTTATTATTTTCATTTCTTACAGTTTTACCGAATAAAAATCTTCCGTATCCATGAGGATAAAATGGATTTTCAGATATTTTATCAATTGCTGTTTTCCACATGGCAAGCCTTTGCTTCATCGAAGATGGATTATATCCTGCTATTTCCTCAGGTTTCATTTTGAAGTATTCACTTATAGAGGGAATCCGCTCTGTATGCATTTCTCTAAACATCTTCTTTTCAATATATACAAAAGTTAAAATAGATAGAAGTATAACCAAAAGCAAAGAGATAAAAAATTTTTTCTCTTTGAGTAATAATAAAGAGCTAAAAAACACATGTAAACCTAATGCAATTATTCCTGCCCTTACGAAAGTTATATGAAGTGCTAATAGATTTATGACTAATGCTAATATTAAGAAAAATTTCTGCTTTTTATCTTGAAGATAAATCAATCCCCAAAATATAAAAGGGATGACCATAGTATGATAAAGAGCTGCTACTTCTCCACCTCCAGGGTCTCTGAATCCACCAGCTTTATAAGTTACAGAAAACCAATTGCCTCCGTTTCTATAAAAGTCATAGAATGAATAAAGACTGAATATTATACTACTAAAGAATAGAACTCTCATTAAAAGAAGAGCATTTTCTTCCTTTTTAATAGCATAGTAAACTAAATAAAATAGCAAAATTGGTGTAATTAACTCGCCTCTAATTTCTTTTATTGTTTCTTTGGGGTTGACTGAAGTAAAAAAGGAAAGTAATGCAATAACAAAAAAAACTAAAAATGGAACTTCAAATGAGGTCTTAATGAATTTAAAATTTTTCTCACGATAAAATCGTAAAATTAATAAAATAAATGGAGTCCATAAAGCAATAGAACGAATAGTAGCAGTGTGAGCAACAGGCAAAACTAAGATGAGAATACTCAGAAATATAATAATTATTTTATCAACTTGTTTCATAACAATTAGTATTCAGACTATAGAACTTTTTGATCTTCTCAACTATCTCATCTATCTCAATTAATTCAATACAGTCACGATTTTTTGTCTCACAATCATAAGGGGATTTAAAAACATGTGAGCATGGCACACAATGTAAGTCTGTTTTTTGAATTATCACGACCTTTTCTCCCAAAGGTCTTTGATCTTCCATGTTAGAAGGTCCTGCTATATTAATCAAAGGGATATTTAAAGCATCAGCCATATATGTTATACCTGTATCTACACCAATAAACAATGATAGTTTTTCAATAAGTACTGGGAGTTCTTTAAGATTAAAAATTCCAGCGGTATTAATTACTCTGCCCTTATTCTTTGAAGTTACTTTAATTATTTCAGCATTATTTGTATCTTGAGAATTTCCTATTAAAACAATTTGAGCATCGAGATTTTCTAATAACTTATCCACCAAATCTATTATCTTCTCAACTCCCAATTCCTTTAGTTTATTAGCACTACTGACCGCAATGCCTATCAAGGTTTTATTTGTCTTACCTAAAATCTCTTTAACTTTCATTTCAGCTTCTTCAGATTTGTAAACTTCCTTTCTTAAATCGTATTTATCAATATCTATAAATCTCAGCATTTTCATGTAAGTTTCAATAACAAGTTGTCCTGAAACATGTGGTTCAACATAGGTAAAGAGCTTTGAAGCAAGTTTAAAAGTTAAACCAGAAAAATTTGGCATTACTGATAATCTTATCGGGACTAATCCCCAGAACAGAGAAATAGCATACAGAACACTTGGATTTAGAGCAATTCCAATGTCATACTTGCCATTATAAATTAATTTTGCAAGCTTAATCTTACCCCAAAATCCTTTATAATCTTGAGGTTTTATTGCTATAATTTCATCTACATGTGGATTTAATTCTAACAATTCCTTTGTAGTTGGAGTTACGATAACAGATAATTTAATATGAGGAAAAGTTTTTTTTATTTCTCTAAAAACAGGCGTTGAACAGATTAAATCACCAATTTTTGCCGTTTGTATAATTAATATTTTAGAGACTTTATTTTTTCCTTTCAAGGAAGTCAGAATATAAATAAAAGGGTAGAAAATATAAGTTAAAATCAGATATATCAATCTTTCAACACCTCTTCAAAAACATTTTCAACACCTTTTATATAATGATCAATTGAAAAATCTTTTATAACTCTTTCTCTTCCCTTTTCACCCATCTGATTCCTTAAATCAGGATTTTTTATTAGTAATAAAATCTTTTCAGCAAAAGCTTCAGGATTGTTAGGTGAAACAAGAAAGCCTGTCTCTCCATTCACGACGAGTTCGGTAGGACCTGATTTATTTGAAGCAACGACTGGTTTACTCATAAGCATTGCTTCAATAATAACTCTTGGTAATCCTTCTTTATCTGAGGTCATTACAAAAATATCAAATGCATTGATATAAGAAATAGCATCATTTTGAAAGCCTGTAAAGATTATATCATTGATTAGGTTTTTTCTTTTTGCTAATTCAACCAAATTTTCTTTTTCAGGACCTTCACCTACAATTATGAGTTTGATTTCATTATCAATTTTACTTCTAACTATACTGAATACCTCTATTAAAGCTGATATTTTTTTTCTTTTCATAAGGGAGCCTACTGTTCCTATTGCTATTTCTTTTTCTGATACTTCTAGTTTTTTTCTTATTGCTTGCAGGGATTGCTTGGGTAATATAGCAATGTCTATGCCATTATAGACTACTATGCATTTTTCTGTGTTAATGTTCTGCTTAATAAGTTCATTTTTGACACCTTCTGATACGCATATTATTTTATTGACTGATGAATTTGTTAATTTTGCTTCAAAAAAATTAAGAACTGGCTCTACTCGGCAATGTAATATTGAGGGAATTCCTGTAATTTTTGAGGCTATTATCCCCTCAAGATTTGATGATGGTTGATTATTCATATATAATAAGTCGATTTTCAAATCTTTTATTATTTTGGCAATTCTTTTTGCGTTAGGTTTTATTTTATAAAAATAATCAATCCAGAAAATGATAATTTTTTTAATTTTTTTACTATAAAAAAATAAGATCCTGCTCACTTCCTTTATTATCTTTATAAATATCGCCTGAGATTTTTGTGGTAACAAAACAAACTTTATTCCGAGTTTTTCAATTTCTTTTTGGATATTAGAATCATTACCCTTATTATAGTTGTAGTAAAATAAAACAGTAAAATTGTATTTTTTTCTATCAATTCTCTTGAGAAGTTCAATAAGGCTATTAGTGCCTCCTCCCCATTCTTTGCCTGTATCAAGAATTAATATATCATAAATTTTTTTCATAAATTCAAAAATTTTATTATAACTTTATAAACTTCTTCAACACTTATACTTTCCATACATACGGGATATTTACATTTTTTACTTATACATGGTTCACATGTTCTATCTTTTTTGATAATAAAATGCTTATCTAAATCATAATATGCTCCAGACCGATTAGGATCAGAAACAGCAAATAATCCAATTATCGGCGTTCCCAAAGCAATTGCCATATGCATAATTCCTGTGTCTCCTGTAACTAAAACTCTTAATTTCTTTATGAGAGATGGGAGATATTTTAAAGGAATTTTACCTGCCGAAACAACTGCTCCTTTTCCTATACTTTGAGCGATTTTTTGACAGTATGAATATTCACTGGGAGAACCAGTTATTATAATTTTTATTTTAGAGTCTAATTGGATTAATTTTTTCCCTAATTCTATAAATCGTTCCGGCAACCACATTCTACTTACAGTTGAAGCTCCCACTTGAAATCCTATGATTGTGTTATTTTCATCAATATTGTTTTGTTTTAAAAATTTTTTTACAAAATCTTCTCCCTCATTTTGAATTGGTAAAACCATTCTTTTATCTCTAATATTACATCCTATCAATTCTGCTGATTTTAGCCTAGCCTCAACTCCATGCGTAAAATCATCCCATGTATACAGCTCATTTGAGTTAGAAAGCAGAAATTTAAACCTATTAGAATTTGGCACTTTAACGATAAATCTTGCTTCTCCGAGGTATGCCATCGGAGTTGCCTGAGGTTCGTTGCCATGAAGGATTACAGCTACATCAAATTTATGTTTTCGGAATTCTCTGATTGTTTTAAAAAACTTTTTCCACCCTCTGTAGTAGGGAATTATTCCGTCAATATGGGGATTGTTTTCGAAAAGTTCCATGTTTTTTACATTAAAATGGGCAATAATTTTAGCTTTAGGATATTTCTCTCTTATAGCTCTTATTGCAGGAGTTGACATAAGTGTATCTCCGATAGCGGTTGAAGACACCACAAGAATATTCCTTACCTCATCTGGATTAAAATATTTCAGTTCTGTTTGCCTTTGGTCCAATTTTTTAATTATTTTTAATAAAAAATACAAAAGATTTTCTCTTATCCTGAGTTTCATCTGCCTCTTTGATTATGAATTGTCTAAAATAAAAATAATTATTTTAACAACTCATCAAGAAATCTTAGAAATTTATTTATTTCACTTTTATATTTTTTCTTTATTTTCAATGCTTTTTCAGCAACAATTTTAAATTTTTCTCTATCAATATCAACATCGTAGGCATGCCTGAAAAAATGCATGAATGCTTTCTTTCATATACAAGAATTCCCTCTTTTCTTATTTTTTCCCTAAAAGGAAGTTCGCTGAGTAATCTTATGTCTACTTCTCTTTTAGAATATCTGTTTATCTCAGAATAAAGCTTGAGAAGGTTTTCAAAATCTAAGTCTGGTTCCACAGCAATATCAATATCTGAATACTTATTAAACGAAAACTCTACCATTGAACCATAAAGGTAAACCCTTTCCACTCCATATTTTTCCCATAGCTTTGAAAGTCTCCTTATCATTGACAATATCTCATCCCGCTCTTTTGTTTTAATAGCTAATTTTTTTTCATTTTTTTCTAAAAGATAATTTTTGACTGATTGAATATCTATTTTGCAGCCTTTCATGTTTTGATTATATCACATAGTTTTCAAAAATCTCTTTACCTCATCAGGATTGAAATAAATTAATTGAGGCTGTTCAATCACCAACGGTCATTCCGATGGGTCTTCTCCTTAAAAGAGAAAAGGAGATTCCTCACTTCGTTCGGAATGACATGGACGAACAGAGGAGATTCCTCGTCGCTAACGCTCCTCGGAGTAACAGAAGAGGAACGCTCATTGGAATGACAGGAAAAAGGTGCAATGACAGAAAGCGAATCCGAAGGATACATATATTCTCTTACCCTGAGCGAAGCGAAAGGTCTCATCTTTTAGAGCGGAGAAGATTCTTCTTCCGCATACACGGCATTGGAATAGCAAACTTTTTGGGCAACTCATATTAGAAACCGAAGTAGACAAAAGAAATCAAAATTATATAAGGATAACAAGATTATCTCTGTGGACTATTTCATCTGAGTATTTATATCCGAGAATTTTTTCAATTTCTGAAGATTTTTTGCCTTTTATGAGTTTTATTTCACAGGAGGAATAGTTAACCAATCCTTTTGCAATTCTTTCTCCTTTTTCATCAACACAATATACTGCATCACCAACATCAAAATCTCCTTCAACTTTTTTTATTCCTGATGGTAAAAGACTTTTCCCGTTTTTAAGTAATGCTTTAACAGCGCCTTCATCAATATAAAGATTACCTTTTGCTCTTGTTGCATAGGCAATCCAGCCTTTTCTGGATGTTACTTTTTGAGCTACTGGTTCAAAGTATGTGCCTATCTGTTTTCCTTCTATTACAGCTTTAATATTTCCATAGCTTCTTCCGCTTACAATATGAACAGGGATTCCAAATGAGGTTGCTTTCTTTGCAGCCATAACTTTTGAGTACATGCCACCTGTTCCGTATCCTGTGCTTGTTGGTTTGGCGATCTCTATAAGTTCTTTTGAAACCTCTTTAACATGTTTTATTATCTTAGCATCAGGGTCTTTTTTAGGATCAGATGTATAGAGTCCTTCAACATCTGATAAAATTATCAAATGATTTGCTTCAATAAGCCCTGAAACAAGTGCTGCAAGCTGGTCATTATCACCAAATTTTATTTCATCTGTAGCAACAGTGTCGTTTTCATTTATTATAGGAATAACATCCATCTCAAGAAGTGTAAGAATCGTATTTTTTGCATTAACATAGCGAATTCTATCACTGAGGTCATCTCTTGTAAGAAGAATCTGAGCTATATGTTTTTTATATTTAAGAAAAGACCTTTCATACATCCACATAAGAAGAGGTTGTCCAACAGCAGCTGTAGCCTGTTTTTTTCTTATTTCTCTGGGTTTAGTTTTAAGTCCGAGTTTCCTTAAGCCAGAAGCAATTGCTCCGGAGGAAACCATCACAACTTCAATTGATTTATTATGAAGTTCGGAAACTTCCTTTGCCAAAGAAAGAATTCTTTTTTGGTTAATGCGTCCTGCTTTGTCAGTTAAAAGATTACTCCCTATTTTTACAACAATCCGCATTTTTTACCCACTTTCTCTGAAAGATAATGTAAAAGTTTATCAATACCTTCTTTTTTTACTGCACTTATTGGGAAAAAATCAATACCTTTTTCTTCACAATATTTTTTAAGCTTTCCAAGTCTGTCCCCTTTATAGGCAATGTCAATCTTAGTTCCAACAACTGCAAATGGCTTTTTTGTAAGGGCTGGATTATAAAGTTCAAGTTCTTTCTGAATTTTCTCAAAGTCTTCCCGAGGGTCAGACTCAGAAAAATCTGATACATCAACAAGATGAAGGAGCAAAGAGGTTCTTTCAACATGCCTTAGAAATTGATGTCCAAGTCCTGCTCCTTTATGAGCACCTTCAATTAATCCTGGGATATCAGCAACAACAAAACTTTGATAATTTTCATATTTTACAACTCCAAGCACAGGTATAAGGGTTGTAAATGGATAATCTGCAATCTTTGGTTTGGCTGAGCTTATTACTGAAATCAAAGTTGATTTGCCAGCATTGGGAAGACCTATTAACCCTACATCTGCAAGGAGCTTAAGCTCAAGAATTACCCATCGTTCTTGTCCTTTTTCTCCTGGTTGAGCATATCTTGGAGCTTGATTTGTTGGAGTCGCAAAATGAGCATTTCCGAAGCCACCTCTGCCACCCTTTGCAACAATAAAATATTTTTCTTCTTCATCAAGATCTGCGAGAACTTCCTCTGTTTCAGCATCTTTAACTACAGTTCCAACAGGCACTTTTATTATCAGGTTTTCTCCATCTTTTCCTTTCATATTACTTCCTTTTCCATGTTGTCCTCTCTGGGCTTTATAGACTTTTTGATATCTATGGTCAAGAAGTGTATGAAGTTCTGAAGAAGCTTGAATTATTACATCTCCGCCTTTTCCACCATCTCCGCCGTCAGGACCTCCTTTGGGAACATATTTTTCCCTGCGGAAGCTTATACAGCCTCTGCCACCGTCACCAGCTTTTACATAGATTTTTACATAATCAATGAATTGCATGGAAGAAGAAAGGGTGGTTTTAGCCACCCTTTGATTTATTGGGCAGGTTCAATTACTGGATAAACGCTTACTTTAAGTCTCTGCTTGTCTTTCCTTTCAAATTTAACAATTCCATCAATCAAGGCAAACAGGGTATAGTCAGAACCAACCCCTACATTTGCTCCAGGATGAAATTTTGTTCCTCTCTGACGAACAAGAATATTTCCAGCTTTAACAAACTGTCCACCGAATCTTTTTACGCCAAGTCTTTTAGCCTGGCTATCTCTTCCGTTTCTTGAACTTCCAACTCCTTTTTTATGTGCCATTTTTATCCTCCTACAATTTCTTTTATCTTTATTTTAGTATACCATTGTCTGTGTCCTTTTAGCTTGTGGATAGCTTTTTTTGAAGGAGGACTATAGACAAGAACTTTCTTGTCTTTTTTCTCATCAATAACTTCAGCTTTAACTTTTACACCTTCAATATACGGATTTCCTATCTTAAGTCCCTCATTCCCTTTAAAAAGTAAAACCTTATCAAAAATCACTTCCTGCCCTGGTTCAATATTGAGTTTTTCAATTTTTACTATGTCTCCAGATTTAACTCTGAATTGTTTTCCTCCTGTTTCTATAATCGCGTACATGAAACACCTCCTTATGGAATTACTTTATTCAATGGATACTCAACAAAACCTGATGCACCTGCATCTTTGAGCTTAGGTAAAAGTTCTCTAACTTTTTTCTCGTTTATTATAACTTCTACTGCATACCATTCTTCATCATAAAGCTGAGAAATTGTTGGCGAATGTAATGAATTAAGTAAACATAACACTTTCTTAAGAGAATCCTTTGGAACATTCATCTTGAGTCCTACTTTTTCTTCAGCCAATAAAGCACCCTGAAGAAGCATTGCTATATCCTGCATTTTTTTCTTTTTCCATGAGTTTTTCCATGCATTTTTATTTGTAATAAAACGGGTGGTTGATTCAAGAATTGTTTCAATAACGCGTAATTTATTTGCCTTTAAAGACGTCCCGGTTTCTGTTAAATCAACAATTGCATCAGCAAGATAAGGTGGTTTAACCTCTGTTGCTCCCCATGAAAAATAAACTTCAGCTTTGATGCCTTTTGATTTTAAATATCTTTTTGTGTATCCAACAAGCTCAGTAGCAATCCTTTTACCCTGCAAGTCTTCAACTGTTTTTATCGGAGAGTCTTCTGGAACAGCTATAACCCATTTGACAGGCCTAAATCCTTCTTTTGCATATCTCAATTCAGCAACCTCTATTACATCAACATTTTGCTCAAGAATCCAATCATATCCTGTAAGTCCGCAATCAAGATATCCTTTTTCAACATAAACTGGTACTTCTTGGGCCCTCAAAAGCATACCTGAGATTTCTTCATCATCAATTACAGGATAATATGACCTGTGTGAAACATGTATATTGTATCCTGCCTTCTTAAAGAGCTTTAATGTGGTTTCTTGAAGACTTCCCTTAGGCAATCCGAGTTTTAAGACTTTATCCTTCATTTTATTTAGATGTCCCTCCTAAATAAATTTAGAAATTTTAGTTTAAAATTTTTATTAATTTTCCGTCAACTTTTTTGCCATTCAGGGGCTGCGTATGCGGAAGAAGAATCTTCTCCGCTCTAAAATATGAGACCATTTACTTCGCTCAGGGTGACAGAATATATGTGTCCTGCGGATTCGCTCTTTCTGTCATTCCACTTTTTCCCTATCATTTGAACTTTTCTTGTCATTCCAATGCACGTTCCTTTTCCGTCATTCCGAGGAGCGTTAGCGACGAGGAATCTACTTTTTTTTCCCGAGTATCAAAGACTCCTCGCACCCATTGAGGAAGTTAGGAATGACAAAAAAGACTGCTCAATTATTAAGGGGTATTAAAACCATTGAAATAACCGTTAGTATAAGTTTCTGAATTTAAAGGCTTTAAAAATCAAGGGGTTATAAAATGCCGAAGGCGGGATTTGAACCCGCACGGCGTTAACACCACCAGATCCTGAATCTGGCGCGTCTGCCAGTTCCGCCACTTCGGCATATAGTATTTTAAACTTTTTTATTATCTTTTCTTCAAGAATGAATTCAGAGGGGTATGATTTATATAAAAAATTTATTAAACTATTTAAAAGTTTTAACAAACCTAAGAATTAAAAATTGATATTATATTTTTGATGAGTCAAATATATCACAATTTTGATTGTCCATCCCCTTGATTTCCTGTCTCATTAATGTTTGACAATACTTTGATACTTAAAAGGAGGAATTATCATGAAAATTTCAAAACTTATTCAATTAGTAAGTATTACAACACTTTTTTCTTTTATATTTCTTTTTGTTATTTTTTACTTTACTGGGAAAACTTCTCAGGATAATGTCAGGGAACTTGTGGATAAGGATATTCAGCTTCTTGTTGCGTATAAAGATATTTATGGACATGGTTCTCAGACATTAGCTTCGGTCAGAAATGTTCTGGCATCTAATGATGAACAGTCAAAGAAAAATGCTGAGAAATACTATAAAGAGTTAGTACAAACGATTGATGAAACAATAAAAATAGCACCTGCTAACATACAGGAAGAATTGAAAAAACTTCTGAAAATGTGGCAAGACAATCATGTTTTAATAGCAGAAATAATTAAACTTACAGAACAAGGTAAAAAAGAAGAAGCCCTTAAGAAATCACAAGAACTTACAAATGGATTCAGAAAAGCAAGAGATATAGTTTTTAATCTTAGTGATTTGCAAAAATCTAAGTTTTTAAAAGCAAAAGAAAATATGGCAAATACTATGAAAAGAAACTTTTATCTCTTTGCAGGAATATTTGTATTTGCAGCTCTTTTGACCAACATATTTTTGTTTTTCATGAAAAAATCATTAAAGGTTATCCCAGAGATGGCATTAAAGATGGAAGAGATAGCGAAGGGAGCAGACAGAGGTGATATAGGGTCAATAGAGTTTGATAAAAAACTTGAGGAGAGGAAAGATGAGATAGGCTTAATAGCAAGAGGAGTAAGAAAGGTTGATGAATTCACTTTATCAGTAATAGAAAATGTAAAGAAATCTCTGGGGACGATTCAATCAGTAATAGGAGCACTTGAGGCAAATGTTGAGACATTAAAAAAGAAAGCAGCGGAGCAGACATCACAGTCTCATCAAATAGCTACAGCAGCGGAAGAAATGAGTCAGACAATAACTGACATAGCAAAGAATGCTTCTCAGGCATCTGACTTAGCAACAGAATCACAAAATATTGCACATGAAGGAGTAACACTTTCTGATAAATCAACAACAATAGTCCAATCAGCTAATCATTCAACCACAGAGTTGAAAAGGACAATAGATTCACTGAATAAGAGAGTAGAGGAAATTGGAGAGATAGTTATAGTTATAAAAGACATAGCAGATCAGACAAATTTGCTTGCTCTTAATGCAGCAATAGAGGCAGCGAGAGCAGGAGAACAGGGAAGAGGCTTTGCAGTAGTGGCAGATGAAGTAAGGAAACTTGCAGAAAGAACAATAAAATCTACAGAAGAGATATCACAGAAAATAGAAGCGGTACAGGCAGAATCAAGGGAGTCATTGAAAAGCATGGATGTGACAGCAAGGGAGGTAGCTGAGGCACTGGAAGCATTAAATGAAGTAAAGGATGCATTGAACAGAATAGCAGAACATTCAATAAAAGTAAAGGATACAATAACGCAGATAGCTACAGCTACAGAACAGCAATCCTCAACATCTGATGAGGTAGCCCGTTCAGCAGAGCGTTCAAGCGGGCTTGCTCAGGATGTAAAAATAACATCAGAGACAGTGGGACAGGAAGTGGAAAATCTTAATGAAGTCATAAAAAAGCTTACTGAGGCTATTAGAGGTACAAAAGTTTAGTTTTGATTTTTGAGAATGTAGGAGCTGAATTTTAGTTATTCCCTAAGGCTTAAAATAGGAGACTGTTATTTTTTCTCAGTATCTGTTCCTCCTGCGGAAAACGGTTTTTATTCTTATTTAATCTTTTAAATTAAAAGTGTAAAAGTGAAGGATTTTATGAAAGAAGCAATTCTTCTAAAAGAAAGCCTTTTCAGTCTTGATGGTAAAGGCAAAGCTGTCTATGAGCTTGACGGAATAAAAAAAGAAGCAGAGCTTGTAAAAAGCTCTACCATACATTCAAGAATACCTTACAAATTTCTTAATCCCCTACAGAGTCTTTTTTATCATCTTTACAAAAATGGAAATGCTATTGTATCAGCACCTTCCTCAGCTGGTAAAAGCCTTATAGGATATCTTTTCTTTCTTAAAAATAACAGAGGTGGAATAAAACTTTATTCAGCTCCTACAAAATCCTTAGTTTATGAAAAGGCAAGAGAATTCAAGACATTTTATAGCAGCCTCAGCGTAAGAACAGGAGACAATATAGTTGAACTTCTTAAGCCAGTAACACAGGAGCTTGTGTTAAGCACCTATGAAAACATGGCTTACACATTCCGTAACAGAGGAGGCTGGCTACAGAATATAGACTGTATTGTTTTTGATGAGATACATCACATTGTAAAGAAATGGATTGTGGAGGAAGCCATAGTTTATGCCATTGAAAGAGGCATTCCAGTTATCGGGCTTTCAGCAACACTTCCTGGTTTAAAAGAGATTGCAGAATGGATGAACTGTGAGCTTGTCATAAAAAGTGACTGGAGACCTGTTCCTCTTCAGAGAAACCTGCATCTCCTTAAAGATTTTAAACCAGTAGTTAAAGTGTCGGATGGAGCGGAATCAAAATTAGCTTCAAAAATACTTGGTGCTGTAATGAAATTGAAACAAAATGAAGAAAAGGTGCTTGTTTTTGTCCCGAAGAAAACTCTTGGCTGGAGAATTCTTGAGTATGCCCAGCAGTATGGCTTATCAGTTATGAATGTAACAGCTCCCTTTGAAGTAAAACTCACAGGCACTGAAATAGCCTTCCATAATGCTGATATTCCACAGGAAGAAAGACATTTAATAGAAAGGGAATTCAGATATGGCAATCTCAATATTCTCATTGCCACCCAGACACTTGCCTATGGAGTTAATCTTCCTGCAGACAGAACAATAATTGCAATTAAGGGATGGTTTGATATGCAGAACTTTGTCTACAGATACATACCTGATGTTCTTGACATACTTCAGGAAGAAGGAAGAGCCGGCAGACTTGGAATAAAAGAAATTGGATACTCAGACTGGCTACTTTACGGAATAAAGGAAGACTCTCTTAAAGAATCAATAACTAAAAGCCTCACAGGAACACTGAAAACCGAATTAATGTATACAGAAGCAAGCTCATTCATTGATGCTCTGAGTCTCTGGATTCCTGTTGGATATCTTTATCTTGGAAGTAGATACAGAGATTTTTTAAAAAAGACCTTTTCCCTTAAAAATGTTTCAGAGTCTGCTGTAAAAGAAATTGAAGGGTTTCTCAGGCAGAATGGATACATTACTGAAGATTCTCTTACTAAAAAAGGAGCATTCTGCGTAAGAAGCGGTATTCCTCCGCTTAGGTTTGAAGAATTTTTGATAAGGCTTAACAAAATGGCTGAATTTTCAGAACTTCCAGCAGTTATAAGACCTCTTCTTCACATGAGAAGATTTGATGGACTTTTTCCTTTTATTGAAAATGCTGAAAGATTTCATAAGGATTTGTCAATGGTTTATAGCAAACTGTCCAGATTTGGCTCTTCCTGTATAAATGACAATACCCATCAGTTTATTTTCTTTACTGAGGGTTTGACCTTTTATTATCCAAATATTGTTAGTCCTCCTGGAGAGTTTTCAGCAATAAGAACAGATGCTCTGCATCTTATGCGTGCTTTACTTGAACTTAGAAAGCTTAAAGTGATGCTACTTTCAAATCAGGAAATACTCTCCCTTGCCCATACCATAAAATATGGAATACCAATCGGATATTCCCTATTTGGTGCTATTCCAAAAATAGGACACATAAGAGGAAATCTTCTAAGGATTACTGCACAAAAACTAAATTTAGAAATGCCCCAGTTTGGAATGCCAGCCAGAGAGTTTTTTGATTCCTTTCTTACAGAAAAAAACTTAAAATTAATGGGTGGTATACTTCTTTCTGAAAGAAAGATACAGAAAGACAGAGTAACGTCAGAAATTTCAGTTATTGTGCAGATATTAAAGGAAAACAGAGACACCCCACTTATAGATAGAGACATATTAAATACCTTTGGAGTCCTCCTTTACGCCCATAAAGCTCTTTCAATGAAAAAGGAGGAGTTGATTGAAAGAGTATGCTATGGGACTTACTGAAATCCATCAAGTAGATACTAAGTAAAAATTTTTATATAGCATTGTAATATCTGAATTTTTTCATTGAAAATATTATACAATTTTGTTTAACCTATAAATAGCAATAAAATGTTACCAAAATATACATTTTATTGCTACAAAAAGTAACGCAAATTTAAATGCTCTAATTTTTTCTTTAATTATTAAGACGTTTTATATTTGAAAAAGTCAGGCATGATTTTTGCTGCATTTATTTTTGGTGAGAAGTGAATTCAAAAAATAATTATGTTCATTGAAAAGAATTTTTTGCAATCAATAGGGCTGGTCAATTTCTTTCTGTCATTCCGAAGGGTCTCAATGACCCTGAGGAATCTCTGATTTGTTCCATTTGAGAAAAAACAGAGGAGATTCCTCGTTGCTTATGTTCCTTGAATGACAGGTGGGGCGGAATGATAGAAAAATGAGAGATATGATAGATGGATGCAATTTAAAAATAACACAGCTTGTAGTTTATTGATTTTCAATAAATTGCAAGTTTTTGAACAATCTTAAACTAAAAAAAGGAGGGGAAGAGTATGTTTAAGAACCTTACAATTGGTAAAAAACTCGGGATTGGTTTTGGGGTTGTTATAGCATTACTAATAATTCTTGGATTTTTGGTGTTCACCCAATTGACAGCCATTGAAGGAAAGTTAGGAGATATTGATGAAAGAACAAATAAGCTAAATGATGCAGCAATTATAAGGAAAGAAGTTAAAGATATATTGACCACCATAAGAGACATAATGCTGACTGATGATATAAAGCGAAAAGAGGAGATGAAAAAAGAAATTGATGAGCATAGGAAGATTTATAAAGAAAAATTTGAAACTTTAGAAAAAGTTACCCGTTCTGAGCAGGGAAAGAAAATACTACAAGAAATAGAAAATGCTATAAAAGATGCTGCATCGGCAAATAATAAAGTTATAGAACTAAGTTTTGCAGGAAAAAATAAGGAAGCTATAGCATTTTTTAACAAAGAGTTGCCTAAGAAAGTTGAAAGGATTAACAAGTCACTTGATGCTGCTGTGAGCTTTCAACATGAAAATTTAAGTAAAAGAGTGAATGAAATCAAAACTTCCATTAGAACTCAAATAGTTATATTAATTGTTATATCACTCGCGAGTGCCTGTATCGGAATTTTCTTTGCTCTCTTCATCTCCCGTTCAGTCAAGAAACCTGTTACCCAACTAAAAGGAGCACTTGAGAAAGTAGCACAAGGAGACCTATCAGTTGATATAAGAGTAGAAAGCAAAGACGAACTTGGAATGATTGCACAATCAGTGCATGAAGCAATAACAAGCATAAAACGCCTTATAGCAGAATCAAAGACAATCTCAAGCTCTCTTGCATCATCTTCTGAAGAACTTTCAGCAACAACAGAAGAGATATCAAGAAACCTCAAATCCCAGACAGAAAGAGCAAGCCAGATAGCCTCTGCAGCAGAAGAAATGAGCCAGACAGTAGTTGACATAGCAAAGAACGCATCAAACATAGCAGAAGTAAGTGTAACAACAGCCAGTGTTGCAAAAGAAGGAAAAGACATGACAATGAACACAGCACAAGAGATAAAAGTAATTGAAGGAGCAATAGGGAAACTTTCAGAAGTAATCAATGTATTAGGAGACCGTTCTCGTCAGATAGGAGAGATAGTAACAGTGATCAAAGACATAGCAGACCAGACAAATCTACTTGCATTGAATGCAGCAATAGAGGCAGCTCGGGCAGGAGAGCAAGGAAGAGGCTTTGCAGTTGTTGCAGATGAAGTAAGAAAATTAGCAGAGAGGACAACAAAGGCAACAGATGAGATAGCAGAGATGATAAGAGGAATACAGACAGAGGTAGATGTAGCAGAGGGTTCAATGGAAGATGCAACGAAAAAGGTGGCAAGTGGAGTTGAGCTAAGCAACAAGTCAGCAGAGATACTTGGGCAGATACTGAGCAAAGCACAGGAACTTCAGTCAATGATACAACAGATAGCATCTGCAACAGAGGAGATGTCTTCAGTGACAGACCATATAACACAGGATATAGGAAGCATAGCAGAGGGTTCAAAGGAGATATCTCTTGCAGTGGATCAGTCAGCTCAGACAGCAAGTGATATAGCAAGATTGGGTGGAGAATTAAATACAGCAATAGGAAGATTTAAGGTTTAGTAATTTAAAATCACAAGATTGAGAACATTGACAGATTATGTTCTAAATTTATAGAATTAACTAATCCCTGGGGGAGGTCAAAAGACCTGAGAGTTCCCGATAAGGGAAGACCCCTTGAACCTGATCCGGATAATACCGGCGGAGGGAAAGGGAGAGACTGAGTAAAAAACAGCCTCTATCCTTCAGGGATAGAGGTTTTTTATTTAGGAGGTTTTATGAAGCTAAAACTAAATGGCAATGACATAGATGTGAAAGCGAAAACAATAGAAGAACTTTTAAAAGAGCTTGATATAAACCCTCAGAGAGTTGTTGTTGAAGTGAATCTTGAAATTATAAAAAGAGATAGATTTGCTGACTATAAAATAAAAGAAGGCGATTCTATAGAAATCGTTAATTTTGTTGGAGGAGGATAAAATGAATGACTCATTAGTAATAAGAGGAATTGAATTTAAATCAAGGCTATGGGTAGGTACAGGCAAGTATAAAAGCTTTGAAGAAACTGCTCGTGCAATAGAAGCCTCTGGAACAGACGTAGTTACGGTCGCGGTAAGAAGAGTGAATATTATAGACCGTTCAAAGGAAAACCTTCTTGACTATATTGATCCCAAAAAATACAAAATTCTACCAAACACCGCAGGTTGCTACACGGTTGAAGATGCTTTAAGATATGCAAGATTAGCAAGAGAAGCAGGTGTTTCAGACATGGTTAAGCTTGAGGTTATTGGAGATGAGAAAACACTTTTTCCAGATGTATGTGGACTTCTTAAAGCAACAGAGATTCTTGCAAAGGAAGGGTTTATTGTATTTCCATATACAAATGATGACCCAATAACAGCAAAGAGACTCGTTGATGCAGGTGCTGCTGCTGTTATGCCTCTTGGCGCGCCAATTGGTTCAGGGCTTGGTATAAGAAATCCATATAATATAAAGATAATTCTTGAAACTGTTAACATACCTGTAATTGTTGATGCAGGAGTTGGAACAGCATCTGATGTATCAATTGCTATGGAACTTGGTTGCGATGCTGTATTGGTAAACACTGCAATTGCTGGTGCAAAAGACCCTATCATGATGGCTGAAGCATTGAAACATGCGTGCATTGCGGGTAGATTAGCATACAGAGCAGGTAGAATTCCTAAAAAACTTTATGCATCAGCAAGTTCACCTATTGAGGGAATGCTTACATGAATTTTAAGCTTTATCTTATAAGTGATAGGAAGATTTTTCCCAATAAAGAAACTTTTTTCCGAGCAGTAGAAATTGCTTTGAAGGCAGGTATTAAGGCTTTGCAGTTGAGGGAGAAGGATTTGACAGCAAAGGAGCTTTACAATCTTGCAAAAAAATTGAGAGAGATAACTAAAAGAAATGATGCCATGCTATTCATAAATGACAGAATTGATATAGCTTTGGCTGTTGAAGCTGATGGAGTTCATCTTCCACAGAGTGGGTTTCCTCCTCGTATTGTAAGAGAAGTATGGAAAGATAGATTTCTAATAGGTGTATCAACTCACTCTATTGATGAGGCAAAGGAGGCATCAGAATGGGCTGATTTTATTACCTTCAGTCCTATTTTCCATACTCCATCAAAGGCTCACTATGGAGAACCTCAGGGAGTGGAAAAATTAAAGGAGGTTAAAGAATCTGTAAAATGCAAAGTTTTTGCACTTGGAGGAATTAAGCTGGAAAATGTTCATGAGTTAATTCCCTACTGTGACGGAATTGCTCTGATAAGTGGTATACTTGCTCAAAGGAATATTGAAGGAACAGTCAAAAAATTTAAAGAAATTTTAGGAGAAAACATATGACAAGAATAGAAATGGCTAAAAAAGGAATAATCACTGAGGAAGTAAGGCAGGTGGCCCAAGAGGAAGGAGTTTTTCCTGAAGAGCTTTCACAGAATATTGCAGAGGGAAGGGTTGTTATAACAAGAAATATTTTAAGGAATATAAAACCTCTCGGAATTGGTAAAGGACTTAGAACCAAGATAAATGCCAACATAGGAACTTCAAGAGACAAGACAGATATACAGGAGGAGCTTGAAAAGCTTGATATTGCTGTAAAATACGGAGCAGATGCGGTAATGGACCTTTCCACAGGAGGTCCGCTCACAGAAATGAGGAGGGCAATACTTAAGCATTCATCCGTAAGTATCGGGACTGTTCCAATTTATGAAGTTGCTGTGAGAGCAATTGAAAAATATGGAAATATTGTAAAAATGACAGTTGATGATATATTTAATGTTATAGAGGAACATGCAAAGGATGGAGTAGATTTTGTAACTGTTCACTGCGGAGTTACAAAAAAGATTGTTGAAATGCTTAAATCTGGTGACAGAGTTTTGCCAATTGTTAGCAGAGGAGGTTCAATACTTGCAGACTGGATATGCTATCATGACAAGGAAAATCCTCTTTATGAATACTTTGATAGGCTTCTTGAGCTTGCTAAAAAGTATGATTTAACACTTAGTCTTGGAGATGGATTAAGACCTGGATGCCTTGCCGATGCAACAGATAGATATCAATTAATTGAACTTATAACTATTGGCAAATTAAAAGACATAGCTATTTCAGAAGGAGTTCAATGCATAATTGAAGGTCCTGGGCATCTTCCTTTAAATCATGTTGAGACAAATATTAAGCTTCAGAAAAGCATTTGTAAAGAAGCACCATTTTATGTTTTGGGTCCACTTGTAACAGATTGTGCGATGGGTTATGACCATATTGCAGCAGCAATAGGTGGCGCTTTAGCAGGCATGTATGGTGCGGATTTTCTATGTTATGTAACTCCGTCAGAGCATATAAGACTTCCTGATAAAGAAGATGTGAAAGAGGGAGTTATTGCTTCACGGATAGCAGCTCATGCTGCAGACATTGCAAAAGGTTATGCAAAAGCGTGGCAGAGAGACAACAAAATGGCAGAGGCAAGGAGAAATTTTGACTGGCAGAGTCAGATTTCTCTATCCTTTGATCCAGACAAAGTTCATTCAATGCGTTCAGAAAGACCACCTCTTGAAGATGAAAAAGTATGCAGTATGTGTGGTGAGTTTTGTGCAATAAAAATTTCAAGACGAGCTGTTGAATAGAATGTGATACTTTTCAAGAATTCTTTCTACAGCTCTGTGAGCGGAGTTAAACGCGTAAATTATACTGCCTCTTTTGACTGCTACATCACCGATAAGAAAAACTCTTTCAAGATTGCTTTCTCCAAATTCATCAATATCTGGAAGCGAGTCTTTAAATTTTATACCCATTTTCTCAAGAAGGTTTCTTGGCGTGCTTCCTCCAAGACAGTAAAAAATTTTTGAGAATACTTCAGTATGTCCATCATGGAATATAACTTTTACCGCTTCTTTTTCAGGCTCTAATGCTTTTATCTCTGTGCCCAAAAAAAAGGTTATTTGGTCTTTTCTCTTTTCAAGTTCTCTGAGATTTTCTTCATTTATTCTAAAAAAGTCAGGTCTTCTGTAAGATAAGTATACATCGCATTTTCCTGATAGAATACAGGCAAGTTCAGCAGCTGTATTTCCTCCTCCAACAATTAGTATTTTTTCTCCTTCTGGTAATTCTTTAGGAAGTTCAAAAAAAACTCTATTTTTTATTTCTTCAGGAATGGGATAGGATGGCTTTCTGGGTCTATCAAAAACTCCTGTAGCAATAACTACAACATATGCATGGGCAACCGTATATGTTCCAGCTTTAATAATATAATATTGTCCAGACCTTTCAAGCCCGTTAATTTCCGTATTGTAAAAAATTTCTATTTTATAGTCTTTAATATATTTTTCAATTCTTTCAAGAAATTGTTCCTTTGTTTCTGTTTCAAAGGAACAGACTCCCTCTGAAATCATATTTATGCCTTTGTAGTTTCTGTCCACTCTTTTGCCTTCAGGATAGAGTCTTCTTATTGTATAACAAAAATTACCAGCCTTTTCAAAAATAGCGATATCTTTTATGCCCGCTGTTTTTAACTCTACTGCTGTAGCAATACCAGCAGGACCTGCACCAATTATTGCAACGGATAGCTTTCTCATAAGTTTTTATTATACTTACAAAACCTGATTCTTTACAAACCCTTAATCTGACCTTTTATTTTGTTTATATTCAGAGATTCCTCGTCGCTAACGCTCCTCCAATGATACCTAAGCTGTCACTCTGAGGGGCGAAGTCCTGAAGAGTCTCCTTCCTTTTTCTATCACCCCGAGCCAAGCGAGGGCTCTACTCCTTTTGGAGGAGGAGATCCCTAAGCATAACATAAAAAATGCAAAGTTAGATGTACACCTAAGCTTGCGAAAGAGAGCATGAAAAAACAGGAAAAGGTTTTTTAGATTTCTATCGTCAAATTGTCCTGCGATGTTTGATTTTTTATCTGCTGTTGTTTAAAAATATTGAATAAATAACTTTGATATAATGTTAAAAAATTTCTCAGTAGGAGGCATTGATGGAAATACAACTCAATAAAACACCTGAGTCTCCAGAAGAGAGGAAAAAACTTATTGGGGATATTATCAAGGAAGAGGAGGAACTTTTTGCACAAAGTATTGGATATATTCAGAGGTTAATGATAGAAAGGTTAATAAATTGTGGCTATAAACTTAGTGATATGGAAATCAATAAAGGCTACGAAGTTATTGTATCAGATAAGGAAAAGTTTGTTACATCTGTTGATATTCTTTTAATCCTTGAAGGAAAGGTTGTATTTGCAATTAAATGTACTCCTGCTTCCATTGATTCATGGGAAAGATTCATGATTGCATTTTGTAGAGTAGTTGAACCCTATCAGATTCCTTTTGCTATGGTTACTGATGGGAAGGAGGGAAGGGTTATAGATGTGCTTACGGGCGAGGTTAAGGAAACAATGGATATTCCCTCAAAGCAAGAGTTTTTGAAAGTTTTGCCAGATATAAAATTCATTCCCTACAGCGAGGAAAGACTTCCAAAGGAAAGAAGAATACTTTATGCTTTTGATGCCATAAAGTGCTGTCCAACCTGTAATATATGAAAAAAATTAGATTAGCTCTATGTCAGATAAATCCTATAGTAGGTGATATAGAGGGTAATTTTAGTAAAATTCTATCATTTAAAGAAAAAGCTGTTAAAGAAAAGGCTGATATAATTGTTTTTCCAGAATTAATCCTCACAGGATATACTCCAGAAGATCTTCTTTTCTATCCATCCTTTATAAAAAAAGCAAATGAAGCCTTGAACAAATTGATTGAGAATGTAAAAGATTTTGTAATGATTCTTGGATTACCTGTAAAAGAAGAAGACCTCTATAACTCCGCAGTTATTTTAGCTGAACAAAAAGTAATAGATACCTACCATAAGATTTATCTTCCCAACTACAGTGTTTTTGATGAGATGCGATACTTCAAATCAGGCAAAAGAGCTTCTGTTTATGAATACAGCGGAGTTTTATTTGGAGTTAATATTTGTGAAGATATATTCCATCCTACATTACCAAGTCCTATTCAGGCATCCTCAGGAGCAGAGTTGATAATTAATATATCTGCTTCACCCTTTTATGCAGGCAAATTTGAAAAAAAACTAAGGATGCTTTCAACAAGAGCCTATGACATGGGAGTGTTTATTGCCTATTTGAATACAGTGGGTGGACAGGATGAGATTGTTTTTGATGGAAGAAGCATGGTTATTTCTCCTTCAGGAGAGATAATTACAATGGGCAAAGCCTTTGAAGAAGACTTTATAGTTGTTGACCTTGACCTTGAAGAGGTAACAAGGGTAAGAATGAGAGAACCTAAAATAAGATGGGAATCTGAATTTGAAAGGGCAGAGATAATAAAAATTTCAGGTGAGCAAAAAAAATCTTTAGCGGTACAGTCTCTTCAGCCTTCAGCCTTCAGCCTAAAGATTCTTAGCGAAGAAGAAGAAATATTCAAGGCTTTGAAAACAGGCTTAAGGGACTATGTAGAGAAAAATGGCTTTAGCAGAGTATGTCTTGGCTTAAGCGGAGGAATTGACTCTTCCTTTGTTGCTTTGGTTGCAACCGATGCATTGGGAAGTGATAGAGTTACAGGAGTTTTCATGCCTTCAAGATATACTTCAAGGGAAAGTAAAGAAGATGTTTATGAACTTGTAAAAAATCTCGGGATTGAGCTTATAGAGATTTCCATAGATGAGATTTTTGAGGAGTATCTCAGAAGGCTTGCGGATACTTTTAAAGGCTTGCCAGAAGATACAACTGAAGAGAATATTCAAAGCAGAATTCGCGGAAACATTCTTATGGCGATTTCAAACAAATTCGGCTGGCTTGTAATTACAACAGGAAATAAATCAGAGATGGCAGTTGGCTATGCCACATTGTATGGTGACATGGCTGGTGGATTTGCAGTTATAAAAGATGTTTATAAAACACAGGTTTACAGAGTGGCAAAATGGGCATCACGGGATAGAATTCCAGAAAGAATATTTAAAAAACCACCGTCAGCAGAGCTAAGACCTGGACAGACTGATCAGGATACTTTACCACCCTATGAGATTCTTGATGAGATACTAAAAAGGCATATTGAAAAATGTATGAGTGAAGAAGAAATAGTGGAACAAGGATTTGACAGAGACACTGTGAGAAAAGTTTTAAGGATGGTTAAGAAAGCTGAATTTAAGCGTAGACAGTCACCTCCTGGAATAAAAATATCTCCTGTCTCCCTTGGCAAAGATTGGAGATTTCCGATTACGAATAGATTTGGAGAATGAGATGGAAAGTTATAAACAGCAAGTTTTGGATATTATAGAACAGAATATAAAATTAATCACTCCAAAAGAAGCCGCCCGATGGGCTACAGAATATCTTAAGAAAAATATTACTGTTTCAAATATAGCATATTTAATTCAATACGGAAGGCTCAAAAACTATGGAAGCAATGGAAATCCTCTCATAGATAAAGATGAATTAAAAGACTATTATGACTCCTTCAGAAACGAACTTTATCAAAAAAGTTCAATTTTTAAGGATATAAATTGGCATTTGTCTTTCAGTGAGTATAAAGAATCTGAAAGAACAAAACATGTTCACAGATTACATCCCTATAAGGGTAAATTCATTCCTCAGTTAGTGGAATATTTTCTTGATTCTCACACAGATGAGTTTAAAAAAGAAGTTTATTTCAAAAAAGATGATATTGTTTTAGACCCTTTTTGTGGGAGTGGAACAACGCTTGTTCAAGCAAATGAATTAGGAATTCATGCTGTTGGAATTGATGTTTCTTACTTTAATTCACTCATTAGCAACATAAAAATAAAAAAGCATGAAATTTCAAAAATATACAATGAAATAAAAAGATTGACTGATGAAATTGAAGATTTTAATAAGAATAGTAAAGTATCATCTTTTGAAAATGAACTAAACGAAGAACTTTCAAAATTTAACAACAAATATTTTCCATTTTCAGATTTTAAAATAGCAATTAGAAATAAAGAGATTGACGAGAACAAATACGCAAATGAAAGATTAAAAGATTTTCTTCCACTTTACTACAAATTAGTTAATAAATACAGTATAAAACTCAAACAGGATAGGGAAGATGCATTCATTGATAAGTGGTTTCTATCTACTGTAAGAGATGAAATAGAGTTTATGAAAGAGAAAGTTTTAGAAATAAATGATAAAGATGTTAAAAATGTAATCATGATAATTTTGAGTAGAACTGTTCGTTCCTGTAGAGCCACAACTCATTCAGATTTAGCAACTTTAAAAGAGCCTGTATTTGAACCCTATTATTGTAAAAAACATGGTAAGATTTGTAAGCCTATTTTTTCAATTATAAACTGGTGGAAAACATATACAGTAGATACCATTAAAAGATTGAGAGAGTTTGAAAAAATAAGAACCGATACTTTTCAGATATGTTTAACAGGAGATAGTAAAGCAATTGATATATTTGAACAAATTAAGAACATTAATCCTGATTTTGCTAACATACTAATAAATAAAAAATTCAGAGGTATATTTTCAAGCCCTCCCTATGTGGGATTGATTGATTACCATGAACAGCATGCATATGCCTATGAGATGTTCGGTTTTGAAAGAAGAGACGAATTGGAAATAGGACCTCTTTATAAGGGACAAGGAGAGGAAGCTAAAATGTCTTATATTAAAGGAATTGCTGATGTTTTAAAAAATTGCAAAAGATTTCTTCAAAAAAATTACGATATTTTCCTTGTTGCAAACGATAAATTTAATCTCTATCCCAAAATTGCTGAATTAGCAGGGATGCGAATAGTTGAAGAATTTAAAAGACCTGTTCTTAACAGGGTGGAAAAAAACAGAGAAACTCTATATTCAGAGTCAATTTTTCATTTAAAGGAAAAATAAATATGGAAATAGGTAGTGATATAAATGAAACAATTGAAAAAGTAATAATCAACAGTTTAAGAAAAAAATTTCAATCTTATAATCCAGAAACCTCTCATATGCCTTTCCATTACAGACTGCTTGGAAAAGACAGGATGACTTTATTTTCTTTCATCCAATCTTTAAATACCACTTTTGGCACATCAATTTTTGAACCAGTTGCAGAGACTTTAGCCAAGTTAAAACATAAACAAGCAAAAAGAAGGTATGTATTAGGCAATAAAATAAGCAAGGAAGCTCAAAAAGAAATCCAAAATATAATAAATGAATTAACAATTGGAAAAAATCCAGATAAAAAAGAAGAAATTGAGCGAATTAGAAGAGTCTGTCAAGAAGGAGAAATTGTCAAACTAAAAACAACGTTGGTTGATTTCTGTGTCATAAGCTATGACGATAATATTCATCTTTTTGATATTAAAACTGCAAAACCAAATATTGGTGAATTTAAGAGTTATAAAAGAACTCTTCTTGAGTGGCTCGCTATCTTTTTCTACGAAAATCCTGAGGCAAAGGTCAATTCATATATAGCAATTCCATATAATCCCTATGAACCCAAACCCTATGAGCGTTGGACACTGAAAGGAATGCTTGATTTAGAAAATGAGTTGATGGTTGCAGATGAATTCTGGAACTTTCTTGGTGGTGAAGGGGCTTATGAGGAAGTTTTAAATTGTTTTGAAAGGGCTGGAATAAAGTTAAGACCAGAGATACATGAATATTTTGCAAAATTTAAGTAGGAGAATGAGATGGGAACCTATCATAAACTGATAATTGGTGATGCTACCAGCATGAAAGAGATTGAAGATGAATCCGTTCATTTAATGATTACCTCTCCACCATACTTTAATGCTCCTTTTGATTATAAGGGACTGTTTAAAAGTTATGAGGCTTATTTTGAAATGATTCAAAAAGTTGCAGAAGAAACATACAGAGTTTTAAAGAAAGGCAGAGTAGCAGTTATAAATATTGATGACATGTTGATAGATGGTGAAAAATTTACAATTGTTGCTGATGTGACAAAGATTTTTCAGTCTGCAGGCTTTAAATATAGAGACAGAATCATCTGGAAAAAACCAGATGGCTACCTACGAATAAGCAGACGAAGTGGGGTGCTTCTTCAGAATCCTTATCCTATGTATTTTTATCCTGATAACCTTCTTGAAAGTATACTCATATTTCAGAAAGGCAAATTTAATTATAGTTCAGTGCCGAAGGATTTAAAGGAAGAGTCAAAAATTGATAAAAAAGAATTTTTAGAGAATAAATGGTATTCAACATTATGGGAGATGGTTAATGTTTTACCCAATTCTTCTTTGGAAAAGGATATAGCAGCATTTCCAGAGGAGTTACCTTATAGGATTATTAAACTGTTTTCTTATATAGGAGAAACAGTGTTGGATCCCTTCGCAGGTTCGGGAACAACAATGAAAGTAGCAAGAAAACTTGGTAGAAATAGTATAGGTATTGAAATAAATAAATCTTTGTTATCTGTGATAAAGAAAAAGCTTGGTTTTGAGGGACAACTTTCGCTGGGTGAACACGGGGATAGATTGGAAATTATAATTAGAGAGGAAGAAAAAGTTGAATATTTTTGCTGAAATAGAAGGGATACAATATACTCCTTTTGCATGTCGTACTTTAAAGGAATATAACCTCTCAAATTTAGAGGATGCTTTCAAGAAAAATGCTACTTTTATTTTAAATTTTGATAAAAATAATAAGTTCGCGCTAAGCTGGTGGGTATCACCAAAAAGAACCAGATCATATCCTTATGCAAGAGTTTATGATTCATTGGCTTTTCAGGGCAAAAGAGTAACTGTAATCCCTGTTCTAAAGGATGAGGGTAAGGATGGAGATCGTGATTTTATTCAATGGGACACAATTTCTTTAATGAGTTTGTTGGGTGTTTATGTAATCATATCCTATTACAAAGAAGCACAGAAAAATTTAAAATTTGAAAATAAAATTACCAATCAAAAGTTTGATTTTGAACACATAAAGCAAGAATTAAGAGCGATTTCCTCTTATCAATCTGATGCTCTACACTGGAATATTTCTCAAATTGAAAAAATAAAAGAGATTACAGAAAAGGCTTTAAACAGTTACAGAAAAATTTCTAAAAAACTCAAAGTTGAATTACACTCTGATGAAGAGATAGAAAGAAGAATCAAAGAAGTTCTCACTGAAAAAAATTCATTTATCAATTATTCAAGAGATTTAGCGGAAAAAGCTCAAATTAGAGAAAGCAGAACCATTCAGCCTAAAGAAAGAGTAAATGGACAAAAAGTTCAAATAACAATAAAAAACTATCTTGGGGGATATTACTTTTTCACATGTGATGAAGTTATTATTCAAAATGACATAATTTATCTTATAGAGTGCAAGCATAGTAAAAGGTCAATATTACCATCAAAGGCAGATATAAAAGATGGGCTTCTCAAGATGATACTTTATACAAATCTTAAAAATTTGAAGATAAATGATAGAAAATTTCAACATTGTGCAATTTTGAAACTAACAACTTCTCAAAGTTTTGATAGTGATAGAGTCAAAAAATTGGATTTTTTAGGGAAGATTCAAATAGAAAGCAAACAAAACAATTTTTCAGTAACAATAAATAATCTGGATTTGGAAAGTCTTATTAAGTAGGAGGTCAAAGTGAAAAGATTTTTTACTATTTTTTTAGTTGTTTTATTTTTCTCAGCTCTTGTTTTTATTGATAATTCCTTTTCCCAGCCTCAAACACAACCTCAAGTTCAGGCAAGTAAAGACAAAGTTCTTCAGTATGCAAAACCTAAAAAACCTGTTAAAATAAAGCTTCATAGGGATAAAAAGGGAGAATACAGTTGGGATATTACGGGCGAAAACGCTGATGAGATTATTAGGGCTGACAAACGTCTAAGACAGCTTCTTAAGGAGGAGTAAGTGCCAAAGGGCAGACTTTATATTGTTTCAACGCCAATTGGAAATCTTGAAGATATAACATTGAGGGCACTGGATACTTTAAAAAAAGTTGACTACATTGCCTGCGAAGATACTGAACATAGCCTCAAACTTCTCAACTACTACGAAATTAAAAAGCCTCTTATAAGTTACTGGTCTGAAAAAGAAAAGGTTCGGGCTGAGGAGATAATTCAAAAAATTAAAGCTGGTCACAATGTAGCCTTGATAACTGATGCGGGAACACCTGGAATATCAGACCCTGGAGCAGTTATTATATCAAGAGCAATTGAAGAAGACATAGAGATAATTCCTGTGCCAGGACCAACAGCCTTGATTGCTGCTTTAAGTATTTCAGGACTTAACACAGAAGAATTTACATTCATAGGTTTTCTTCCTGTAAAACAAACACAAAGAAGAAAGAAACTTCTTGAGCTTAGTTCTGAAAGAAGAACCCTTGTTTTTTATGAAGCTCCTCACAGGATACTCCAGAGTCTGGATGATATGCTTGAAGTATTTGGAGACAGAAGAATATGTGTAGCAAGGGAACTCACCAAAATGTTTGAGGAAGTACAGAGAGGAAGACTTTCTGAGGTATTAGAAAGACTTGAGGAGTCAAAAATAGCGGGTGAGTATGTTATAGTGATTGAGGGTGCTTTAGAAAAAGATAGAAGTATTGAGGAGGCTTTGAAAGAAGTCAGAGAACTAATGAAAAAAGGAAAAGGTAGAAAAGAAGCTGTTAAAATAGTATCAGAGTTATACGGTTTAAGTAAAAAAGAGCTTTACGAGGAAAGCTTAAAAAAGGATGAAATATAATGAAAACAGCTTACTTAGTAAGCCCAAATAAAATAGAGATAGTTGAAAAACCGTTATCAATCTTAAAAGAAGGAGAAGTTTTAGTCCGAGTAAAAGCTGCACTTACTTGTGGAACAGATTTAAAAGCCTATTTGAGAGGACATCCTTTAATACCCATGCCAGGACCTTTTGGACACGAGTTTTCAGGAATTATTGAGAAAGTAGGAGATGCTGTAAACGGTTTCAAGGCAGGAGATGCGGTTATGCTTGTTCACACAGCACCGTGTGGAGAATGTTCTTACTGTAAGCATGGACTTTTTAATTTATGTGAGATTCTCACAAAAGACATGATGCTTGGAGCTTTTTCAGAATATATGGTGGTAAAGAAAAGAGTTGTTGAGATTAACATGTTTCACAAGCCTGAAGAGATATCCTTTGAAGAAGCAGCTTTTCTTGAACCTCTTTCATGTATAGTTCATGGAGTAAAGGCTCTTTCACCTTTAAAGAAAGATAAAGTTCTTGTAATTGGAACAGGTCCTGTAGGGCTACTTTTCCTTCAGGTTTTAAAAAGCATGAGTGTTAGTGTAGCAGTTATGGGAAGGAATAAAAATAAGCTTAGTTTAGCTGAAAGCTTAGGTGCTGATAGAATTTATTATTCTGGAGAAGAACCTCTGGATTTTACAGATGGTTTTGGTTATGACAGAGTTGTTGAATGCACAGGACAGAAGGAAATTTGGCTACGCTCCATTGATTATGTTAGAAAAGGTGGCACTGTTCTGCTATTCGGTGGACTTAAAACAGGCACTGAGGTTTGCTATGATGCCGGAAGAATTCATTATGATGAAATAACACTCAAAGGGGCTTTTCATTATAATCCTCAGGATGTTTGTGAAGCCTATGAATTGATTAAATCAAAAAAATTGAAACTAAAAGAGCTCATCTCAGGTAAAATATCTCTTTCAGAGATTTCTACAGCTTTTGAAAAACTATCAAGAGGAGAGGGTGTTAAATATCTAATTGAGCCATGAGAAAGATAAAAAAAGAAGACATTGTAAACACAGTAAAGAAACTTTACATGGATGCGGTTATTTCTCTTCCAGAGGATGTCTCTAAGTGTTTGTTAGAAACTTATGAAAAAGAAGAAGGATTGGCTAAGGAAATCCTGAATCAACTTATTGAAAATCAAAAAATTGCTCTGCAAGATAGAGTTCCACTTTGTCAGGATACTGGAATAGCGGTGCTTTTTGTTGAATGGGGTTTAGAGGCGATATACGAAGATGGTGACCTAATGGAAGCTTTTAATGAAGGTATCCGGCTTGCTGTAAAAGAAGGGTATCTTAGAGCAAGCGTTGTTGATGACCCTGTTTTTGAAAGGAAAAATACAAAGGATAACACTCCATGCATTATTCATTTTGAGCCTGTCATGGGCGATAGAGTAAAAATAACTCTTGCTCCAAAAGGTGCTGGAAGTGAAAACATGTCTGCCCTGAGAATGCTTAAACCTGCACAGGGATTAAAGGGCGTGAAAGATTTTATCATTGAAACAGTTAAAAATGCAGGAGGCAATCCCTGCCCACCAATTATTGTTGGAGTAGGAATTGGAGGCAACTTTGAAAAGTGCGCAATCTTGGCAAAAAAGGCTCTATTAAGAAAGGTGGGAGAGTCAAACAGAAATCCTGCCTATGCACAGCTTGAAAAAAAACTTCTTGAGGAGATAAATGCACTAAACATAGGTCCTATGGGCATAGGAGGTAAGATTACAGCCTTAGCTGTTCATATTGAGTATGCTCCATGCCACATTGCATCTCTTCCTGTAGCAGTAAACATACAGTGTCACTCTGCAAGGCATAAGGAGGCAGAGATATGAGCAGGCTAAAAACTGAAGGCATAAAGATAAAAATTGAAACACCCCTTACAGATGAAGTAATTGAGCAATTAAAAGCAGGTGACTTGGTTCTGATAAACGGATATGTGTATACAGCAAGAGATGCTGCACATAAAAGGCTCGTAGAGTTGATAAATAATAATACACCTCTACCCTTTGACTTAAAAGGACAGATTATCTACTATGTGGGACCAACACCTGCACCTCCAGGAAAAGCAATAGGCTCAGCAGGACCTACCACATCATCAAGAATGGATAGTTACACTCCGCTTCTGCTCTCATTAGGAATTAAAGGAATGATTGGCAAAGGTCAACGAAGTGAAGAAGTTGTAAAAGCAATCAAGAAATACAAAGCTGTTTATTTTCTTGCCACAGGAGGAGCTGGAGCACTTCTTAGCAGACACATAGTTTCAGCAGAGGAAATAGCCTTTCCTGAACTGGGGACAGAGTCTATAAAAAAGTTACTTTTAAAGGACTTTCCTGCAATTGTAGCGATAGATTGTCATGGAGGAAATATTTTCAGGGAATAAGATTAAATCATATTTCCTGTTATTCTATCCTTTTTCTGTCATTCCGACAACCTGTTTTGCCCATATCTTCTCTTTATCTCCTCCAAAGCTTCCTCTTTTTTTGAAATTTTGCCCGCAAGAACAAGAGTTTCTATTCTTTCAATTATTTCGCCAACCAGAGGAGAGGGCTCAAATCCGAGAGAAAGGATGTCTTCTCCTTTAATGAGTGGAAGCTTTTTTTTGTTTTTGAGATAGACTTTTTTATAAAAGTTTTCAATTTCTCTGTAGAACCATGCTCTTGCCATTCCAAGAGGGTCTGTGCTTATACCATAAATAAGAGCAGGATATAAAACATTTTCATAATTTTTGACAAATCTTACTTTGTCTAAAAGAGTTTCTACTTTTTTAATACTAACCCCAGCTTCTATTAGTTTTTCTACAAATCTTTCTTCCTTTTTTGATGGCTTAATCTGTTTTATGAAAGATAAAGCATGGTGTCCAAAAATTCCTGTGAATTTAAGACAGGCTATAATGTTTGGATTAAAGGTAATTTTGTGATGAGTAAAGATTTTTTCTGGATTTCTTAGCGCTTCCTCAATTATTATCAGTACTTGAAGATTTGGTCTGATTTGTAATAAATCAGGCATTTTAAAAAATGCTTTGAATATCTCATCTTCTACCATCATTTCAACTGTTCTTGCACTATTGTCCACTGAGAGAATCTTCCAGAGTTCCTCTTTTATTCTTTCTTTTGCTGTCACTTTCATGAGAAAGGCATTTTTTTTCAAGGCTTCACGAGTATTATTCTCTATGTCAAAGTTGACAGTAGCGTGAAATCTGTAAGCTCTCAGAATTCTCAGAGGGTCTGCTTTTAGATTTTCTTCCTTTACCATTTTTATTAATCTATTTTTTAAATCCTCCATCCCCCCAAAGGGATCAATGAGGTTTTTAAGAGATAAGTCTGTAGCCATTGCATTTATTGTGAAATCTCGTTCGCTCAGGTCTGTTTCAATTGATTCTCCGCTTAATTGGGCAAAGTCAATTGTTACATTATCTTTAACGACTCTACCTATTGAAAATACTTCATCAAGAAGAACAAAGGTTCCTCCTATTTTTCTTGAAAACTCTTTTGCGAGATCTATTGAATCACCTTTGATTGCAAAATCAATATCTTTTAAATCTCTCTTTAATAGCAAATCTCTCACAGAACCGCCCACAAGATAAGAGTTTTGGTAAAGTTTTTTTTCTTGTAAAAATTTCACTACTTCGTTAAAGTATTTATTTTCTCTCAGAGTTTCAAACATATCTCACCTCGTGTTTAATATAAATGTTACAGGACCTTCATTTATAAGAGAAACATGCATGAAACTTCTGAAAACGCCTTCTTTCACTGGAATACCTTTGCTTCTAAGGCTGTCTATGAAATCCCTATAAAGTTTTTCTGCTTCTTCTGGCGGCATTGCTTTATCAAAGGAAGGCCGGTTTCCTTTTTTGCAGTCTCCTGCAAGAGTAAACTCTGATACTACCATTATTTCTCCACCAACATCTTTTATGGAGAGGTTCATTTTAGAGTTGTTATCCTCAAAGATCCTTAGATTAACAACCTTGTCCGCAAGATATTCAACATCCTTTTTACTGTCTTTTTTGTCTATCCCCAAAAAAATAAGGATACCTTTTCCAATCTCTGATATTGTTTCCCCTCCAACTTCTACAGACGCTTTGTTTACTCTCTGCAACAGTGCAATCATTTTATGTTAATATATCATACCATGTTTGAAGAAGTCTCCAAAATTTTAGTAGTTGATGATGAAAGTATAAATTTAGAATTAATATCTGCTATTTTTGTAGATTCTCCACATATTAAGGTTCTTACTGCAAAAGACGGACTTGAAGCAATAGAAATTCTTAAAATACATACTCCAGATGTAATTGTTCTTGATATAAGAATGCCAAGAATGAACGGAATAGAAGTTTTAAATGTTTTAAAATCTGATCCTCACACATCTCATATTCCTGTTGTTGTTCTTTCTGGAGATGACAAAGAAAGAAAAAATGCTTTAAAAAATGGTGCCAATGATTTTATCCCGAAACCATTTGATGCAGAAGAGTTAAAACTCAGAGTTATTAATAATCTACAGGTCAAAAAATATCATGATTTAATAAAAAATATAAATGACGTATTACAGAAAGAAGTAATGAAAAAAACAAAAGAACTCCGTGAAGCTCTGGAACTCGCAAGAGAGGCAGAATATGAAATGGTTGTAAAACTTGGTATGATTTCTGAGTTTAGAGACGAAGAAACAGGGCAGCACATTAGAAGAATAAGCTATTACTCAAAATTACTTGCTCACTTAGCTGGTTTACCAGAATCGGAACAGAGTGTTATATTTTATGCATCTCCCTTGCATGATGTGGGAAAGGTTGGAATTCCGGATAATATCTTGAGAAAGCCAGGACCTTTAACCCATGAAGAGTTTGAAGTAATGAAACTTCATACTATTATAGGCGCTAAAATTCTGGATACAGATCCAAGATTTATTACCCTTCAAGCAGGAAAAATAATAGCAGAACAGCATCATGAAAAATGGGATGGTTCAGGATATCCTTATGGACTAAAAAAAGAGGAAATACATATTTATGCGAGAGTTGTTGCAGTATGTGATGTCTTTGATGCAATGACATCAGATAGGGTCTACAGACCAGCTTTTACTGTTGACCAAGCAATTGATATTATGAAAAAAAATATAGGAACTCACTTTGACCCGAATCTTTTTGATATTTTTATTAGCAATCTTGATGAATTTTTAAAAATAAAAGAAACATTTAAAGATTAAAAATTATTCAACAATAAGATTATCAATTAATCTCGTATCTCCAATTTTTAAAGCAACTGCAAGCAAATATTTATTTTGCCTTTCTTTAACTTCTTCAAGTGTTAACGGATCATAAACTCCTGCATATTGAATTTCTCTGATAAGTGGTTCATTTTTAAATATTTCATGCATTTTTAATTTTACATCTAAAGGCTTTTCCCCTTCGTTTAGAAGTCTTTCCCCCTCTTTTAAGGCTTTATATATAACAGTAGCTGATTGTCTTTCTTTCTCATTTAAATATAAATTTCTTGAACTCATTGCAAGACCGTCTTGTTCTCTTACAGTTGGGCATACAATTATTTCAACATCAAAATTCAAATCCTCAACCATTCTTCTAATTATCAATGATTGTTGATAATCTTTTTGTCCAAAATATGCTCTCAAAGGCTTTACTATGTTGAATAACTTACAGACAATTGTGGCAACACCGCGAAAATGCCCAGGTCTGAAGATGCCGCAGAGTTTATCGCTCAATCCTTCAACTACAACATATGTGCTATAGCCTTCTGGATAAAGAGAATTAACATCAGGCAAGAACAAATAATCAATTGCAAGAGCTTCAAGTTTTTCTTTATCTAATTCTACATCTCTTGGATATTTTTCATAGTCTTCGCCTTGAGCAAACTGTGTTGGATTTACAAAGATACTTACAATAACTATATCATTTTCTTCCTTTGCTCTTCTGATCAAAGATAAATGTCCTTCATGCAATGCTCCCATTGTTGGAATGAAACCTATGGATTTGCCTTTAAATCTTAATTCTTTACTTATTTCCCTCATTATTCTTGGAATTCTTATTACTTCCATAATGGTTTAATTATAACTTAATTTTGGATGTAATAGACAATTCTGGTATACTTAATTCATGTTTTTTCTGAAAAAAGTTATTACCTCTTTGATTTTGCCGCCTGGTATTTTAATAATTATTTTTCTTTTAATTGCACTGTTAGAGAAAAGAAGAAATTTTATCCGTTATTTGGCTTTTTTCTCAGCCTTATTGGTTTATCTAATCTCTATTGAACCTGTGAAAGATTTATTATTGTATCCTCTGGAAAAAAGTTACAGCGTTTCGGAAAAATTAGATGCTGATGCTATTGTTATACTTGGAGGAGGTGTTTATAGCTGGGCTTCCTTTCCAGAAGATTCGTCAAACAGGCTATTTACAGGATACTTGGTTTATAGGAAAACAAAACTTCCTATTATTGTGTCTGGAGGAGCTGTTGAAGGGAAAATTTCAGATAGTGCAGCTATGGCTGCAATGTTAAAAGAATTTGGAGTTGAAGATAGCAAAATTATTGAAGAAAATAAAAGCAGAGATACTGCTCAGAATGCTTTATATGTTGCTAAGATATGCAAAGAAAAATCTTTTAAAAAGGTGATACTGGTTACATCAGCTTATCACATGAAAAGAGCAGTTAAGTTTTTTAAGCAAGCAGGACTTGAAGTTTTACCATATCCAGCAGATTTTAAACAAAGCAATCATTATAACATTTATAGTTTTTTACCGAAATTCGGTAACTTTGCTCTTTCATCAAAAGCTATAAGGGAGCATATAGCTTTAATAGTATATTAAAATACTAATTCATTTAAGTTTTAGAATTTTTGGGGTTTTAAATTTTACAATTTTAAAGTAGAGCCATGCATACAAAATCATAAAAATAATGCATGATAAAATTAGAAGCAGTTTATGCCTCCAGAAAAGCAAAGCAGGAATTGTGCATAATATCTGCATTATCCATAAATAGGGCGATGTTAATGAATTTCTGAGCCTTCTTTTTATTTTTCTGAATTTAGGTTTTACAATTCTTCTGTATATTAGTGTATGCAGATGTATACTGTCTGGTTTAAAAGGACTGAATGAGCGAGCAAATTTTCTTCTCCATATTGAAAAAACGGTTTCCCATATGGGATACATAAGAAGAAGAAAAGGAAACCATGCAGAAACCTGAGGATGGCTATTAACTATCAAAACTCCGCTGAGTCCAGCAAGAAATCCTGTAGTATAGGCACCTCCGTCACCTAAAAATATATTTCCAAAGGGATAGTTCCACAGAAAAAATCCCATTAAAGAGGCAAAAATACATAAATTAAGATAAAGCAAAAAAATATCACCAACTAAAAAGGAGACATAAGCATAAGATAAAAAAACAAGAATACACACACCTGATGCAAGTCCATTAAATCCATCTATGATATTTACAGCATTTGAAACCCCAGCAAGAGCAAAAGATGTAAAGATAACTGAAAAGATGAAAATTGATCTAAGAGCATCATCAAAATATGGGATGTCAATCCTTAGAAGATTTGCTTCAAGAAGAAAACAGGCAACCATACCAGACAAAAATGCACAGGCAAGTCTCATTTTTGCACCAACTTTTTTTGTTATATCCTCTGCAATGCCTCCTAAAAATACAGGTATGCAGGAAAGAATAATAAAAAGAAATTTATTTGAAAAATCTTTTTTAGCAATAAAAAAGGCAATACAAACAAAAATCAGAGATAAAAATATTGCAATACCTCCTGTTCTTGGAACTTGCCAGTTATGAAACTTCTGTATTCCCTCAAACTTATCAAGATGGCTTTTATGTTTAATTCTTAGAAGAATGAGGCATAAAAGAAAGGATGACATAAAAGCAATAAGCAAATAAGGCATAAACCCTCCCCATGCTTAATTTTTAATATAATAACATAATAGGTTGTTATAAAAGACAATATTCCTATGTTTTCCAAAGTTTTCCAAACTTTTTTATTTTCTTACCCCTCTGAGCGAAGCGAAGAGTCTCCTCCTTTTTCTTGTCATTCCGAACACCCTCAATGGGTGTGAGGAATCTCTGTCCTGTTTTCCCCTTGCAGAAAAAAGAGAAGGAGATTCCTCGTCGCTAACGCTATGAAGGTAAATCACTAAATAACGAGGCTTGTAGTTTAATGATTTTGTGTAAATTACAATTTTTTGAACAGTTTTTTATTAGATAAAGAGATAGTTTATTGACATGAAAATACATTTCATGTTATTGTTCAAATAATGAACAAATCATCAATAAACGATGAAATCTCCCTTCGTATTCTTGAACATATTCATGAAAGTCCATCAATAACCCAGAGAGACTTAGCATCAAAGCTTGGGATAGCTCTTGGACTTACAAATTCTTACATAAAGAGGCTATATAAAAAAGGCTATATAAAGATTAAAAACCTTACAGGTAAAAGGATAATCTACATGCTTACTCCAAAGGGTTTTACGGAAAAAGCTCGGCTTACGCTAAACTATATGGCAAGGTCTTTTAACTATTTTAAGGAAATAAAACAGCGAATAGATAAAACCTATGACCTGATGGTGTCATTGGGTATTAAAGATGTGGTTATCTGGGGAAATGATGAACTGGCAGAACTCTGTTATATTGCATCAATAGGGCTTCCCATTAAAATATTTGGAGTAGTAAGTCTAAATGGAGCTAAAAAATTTCATAATTTACCTGTCTATTCAAAGGCAGAAATAAGAAATACCCAATTTGATGCCATTCTTGTGGCAACTTTTGATGAAAAGGAGATTGCCGAACTGAAAAATATAGATGCTAAGGTTTATTATCTATGGCAGACGTAGCATTTAACTGGTATTGTATATATGTAAAATCAAGGCATGAGTTTAAGGTGTTTGATAGACTAACAAAGGCTGGCATAGAGGCATTTCTGCCTGCTGTTGAAAGGCTTAGAAGATGGAAGGACAGAAAAAAGCTCATTAAATTCCCGCTTTTCCCCGGCTATCTTTTTGTATGCATAGAGAAAAGCTATGAATTGATGCTTAAAGTGCTTAAAACTCCGGGGGTTGTCACTTTCATAAAAACTCCTTCTGGCGAACCAGAGCCTATACCAGAGGAGGAAATAGTCCCACTTAGAAAAGCAATAGAAAACGGAAGAGAAATAGACCCGTATCCTTATCTCAAGGAAGGACAGAGGGTAAAAATAAAGAGCGGACCCCTTGCAGGAGCAACGGGAATACTGAAGAAAAAAGAGAAGCAGCATTTTTTTATTATTTCAATACATATACTTCAGAGGGCTGTAAGTGTTAAAATAGATGCTTCTGAAGTAGAACTGACTTAATACTTAAAGCCTGCTCGGTTATTTTTGGTAGTTTTATTTCTCTGCCAATGTAACTGAGGAGGCGGAGCATTGGGAAAAAAGTGAAAATAAACTCTAATAGAAAAATCTTTTGCCTGCGACGCATGATTCCGCTTTGTTACGGCTTGTGCAAAAAAGTGTCATTCCGAAAGGCTTGATGCCCTGAGGAATCTCTGCCATGAGAAAAGAGAATTTTGGGTTAAATAAGCCTAAAAATAAGATTAGAAATGCTAATTTTCATGATAAAATAAAAACGAGGAGATAAAATGAGATTTAAAGTGGTGATAATATATGATCCAGAATACGATGGCTATGTTGTTGATGTTCCAGAGCTTGTAGGATGCATGAGTCAGGGGAAAACAATAGATGAAGCTCTTGAGAATATAAAAGATGCAATTAGAGGATGGATAGAAGTAGAAAAAAAACACGGAAGATTTGACATTTTTGAAGAAAAGGAAGTGTTTCTTGGCGAGGTTACTGTTTAATTGGGGGCTTTGTCCAATATCTCAGGCAAAGAAGCAGTAAGAATTTTTCAAAAATTTGGTTATATACTTGATCATCAAACTGAAAGTCATATGATTCTTTATCACGAATCAAGGCCAACGCTTTCAATTCCAAATCATAAAGAATTAGCTCCAGGACTGTTAAGAGCTTTAATTAGAAAAAGCGGATTAACAGTGGAAGAATTTTTAAAGAACAAATGAACTCAAAGATTAAAATCCTTGTCACAGGTGGAGCAGGGTATATAGGAAGCCATGTAGTGAAGGCACTTGGTGAGAGAGGCTATCAGGTGCTCACCTATGACAATCTCTCATACGGATGCAGAGATTCAGTGCTTTATGGAGACCTTGTAGTTGCTGATTTGGCAGATAAAGAAAAGTTGAGGAGAGTATTTGAAGAATTCAAACCCGATGCGGTGATACACTTTGCTGCCTCAATAGTAGTGCCAGAGTCTGTGAGAGAGCCAATTAAATATTACAGAAATAACTTCTGCAACACTCTGAATCTCATTGAGGCATGCATAGAGCAAGGTGTGAAAAACTTTCTCTTCTCATCCTCTGCTGCTGTTTACGGTATACCTGAAAAGTCTCCTGTTGATGAGACTGCGTCACTCGCTCCTATAAATCCCTACGGAAGGACAAAAGCAATGGTAGAGCATTTACTTGCTGACCTCTCTCAGGCAGAGGATTTCAGATATGTATCCCTTCGTTATTTTAACGTTGCAGGAGCGGACATTAGCGGAAGATTAGGGCAGAGAAGGCCAGATGCAACCCATCTTATCACGCTCGCTGTAAAAACTGCACTCGGTAAAAGACCCTTTCTTGAAATATATGGCACTGATTATCCTACAAGAGACGGAACATGTATCAGAGACTACATCCACGTAGATGACCTTGCAGAGGCACACTTATTGGCTTTGGAGTATTTGATACAGAATGGCAAAAGCGATATCTTCAACTGTGGATACGGTCATGGATACTCTGTTAGGGAAGTAGTGGATGCTACAAAGAGAGTTTCAGGCGTTGATTTCAAAGTAATAGAGACTACCCGTAGAGAAGGAGACCCTCCTGAACTTGTGGCAGACAACAGAAAGATAAAAAATACTCTTTGCTGGATGCCTAAATACGACGATATTCAATACATAGTAAAAACAGCCCTTGAATGGGAAAGAAAGCTGCCAAGATAAAAAGTCTTCCTTTGTCAGCCCGAGCGTTAGCGAGGGATCTCAGTAAAGGATGAGATTCCTCGTCGATTACGCTTCTCGGAATGACAAGTAAAGAAAGTCTCGGAAGGACAGGAATAGAGAAATGATAGTAATGGAGAAAAGTGAAGGCGCCCCTATTCTGTCACCCTGAGGCGAACCGAAGGGTCTCCTCCTTTTTAAAAAAAAAGATGAGATTCCTCGCTTCGCTTCGCTACTTTCGGAATGACAAAAAGAGTGTTCAGATTGATATAAAGATAGGCGGAATGATAAGAAGAGGAACAGAATGACAAAGAGGAAAGTCTCAGAGTTAAAAAAGTTAAATTATTACATGGGTGGATGATAGATGAAAAAAGCACTTATCACAGGCATCACAGGTCAGGACGGAAGCTATCTTGCAGAGTTTTTACTTTCAAAGGGCTATGAAGTTCATGGACTTATAAGAAGAGCAAGCACCTTCAACACCCAGCGGATAGACCATATATACATTGATCCTCACATGCCTGAAGCAAGACTTTTTCTTCATTATGGAGACCTTTCTGATTCGGGACAGCTCGTGCATATTATATACAACATTCAACCCGATGAGATATATCATCTCGGAGCTCAAAGTCATGTGCGTGTGAGCTTTGACATGCCTGAGTATACTGGAGACATTACTGCCCTTGGCACAACAAGGCTTCTTGAGGCAGTAAGGAGGAGTGGCATAAAGACACGCTTTTATCAAGCATCATCCTCCGAGATGTTTGGAGCATCTCCTCCACCTCAGAATGAAAAAACACTCTTTTATCCAAGAAGCCCCTATGCAGCTGCAAAAGTATATGCCTACTGGGTCACAGTAAACTACAGAGAGGCCTATGGACTATTTGCTTGTAATGGCATACTTTTCAACCATGAAAGTCCCCGAAGAGGTGAGACCTTTGTAACACGAAAGATTACCCGTGCCCTTGCCCATATCCTTGCAGGCAAACAGAAAAAACTCTATCTTGGAAACCTAAATGCCAAACGTGACTGGGGATTTGCTCCCGAGTATGTGGAGATGATGTGGCTAATGCTTCAGGCAGATGAACCTGATGACTATGTTGTTGGCACAGGCGAAAGCCACTCGGTAAGAGAGTTTGTTGAAAAGGCATTCTCTTATGCGGGAATTGAGATTGAATGGAAAGGCTCAGGAACAGATGAAAAAGGTATAGTTTCTTCCTTAAAGGAAAACTTGGACATTGAACAGAGAATCTTGAACACAGGAGATGTCGTCATTGAAATAGACCCTCGATATTTCCGTCCAACGGAAGTTGAGCATCTTGAGGCAGATATAACAAAGGCAAAAAATAAACTTGGCTGGCAACCAAGGACAACTTTTGATGAGCTTGTAAAGATAATGGTTGACTATGACATGAAGTTTACAGGACTTAAACCCATAGGTGAAGGAATCAAAACATGCATGGAAAAAGGCTTTTGCTACACAAATCATGAGTATTCAAAAGAAAGAATTAGATATTAAAATTAACTCAATGGTGGACATTACTTCTAAGCATATCTTTCAACTTGAGCATTTCTGTAACCCTGAGCGTCTCTTCCACCCTGAGAATAACTGTTACCCTGAGCATCTTTGTCATCCTGAGTATCACTGTCACCCCGAGCGTAAGCGAGGGGTCTCCTCCGTTTCTTTCATTCCAAGCATTCTTAATAGACGCGAAGAATTCGCCTTTAAGGGTCATCCAGAGGGCAAAGCCCGAGGGATCTCCTCCTTTAGAAAAACAGAGGAGATTCCTCGCAAACCCTTCGCCTATGGCTCAGGGCTCGCTTCGCTCGGCTCGGAATTACATTCCTATTCTGTCACCCCGAGCGAAAGCGAAGGGTCTACTCCTTTGGAGGCGAGGAGATTCCTCACTCCGCTTCGCTTCGTTCGGAATGACAGGGAATAATTAGGGTTTACTTGTCTTTGGTAAATATTATAAGTTTTAAACATCGGCATGAAAGAAATTTATACAGCTTCATAGGTATGTTAAGTAGTTTTTTATTTAGCATATTATGCGGAATTATTGTAAAAGAAATCTTACAGAATATTTAAGATGAACAAAGGCAGTAAAATAGCAGTTCTTGGTGTGAGCGGGCTTGTGGGAAGTGCCCTTGTGAGGAAACTTCTTGAGAGAGGCTACGAAAAAGTTATTGGCACATACAAAAGCAGGAAGCCAAATTTTGAGGACATTCAATTATTTCAGGTTGACCTGACCAATCAATCAGAAACAGAAACTTTCTTTGCGGAACAAGCTCCCGAGTATGTCTTTCTTGCTGCTGCAAAAGTGGGTGGAATACTTGCAAACAATACCTACAAAGCAGAATTTATTTACGAAAACATGGCAATAGCTCTAAATGTGATCCACAGTGCTTACAAATATGGAGTAAATAAGCTTCTTAATCTTGGCTCCTCCTGCATCTATCCAAAACACGCGCCTCAACCCTTGAAAGAAGAATATCTGCTTACAGCTCCTCTTGAACCCACAAACGAACCTTATGCAATAGCAAAGATAGCAGCGATAAAACTCTGTCGTTACTACAACGAACAGTATGGCACAAATTTTTTATCTGTTATGCCCACAAACCTTTACGGACCTAATGATAACTTCAACTTAGAAACTTCCCATGTTCTGCCTGCTCTTATCAGAAAATTCCATCTTGCAAAGCTTCTTGAAGAGGGAGATATTGAAGGGATAAAAAGAGACTTTCAAAAATATCCCATAGGCTTTGGACTTGATGAAAAATTAGACCTCTCAGACAAAAGCTTAATCTCTCAAATCCTCAACCATTTAGGCATAAAGTTTTCTAATTCAGCTAACAACTTTGAAAACCGAACCTTTAAAAATGTCATAGTCACCATGTGGGGCGCAGGCAAAGTATATCGTGAATTCCTTCATGTTGATGACCTTGCCGATGCCTGTGTATTTTTAATGGAGAATGTTGATGCTTGGAGCTTATCTCCTTATCATCCAAAAATTAAGATTGAACATAGAGCCTTTAACCTCGAACCAATGCTTCCTGATTATCTTATAAATATCGGAACAGGAGAAGACCTCACAATTGATGAACTTGCTCATACAATAAAGAACATAGTCGGATTCAGAGGCGATATTAATTATGATACATCTAATCCTGACGGAACTCCGAGAAAGCTTCTTGATGTCTCAAATATTAAAAGACTTGGTTGGAGTTACAAAATAGGGCTAAAAGACGGAATCAAGAGAGTCTATGAGTGGTATAAAGACAACTTATAATTTTAGTTGTCACTTTGAGGGGAAAAGGTCCCGAAGAGTCTCCTCTGTATAGGCAGGAGATTCCTCGCAGACCCCTCGCCTGCGGCTCAGGGCTTGCTTCGCTCGGCTCGGAATGACAGATGGAGGTAATTGAAAAATAGGATCGATTGTAGTTTATTGCTTTTCAATAAATTACAAGTTTTTGAACAGTCTCATTATAAAAATTAGAGGTGACTATGAGCAACTATTTCACTAAACGAATCTTAATTACAGGCGGGGCAGGATTTATAGGGTCTCACTTATGTGAAAAACTTCTCAGTGAAGGGCATGAAGTACTTTGTGTTGATAATTTTTACACAGGGAAAAGAGCTAATATTGCTCATCTTTTATCCAATCCTAACTTTGAAATATTACGTCATGATATAACTTTCTCCCTTTATGTAGAGGTAGATGAAATTTATCATCTTGCATGTCCTGCGTCTCCTGTGCATTATCAATTTGATCCTGTCCAGACAATAAAAACAGCAGTGCATGGAAGCATAAACATGCTTGGGCTGGCAAAGAGAACAAAAGCAAAAATATTACTTGCTTCAACAAGTGAAGTTTATGGAGACCCTACAGTACATCCTCAACAAGAAACATACTGGGGAAATGTAAATCCCATTGGTCCGAGAGCCTGTTATGATGAAGGGAAAAGATGTGCCGAGACTCTATTTTTTGATTATCATAGACAGCATAAAGTTAGAATTAAAATTGCCAGAATTTTTAATACTTATGGTCCGAGAATGCATCCTAATGATGGGAGGGTAGTAAGTAACTTTATTATTCAGGCTTTAAAGGGAGAAGACATAACCATATATGGAGATGGAAGTCAAACAAGAAGTTTTTGTTATATTGATGACATGATTGAAGGTCTGATAAAACTAATGAATTCAGAAAATGATTTTACAGGTCCTGTGAATTTAGGAAATCCTTTTGAAATATCAATTCTTGAGCTTGCAAAAAAAATAATAGAATTAACAGGTTCAAAATCAAAAATTGTATTTAAGCCATTACCTGACGATGATCCGAAGAGAAGACAGCCTGATATTACACTGGCTAAACAAAAGCTTAACTGGCAACCATTTACACTTTTAGAAGAAGGGCTTTTAAAAACTATAGAATATTTCCGAAAAATACTATAATTCGATGCAATATAAAACAATTTTAATAACAGGTGGAGCTGGTTTTGTAGGCTCTAACCTTGCCATTAAATTCAAAGAAAGATATTCCGATATAAAAGTTATAGCATTGGATAATCTCAGAAGACGTGGCTCAGAACTCAATCTTGTACGATTAAAAAGATATGGAGTTGAGTTTATTCATGGTGATATTAGAAATAGAGAAGACTTGGAAAGCATTGGTTACTTTGATTTAATGATAGAATGTTCAGCTGAGCCATCAGTGCTTTCAGGATATAATGAATCACCAGAGTATCTTATTAACACCAATTTAATCGGAACTATAAACTGTCTTGAAATGTTAAGAAAAAATAAAGCTGATATAATTTTTCTGTCAACCAGCCGTGTATATCCGATCAAGACACTTAATTCGCTTGAATATGAAGAATTAGAAACACGTTTTGAATTGAAACTATATCAGTCTATTAAAGGAGTTTCTCAAAAAGGGATAACAGAAGAATTTCCATTAAATGGTATTCGTTCTCTTTATGGAACTACAAAATTAGCATCTGAACTTTTAATTCAAGAATATATTGGTGTCTATGGTATTCGTGGTGTTATTAATCGTTGTGGAGTATTAACAGGTCCGTGGCAGATGGGAAAGGTTGAGCAAGGATTTGTAGTTTTATGGGTGGCGAAGCATATTTATGGAGGTGAATTGTGTTACATAGGATATAAAGGGACTGGTAAACAGGTTAGAGATATTCTGCATATTGATGATCTTTATAACCTGATAGAGAAGCAAATACTCAATATTCATACATATAATGGTCAAATTTTCAATATTGGAGGTGGCAGAAATATTAGTGTGTCACTGAAAGAACTAACCCAGATTTGCCAAGATGTCACGGGTAATAAAATAGAAATTAAATCTATTCCAGATACAAGATTCGCTGATATTCCCTATTATATAACAGATTACACAAAAGCACAGACTGAAATTGGTTGGATACCTAAGTATTCTGTAAGAGAAATAATTGAAGAGATAGCAAGATGGATATATGATAACAAAGAATTATTAAGTCCAATACTTGCATAGAGCATGGAGGGTTATGAATGAACATAGCTTTAATTACAGGTTCTGCAGGGCTAATAGGTTCCGAAAGTGTTAGATTTTTTGCCCAGAAAGGTTTCACTATAGTTGGAATTGACAATGATATGCGAAAAGTTTTTTTTGGTGAGGAGGCTTCCACACGATGGAATCTGGAGAGGTTAAAAGAGGAAGTTCCAGAATACATTCATTATGAAGTAGATATACGAGACCAGCAAAAGATAGAACAGATATTTAAAGAATATAATACTGATATAAAACTTATAGTCCATACAGCAGCTCAACCTTCACATGATTGGGCAGCTAAGGATCCATTTACTGATTTTACTGTAAATGCAAATGGTACTCTGGTTTTGCTGGAAATGACAAGAAGGTATTGCCCAGAAGCTGTATTTATTTTTACATCAACCAATAAAGTTTATGGAGATGCTCCCAATCAGCTTCCTTTAATAGAACTTGACACACGCTGGGAACTTGATAAATCACATCCATATTATGAGTACGGGATAGACGAATCAATGAGTATTGATCAGTCAAAGCACAGTCTTTTTGGAGCTTCAAAAGTAGCTGCAGACATTCTGGTTCAGGAATATGGAAGATATTTTGGTATGAAAACAGTTTGTTTCAGAGGCGGGTGTCTAACAGGACCTAATCACTCAGGAACACAACTTCACGGATTTTTAGCCTATTTAATGAAATGCGCTATAACTGGTGAAAACTATACAGTTTTTGGTTATAAAGGTAAACAGGTAAGGGATAACATTCATAGTTTTGACCTTGTAAATATGTTCTGGCATTTTTATCAGAATCCAAGATGCGGTGAAGTTTATAATGCAGGAGGAAGTAGATATTCCAATTGTTCTATGTTAGAAGCAATTAAAATGTGTGAAGAAATTACAGGCAAAAAACTCAATTGGTCATATACCGATACCAATCGCATTGGTGACCATATCTGGTGGATAAGTGATGTAAGAAAATTTAAGAAACATTATCCTACTTGGGAATTTACCAGAGATATCAAGCAAATATTGATTGAGATTTTTGGAGGTCTTGTTAAAAGGCTTTAAAATAATTCATGAAAAAAAACTTCTTGTATTATTTGTCTCCCTCAGTAGTAATAGGAATATTGAGTACGTTTATAATGGTTCCTGTTACAACCTACTATCTTGAACCAAAAGATTTTGGAATTTTTGCCATTATTAATACTATTGTTATGCCTATAGGACCTCTGTCTTCAACAGGAGTATCGTGGGTTCTGGGAGGAAATTACTATAAAATAAATGAGGAAGAAAGAAAAATATTGCTTTTTAATCTATTGATTCTGGATTTTACTTTTAAGTTTTTCTGGGTTATAGTATTCTGGCTTTTATCTTATTTATTATTGCCAGTTATAATAAAAGATTTTGAACACAGATATATACTATATTTTAAGTTAATATTATTAGCCACTCTATTTACAGCCTTATGGCCTACCATATCTTATTTCATTGTATTACAACAGAAAGGCAGATTGCATGCTATATTTGAAATAATTCCTTGGCTTTGTGGAGCAATAACTACTATTGTTAGCTTGAGCGTTTTTAATTTTTCAACATTAGCATTATTTTTGAATCCTCTGGTGTCAGGTTTGACCTCATTTTTATTAGGTTTATGGTATATTAAAAATTATATAAAACCGATAATTGTAAAGAAGTGGTTAACTGAAATTTTTAAAGTGGGAATACCATCAATTCTAGTAAATTTAGTAGATATACTAACAAGCGTGTTAAGTAGATATTTTATTCAAAAATGGATAAATCTTTCTCAGCTTGGAATATATTCTCATTCCGAGAGTTATAAAACTATATTTACAATGGGCACAAAGGCATTCAGCAGAAGTTTTGTTCCACCATTGCTTGAGGCTTTTTCAAAAAATACAAGCACCGAGAAAATAGAAACACAGTTAAAAAGATGGTATGGACTATTAGGACTTGCAGGAGTTTTTGTGACCTTGTTTTCTTATGAAATAGTCAATATATTAACACATGGAAAATTTGTAAAAGCAGCACCGCTGGTACCAATATGGTTTTTTCTTATTCTTTCGTTTACATATGGAATGCCTGGAACTCAATTTTTGCTTGTTCAAAAAAAAAATCAATTCATGATGTATTCTGGAATAATCACAGGAATGATTTTTATTAGTGTTATTGCATTTTCGGTATATCAGTTTGGTCTATTCGGTGCGGTTATTTCTTTGGTATTGTATAACTTTTGCATTCAGTTAGTGAGAACTATTTACGCAAAGAAACTTGGCAGCAGAAATTTGGGAGAGAAATATTTTGCTTTAGTAACAGTTTTAATGTTTGGAGTTTACTTATTAAATGAATTATTTAAGTTAAGTTTTATCGGTAAAATTTTAGTATTAATCCTATTATATGTCTATATATTTAAACAATTTGGATTAAATGAAATGATATATAAAAAACAAAAAATTTTTTTCATTATTTTAGCAAATAAGAATGAAAAAAAGTAACAATAATCTCACACTTTATAAAGGTTATATTAATAGAGAGGATAGAGAACGTTTACATGGTCATAAATCATTTGTTATCTGGTTTACAGGTCTTCCTGCATCTGGCAAATCAACAATTGCTCACTTGGTTGAAAAAGAATTATATAAAAGAGGATGTTCTACATATGTATTAGACGGTGACAATGTTAGATATGGATTATGTTCAGATCTTGGATTTTCTATTGAAGAAAGGAAAGAAAATATCCGACGAGTTGGGGAGTTAGTAAAATTATTTGTTGATGCCGGGATTATAGTGATTACAAGCTTTATCTCACCTTTTAAAGAAGATAGAGAAAAGGTTCGTTCTCTTTTTAAGGAAGAAGACTTTATTGAAGTATATACAAAATGTCCTGTGGAGACATGTTCTTTACGCGATCAAAAGGGTATTTATAAAAAAGCTATAAAAGGAGAAATAAAAAATTTTACAGGAATATCTGCACCTTATGAGGAACCTGAAAATCCAGAAATTACAATATTTACCGATATTGATAGCCCAATAGAAGCATGTCAAAAAATTTTAAGGTACATTAAAGATAAACTAAAATTATGAAGTATAAAAAAATATTTTTTCACTTTTTATCAAAATATATTCCATCTGCATTAAAACTTAAAATTAAAAATTTTTTATTCTATTTTAAAAAATCATGCGTTACACTTGAAAAGCCTATTTTTATATGGGGCACGGGTCGGAGCGGTACACATCTTTTATATGATTTATTATCGTTACATCCTGATTTATGTTTTGTAAGAACATATAAACGATGGAAAAAAGGATTATGGGGAAGCATGCATTATGGGGATACAACACCAGAAAAATTAAAAGGTTATCCAATACCTGTAGAAGGAATGATATTTAATTGGCAAACAGCTGGCCTTATTCCCATCTTTAAGGGTAAAATGAAGAGAGATCATATTTTGAAAATAAATAAAGATATTGTTATAGAGAACTATAAAACATTATATGTTAAATGGAAATGGTTAAAATGTGACAAGAAATATCGAGTATTAGATAAAACACCTGCATATATAATGATGGTTGAAATAATAAATGAAATATTTCCTGATAGTTATCATATTTTTTGCATAAGGGATCCTCGATCTGTTGTTAACTCAATCCTTAGAATCGCCAGATTTACAGGTAAAGATAACTTTGAAAAAGAATATAAAGATGGATTCTTTGCTAATATGTATCCAGATGGATATGAAAAAATTATCGGGAAATCATTAGTTGAAATTATTTGTTGGCAAGTTGAGAAATTAATTCTTACAGGATTTAGTTATATTAAACTTTTAGATAATAGACTAATTCCATTCAGATATGAAGAATTGTTAAACGATATACATAATTCTTATTTCAATTTGATTAAAAAATTAGAACTTTCTCCATTTTATAAAATAATTGACTTAATTCCTAATAAATTTCCAGACTATAGCCCTGATTGGCCACAGCCATTTGAAAACTTTGATGCAAATGAAAAGATTTGTTTCAATAGTGAGGAATTAAAATTTTTTTCAGAGATACAAAAATTAGCTATATTACTTGGTTATGATAAAAATAAACCCGGTAAAATTATTAAACCGATCAGTAGAGAGTTATATCAAATATCAAATAATTAGAAAAATCAGAAAAATGAATCTCTGTCTAATTACAAATGGTCTTCCAGGACCAGCTTATCATGGTGGTGCAGTTACCTGCTGGGCTATTGTTAAAGCAGCAATCGTAAGGGAACATAGAGTAACTGTATTAAGCCTTTTTGATACATCAGAATTTAATCCATACCTTGAGTCAAAGGATATACAAACCAAAGGTCTTTATGATATCGGAGCTGCCGTAGAATTTGTAAACTTTGACTATATGGGATTGTCAGGATTAAGTAAATCAACGGATTTTAAATCAAAGATTGCACATAGAGTTAAAAGAATTATAAATCCTCCCATGGAGCACTATTTCCCCTGGGCAAAACTTAAAAAGGAAGTTGAGAATAAATTAAGTCAGATTAAACCAGATGCAATATTTGTATATCATTTTGATGCATTGAGTGCAGTTTATAATATTAATACCGCTCCTAAAATGGCAGGGGTTGGTGATTTATGGCATCTACCAGGATATTTTAGATGGAGGATAAAAAAGCCTTCTATAAGAAAATATTTATTAGAGGGTCCATATCAATTAGCATACAGCCTTATTTTTAAAAAGCTCATGTTGCAGATGCTTGCTAATTGTCAAAAAAGAGGTGCTTTTGCTGCTCACTATGCGGAGTGGCTTAGGAAACAAAAAGGTTTTGAAGATTCTTTATATTTGAGGACACCTGTTCATGACCCTGTTGGAAGTAAATGGCGTGAGTTAAGAGATGAATATATAAGTAAAAGAGAAAATAAAAATCCCAAGATCTTAATGATAGGAGATATTACTGGGACAGCAGCCAAATGGGGACTTTGTTTATTTAAAAATGAAGTTCTTCCTGAATTAGAAAAGGAATTCGGCAAAAACGGGTTTGAGATTCATCTTGTAGGAGGAGGACAACTTGATGGGGAGTTTAAAATTTTATGTGAACTTCCATATATAAGGGTTAGAGGGAGGATTGTGCCACCAGATGTAGAATTTTTGAGCTCAGACATTTTGTTTGTGCCTACACCCATAACTTTGGGAATCAGAGTAAGAATTATAACAGGTTTTTCCTATGGTTCCTGTGTTGTAACTCACAAGGCTAATACTGCTGGTATTCCCGAGATTGAACATGATAATAATGCCTTGGTTTCAGACAGTGGAGCAGGATTGGCAAAAGAGATTATTAGAGCATTAAAAGATAAGGAATTAAGGAAAAAACTGGAGCAAAATGCCAGAAAAACATTTGAAAATTACTTTTCTGAAAAAACAGCAGCAGAAAACATTGTTAAAGAAATAGAAAAAATAATTTGAGAGGGAAAAAATGGAAATAACAATAGGTAAAAGAAAAATTGGTTATGAACATCCTGTTTATATTATTGCTGAAGGTTGTGATAATCATCTTGGCAATCTGGATGTTGCAAAGGAGATGGCAAGGCAGGCAAAACTCGCAGGTGCTGATGCCATTAAATTTCAGCATCATATACCTGATGAGGAGATGCTTCCTGATGTCCCTATGTCAGACAATTTCAATATGCCACTTTATGAATTTCTCAAAAAATATGCCTTAACACTTGAACAGCATATAGAATTAAAAAAATACTGTGAATCAATCGGGATACAATATCTATGTACTCCTTTCAGCTGGAAAGCTGCTCAGGAATTAAATGAAATTGGCGTTGAAGCTTTCAAAATTGGTTCTGGGGAAATGACTGACATTCCAACTCTGAAAAAAATGGCTTCTTTTGGTAAACCCATGATAGTCTCTACAGGAATGAGCACTTTTGAAGAAATTGATAGAACTTATAAATTATTGAGAGACATGAATGTTCCTCTGGTGCTTATGCATTGTGTTTCTGAGTATCCACCTGTTTATCATGATATCAATCTGAAAGTTATAAATCAAATGATTGAGCGTTATCCTGAAGCAATTATTGGACATTCTGACCATACACCTGATTTATTTACCTGTTTTGCAGCTGTAGCACTCGGTGCAAAGGTTATTGAAAAACATGTAATCCTTGACAAAAGACAGCCCGGTCCAGACCAATCTGTATCTATTGATTTTTATGAACTGGCAACATTGGTGGAAGGTATTCGTAAGATTGAATCAGCTATGGGTAATGAGAAAATTATACATGAAAGAGAAAAACAAATCAGAAAGTGGGCATTCAGAAGCATAGTATCTTTGAGTGATATTAAAGCAGGGGAAATAATAACAGAAGATATGATATGGTCAAAGAGGCCTGGGACAGGAATTCCTTCATATTTTATGGATAAAATTATCGGAGCAAAAGCTAAGCGATTTATACCTGCAAACACTTTACTCTCATGGGATGATATTGAGATAGAAAAGGAATAATGAAAAAATTGAAATTATTATTTATAACAGGCTCCAGAGGAGAATGGGGATATATAAGGCCGATTTTAAGGCTCTGTAATAAAAGAAAAGATGTGAATTTTTCCCTATGTGTCACCAATATGCATCTTTTACCTGATTTCGGTTTATCCATAAAGGAGATTGAAAGAGACGGATTCCATGTTGATTATAAAATATATATGTCTCTTGATGGATACAATCATTATACAATGGTTAAATCGCTTGGAGTTTTTCTGTCTTCCTTAGCTGATGTAGTGGCAAGCACTAAGCCTGACTGGATTATATTAGCAGGAGATAGAGGGGAGCAACTTATGGGGGCAATTGTAGGAGCATTCTGTTATATACCCGTTGCTCATATACAGGCAGGTGAGCTATCTGGAAATATTGACGGTATGACAAGACACGCTATCGGTAAATATGCTCATCTGCATTTTGCTTCAAATGAAGATGCCGCGGAGAGATTAATAAAATTGGGAGAAGAACCTTTCAGAATACATATTGTTGGAGCGCCTCAACTGGATGAACTGGTGCAGGGTTTATATACTAAAAGAGATAACTTATTTAATAAATATTCGTTAAATTTACAAAATTATCTTTTAGTAATGCTACATCCTGTAACAGAAGAATATCATAAAGCTTCGGAACAGGTGGAAATTTTAATGCGTGCGTTGTCAAAGTTTGATATGCCAAAAATTGTAATTCTTCCCAATAATGATGCTGGTTCGTTAATGATCCGAGAAGGCATAGAAAACAACAGAAAGGGAGATTTTTATGTATTCTCTAATTTAAGTAGGGAAGATTATCTCGGTTTTCTAAAATATTGTAGTGCTATTGTGGGAAATTCAAGTTCAGGTATTTTAGAAGCACCAACCTTTAAAATCCCTGCAGTTAATATCGGAAGAAGGCAACATAAAAGACTAAGAGGAAATAATGTAATAGATGTTGATTTTGAGGAAGAGGCAATTATATCCGCCATAAAAAAAGCAATTTCAAAAGAATTCAGAGAAATGCTGAAAAATAATTGCACCAATCCTTACGGTGACGGTAAATCTTCAGAAAGGATTTTAAATATATTAATCAATATTCCTATTAATGATACCTTGTTAATTAAAAATCTGACATATTAAAGGAGATAATAATGGATAAAGTTACTAAATTCTGTGTTAATGATAAAAATACAATCAAAGAGACAATATCTGTGATTCAAGGAAATTTTTCAAGATGCGTTGTTGTTCTAAATGAAAATAAAAAAGTTGTTGGAGTATTCAGCGAAGGAGATGTTTTAAGAACAATTTTACAGAATATTGATTTACATACCCCGCTGAAAAAGGTTATTAGTCCATCTTTTCTGTATTTAAAAGAAAAAAATATGTCAAAAGCTTATGAACTTATAAAAAAGTATGGGATAACTTTAATTCCCGTAATAGATGATAGTTTCAATCTCAAAGAGGTAATAACGATTTTTGATGTAATGAAGCATCTGGAGTTTATAAATGGAAAATAAGATAGTTGCTATTATTCCTGCCCGTGGTGGTTCTAAAGGAATACCCAAAAAAAATATTGCTTTATTGAAAGGTAAACCCTTGCTGGCATATACAATTGAATCAGCAATTGAATCAATGGTGACAAAAGAGATTTTTGTCAGTACTGATTCTGAAGAAATAGCTGAGATTTCAAAAAAATATGGAAGTAAAGTTATAATGCGTCCTGCAGAACTCTCTCATGATACAGCATCTACTGAATCAGCTTTGATTCATGCTATAGAAACTATCAGACAGGAGTATAATTGGATGCCCGATTATGTTTTAACTCTTCCTCCAACGTCCCCTCTCAGAAGCGCTAAAACAATTAAGGAATTTGTTAAATATTTTTTATCACTTGATGGTAAATATGATGCCATGCTTTCTCTTACTGTTCATAGAGGAGATTTCTGGAAAAAGGATTCTCAAGGAAATTTTGTTAGATTATTTCCTGATGCGCCGAGAAGAAGACAGGATAGAGAGCCACTTTATCTTGAAAATAGTGCCATTTATATAACAAAGACAGAATCTCTGTTAATCACTAATTCCATACTGGGTAAGCATTGCACGGGCTTTATTATAAATGATATTGAAGCTACAGATATCAATGAGCCTATTGATTTGTTGTGGGCGGAATTTTTGATAGAACATGTTTTTAACAAAAAATAAGCCAATGGATTTTAATCTATATTTTAATTTTTTTACAAAAAAAGTTTTTGGACAATATCTTCCAAGATATAAATGGATGAAAGAGGAATATGGCAGGCTCAGGAAACTTTTACCTGAGTTTTTAAAAGAGAGGCTGGTGAAAAATTATGATAAACGAGTGCTTTTTGCCAGCATGGGTTCTTATGATGCCAAAACAGAGGGCATTTATCTTAAAGCTCTGGAAACCATCAGTTATGAACCCTGCGTTATAACAGCCTATGATCCTTATGTTAAAGACATATTCAGCCTCTATGGAATTAAAAATGTCTTTTACTATGAAGATTACCTTAAGAAATATTCTACTGACAGGCTGAAAAAGGAGGCGGAATTTTATTTAAAACATGTTAAGGGAAAAGAAATTTTAAATATTAAAATGGATGGAATAAGTGTGGGAAAGTACGCTGCTTCATCATTCATGAGGATTACAAGAAGTAGCAGTATAAAGATAAATAATGAACAGGATAAACTCATATTAATTAATCAGATGACGAAGTCCTTACAGGCTGCTAAAGCGATAGAGGATATTTTAAAGGATCTTAACCCAGATCTTGTATTAGTTATTGACCGTGGATATACTCCTGTAGGTCAACTCTTTGATGCATGTTTAATTAATGATATTCCTGTAATTACAAGAAATGCATCTCATAAAAGTGGCTTTGAAATTGTTAAAAGGTATTCATCACCTCAGATGAGTCCAGTGCATCCGCAGTCATTATCTTCAGAGTCATGGGAATATATAAAACAAATGGCATGGAATGAAAGCAAATGGCAAATCCTTTACAAAGAACTTTTTGACACTTACAACACTGGAGACTGGTTTGCCGAAGTAGGCACACAATTTGGTAAAAGAATGTATGCGAAAGAAGAACTTTTAGAGAAACTTCAATTAGATGAGCATAAAAAAACTGCTATAATATTCCCTCATATGTTCTGGGATGCCACTTTTTTCTGGGGCGAAGATTTGTTTGAGGACTATTATGACTGGTTTGTTAATGTCTTGAAGGTAGCAGCTAAAAATAAAAATCTAAACTGGATAATAAAGATACATCCTGCAAATGTGGTAAAGGCAAAGAGAGATGATTATAAAGGTGTTCATAAAGAATTGGCAGCTGTGTATGAAACACTTGGTAGTTTGCCTGAGCATATAAAAGTTATTCCCCCCGAAAGTGATATAAATACCTTTAGTTTATTTAGTTTAATGGATTACTGTCTTACTGTTAGAGGCACAATTGGTATAGAAGCCTCCATGATGGGAATAAATACAATAACTGCAGGTACAGGCAGATATGACAGGCTTGGATTTACTCATGATTTTGACTCAAAAGAGGAATATTTGGATTTTGTTAAAAATTTACATGATGTTCCACCAATGAATGAAAAGAGTATAGAACTTGCCCGTCGTTTTGCTTATGGTATTTTCCTATTAAGACCAATACATCTTGATCTTCTGGATTTAAGATACAATCAGGATGAAAAAGGTTCTATGAGATTTAAACCTCTTTTCAAAAATATAGAAGAATTTGAAAGTTCAAAATTTGTTCAAGGTTTGAAAGATTTTGTAATTTCTAAAAAAGAGGATTATTTAGATATGGATAGAATTTAATGTGCGGGATTGTTGGCTTAACAGACAGAGATAACTTCCATCTTCTTTCCAAAATGAATAATATTCTTTTTCATAGAGGACCCGATGATAGTGGTGAATTTATAGATAAAGAAAGCGGTTTCGCTTTTGCTATGAGAAGGCTTGCCATAATAGATATTGAAGGTGGTAAGCAACCTATGAGTAATGAAGATAATAGCCTCTGGGTGATATGCAATGGAGAAATATATAATTCACCAGAATTAAGAAAGAATTTGATAAAGAAAGGACATATTTTTAAAACAAAAAATTCTGATGTGGAAGTGCTATTACATTTATATAAAGAAAAAGGCACGCAGTTATTGCAGGATTTAAATGGCATGTTTGCCTTTGTAATTTATGATAAAAATAAAGGAATTTTATTTGGAGCAAGGGATCGGATAGGCATTAAACCTTTTTATTACTGTTACAAAAATGGAAAATTCGCTTTTTCATCTGAGATGAAAAGCCTACTTATACTTCCGTGGATTTCAAAGGAAATAAATCCTGAAAGCCTTTATCACTATATAAGTCTTCAGTTTGTGCCTGCACCTTACAGTATATTTTTGGATATAAAAAAACTTCCTGCAGGACATTACTTTATATATGACTTGCACAAAAAGGAGTTAATCATAAATAAATACTGGGAACTTAATGTATCTGAACTTGAGAATAAATCTGTTGATGAATGGAAAGAGCTCATAATACAAAAGTTAAAAGAGTCTATTAAAAGATGGACATTAAGCGATGTGCCGATTGCATGTTCACTTTCAGGTGGGCTTGATTCTTCAACAGTTGTTGGAATTCTGGCAAGTGAGGGATTCAGTGATTTAAGAACATATTCTCTCGGATTTAAAAGTATAGAGGAGCAGGAATTTAATGAACTTCCATTGGCAAGAAAAGTTGCTGAAAAGTGGAACACTGATCATCATGAAGTAGTTATTGATGCAAAAAGAATTCTTAATGACTTAGAAAAAATGGTATGGCATCTTGATGAGCCATATGCTGGCGGGTTGCCTTCATGGTATATTTATGAAATTATCGGAGAGGATGTTAAGGTTGCGTTAACTGGCACAGGTGGAGATGAATTATTTGGAAATTATGGTAGATATAAAGTTCATGAAAGAGGTTTATGGTATAAATTTTTAAAAGCTATGAAAGAAAGCATCCTAAATCACAATTTTTCTGAAATAAAAAATGCATTTAGGTATCCAAAGGGATATTTTTACTGGAAATATTTTTCAGATGCTGTGAAGGATAAGATTATATTTAACGATTACAACCAGAAATACAAAACAGAGGCTTATCTTGAAAATATCTGGCATGAATCAGGCACAAAAAATCCTCGTAATGCAGTAGCTTATATTGATTTTAGACTTCAACTGCCAGAGGAATTTTTGCATGTTACAGATCGTTTTTCAATGGCTCATTCTGTTGAAGCTCGGGTTCCTTTTCTGGATCATGAGCTTGTGGAGTTAGTTTTTAAAATGCCTCCTGCTATGCGCACAGGATGGAATGAACCAAAATCTTTTTTTAAAAGCATTATTAAGAATTTATTACCTGAAGAGTTATGGAATGCTCCAAAAAGAGGATTCATATTGCCATTGACTTTATGGACAAGAAAAGACTTAAAATTTTTGATAAAAGAAAGTTTATCTCCTGATTATCTTAAAAAACAAGGAATTTTCTCAGAAAAAGTTTATGATAAAATTGTTAACCCTCATCTTGAAGGTAAAAAAGACTATACACAACAGGTCTGGACCTTTTTGATGTTCCAGATGTGGTATAAAAAGTATGTATTAGGAGATTAAAATGCATGAGATTGAATGGACGGATGAGAAAATAGCTCTAATCTGGAATTATTATGCTAAAAATCCCTCTTATCAGGGTCAGTATTTTAGCTGTCATTCAGGCAGAAATATAATTGAATATGTAAATAAGCATATTAAACTTAAAAATATTAAAACATTTCTTGATTTCGGTTGTGGACCAGGGTATCTCATAGAGCACTTGCTGAAATTTTTAGGCAATAGATGGGGGGGGAAGGTACACGGACTTGATTTTTCAAAAGAATCTATTGAGAAGTTTAGAGAGAAGTTTAGTAGATTTAATAATGTTGCAAATGCGATTTGGGTAAATAAACTACCTTTTCCGATAGAAGATAATTCTATAGATTGCGTCTTTGCAGTAGAGATAATAGAACATCTAAATGATTTATATTTATCGGCCACATTAAATGAAATATACAGAATTTTAAGACCAGGCGGTTATTTAATTATTACAACACCTAACAATGAAGACCTTGAAGCTAATAAAACAATCTGTCCAGAATGCGGTTGTATCTTTCATAGATGGCAACATGTCAGAAGTTGGGATAAAGTTTCTTTAAATATGCTATTAAACCAGCATAATTTTACTGATATAAAAATAAAAGAAGCTTTAATTTATCCTGATAGTTCAAGAAAAATAATTAAAGTTCTTAAGAAAGTTATAAAAGTGCTACTGATGGAGAGAAAAAATATTAATCCAAATAAAATAGTTGCAATTGTTAAAAAATGAATAATTTACGAGTTCTTCATATAAGCACTACTGATAAAAAAGGAGGTTCTGGGCGCTCAGCATATAGAATACATTCTTCTCTCAAAAATTATGGAATTAATTCAGAAATGTTAGTAGGTTATAAATCAATTAATGATCCTGATGCTAACTGTCTCAATAAAAAAATATTAAAATTTACAGATCGTATTTGTAACAAATTTATGAGTTTTTATGGACTGTCAGATATATTTTATCCTTCTTCCTTTTTTTTATTGAGACATCCTTCATTTAAAAAATGTAATATTTTACAACTCTATAATATACACGGTAATTATTTTAGTTTTTTATCGTTACCTTTATTAAGCATTTATAAGCCTATTGTATGGAGATTATCTGATATGTGGCCTTTGACTGGTCACTGTGGTTACAGTTACGAATGTGAAAAATGGAGAAATGGATGTGGAAATTGCCCCTACCTTGATGAATATCCACCTTTAAATAAAGATAAAACCGCTTTTTTATGGAAGTTGAAGAAGTATGTTATGAATAAAATTAAATATATGATAATTGTTGCTCCTTCTTTATGGATAAAAAATTTAGTTCAAGAAAGCCCGATTCTTTGCAAATTTCCAATATTCTATATACCGAATGGAGTTAATACTGAAATTTTTAAAAAACATAATAAAATGAAAATTCGGGAATCTTTGGGGATCAGTCCTAATAAAAAAGTTATATTATTTATAGCAGAGGATTTTTTTAAGGATAAAAGAAAAGGAGGAATATATTTAATTGAAGCCCTCAGGTTATTAGATAGATCTTTTTTAAAAAATTTAGTATTACTCATAATTGGTAAAAATGATGTTAATGATGAAATTATAATACCTGTTGATATAATTAAAACTGGTTCTATTAGTAATGATATACAATTGGCAGAGTTTTATTCCTCTGCAGACCTGATGGTTCTACCAACTCTTGCTGATAACTTGCCTAATACTTTACTTGAAAGCATGTCCTGCGGAACTCCTGTTGTGGCATTTAATAATGGTGGAGTTCCTGAAGTAATAAAACATATGGAAAATGGATATCTTGTTAAAAATAGAGATGTTGAAGAACTTGCAAGAGCTTTGAAATTATTTTTATCAAATGATATTTTTTTAAAAAGTTTGTCCGAAAATTGTAGAAATCATATTTGTAAAAATTTTTCTCAAGATAAAGAAATTAAAAAATATATTGAATTATATTCAGAGTTAATAAAAAATGAAAAATCATTTTATTGATGAATCTGATAAACCTTTGGTTTCAATAATTACACCAACTTACAATCAGGCTAAATTTTTAGCTGAAACGATTGAAAGTGTTCTTAAACAGGACTATAAAAATATTGAATATATAATAATTGATGGTGGTTCTACCGATGGAACGTTAGATATTTTGAAAAAATATAGTGATAAAGTTTTCTGGATTTCAGAAAAGGACAAAGGACAGGTCGATGCAATAAATAAAGGTTTGAAAATTGCAAAGGGTTCTATATTAGCTTACCTTAATTCAGATGATACCTATTATACAGAAAATGCTGTTTCTCTCGCTGTAGAGTACTTAATTAATAATTCTCACATAGGAATCGTATACGGTAAAAGCGTTTATGTAGATGAAAAAGGACAAATAATTGGTTACTATAATTCCTATGAATTTGATTATGAAAAAATATTTAGTGAATGTCTAAACCCCGTTCCTCAGCCTTCAACTTTTATAAAAAGAGAAGTGTTTGAAAAAATAGGTTTTTTTGATGATAAGTTGTGTTATGCAATGGATTTGGATTTTTGGCTCAGAGCAGGATTATTTTTTCAGTTTGGTTATTTACCTGAAATATTATCAACATTCAGGCTTCATTCTGAGTCAAAAAGTGTTGCTTGTATTGCAAAGGCTGCCCCAGAAATAATTTATATATATAAGAAAATTTTTAGAAATCCAAATTTGCCAAATGATTTAAAAAATAAAGAAAAAGAGATTATGGCACGAGTTTATCTATATTCAGCAGAACAATATTTTTCTGGGAATTCTTGGAAAGAAGCAAGAAAAAATTTTATAAAAGCTTTAAGATTAAATGTTAAAGTATTAAAACTCAAACAATATATTAAATTTATATTTTCATTAATGCCAATAATTTTTAAGCCTTTTTGGGGAATAATTAAAAAAACTCATGCTAAGTAAATACCTATATTTTCATCAATTAATAAAAATAATTGTAACATTAATAATTCTTTTAATTTGTTTTATTTTTTGTCTTCAGTATATTTGTGGTGTACCTATAAATGCTAATTTATTAACTTATTTTCTTTTATTCATAATATGCATTTTTACTTACAGATTATCTAAATCTTCCAGAATTTTTTTACAAAACATGATAAATTTATCAGTAGCTTTTTTTATAATTATATTTTTTTTACAAAGGATAATTATTTTAATAATAAATCCTTCTTTTTTTGGATGGGTTCAATACGAAGGATTTAAGACACTTACAATAAATGAATTAAACTGGGCAATTATAACTTATTGTATAATAACAGGAATTTTTGTTATATCAATTAAACTTTTTTCAGAAAATGTAAAATTTTCATCAACACAATTTGTTGATATTTACTTTAAGAGTAGAAAATTGATTTATTTTTTAGCTTATCTTATTCAAATAAGTCTGATATTATTAACAATCAAAATGAATTGGAAAATGGGACAAGAATGGCATTATGGTTGGATTACACGATTACTCCCTGTGAGTATTTTCCCATATATATTTGCCTGTTTTTTAGTAGATTATAGACATCTTCTAAATAAGGCAGAAAAAGGAATAATTATTATTTTCTTTTTACTTAATTATTTATGGGGATTACTTCAAGGAAGCAGGGCAGGAATTTATTTATTAATTTTACTTTTTCTGATTGCGTTTTTAACTAAATATGGAGATTTTAAAATATCTCTTAAAAGCTTGGGCATTTTCTTTTTACTTATTTTATTTATAAGTATACCTTCATGGTTTATTGCTGCAAATATAAGAGGAACAACTTATGAAACAGAGATAATTCCTATTATATCTTCTATTTCACAAAGATTATCAGGTGGAATTGATAATTTTATATTAATAATAAATAATCGTTATTATGAACAATACACGGATATTATTAGCTGGGCTAATATAATAAAATCATCAATTAATGCTTTTGTGCCAGGTAACTTATTTAACATTCCATTTGAAAGTTTGGGGAGTTTTATGAAAATTTTAATATATGGCGATGAGAGTGAAAGAATTCATGGAGAAGGATGGACTGTATCCGCACAATTTTACATAATGACAGATTATTTCGGGATGTATATATTTACATTTTTATGGGCTATGTTATTTGTTAAACTTTTCAAGTTTTTTTCTAATAAAAATTCTTTTTTAAATAGATTGATAAAAATACAACTTTTTAATATTTTTATTTTGAATTTTTGGGACGGACATAATTTAGATGCAATTATTTCAGAAATTATGTATATAGCATTTTACTATATTGCTTTTCACTTATTTTTAAATTTTGTTTATTTTACTATAAAAAATGAAACAAATGGGAAAAAACAATCATGTATAGAAAAATTTCAAGGATCCTGAATTTAAATATTTCTGAAAAGATGAAAGGTTTTTTTATGTGCATATGCCTTTTTATTTTAATGTCTCCTTTTATTTTAATGAAAACTGGAATAGGTGAGGATGATGCAGCAATAATTTTAGCATCTATTAATCTTTCAAAATATGAAATATTCACACCAAATTTATTTAAAAATTTAATAGCTAATCTTTTTAACTATTCTCATGGATGGATGAATTTAGTTTGGTCATATTTCTGGTATTATTTATTAAATTTATTTAATATTCCACTGTATACATGGGTATTTATTTTTCCTTCAACATCATGTATTTTTCTCTCTATGATTGGTATTTATTTTTTTACTTATAATATTACTAAAAATTATAAAATTAGTTTCTTTTCATCATTAATATTTATAACCTTTCCGATTATCCTTGGATTAGCGCGTTCATATACTATTACTATATCCCTCCCTCTTTTTATGCGAACATGGTTTTTACTATCTATAGTTTGGGTATTAAATAATAAAACTAAATTTAATATGGCATTTTGTATGATTCTAATGGGTGCTTTGATTTGTTCAGAAAATGTTTTTTATTTCCCTATTTTTTTAGCAATTGTTTTAATTTTTTTATTTTTTTTACAAAAAAATTTACAAATAGATGATTTAAAGCAAAGCGTTCTTATGTCATTAAAAAATACATTATTATTTTTCAAAAATCCTTTTATAATTATACCTTTTGTTATAATATTTCTTTATGTCATTGCTTTTATTTGTGAAGAGATATTATCAATTCAGAACGGTTTTCTTCGGTATCCTTTTATTAGACATGAGGGGAAGGGAATTGTATTAGGTCTTCCAGAAAACTTTTTAAAACAATTGATATCTCATCTGGGTTATGGAATATTTATCATATTTACATTAATTAGTGTTTATTTATTTTATTTTTTTAAGAAAAAGATTAATTTTAATGGCAAGAGTTATCTTATTATTTTTTTATATACTTGGATGTTTTTAAGTATTTTTCTGATTTTCCTGTATTCCCCTAAAAATAATGCTATGCATTTTATTTCATGGGCAACGCCACCAATGTGCATAATTTTTGCTATAGGTTTTCATTATTTTTTCAATAAAACAAAAAAAATTATGGGCATGTTTATTATAATGATTGTAACATTAAATTTTTTAAGCACTATAAGTATAGTTTTTGATAAACCCTTTGAATTAAATAAAATATATGGCTCTTCTGTCCCATATAATGTTTCTCATACTTTTAAAGCTGTTGGAACAATACTACGCAATGAAAAATATGCTCCAGTAATAGATGATGACCAGACAACAATCAAATTTGATGATTTGATAAAAGGAATCAAATCAAAAATTTCAGACAAAAATAATTCTTTTATTTTTTCAAAAAGAAATTTAATCAAACAAGAGAGAAAAATAGTTTTAGCAGGAATTGTCCCTGGTACGAAAAAATCTCCTTATTTAGCCTTGTTTTACTGGGGAGCAGATGTAGCTCATATACCAGATAATAAAACTCTTGTAATTATTAATATTAAGGAATTTAATGAAAATAAGGAACATAAAATTAATTCCTTAAACTTTGCCAAAGATAATAATTTTAGTATAAAGTATGTTTTATACGATAAAGATGAGCCTGTATGCTGGATGTTTTATAAAAATTATAAAGGTCCTGTTGTGAAATATCAAATAAAAGAATTATGTGATGAATTTGATAAAAAATATGCTTCCATTAAATATATAAAGACACCTTGGGCACATGCTTTGTAAATTTTGTAGTATAAATAAAAGTAAAATTGATCAAATATTAAAGAAATTCCCAAAACGCCGATTGGAGTTACCAGAAAGATACAAAAATATTTATCAGGAATATTATAAAATAAACAGAAATGAAAAATATAACTTGCTCAATCGGGTTAAATTTTATCTCGAAAGAGTAATGCATTATGAAGCGGCTAAAATTCAAGGAGCTAATATATTAGAATTAGGAGCGGGGAATTTAAATCATTTAAATTTTGAAAAGCATTATATAAATTATGATATTATTGAACCAAATAATTTTCTATATAAAAACTCGCCTTTATTGAAAAAAGTAAATAAAGTTTATGGAGATATTTTAGAAGTTCCTATTAATTCTAAATATGATAAAATTATTTCAATTGCTGTTTTGGAACATTTGACTGATTTACCATTAACGTTAGCTTATATTGGCTTGTTAATGAAAAATTCTTCTTCTTTTTATGCGGGAATACCAGCATAGGGAAAATTGTTGTGGAAATTAGCCTGGAAATTTACGACAGGTGTTCATTTTAAATTAAAATATGGTCTTAATTATAATGTTTTAATGCAACATGAACATGTGAATTCATGTGAAGAAATTGTAAGTTTATGTCAGTATTTTTTCATAAAAGTAAATATAAAAAAATTTCCTTTTGGTATTCCAGCTTTGTCATTATATTACTGTATCCATTGTACGCAGCCAAATTTTTTACATATTGATGAATATTTGAAGAAAAGAGGATTTTTTTTATGAAAAGAGATATTACTGTAATAATTAATTATATTTTAGATAATTTGTTACCCCCATTTATTAGAGATAGTGAATTTCTCAGTAAAATTCTCTTTAAAAAGATTTTGGGTTATAAATATAAGATTTTTATTAATTTTAAAAAAAATATTCGTAATTTAACAGATAATGATTTAGTAGAAATTTATAAATTGACAAAGAATAGTCATTTAAATAGAAAGACAGATTTGAATTCACATTGTGTAAAAAAAATTGTTCAAGAAATAGAAGGGAATAAAATTATTGATGTCGGGTGTGGTAAAGGATATTTAGTAGAAGTATTAAAAAAGCAATGTTCGCCTCAATGTTTAATATTTGGTGTTGACATACTGTTACCAGAAGGAGAAAAAAACAGACACGAATATATTAAAGCTTCTATTCTAAACTTACCATTTAGAGATAAAGAATTTGATACAGTTATATGTGCTCATACTCTTGAACATATTATTGATATTAAAAAAGCGATTAGTGAATTGCGGAGAATTTGTAAAAAAAAGTTAATTATAGTCCTGCCATGCCAGAGGGAATACAAGTATACATTTGATTTACATATACATTTTTTCCCTTATGATTATAAGATTTTAAATTTATTCCGACCAAAAAATAATAGCTTTACACTTGAAAAAATTGCAGGTGACTGGCTTTATATAGAAAACTATTAGGAGTGCAATATGAATAAAGAGACATTAATATCAATAGTAATACCTGTTTACAATGAAGAGCAGAATTTAAAAAAAGTCTTGGATGGAATCTTTTATCATATTAATAATTTAAAAGATATAAATTTTGAAATTATAGTAGTGGATGATGGTTCTATAGATAATACATGGAATATTATTTCTGATTACCAAAATAGGATATTAAAGGGAATTAGATTTAGTAGAAATTTTGGCAAAGAATCAGCTATAGCCGCTGGCTTGCATTATTCTCGGGGTGATGCAGTGATTGTTATAGATGGAGATGGACAACATCCTGCTGAACTTATACCTGAAATGATTAAAATCTGGAGGGAAAAGAAAGTTGATATTGTTGAATGTGTTAAAATTTATAGAGGAAATGAGCCATTCTTCTACAAGATAGGCTCAATAATATTTTATTCGCTTTTAAAGTTTAGTTCTGGTTTAGATATAAAAAATTCCTCAGATTTTAAGCTAATTAGCAAAAAAGTGGTTGATGCTTATAAACAATTTAATGAATCTTTGATTTTCTATAGAGGAATTATTTCAGATATAGGTTTTACAAAATTTCAAATCCCTTTCTCTGTAAAAGAAAGAATTGCTGACAGAACAAAATGGTCTTTTTGGGCTCGTGTTAAATATGCTATTAATATAGCCACTTCTTATTCATCTCTTCCAATAAATTTAATAACTTACATGGGTATTTTAACTTTGATAATTAGTATTATAGGGATTGTTCATACATTTTACAAGAAAATTGAAGGTAGTGCAGTGAGTGGTTTTACAACAGTCATTATATTAATATTATTTTTAGGAAGCCTTTTAATGATTAGTATCGGAATAATAGGCATATATATTGCTAAAATCTTCATTGAAGTTAAACATCGCCCACGATATATAATAAAAGAAAGTTTAAATTTCAAAAAAGAGTAAAAACATTGAAAATATTATTTATTACACAAAATTTCCCTTATCCTCCATATAAAGATGGCTCAAGACTAATATCATATAATCTTATTAAATATTTATCTCAAAATAACGAAGTGTATTTAATTACTTTTTGTGAAGAAGAAGATATAGGATATATTGATAAAATCAAAATTTTTTGTTCAAATCTTTTGATTATTCCCTTGATTAAGGGAGAATTAACTCCTTTAAAGAAAATAAAACAAAACATTCGTAAAATTATTACACCTAAAAGATTTAGTTCTAAGTTAATGTATATATCAATTCAAAAAATAGCTAATTTATGGAAGCCAGATATTGTTCACATAGATTTACCAATGATGTCACAATATTATCGTGCTGTTGAAAAATTGCCTAAAATTATATCCTCACATGATGCCATTTCTCTTAACGCATATAAAATTTGGAAAAATACTTTAAATCCTTTTAAAAAAGTAAAATGGTTTTATCTTTATAAACAAAGAAAATGGATAGAATCTCATTATTATCCAAAATTTCATGCTTGTACTGTAGTGTCTGAAGAAGATAAATCGTTTTTATCAAAACATTGTCCTGATTTATATATTGAAGTTATTCCTAATGGAGTGGATACTGAATATTTTAGTCCTGATCTTATGAATAATATTCCTTCTCAGGATTTTACAATAGGTTTATTTGGTAATTTTATTTTTCCTCCTAATGAAGATGGAGCTTTGTATTTTACTTCTAAAATATATCCACTTATTAAGAACAAAATTCCAGATGTTAAGCTTTATATAATCGGTAGGAATCCTACAAAAAAAATTAAGTCTCTTGCAAATAATCAGAATATAATTATTACTGGAGAAGTTAGTGATATTAGAGAATATTACCTAAAAGTTTCGGTAGTCGTTGCACCATTTCGTTTAGGTTCAGGGATAAAGAATACAGTTTTACAGGCTATGTCAATGGCAAGACCTATAGTGGCAACATTCCAAGCAGTGAAAGCCATAGAAGTTTTAGATGGAGAACATCTTTTGATAGCAGATAATATTAGCATGTTTGCAGATAAAGTTATTTTTTTACTTAAAAATAAAATGGTTGGTGAAAAATTAGGAAAACTATCAAGAGAATTAGTTATAAAAAAATACTCATGGAAGTCACATGCAGAAAATTTCCAAAAATTATATAAAAAAATAATAAATTCTTGCTATTGGAATCATGAAAATAGCAATTATTAATTTAACTGGAGGTGGATTGAGTGGAGGATATAAAAAATATATTGTGAATGTATTTCCAAGACTTTTTGACAATAAACAAATAAAAGATCTTCTAATATTTTTCCCTCCCCAAGCATTAAATTTTGTATCTTTAAATAACTTTCCTGCCCAAACATGGCCATTTATAGATTATTACAATGGTTTTATGTGGTTAAAATCACAAATTAAAAAATTTTCTCCAGATGTTATATTTATACCAACAGCGAGATGGTTCTGTGCAGGAAAAGTCCCTGTTGTCTCAATGATTCAGAATATGGCTCCTCTTGTTTTTCCATTTCAAGGTTCGATTAAAGAGACTGCAAAAAATATGATACGTTATTATCAATCCAAAAGAGCAATTCAAAAATCTACTCGGATTATTGCTTTATCTAATTATGTAAAAAATTTTCTTGTAAAAAAATGGGGTATAAAAGAAAATAAAATAGGAGTTGTATATCATGGAGTTTCTTTATCAAATATAAAAATAATTAAACCAAAAGCATTGAAACATTTAGATAATCAAATTTTTATTTTCACTGCGGGCTCAATTTATCCTTATCGTGGACTTGAAGATATAATATTTGCCTTTAACAATTTAACAAAGAATTTGAATAATATCTATCTTGTTATCGCGGGTGAAGTTCCTCAGAGTATGAAAAGTTATAAATCAAAACTCGATGGATTGATTAAAAGTCTGAATATTCATTCAAAAGTAATATGGACTGGTTTTTTATCGGATGAAGAAATGTCTTGGTGCTATAAAAATTGCTCTCTATTTGTAACGACTAGTCGGATAGAAGCATGTCCAAATATTGTCCTTGAAGCAATGGCGAATGGATGTTTATGTGTCTCTACTGATAGTCCCCCAATGCCTGAATTTTTTGGAGATATCGCAATTTATTATCGTGCAAAAAATATTGAGTCACTTACAGAAGCTATATTGAAAATACTTTTCTTAGATGATAAGAAAAAACAAGAGATTTCAAAAAGAATTATGTCTATAGCGTACTCCTTTTCATGGGATATATGTGCAAAAAAAACTATAGAACAGCTTCAAAAAGCTATTGATGAATATAAAAAAAAATAATAACGAAATGAAAATTCTTGTCACAGGTGGTTCAGGATTTATTGGGACAAACTATATTGAATTCGCTATATCTAAAAGATTTGAGGTGCTGAATATTGATACTAAACCACCTTTTAAGAAGGAGCATATTCAATTCTGGAAAGAATGTGATATAATGGATTTTGATAAGTTAAAAAAAATAATTTTTGAATTTAAACCAGAATATGTAGTCCATCTTGCTGCAAAGACAGGCGCTCATTCTATAAGGGACATAAAAGAGTTTGCTCCTAATATTCAGGGCGTGGAGAATTTGATTAAAGCGTTAATAGATTATAGTGGCTTAATGAGTGAAAGGGTAAATGGGATCAGGGAAGGATGTTTAAAAAGAGTTATTTTTACTTCTTCGCTGCTTGTGTGTAAGATGGGATATATTCCCAAGCATGATGAGGATTATATGCCAACTACTGCTTATGGACAAAGTAAAGTAGAAGGGGAAAAGATTGTGCGTAACTGGCAAAATCTGCCTTTTGAATGGACTATCATAAGACCAATTTCTGTTTGGGGACCTTGGATGATTGAGCCTTATATCAATTTTTTCAAAGCTATTAAGCAAGGTTGGTATTTTCACATAGGAGATGGACACTATAAGCGTTCCATGGGATATGTAGAAAATATTGCCCATGAGATACACAGTATTTTACTTGCACCAAGTGAAAAAGTTCACAAAAAGACTTTTTATGTGGGTGACCCAGAGCCAACAGATTTACATGACTTTGCTGAGTCGGTAAGAGAAAAAATGGGAGCACCTAAAATTCATAGAATGCCGATGTGGATAGCAAAAACTTTTGCAAAAGTTGGAGATACATTAAAAATTTTAGGTTGGACAAATGCACCGCTTACAAGCTTTAGGCTTAAAAATATTACTACCGAGTATGTATTTGATTTATCTCCAATTTTAGAGGTATGTGATGGTAAACTTCCTTATGATAGAGAAACTGCTGTGGAGAAAACGGTAGAGTGGTTTAAAAGATGTTACAACTAATCCAGAACCATCGTACGGGTAAGCTTGAACTGGTAGATGTTCCGGTGCCAAATGTATCAGCAAATAACTTGCTGGTCAAAAATTATGCATCATTAGTAAGCATTGGCACTGAACTTTCAATTATAGAGCTTGGCAGGAAATCACTGTTGGGTAAAGCACGAGCCCGCCCAGATTTAGTCAAGCGATTTTTAGATAAGGCAAAGAAAGAGGGATTTTTAAAGACTTTTCAGGAAGCAATGGGAAGACTGGACAATCCTGTACCTCTTGGATATAGTTCTGCAGGTATTGTAGTTGAAGTCGGGAGGAATATTCATAAATTTGCTCCAGGAGATAGGGTTGCTTGTATAGGCGCAGGGTATGCTTCACATGCAGAATACGTGGCAGTGCCTGAGAATCTCTGCTGTAGGATACCAGAAAATGTCAGCTTTGAAGAAGCTTCCTTTGGAATGCTTGGAATAATTGCTATGCACGGCATAAGATGCGGGAATCTAACCTTCGGTGAAAAGGTTGCTGTTATTGGACTTGGTTTACTTGGATTGTTAACCATTCAGATATTGAAAGCATATGGTTTCATGGTTATGGGATTTGATATAGATGAGTCAAAAGTGGAAATGGCAAGAAAGTTAGGAGTAGATGCAGTTAGCTCAGATGCTGAAGTTTTTGAAAATTTGGTTGATAAATACACAAATGGATTTGGTGCAGATGCTGTAATAATTACTGCTGCAACAAAGTCTGATGCTCCTATTCATTTGGCAGTAGAGATAGCAAGGTTTCGTGGCAGGATTGTTGTTGTGGGAGTTGCCGATATCCATCCTGATAGAAATGAACTTTGGCATAAAGAATTAGAACTTATAGTTTCAAAGGCAGCAGGTCCTGGTAGTCTTGACCCAATCTATGAAAATAAAGGCATTGATTATCCGCTGGGATATGTTAGATGGACAGAAAATAGAAATCTTGAAGAGTTTTTAAGGCTTGTTTCTGAAAAAAAAGTCAATTTGGAGCAACTCATAACTCATAGATTCCAAATCGAAGAGGCTGTTCAAGTTTATGAAAATATGATGAGTAATAGAGGTGGACCCTATGTAGGGGTTGTTCTAAAATACTCTGCTGAAAAAGAGATAACAGAGGAGAGATTTAAAAAGATAAGAGAAACATTAGAAAGTTCTTCTGTAACATTGGGGGTAATCGGCGCTGGATTATTCGGTAAGGCTTTACTGATTCCTGCCCTGTCAAAGCTATCCGATGTTCGCTTCCATACTCTTTCTACAAGTTCTGGTATAAATGCATATCATGTTGCTAAAAAATACGGATTTGAGAATGTTACGACTGATTATAAAGAGATTTTAAACAATAAAGAAATTAACTCAGTCTTTATACTAACCCCACACCGTCTTCATGCAAAAATGGTTATAGAATGTCTACAGGCAGGAAAACATACCTTTGTGGAAAAGCCATTGTGTATCAATGAAGAGGAGTTAAAAGAAATAACAGGTGTCTATTCCTCTCTGGCGAATGATGAAAAATCTCTTCCCTTTCTTATGGTTGGTTATAATAGAAGATTTTCTCCTCATACTTATAAACTAAAAAGTTTCCTGAGTAATCGTAAAGACCCGCTAATGATTATTTACAGAGTTAATGCTGGGTTTGTTCCACCTGAACATTGGGTTCACTCTGAAGAAGAGGGTGGGGGAAGAATTATTGGAGAAATTTGTCATTTCATTGATTTAATGATTTATTTGACAGACAGTTTACCTATGCAAGTTTATGCAGAGAGAGTTTCTGGTAACAATAAGACCATAGTTAATGACGACAACGTTTCAATTGTAATCAAATTCAAGGATGGTTCTGTGGGTAATATTTTCTACTCTGCCTCAGGAGATAAAGCATTCTCAAGAGAAAGAGTGGAGGTTTATTCTGAAGGTAAGACATTGATTATTGAAGATTTCAAAAACTCTTATTTCTGGTTAGGGGGTAGGACTAAAAAGTTTAAAACTTTAAATCAGGAGATAGGCTATAAGGAAGAGTTATCTCATTTCATAAATGTAATCAAAGGGAATGAAAAACCAAAAATAACCTACGATGAAATTTATTACTCCACCCTTGCAACCTTCAAAATCAACGAATCTCTCTCAAAGGGTACAGTAATTCACCTATGAGGGTGCTATTAATAACTGATTCCTACCCTCCGGAGATTCGTTCTGCCTCTCATTTGATGCTGGAGCTGGCTGAAGGGTTGAGAGACAGAGGTTTTGATGTTACTGTTGCTACAACCTATCCAGAATATAATTTAGACAACGAGCAGAGGAATATAAAATATCCAGAGTTTACTGAAGAAAATCAAATTAAGGTCATTAGAATAAAAACTCTGCCACATCACAATGTAAATTTTATTATTAGAGGCATTTCTCAGATTAGCATGCCCTACATATTTGAGAATAAAATTAAAAAATACTTAAAAAAGGCAGAGATAATTATTGTTTATAGCCCCCCTATGCCCCTTGCAATGCTTGGAGCTAAACTTAAGAAGAATTTTAATGCAAAGTTTTTATTAAATGTTCAGGACATATTTCCTCAAAATGCAATTGATTTAGGCGTTTTAAAAAATCCTCTTTTAATAAAGTTTTTTAAAGACATGGAGCGAAATGCTTACATAGACGCAGATTTGATCTTTGTTCACTCTGAGGGCAACTTAAACTTTTTAAAAATGAATCATCCAGACATTGCAACCAAATTTATAGTCCTTCATAACTGGATTGATACAAAACAGTTTGAGAGGCTGTCAAGGACTAACAAATACAGGAAGCTATATAATATAGAGGATAAATTTATTATACTTTTTGCTGGGGTTATGGGTCTTTCTCAGGGTCTTGATTTTGTCATAGAACTGGCTGAAAAGGTGAGGGATTTGAAGGATTTAGTGTTCCTTTTTGTTGGTGATGGCATGGAGAGAACAAAACTACAGGATTTAGCCAGAGCCAAAAATTTAAATAATGTTATATTCAAGCCCTTTGTATCTAAAGAGGAATATCCCTATCTTGTTAAAGATTGTGATGTTGGACTTGTATCTTTATCCAGTAAAAACAAAACTCCTGTGGTGCCAGGGAAGATTCTTGGATATATGGCTGCAAAACTTCCTGTTTTAGCTTTTTTGAATAGGGAAAGTGATGGGCATATTATAATTAAACAAGCAAATTGCGGATTTAGCTGTATTCATGGAGATATTCAAAAAGCAGAGGATTTAGTGAGAGAAATTTATAAAAATAAAATTTCACTCAGCACATACGGCAAGAATGGTTATAACTATTTGGTGAATAATTTTGAAAGGAAAATTTGTATTCAAAAGTTGATAGAAAAATTTTAGGGAGGTAGCTTCATGGATTACTATGAAAAGAGAGTAAAAATGGTTGATGATTATATGGCTAAATTAGATATAGGTAAAGATTTAATAAAATACTACGAGGGAAGAAATATTTTAGTGACCGGTGGAGCTGGTGCTATTGGAAGTAATTTAATAATTGCACTCTCAAAGTTAGTTGGCAGTAGGGGTAAAGTTATTGTTCTTGATAATCTATCAGCGATAAAAGTCAGAGACCCTTGGAATGTGACACCTCTTCCAAATATAATGTTTGTGTTTGGTGATGTAAGAAATGATATTGACCTGAAAAGAGTCTTCAAAGAGGATATAAGCATTGTTTTTCATCTGGCTGCTTTCTTTGCAAATCAGAATTCGGTAGACTATCCAGAGGTTTCAGCAGAGGTTGATGTTATCGGTCAAATTAAATTACTGGAATATTCCCGATTGGCAAAAGTAGAGAAATTCATATATGCATCAAGTGGATGTGCTATTTATGGTTCCTATCCTAAACTACCATTAAAAGAAGACTTTATTTCCATGCATCTCACTACTCCATATCAGATAAATAAGATGACAGGAGAGATGTACTGTAATTTCTATCATCATCATTATGGGTTGTCGATTGTCAACTGTAGATTTTTTAATTCGTACGGGCCTGGTGAAGTGCCAGGTCAGTATAGAAACGTTATACCAAATTTTATTTACTGGTCAATGAAAGGGTTGCCTTTACCAATTACAGGAACAGGAGAGGAAACAAGAGACTTTACCTATGTTTTAGACCTTGTTCAAGGACTTATAAAGGCTGGTTACTATAAAAAGGCTATAGGGGAGAATTTTAATCTTGCTGCTGGCAGAGAAGTTTCAATCAAGGAAGTAGCTTCAATGGTCTTGGAAGCAACTGGAAATAAGGCAGGATTGATTTTTAAGGAAAGAAGAAAATGGGATACAAAACCGAGACTTCTTGCATCAATTGAAAAGGCAAAAGAACTAATAGGTTATAAACCTATTGTTGATTTTAGGGAGGGTTTTGATGCAAATATTGAGTGGTTCAAAGATAACTGGGAAAAGATAGAAATACTTGCTGATTTTCCACCTGGTATGAGCAGTGCGGTGAGGTAAAGTTTCATAATTTTCAATGTTTGAGGCTTAGGTTCGGGATTTTTTGATTAAGGGGTAAAGAGATTTTGAGAAAAATATTAATGATATTTGGGACGAGGCCAGAGGCAATAAAGATGGCTCCTCTTTACTGGGAATTTAAAAAATATCAAGAAGATTTTGATGTAAAAGTTTGTGTGACTGCTCAACACAGACAAATGCTTGACCAAGTTTTGAATTTTTTTAATATAAAGCCAGACTACGACCTAAATCTGATGAGGAACAATCAGAGCCTCTTTAATATAACATCTGACAGTATTGTGGAACTTGAGAAGGTTTACGATGACTTTAATCCTCATATTGTTTTAGTTCAAGGAGATACAACAACCTCTTTTACGAGCGCGCTTTCGGCATATTACAAAAAAATAAAGGTTGCCCATATTGAGGCAGGGCTGAGAAGCGGCAATAAATATTCACCCTTTCCAGAAGAGATAAACAGAGTCTTGGTTGGACACATTGCTGATTATCATTTTGCACCTACGGAAAAGGCAAAACAAAATTTGTATAACGAGGGAATAAGGGAAAATGTTTGGGTTGTTGGGAATACAGTAATTGATGCTTTATTTTTAGGATTGAGAATTTTAGAGGAAAATGAGGAGCTCAGGTCTAAAATTGAACTTTATTTTAATGGAATTTTTGAATTTCAGCGAGAAAAGATAATATTAGTTACAGGGCATAGAAGAGAAAGCTTTGGTGAAGGATTTGAAAACATTTGCAATGCCTTAAAAGAGATTGCTGAGAGTTATCCAGAATTAAAGATAATCTATCCGGTTCATCTAAATCCTAATGTAAGAGAGCCAGTCAATAGAATATTAAATGGGATTAAGAATATTTTTCTCTTAGAGCCTCTGGAATATCCATATTTGATTTGGTTAATGTCAAAATCTTTTCTGATATTGACTGATTCTGGTGGAATTCAAGAAGAAGCACCTTCTTTAGGAAAGCCGGTATTGGTTATGAGAGAAGTAACAGAGAGAGTTGAGGGAATAGAGGCCGGAACTGCAAGTCTTGTAGGCATCAAGAAAGAAAATATTGTAAAGGCAGTTCAGAGTTTAATTGAAAATACCTCTGAATATCATAAAATGGCAAGGGCTATAAACCCTTACGGAGACGGTCTATCAAGCAAGAGAATTGTGGAGATAATAAGAAGTATTTGAGATTAATAAGGGTTTAAATTTAAATTGTTTAAGAATAATATAAAAATAATGTATTGGAATGATGAGAATATCAGATGCTCTATAAAATGACGCTTTTTGTCACCCTGAGGCGAAGCTGAAGGGTCTTCTCTATTGTAGCTAAGGAGATTCCTCGTCGCTTACGCTCCTCGGAATGACAAAAAACAGCTCGGAATGAAAAAAGGAATGATAACGAAAGAACATAAAAGCTATAAATTTTTGCATAGCCTAACAAAAACTTCGGAGGTTTGGAATGAACGAGCAAGGACGAAAGGAACAATACTCTGATGAGATTGACCTTTATGAACTGCTTCTCGTGCTTAAAAAAAGGCTCAAGCTTATCGTTGCTGTTTCTTTCATCGGGCTTTTAATAGGAGGCTTGGTAGCTTTTCTATCTCCCGATATTTATCAGGCAAGGGCAACTCTTTGGGTAGACTCTTTGATTGGTCAGTCTGTTATTGAGAGATTTAAAACAAGTGATAGTAAAACATCATTTATAATTCCTTTAGGACAAACCAAGTCGCCAGAGGTCAATAATCTATCTCTATCAATACTTAATAGCCTTGAGTTTAAAAAGAAGGTGCTTGATAGATTGATAAAACAGTATGGAGAAAAAGAAAATATACTCAACTTGACTAAATCAATCAATAAAGGCCAAGGAGACATTGTTTTTAAGGCTGAGATAGACAAAAAGACAGGGAGCATTAATCTAATTTCTGAACAGAAGGATAAAAAATTTGCTGAGGATATTCTCAGGTATGCAATAGATGAATTTGAAAAGGAGCTTGGAAAAACCTCTCAGACCTACGCTGAGGCAATATCAACACAAAAAGAAAAAATTAAAAATAATAAAAATTTCATATTAAGCGTTATAGAACAGCCTACCTCTCTTGATTCTCCCGTAAAACCAAAAAGAAAGCTCATTATAGCTGTGGCTGGAATAAGCGCACTTTTTTCAGGGATTTTTCTTGCCTTTGTGGCTGAGTGGTGGAATAATGTTAGAGCAAGAAGGAAAAATTAAAGCACATGTTATACTGTCAAGTTATGGGAAAATAAAATTGAAGATTTTTATAATAGGTGTAGTAGAAGGACTGGAGGGTTTTTATGGATGAGAAAACTTTATTAGAAATTGTAAGAAAAGCAGTAAAGGAAGAATTTAATATTTTCAGACAGGAGATGGCAACAAAGGAAGACTTGAAAGCCTTTGCAACTAAAGAAGATCTGAAAGCTTTTGCGACCAAGGAGGACTTGAAAGCCTTCGCAACAAAAGAAGACCTGAATAAATTAAAAGCAGAGTTTATGTTTGAGATTAACTACATAAAATCTGAGATGGTAACCAGAGATGATCTTAAAATTTATATCACCAAAGAAGACTTTAATACATATATAGAAGCTATTTCTGAAAGACTTGAAAGATTCTCAAGAAATATATTGAGTATGCTTGAACACTACGAGCGCGATGTTAGAGAACTTCATAAAAAATTTGATCTTATTGATTTTGGCTTACTTCTTACACATCTTGATAGACTGGCTGGTTTCATGGAGAAAAAGGAACAGGAAAGAATTATCGCTGAAAACCAGCTTAAAAGGCAGTATCTGGAGATAAGAGATAGAGTTAAAAAGATAGAAAGCATTATCGGCATGTAATAATGTTTACATCCAAAAATTTCCTTCTTTATATAATGTGAACATGGTAAAAAAGTTACATTTTATTGAAATTCTATAAACTCTAACACCTTTATTTTTCATTTACCCACATCTGTCATTCCGCTTTCACTCGGACATTCCGAACTTCTTCCTGTCGTTCCAATCCCTTTTCCCTGTCATTCCAATGAGCATAAGTGACGAGGAATCTCCGTCTCCAAAGAAGTAGCCCCCTTGCTAATGCTCGGGGTGACAGAATACGACTGTCCATTCCAAACCGTAGGGAAGCCCTGAGTCGTAGGCAAAGACCCCTACAGGTCAGATTCCTCGGGGTCATTGGGACCCCTCGGAATGACAGAGAGAAGTGTCATTCAGAGGAGCCATGAGTGACGAGGAATTCTTTCCTTTCAACTGAAACATAAGAGAGATTTCTCACATCCATTCAGAGTGTTCGGAATTACAGAAAATCATCCTTCCGAGCCGAAGGCGAGGAATATCCTCATTTCCGATTTAAGGGGGAGATCCCTCGGACAAGCCTTCGGGATGACCCTTTCGGCTCAGATATCTCACTTAGTTCTGAATGACAAGAAATGACCGAATACTAATTTTTTGAAAGATTTGGATATATTTTGTTATACTTTAACCTAACTGGATTTTAAGGGAAGAGAGGTGAGAATCCTCCGCTGCCCCGCAGCCGTGTTGGGAACGAAAGCCCACGCATGCCACTGGAGAGCAAATTCTCTGGGAAGGCGGGCAAGTAGGTTGAAGAGAGCCCAAAGCCGGAAGACCTATCCAGTCAGAGAGCCTTTGGCTTTCTGAAATGCCTCGTGGGAGGAGCAGATGAAGATTAAAACCACTGTCTTTGGCTATCCCCGTATCGGTCCGAAGAGAGAACTAAAAAAAGCTCTGGAAGACTACTGGAACTGGAAGATTTCAAAAGTAGAACTTTTAGAGACTGCCAATTCTTTAATCATCCAGAATGCTAAAGTCATTCAATCCTCTGGAGTTGACCTCATTCCATCTAATGAATTTTCCCTTTATGACTTTATTCTTGACCATTCAGTAATGTTTAACGCTGTGCCTAAGAGATTTAACAGAATTTCAGACCCCTTGGATAGATATTTTGCTATGGCAAGGGGCACTCAAGAGCTTCCAGCCCTTGAGATGACCAAGTGGTTTAATACGAATTATCACTACATTGTGCCAGAAATAGAGGATGAAGAGTTTGAGCTTATGGAAAACAAGCCCCTTAGGGAATTTGCTTTGCTAAGAGATAGTCTATCCGTAAAAACTAAACCTGTCATAGTGGGACCTTTTACCTATCTGAAGTCTGCGAAGTTAAATATGGATAGAGTGGAAAGATTATCGGAAAAAATATTGCCTGCCTATAAAAAGCTCCTCATAAAACTCGATGCAGCAGGAGTTGAAGAAATACAGATTGATGAACCTGCAATGGTAATGGATATGGAAGAGCGGGAGATAGAACTCTTAACAGGTCTTTACAGGGAACTGACAAAGGGACTTACTTTAAAAGTTTATATTCAAACTTATTATGAAGCGGTTTCAGCATATGAAAAACTTGTTTTCTCTCTGTCTGTCCATGGATTTGGATTTGACCTTGTAGACGGCAAGGAAAATCTTGAAAATATACTAACTCTTGGATTTCCATCCGATAAAGTTCTCATTGCTGGAGTTGTATCGGGAAGAGACCCTTGGAGGACAGACTTTACTGTTGTTATGAGCATGCTGGAGAGACTTTTCAGAGTTACCGATAAGATTATGCTTTCCAATTCATCTCCACTAATTCATCTTCCAATAACTGTTGAGGCAGAGAGAGGACATATTCAAGAGGATATACTTAACATGCTAAGCTTTGCTAATGAGAGACTTGAAGAGTTAACCATTCTCAAAAGAGCAATTAATGATGGAGCAGCCTTGCCAGCAAGGAAAAGTATAGTCCATGAGATATTTTCAAAGGCAGAGGTAAGGAGCAAAATCTCAAGCATAGATGAAAAAGCTATTTTAAGAAAACCCGAATTTCAAGAGAGATACAGAATGCAGATGGATTCTCTCAAGCTGCCTCTTTTCCCTACAACTACCATAGGAAGCTTTCCTCAGACAAAGGAAGTAAGAAAATTCAGGGCAGATTATAAAAATGGCAAGATAACTGAGGAGGAATACAAAAAGTTTATTTTTCAGGAGATTGAAAAGGCTGTAAAAATTCAGGAAGAACTTGACATAGATGTGCTTGTTCATGGAGAGTTTGAGAGAACAGACATGGTAGAGTTTTTTGCTGAAAAACTAAAAGGCTTTGCGATAACTAAAAATGGCTGGGTTCAGTCTTATGGTTCAAGATGTGTAAGACCACCGGTAATTTACGGAGATGTATGGAGGGACAAAGCTCTTACAGTTGAGGAAACCCTCTATGCTCAATCTCTCACCCCAAGACCAGTGAAGGGAATTATGACAGGTGCTGTTACAATTCTTCAGTGGTCTTATCCAAGAAAGGATATATCAAGGCGCGAGATTGCCTACCAGATAGCTCTTGCTCTAAAGGAGGAAGTTCTGGAACTTGAGAAAAGGGGTATCAAAATTATTCAGATTGACGAGCCTGCTTTCAGAGAAGGTTTGCCTCTTAAGAGAAACAAGCAGGATGAGTATTTTGATTGGACCATAAATAGTTTCAGGCTTACCACAGCCGATGTCTCTCCCTTTACGCAGATTCATACTCACATGTGCTATTCAGACTTTAATGAGATAATTGACAGGATTTACGCTCTTGATGCTGATGTGATATCAATTGAGGCTTCAAGAAGCAAAGGAGAGATTTTATCTGCCTTTGAGAACTTCAGATACGACCATGGCATTGGATTGGGAGTTTATGATATTCACTCTCCAAGAGTACCCTCTGTTGAGGAGATGATTGAGATTATTGAGCGTTCTGTGAGTCTGATTGATAAGTCACTTTTTTGGATAAACCCAGACTGTGGACTAAAGACAAGAGGATGGCAGGAGACGGTGGCATCACTAAAAAATATGGTTTTAGCTGCAAAGGCTATGCGTAAAAGGGAGGTTTAGGATGTTTAAAAATATAATAAAGCGCGACGGCCGCATTGTCCCCTTTGACCCTGAAAAAATTACTGTAGCCATTTCAAAGGCGGGAAAAGCAACGGGCGAGTTTGATTACGATACAGCAAAAAGGCTTACGATAAAAGTCCTATTGCTTGCGGAGGAATTAATCAGAGACCGAGACCCACATGTAGAGGAAATACAAGACATAGTTGAGGAGATACTTTTAAGCAGTCCCTACAGGAAAACAGCTAAGGCATACATCATATACCGCGACCAGCATGCGAGAATGCGTGAGATTGCCCGTCAGGGTGGACTTGAGCTCATAGACAACTATCTTAGCAAGGTTGACTGGCGAATTAGTGAAAACTCAAATATGAGTTTCAGTCTTCAGGGGCTTAACAATTATATCTCCTCTGAGATAAGCAAAAGCTACTGGCTACACAAAATATATCCTCCAGAGGTGAGAGAAGCCCATATAAATGGCGATATGCATATTCACGACCTGAACACCCTTTCTGCCTATTGTGTTGGATGGGATTTGATGGACTTGCTTATCCGGGGCTTTGGTGGAGTTCCTGGTAAAGTTGAATCTCGGCCTGCTAAACATCTTCGGCCTGCACTGGGTCAGATTGTCAATTTCTTGTATACAACCCAGGGAGAGTGTTATTCCTCAGATACACAGGTTCTTACATATTCAGGTTGGAAGTATTTTTTTGAGCTCACAGAGCATGATTTCATCTTTACTATGAATACTGAGACAAAAAAAATTGAACTTCAAAAACCAGTAAAGTTTTACGAATTTGATTATAACGGTGCGATGTATCACTTTAAGTCCAAGAAGCTTGACTTGCTTGTAACGCCAAATCACAGGATGTTGGTGCAACAGTATAGTCCAACATCCAAAGAAAATGGAAAGCTAAAGTTCATTGAAGCAGAAAAATTCAATCCAAATACTCACTTTATACCAAAGCACGCATTATGGGAAGGCAGGATAGAGGAATACTTTATTCTGCCTGAGATCAAAATTTACCAATACATAAATTTTAAAAAAGTAAACAGTAAAAGTGAAAGTCCAGATATCCTTGAGGAAGAGGCAAGAATCTACAGCTCTCAACCAATTGAAAAATATGAGATCAAAGTGTTACCTCCAAAGAAGATTCCCATGAATCTATGGCTTAAATTCTTTGGATTCTGGTTAGCCGAAGGATGCACTTATTTGAGAAAGAGACAGAGAAAAGGAAGAGAAGTTCCCTACTATGAATACTTAGTAAGAATATCTCAGAAAAAAAGCGAAATTGCTGAAGAATTTGAAAAGGTGCTCAGTCAAATTCCCTTCAGCTACAACAAGAAGTTTAAAGCTGACTTAATAGAGTTTTACATTAATGACAAGCAATTGTTTTCATACCTAAGGAAATTTGGAAAAAGCTGCGACAAATTCATTCCTTCTGAAATTAAAAACCTAAGTAAGGAACAACTTGAGATTATCTTTGACTGGCTAATGAAAGGTGATGGCTGGAGTGGGGATGGAAACATAGAGTATTCAACAAAAAGTAAAAGATTAGCTGATGACATACAGGAGATAGTGCTTAAACTTGGAATGTCAGCTAACATTTATGAGAGAAAAAAGGGAAATTTCAAGTGGTATGATGTAGGAGTATCTTTAGCAAAAAACTTTAGACTCAATAGTGTCAATAAGCAAGTCACAAATTATGCAGGAAAAGTTTACTGTGTAGAAGTTCCAAATCATACTCTTTATGTAAGAAGAAATGGTAAAGCCTGTTGGTGTGGAAATTCAGCAGGAGCGCAAGCTTTCAGCAATGTGGACACCCTTCTTGCACCCTTCATTGCCTATGACGGATTGAATTATAAGCAAGTAAAACAGGCACTTCAGGAATGGGTCTTCAACCTCAATGTGCCTACTCGCGTTGGTTTTCAATGTCTTTCTGAAGACACCGAAATTTTAACCTTAGATGGATGGAAAAGATATAACGAAGTTGAAATTGGAGACTCAATTTATACATTCAACATAAACAATGGCGAGATTGAGACAAAATTGGTTACCTATGTTTTCAGAAAGGAATACTCTGGAATTATGTATAATCTGAAAAACAGAAGCCAGAGTCAACTAATCTCGCCAAATCATAGAGTTGTAAGAAAGGTTTTTAATACAGAAAAATACAGGCTGGATAGGATTGAAGATTTACTAAGCTACAGTTCACCATTAATTATTCCAGTAGCAGGAGAAAACAAAAATCCCGATTATCCCATCTCAGATGAGGAGCTTAAAATTTTCTCATGGATACTTTCAGAGGGAAGCATTGAGAGGGAAGGAAGTCACAGAGTTAGCATATATCAGTCTAAGGAAACTCATCCCGAGAACTATGAAGAGATTATTCAGCTTTTGGAAGATTTGAATTTTGAATATAGTGTTAAAGAGCAACACTCTCTTGGTAAGTGCAAGCATATAAGGCTAAAGCCAAAGTCAAGTAAAGCAATACATGAACTCATAGGCGCTAAGGTTAAAAAGTTTCCCGAATATCTTTATAGGTTAAGTAAGAGGCAAGCGAGACTATTTCTTGAAACATACTTAAAAGGTGATGGCTGGACCGAAAAGTTCAGAAAAAGAATAACCGTTACAGAAGAAGAAGCAAAGGATTTCATTACTGCGATTGCGGTATTGGCAGGATATAACTTTAATGTGAGAAAGAGAAAAATGGGAGGAATTTCCAAAAAGCTTCAGTATATTATTACCCTTACAGAGACAAAAGCTGACCATATAATGAAAATTGAAAAGATTGAATACAGAGGTATTATCTGGAGCGTTAATACAGAAAACGAGACTGTTATTGCAAGAAGAAATGGACAGGTTTTTATAACTGGAAACACCCCTTTCTCCAATATCACCCTTGACCTTAAAGTGCCTGAGCATTTTGTCTCTCAGGCAGTGATAATCGGAGGAAAAACTCAGGATGCTACATACGGAGAGTTTCAGAGAGAGATGGACATGTTCAATCAAGCTCTCTTTGAAGTGCTTTCTGAGGGCGATGCAAAGGGAAGAGTGTTTACCTTCCCAATTCCTACAATTAACATAACAAAAGATTTTGACTGGAATAGCCCAGTTGTAGACCTAATAATGCAGGCAACGGCAAAATACGGAATACCATATTTTGCAAACTATGTTAATTCTGATTTAAAACCAGAGGATGCTCGCTCTATGTGTTGCAGGCTCAGACTCGAAACTAAAGCGCTAAAGCATAGAGGTGGCGGACTTTTTGGTTCTAATCCTCTCACAGGAAGTATAGGGGTTGTGACCATAGATCTTCCAAGAATCGGATATTTAAGTAATTCAGAAGAGGAATTTTATCAAAGACTTCTCAGGCTTATGGAGATTGCGAAGACATCCCTTGAGATAAAACGGAAAGTACTTGAGAGATTTACAGATTCAGGACTTTACCCCTACTCCAAGCATTATCTGAGTTCTATAAAAGAAAGAGCAGGAGCTTACTGGTGTAATCACTTCTCAACAATTGGAATAATTGGAATGAACGAAGCTATAGCAAATGCTCGTTGGCTTAACTCTAAGGGAATTTGGACAGAGGAAGGGAAAGCCTTTGCTTTGAAAGTAATGGATTTTATGAGAGAGAAACTCCTTGAATATCAAAAAGAAACAGGCAATCTATACAATCTTGAGGCAACACCAGCAGAGGGAACAAGTTACAGACTTGCGAGGATTGATAAGCAAAAATATCCAGATATTATCACTCAAGGCAGCGAACATCCTTACTATACAAACTCCACATGGCTTCCTGTTGGATTTACAGAGTCAATTCATTACATATTAGACAATCAGGATGAGTTGCAGAGCAAATACACAGGAGGCACAGTTCAACATATATTCTTGGGTGAAAAGCCCGAACCCCAGAAACTAAAAAGATTCATAAGACAGGTGTTTGAAAAATATACACTTCCCTACATAAGCATAACACCAACTTTCAGTGTATGTTCTGAATGTGGCTACATTGAAGGCGAACACTCTACATGCCCCAAATGTGGTAGAGAATGCGAAATATATTCCCGTGTGGTAGGCTATCTCCGTCCTGTATCTAACTGGAATGAAGGCAAAAAAGAAGAATTCAAAGACAGAAAATATATGAAAGAGCTTTGATAAAGCAAGATTGCCTTTTTGAACTATAATTATTTAAACTATCAAATGAATTTAAATGAAAAAGAATTTCTTAAACTATCAGATAAATTTAATCTAATTCCTCTTTACAGGGAAATTATCGCAGACCTTGATACTCCTGTAGGAGCTTTTCTTAAACTTAATCGCCGCCCTTCTTTTCTTCTTGAGAGTGTTCAAGGAGGAGAGAAATGGGGTAGATACTCAATAATTGGTATTGAACCCTCTGTTGTGATTAAAGCAGAAGGTAAGAAAATAACTGTTCAAAAAGGACAAAACAGGAGGGTTTATAAAAAGTTAGAACCTTTTAATTTTTTAAGAAAACTTTTCACTCAGTATAAGCCCTATATTGACTCAGAACTTCCAAGATTCTTTGGTGGAATGGTAGGCTTTATTTCCTATGATACTGTAAAACTTTTTGAAAAAGTTCCTGATATTCCAAAACCCTCAATAGACATGCCTGACATTTTTCTAATGATTCCGGAAACACTTCTAATTTTTGATAATCTTAAACAATCAATCAAAATTGTGTATAATGCCTTCATAGATAAAGATGCAACTTCTATTTACCAAAAAGCACAGAAAAAAATTGACAACCTCATTTCTGATTTAAAAAGTCATAGTGATGAGAGATTTAGAACCTATCTAAATGTCCCAGAAAAAGGGAGCAAAACACTGCACGGATTTCATTCTAATTTCAGCAAGGAGGAATTTCTCTCTGCGGTAAAAAAGGCAAAAGAGTATGTATTAAATGGTGATGTTGTTCAGGTTGTAATATCACAGCGATTTGAAACTGAAACCCAAGCTCATCCCTTTGATATTTACAGAATTCTAAGAATTATAAATCCCTCTCCATATATGTTTTATATTGATACAGGCGAGGGTTTTCTTGTAGGCTCTTCTCCTGAAATTCTTGTTAGACTTGAAGATGAAAGGGTTATTGTAAGACCTATTGCAGGAACTCGTCCAAGAGGAAAAACAGAGGAAGAAGACCTTGCTCTTGAAAAAGAGCTACTCAGCGATGAGAAAGAAATAGCAGAACACATTATGCTTGTTGACCTTGGAAGAAATGATGTGGGTAGAGTAGCAGAGATAGGTTCGGTCAATGTTACAGAATTAATGACAATTGAAAGATATAGCCATGTAATGCACATTGTAAGCAATGTAGAGGGGAAGCTTAAGAAGGGACTTGATATGTTTGATGTTTTTATGTCCTGTTTCCCTGCAGGAACTGTAACAGGCGCACCAAAGGTAAGAGCAATGCAGATTATTGAAGAACTTGAACCAACAAAAAGAGGTCCTTATGCAGGAGCAATAGGATATTTTGGATTCAGTGGTAATATGGATATGTGCATTGGCATAAGAATGCTAACAATCAAGGACAATCATGTATTTGTTCAGGCAGGAGCAGGAATTGTTGCAGATTCTATACCTGAAAGAGAGTATACAGAAACAGTTAATAAAGCAAAGGCTATGCTTAAAACAGTAAATTTTCTCCAATCTGGAGGACTGTCCTCATGATTCTTATAATTGACAACTATGATTCATTCACATATAATCTCTATCAATATGTTGGAGAGATGGTTAAAAACGTTAAAGTTTATAGAAACGATAAAATTACAATTAAAGATATTGAAAAAATGTCTCCTGAAAAAATTATTATTTCTCCAGGTCCTTGCACTCCTACAGAAGCAGGAATTTCAATTGATGTAATAAAATATTTTGCAGGTAAAATACCAATTCTTGGAGTATGCCTTGGACATCAGGCAATTGGAGCAGCCTTTGGTGCAAAAGTTATTCGTTCTCATGAAATAATGCATGGCAAGACATCTCTCATTTATCACGATGGCAAAACAATTTTTACAGGGCTTCCAAACCCTTTTGAGGCAACAAGATATCATTCACTTATAGTTGAAAGGGAAACTCTACCAGACTGTCTTATTGTTAGTGCATGGACATCAAATGATATAATTATGGGTATAAGGCACAGGGAATATCCTGTTGAAGGAGTGCAGTTTCATCCTGAAAGCATTCTTACAAAAACTGGCAAAGACTTATTAAAAAACTTTTTAAAACTATGATAGAAGAAGCAATATACAGATTAAGCAAAAGAGAAAACCTTCCTGAGGAACTTTTAAAGGGAAGCTTTATTGAGATAATTGAAGAGAAAGCTTCTCCAGTGCAGATTTCAGCTTTTTTAATGGGATTATCAATGAAGGGAGAGACAGAGGACGAAATTCTTGCAACTGTTAAACTTTTTAGAGATTATGCAATAAAAATTAAATCTCCTCAGGGAACAATAGATATTGTTGGCACAGGAGGAGACCATTCTGGTACATTCAATGTGTCTACTGCTACAAGCTTTGTAGTAGCAGGCGCAGGTGTTCCTGTGGCAAAGCATGGCAATCGCTCTGCTTCAAGCCAATGTGGAAGCATTGATGTCCTTGAAGAATTGGGAATAAAGGTTGATATGTCTCCTCAGATAGCAGAAAAATGTCTTTTTGAATGTGGACTCACTGTGCTTTTTGCTCCACTTTATCATCCAGCAATGAAAAGAGTTGTTCCTGTTAGAAAGGAACTAAAGATAAGGACTATTTTTAATATCCTTGGTCCAATGCTTAATCCTGCAGAGGTTAAACGTATATTGATTGGTGTCTTTTCAAAGGAATACATGGAAATAATCGCCCGAGTGATGTCAAAACTCGGAGCAGAGGATGTTATGGTTGTTCATAGTGAAGAAGGACTTGATGAGATATCAATCTCTGGAAAGACGTATATTGTTAGAGCAAAAGATGGTAAGATTGAAACTAAGACCATTACTCCTGAAGAGGCTGGATTATCTCGTAGTTCCTTAGACCAAGTAAGAGGAGCGGATAAAAGGGAAAATGCAAGGATTGTATTAGAAATTCTCAAAGGAAATAAAGGACCGGCAACAGATATGGTCTTGTTAAATGCAGCTTCAGCCCTTCAGGTTGCAGGGAAAGCGAATAGTCTCTCTGAAGGTGTAAAGATAGCAAAACAGGCAATAGATAGCGGAAAAGCTTATAATAAATTAGAACAACTTAAAAAACTATCTCATTCAATTTAAAAATGGTAGAGTTAGGCAAAATACAAAGACTCAGTATAGATGAGTTCAAAGGCAAAAGAAGGCTTTTTTGTATTCCAAATCTTTTTGTTTTTGATGAAGAAGATGAAAAACTAAAAGATATAATTGAGAAATACTGGCAGGAAGCTCTTATTCATGTTGAAAAACTTGAAAAATTAGGGTTTGTTACAAAAATTTTTATTGAGACAATCTTTATTGAAGGGCAGGAAGCAATTGATGTAATAAGAGAAACCAATCCTTATTTATATCCATTTATAGAGAAAAAAGTTTCAGAAGGTGCGGTTATTATAGGGATTGAAGACCCTGAAATATTTGGAGAATTTATTGATTGGGGAAACTGTCTTAGAATTGTTAAAACCAATGCTGTAATGCAGAAAATATTTGATTATTTTAATAAAATAAGCCAAAAAAGAATTGAGGAAATAGGAAACAAAATTTCAAGCAGTCTTCAGGAAGGAGAATCAGCAATCCTTATACTAAGAGAACAGGATAGAATTAAACTTCCTTTGCCAAAAGATATAGAAATTTTTCTTGTTGTACCATCTGCGTATGATGATGTATTGCGATATCTAAGAGATAAATTCTTTCTGCAGTAATTTTTATCTTTGCAAAATTCTTCAAAATCCTGTAAAATTCTATATCGGGAGTGTATGGGGTTCTGGTGTCCCTCCTGGACTTCAAATCCAGTGTTGCCTGTGAGGAACAGGCAGGGTGGGTTCGATTCCCACACGCTCCCGCCAACTCTTTAAAGGAGGTGCTTAATATGAAAATAACTCATTATTCATTTGGAAAAATTGTAGTAGATGGTAATGAATATACACAAGACCTTATTGTTTTTCCTGATAAAATCTTTCCCTCCTGGTGGAGAAAAGAAGGACATTGTCTTTGCATAGAAGACCTTGCTGAAGTACTGAAAAATAATGTTAACATTCTTGTTGTAGGAACAGGTGCATATGAAAGAATGCGTGTTCCTGCAAGCTTAATAGAAGAACTCAAACAAAAAGGAATTGAAACTTTTGTCAGCAATACAGAAAAAGCAGTGGATTTATTTAATCAATTTATGGATGAAGGCAAAAACGTGGCAGGGGCTTTTCATTTAACCTGCTAAAAATAAAAGGAGTCAAAAATGGAACAAAAAAAACCTGATCCTATGAGAGTTGCTATAGTAAAAATGCTTCCAAGAGATATTAAGGAACAATTGACAGTAGAGGAAATGAATGCTTTACTTTACGATGAAATTTTGCCTGATTCATTACTGGAGAAACTTAAGGATTATCTTGCAGACATAGATAATCCATCAGAATAAAACAAAAAATAATAATTCAGGAGAGTTTATGCTTCCAGAACCAGTATCATGTCCTGACTGGTTAATTGCTCAAGAAGCTGAAAAACGAATGAAATCAATATTTCAGCTTGCTGAAGAGCTTGATATAAAAAAAGAAGAACTTATACCGTATGGGTCTTATATTGCTAAGATTGATTACAGAAAACTTTACAGTAGAATAAAAAACAATCCTAATGGCAAATATATTATCGTTACTGCTATTACTCCTACACCTTTTGGCGAAGGCAAATCAACAACAACAATTGGATTAACTCAGGGACTTGGGAAAAGAGGTAAAAAAGTAAGCTGTGCTATAAGGCAACCCTCAGCAGGTCCTCTTATGAATATAAAAGGCTCTGCAGCAGGGGGAGGACTTTCCCAATGCATTCCCCGAACAGAGTTTTCCTTAGGGTTTACAGGTGATATAAATGCAGTAATGAATGCCCACAATCTTGCTATGGTTGCCCTGACATCAAGAATGCTTCATGAAGCTAATTATTCAGACGAAATTCTCAAAAAACGGGGGTTAAGAAGACTTGATATTGACCCAAAAAGAGTTCAGATGGGATGGGTTATTGATTTTTGTGTTCAGGCATTAAGAAAAATAGTAATTGGTCTTGGTGGGAAAAAAGATGGCATTACTATGGAATCAAGATTTGACATAGCTACATCGTCTGAATTAATGGCAATTCTAAGCCTTGTAAAAGATTTGAAGGAATTAAAAAAAAGAATTAGCAGCATTGTTGTTGCGTATTCAAAAACTGGTAATCCCATAACTACTGAAGACCTTGAAGTAAGTGGAGCTATGTCTGCTCTTATGCTTCCAGCTTTCAATCCGAATTTGATTCAAACCATTGAAGGACAACCTGTATTTGTTCATGCCGCACCGTTTGCCAATATTGCCATAGGACAATCATCAATCATTGCAGATATGGTAGGGCTCAAGTTGAATGAGTATCACGTAACAGAGTGTGGATTTGGAGCTGATATCGGCTTTGAAAAATTTTGGAATATAAAATGCAGGACATCAGGTTTGAAACCAGATGTGGCAGTTTTGGTGGCTACATTAAGGGCATTAAAATATCATGGTGCAGATAAAGATTCACCCAAAATTATACCTGGTAATCCATTACCGAAGGAATATATTGAAAAAAATATGCAGTGGCTTGAAAGAGGAATGAAAAATCTCTTTCATCATATAAAAATAATTAAAAAATCTGGATTAAGCATTGTTGTGTGTATAAATAAATTTCAGTCTGACACCCATGAAGAGCTTGATTTTGTTAGAAAATTCTGTGAAGAAATGGGCATTCCAGTTGCAATTTCAGAACATTGGCAAAAGGGAGGGCAGGGTGCTTTAGAACTTGCAGACTTTGTAATTGATGCTTGCAAAAACAATTCAAACTTTAACTTTCTTTATGAAAATAGTTTGCCACATATTTCACGAATAGAGTTGATTGCGAGAGAAATATACGGAGCAGACTCAGTAGAGTTCTCTCCTCTTGCTTTAGAGAAACTTCAATCAATTAATTCAAAGAAAGAATTTTCAGATTTTGCTATATGCATAGCAAAAACTCATCTAAGTCTTTCTGATAATCCGCTTTTAAGAGGAGTTCCTGAGGGCTGGCAATTATTTATCAGAGATATATTAGTTTTTTACGGAGCAAAACTAATTGTTCCTGTTGCAGGAGAAATAAGCTTAATGCCGGGAACAGCTTCTACTCCAAACTTCAGAACAATAGATGTTGATTTACAAACAGGAAAGGTAACAGGAATATAGCTGATAAGAAAATCCTTTTTTATCTGACCTTATCAATTTTCTGAGATATTTCCTAAATTCCTAAATTTTTCAAGACAATGGTCTCAATTTAAAAAAATTTAATGGGGAATTAGGTAGTTTAAAAGGTAAAATTAATGTTTTCAGTAGTTGGCAATGAAGTTGTGTTAATTGACATCGGAAAAAAGAAGGAATGGATTGAAAAGGTGTGGTCATCTACTCATAGTTTTTGATAGCTTTTTCCCACCAATCAAATTCATCTGGAAACTTTTTATAATTTCTTTCAAACCATTGCGGTAATTCATTATCATGATAACCACCTCTATCAAATCTTTTTTCGAATTTTTCCAGACTCATATTCATTCTGATAGCCAATATATAATATCTTGCACCCACATTATCATTGGGATTCGTTTTTAAAAGATTTCTGAATAAATTTAAAGCTTCATCCATATGATTATTTTCCCATAATGAGATAGCTTTATTTAAAATAGTTCTTATAATGTGTCTATTTTCTAACCATCCCCATTCAAGGATATCAGGCCATTTGTCATTTTTATCTGTTATTAATTCCATTGCTTTTTTATAAGCTTCGTCAAGAACCCTCTCAGCCTCTTCAAAGTCTTTTTCATCACGTAATACTTCATAAAGTAACAAATAGGAATCTAAAAAATAAGGGTCTTTCTGAATCAAGCGAATTAATTGATTTTTTATTGATTTTGCATTTGTGCCATCATATCTATCAAATAATTTATAATATTCTCCAATTACTTTGCTATGGTCTTTTTTGTCATAAAATGCTCTCTTTTTGCCCATATTATCCCCCTGCTAACTCCCTTGAAATTTCTTCAACTACTTTTTTCAACTTCTCAATATCACTTATATTTTCTATTATGGTTCTAAGATAATTTTCATGAAAGACAACAAAGCCGTTATTAAGCCTGATAAAATATTTTTTAAATGCTTCCAAAGAATTTTGATAACCTGTTTTATCCTTGACTCTTTTACTTCCAATTTTTCTTTCAAAATCCTCTAAATTAAAAACCGCATAAGGAATTGTGATTAAACTTTTTTTTTTACTTGCACTACGGGCTTCTTTTCTTTGAGTGATTTTAGCTATCTGAAAATTTATTTCATTTACTCTCGCATCAATTCCTTTTCTATCTAATTCAGAGTTGCATTCAAGTTTTAAATTTTTACTCTCTTTGTCACAGATATATTCAAATAAATAGCAAAAATCCAACTGAGTAAGCACTGAAACCCAAGTTCTGTACATTCTTGCCTTAAATCCTTTTTTAAACCAGTCATTTTCTCCTAAATCGCGGTTAAAATAATATTTCTTGAAATCTTCAAGTGCTCTTTTGCTTTCTTGATTATTATTAATATGTTGCCAAAAATTCTCAAACCATTCTTCAAAATTTAAAAAATTTCTTTCCTCCCAGTAATATCTGAATATTGAACTCAGTGGGAGTATTTCTTTTGGTAGATCTTGCTCCACCCATTTAATATTTTTTAATTCTTCGCGGTATTTGTCTAAGGGTATAGAACTTAAAAAATCCCTGAATCTTTGTAAATCTTTAAGAGGCTCTTTCATAATGATATCTCCTTTTTTATCCTTTTCCATTCTTTTTTATTAGGTAAAGGCAGGTTTTTTAATTGGGTGATACTCAAATGGTATGTAATTTCTCTATATATATCTTTTACATAACGCTTCACATAATCTGAATTTAAATATTCCACGACTTCTTGCTCAGACATGTCAAAATTTAGGTTGAATAGATTGGTTTTTCTTATAAGGTGATAAACATCTCCCATCCAAGGGTAGCATTTTTCATCATATGCTGCCGCTACTCTTCCATTTTCTCTAAAACCAAGCCCTACTACTATGTGGGGTATATTAAAGTATCCTCTAAGCTTATTTATATCAGCTTTTTTAATCCAGTAGCCAGTAAGATTCTCATAAATAATTTCATTGCATTTTAAATTTCTACCATTTAGGAGAGGTAAATAGTTCTGTTTATTCAAAAATTCTGCTTTCACAATATAAGGATTGTTTTTAATTTCTGGAGTTCTTGGAGAGATTCTTATTTCATAAATGTCTCCTAATTTATGGGAACAGCTGTGATCTAACTTTTTTGAATAATCTGTTTCAAAAGTAATCACTTCTCCCTGCCAGTTAGAGTTTATTTTTACTGCTTTTATCTTGTTTCTGTGATATTCTAAAATCTCAACTCTGTTAACAAACTCCTTAGATTTAACAAAATCAAGTATCACACATGAGACATCTGCTTCAGGCTTAAAAACATCTGAGCCAAGATAAATTATTGCTGTGCCGCCATTCTGAGATAAAAATTTTCTTAGCTTTTTAAATTCATCAAGAATCATAAAGGTAGCTGGAACAATAAAAATTAACTGTCCTTCTGCCTTAAGCAGCTTGATCGATTTCTCAATGAATGCTCCATAGACATTGTATTTTCCATACCATGTTTCATATAAGGTTTTATACTTTTTCTTTATTTCAGGCTCTACTTTTATTGTATAGTGTTCAGACAGACTGGGTATTCCATAAGGTGGATTACCAATAATTAAATCAAAAGATGTATTAGCTTCCCATAAAAGGTAATCTTCTTTAATAAGTTCAATCTTACTACTAATATCAAAACTCACTAAATAATTTATAACTTCTTGATTTATCTCTATTCCGATAAGCTTTGCCCTTTCAAACAATGAAGAATGATTTCTTTTTATTCCAAACAAAAACTGTGCAAGTCCACATGCTGGCTCTAATATGGAGATGTCTTCTTTGCTGGACAATTTATCAATATCAATAAGGTTAACCATAAAATCAACGAGCCATTCAGGGGTGAAAAATATACCATAATCTTTCTTTATATTCTTTAGATTGCTATTTAATATGAACTGCTGAGTTTTATAGTCTAATGCTTGCTCTTTTATTAGGAGAGATTTTTCTTTTATTTCTGCGTATTTTAATTTTTGCATATTTTAACACTCCACAATTTTTATTATCATAACAAAAATTAAGATAATTAAAGATGTTTTTTAATATCAATATTTTACGAAATAAATAACATTGAAAAATAGAGCGGGCATGTATAGAAAAATTATGTTCACAGGACTTTTCAATGAAAAAGGTGGAGGTAATTGAAAATATTATAGATTACAATATCTCTCCGTAATCTACTTCAATTCCATCATCAATCTTTCTATAGTAAATTATTTTTATACCTATATGTTCTGGTAATTCAGGCTTTGATTTGTAGGTGTCTGGCTTTATTGATATCGGAATTTCTCCTATATAACCATCTATACCTTTTGACTCTTCCTCAGGTTCTGATATCCTGTAATTTGTCTGCTTAATTTCTGCTCCTTTTTTTAGTATTGCTTCTTGAAATCTTAAACCAATGAATGTTTTCACAATTACTAAATCTCTCACCCATTTTTCAACTGTTTCCCTGTCTATATTATCTATAGCGTTCTTAAGTTCTTTTAATTTATGAAGTATCTTTTCAGTAGCATCACTTATTGCATCAGGTTTTTTCTTTAAATACCATTCTTCCCATTCCTTCAAAGTTTTTCCTTCAAACTCTTGGATGAGTTCACTCAACTGACCAACAACTTTTGGCACAGTTCCTTTTGCAAACCTATTTGCCAGATTAATGAGAGGTGCTACATATTTTGGGAATTCAGGATTTTCTATATCCAGATAATTCCTGATTTCTTCTATAGTAATTTTTACTTTCATTTCAAACCACTCTAATTATTTCTCTTTGTAAATTTAAAAATTTAGTTTTATATTTATAATGTAAATTCGTATCCACATCAACTAAGCCATTCTTGATTAAATGAGCATTTAAAAAAGTCTTATTCCACAAATATAGATAGCAAAGCAAAGTATTTTCCTCATCATACTTAATATTGTCAAATTTAATAAATACCTTTTGACCTTTTGTTTTCTCTCTTAAAAACTGAATCGCTTCTTCCTTTTTTTGTAGGTTCTCTCTCACTCCTAAAAGTTTGATTTTAAGCCCATTATTTAAAATCAGCATCTCAGGGGAGATTATTTCTTTTATCGTAAAATATGTTTCCCTATCATAACTTGAATTATCTATTTTTGACCCAAATCTTAATTTCTTAGGGTCAACTTTTCTCTCAAATTTAACAGGGTCTTTAAATATATATGGCAATTTTTTTATTTCTTCTTTAAAGTCCACTGTAGGCTTTTCTTGTCTCATTATTTCAAAATGAGCATCATTTCTTTTAAACAAATTAAAAACCGCAAAATTTGCATCATGAAAAACTGAATTCTGCGTTATACCAAGTTTTTCTTTTATAATTGATAGGAAATTTTCATTTATTTCATATCCAATGGAATTTCTATTTAATTTTCTTGCTACCAGTGATGTTGTGCCGCTGCCAAGAAATGGATCAAGAACAGTTTCGCCTACAAAACTGAACATTTTTATAAGTCTCTTCGGAAGTTCTTCGGGAAACATTGCAAGATGCTTATCCTGTTTCTCACCAGAGAAATTCCAGTGTCCTGTAAAATACTGTTTCCATTCTTCATCTGTTAATTTTGATTTCTCTTTTATCTCTTTACTTACTTTCGGAGGATTGCCATATTTTTTAAAAATCAAGATGAATTCATAATCAAGTTTGAGAATTCCATTTCTGGGGTAAGGATAAGAGCCCATAACTGTTGCGCCACCTGTTGTATTACAGGTAGTAACCTTTTGCCAGATTATAGCACCCATATAATCAAATCCTATAGTTTCACAAAACTTTATAATCTCGGTTCTTATTGGAATAACCTTATATCTTCCATAGTAAACAGACCGTGCAAACTGGTCTCCGATATTAATGCATAATCTACAACCTTTATGTAAAACTCTATGGCATTCCTTCCAGACTAAATTAAGATTGTTTATGTATTCTTCGTAAGTATCATTAAAACCAATTTGACTTCCATTACCATAATCTTTCAATTGCCAATATGGTGGAGAAGTTACAATAAGATGAACTGACTCATCAGCCACTTCTTTCATCCACCTTGAATCACCTATGATTATTTTATGATAGGTTTTCATAAATTGCCTCTATTTCTGTAAAATAATAAATTTTGTCAAAACCTGATTTGTATAAAAAAGAAAATAATTATTCGACTCCCTGAATATCACTTTATCTATTATACAAATATGTAAAAAGTTATGCTAACATGGTTTTCAATGAAAAGGGAGAAGTTGATTGAAAAGGTGTGCTCATCTACTCATAGTTTTTAATGGCTTTTCCCCAGCCATCAAATCATACAGAAACTCATTTTACATCTCTCTTTTCCTTAACTAAAGCCAAGCACAACAAAGCATGAAGCACTCTATCAGCAATATGTTCATTGAAAATTCCTGCATGACTTATCCCATGACAAACATTATTGCGAAGATTCCATCCTCTTGGATCAGTAAATAAAACTCTTAAGTAGAGACTCATGTCTTCTCCGAAGACCTGCTTTATATTGTCTTCTCTTAATAATTCATCCAATGTTCTATAATTAAATCCTCCTGAACGAGATTGTTTTAGAACAGGTAATCCAATCATTTCTGCCAAATTTCTAATTAAAGCTTCAATCTGTGGAATCAAAACATGTAAAGCAATTAAAAATTGACCGTTCAAATAAGCATCAATCCCTGTTTGAAAGAATTCTTTTCTTCTTTCATCAAAAAGAGGGGAATTATAAAGATAATCAATTATACTTGCAGAACTTATATTATACTTGCTAATAAATCTACTTATTGCTTCTCTAAGAATAAATGATGTAAGTTGCATGTTTTGTGAGATTTGAAAAACTATATGTCCATCAATATCTTCTTCTAATGATCCGATAGCAGCAATTTCGCGCCCTGATTCATCAATTATTTTACGAGTAAAAAGAAAAGAAATTGGAGCTATTTGAGATAGATTTTTTAATTGGTTTATAATTTTATCTTTCTTAGGTAAGTAATAGATAGCAACCTTTTGAAGAACTGTTTTAATATCTCCATCAATTACATCATTAATAAACTTTTCAAGTTCATCCTTTGGAATTTCTATTGGCACTTCAATTTGTTTCATTTCCGATGGAATATTTTTAGAAATCTCTTTTATTTTAATTAGAAGTTTATTTGCTTCATTTTTTAATCCATATTGTGAATAAATATGAAATACTCCCTCTAACCATGAAACACCTACTAAAGAAGAGGCTTGCTTTGCCACTCTTTGAACCATGTCACCATATGCAATTAATATATCTTTTGTTCGGAAAGGGTTTTCCCCTTTGTAATAATCTGCTAATAATAGTGCTGCTCTTTGAGCAGCCCAATGATTATTTCCCTTTAATATTCTTTCAAGCCTTTCTTCTAAATTTTTGATAATCCTTTGTTCTTCTTGATTTAATTGAATTTTTTTATTTTTTATAAGTAATTCATAAGAAAAACCCCACAGTCCTGGTTTATCATCTTCTGCTATTTTTTCTTCATAATTGATAATTGTATTTTTAAGTTTTTCTATACGTTCTTTGTCATTAATGGTTAAAGCAAGAGATAAGGCACGTTTCAACTTTTCTATTACCTTTACTTCATATTTATACAAATCTTTTTCGGCAATTTCTATAATGCTATCTATAAAAATCTGAGCAATTGAATAATGTGGCTTTTGTTGAATAATTTTTTCTGAAAAATCCCAGACCAAATTGGAATATCTCTGTCTAAGAATTGGATGCTTAGATTCTTTAGCTCTTTTTTCCCAGTAAAAAAGAATTTCTGAAGTTACTCTTCGGAGACTTGGATATTCTATCACTTTCCCTTCTTTATTTGTTCCAACAAATATAGGTCCAAAATATGTTCCCCAACCTGACTCATCATTTTGGTAATTTTCTATAAAAGCAAAAGCCATCAATTCCCAAATTAAAGCATCTGGTGGTTTTTGTTTAAATTTTTCTTCTATAAAGGTTTTTATTTTTTCAGAAATTTCATATTCTTCTATTGTTCCTGATATTGATGATTCCAGAGTATGTAAGAACTCTCTTATTTCTTCATTCATGCTCAACTCCAACTAATTCTTAAAGACATATTATCCTTTTCCTGTAATTTTCCTTTGTTCCTTCAATGGGGAATAAAAACCACCATCTATCATCAATCTTTTTGTCACATGTCATATTTATCAAATTTGATATGAAATAGGAAAATGATAAACCTTCAAGTTTATAAATGTTGTAAAAGTCAGCTTCACAATCATTAATAGGCGGACTCAAACGGTTTCTATCCACATTTCTCCAAAATTTGATAAAGATATCCTTTCCAAGTGAGAGATGATTAACATAACCCTCTGTATTTTTTAAGGCGTTATCTATGCTATCTGATTCTATGCCATCATTATACTCATAGCTAAAAATTCCATTGAATATCTCTTTCTTAATAAGCTTTCCATTTTCTTTTGATTTATTAATACTCTCATGTAAATCGTGATTACTTATTTTGGTCTTAACCTCAATTATTGCCTTTACATTTTTATATGTTGTGATGACAAAGTTTCCTTCTGAAAATAAAACAGGAATGGTATTATCATATACGATGATATCTATCTGACGGGAAATTTTCGTATCCTGATTATTTTTTCTGATTATGAAGCCAGTTCCAAGCGATAGATAGGATGGTAAAAATCTCCTTATTACATTCCTTAAAATAGCTTCTTTATATCTACCTTCTTCTGCCCAATTAGAACTTCCTATCAAGTTTCTTACTCTATTTTTAACTATATCAAGCTCATTTGTAATTGATTTTTGAAATTCTTCAGGTTCTATCTCATTTCTGTTCATTTTGTATCTCTCCTTTTTAATTATAGTTTTTTTGATGTCCTTTAAATTCTATCCCAAATTATATTACATCTCATCTGATATACCCCTCCTAACTATCTTGAATTTACCTCAACCACCTTTTTCAACTTTTTTTCTAACTCAAATTTTTATCCCTGCTTTTTGTGCTTTATTTATAAGGTAATTAATAAATGCTGAACATGAAACTAACATAAATTTTGCATCTTCAAAACTTAAATTAGGTTCGTTAAGTAAAGCATGGCGAATGCCTTCAGCATTACTTGTATATCCATATAAATTGTCAAATGCTTTTTTTAAAGCAGAATGTAAAGGCAACTTGTCATCTATTTTCTTCAATGCTTCTGATAAAGTCGCCTTTTCATCTTTTACAATTAATTTACAAATAGCTTCTACAGCACTTATAGATTCCTTTATTGAATTTCTGTAATCAGGAGATTTTCTGTCAGATAGTAAATCTAGTGCACTTTTTAAATGAATATTAACAGCTTTAAAGGGTGATGTAACTTCTAATGCCTCTTCTATTTGTGAGATCTCTACTTCTGAGGTTATCTGTGTAATCTTACCTCCTACAAACCTATATGCAGATAATTCTTTTTCCAAAATTGAATTGCAAAAATCCATAAATTTTTGATTAGTACGTTCTTCAGGATAATTATTAGCTATAAATTCTATAAAATCATAAACTTCATACCATGGACAGTTAAAGAAATATTTTCTTATTTCTTCATAAGTATATTCCCAATAATTTTTTATAGTGTCAATGGGTTTTTTAAAATAATCAAGCCATAAGATTTTCAATAATAAATTAACATTTGTATAGTTAGGAAGCCAGTCTCCTTTTACTTGATCCCAATAAAAAATAACCAAGGAGTTCCATAAACCATTTCTTAAATCACTATCCATAGAGTCAATCTGCATCACACTCTTAACTGGCTTAAGCCCTTTTCTTTGAGAAAATAATTTCATAGATTTATTATTCTATCCCAGTTAAACATTTGTCTCATCTCATATTACCATTGATATTGCCTTAGAAATAGAGACGCCACATTTCATAGTTAAGATATTGTATTTTTTCCCTCTAATTATAATTTTTTTATTAGTTATTACTTTGTGCTCAGAAGAATCCCATCTTTTCCCCAACACAATGTGACAAAAATAAAATTTCATGTGATTATTGCTACATTTTTTTAAAATATCTAACGCAATTTCTGAGCCATGAGTAAGTTTTTTTATAATGTCATTCGCATGGATAGTTTTGTTTTTTAATTCTACAATTCCAATAATGATAGTGTTATTTTCTCCTATAAAAATAATACAATCACACATTTTGCGATCTTTACAAATCTTTTCACCTTTTAATATAACGTAGTTACTCAAATTATTAATTCTCAACTCACAACCCATGTCCTCACAACATTTTACTAAGGGATTATTAAATTTATTTTCCATGATGCTCTTTATGCACTTGACAACAGACATAATGAATCCTTAAAACTTAGTCTTTATTGTTTAGACTTTTTCGAATCCTAAATGCCTCTTCATAAAGAGCCTCATGGATTTTAAGGAATTCTTCTTGTGAAATACCGTCTTCCTCCGTTATGTCAATTTCTGCTATGTTATTCCCTGCACCACTTTGATCATATTCAAATACATAGGCAGCAACCTCCTCGGGTTTTAAGAAATCTTCTTCAGTATATTCATATAACTCTTTACGATCTTTAGGCTTAATTTTACTGAGCAAGATGAAAGTATTTAGCTGTTCTAATAAATATTCACTATGTGTAGTAATAATTATATTAAGACCATTTCGTATCATCTTAACTAAAAATTTTGCTAAAATTCTCTGATTTTGTGGGTGTAAGTGAGCTTCGGGCTCTTCAATAATTAAAATACTATCTTTATCAATGGTATATTTTAAATAGAGAAATAGTGGTGCTAATTCAGAAACTGTTGAAGAAGCCCTGTGTAATGGAATCTCTGTATCCATAAATCTATATTTAATCTCCGGACCAAGATATTCATCCAAAGGTCGAACTAAAATTTCCCCTTTAATCAATTCTTTTTCAAAATCTTTAGCAAGCTCATAAAACGGACTTTTCTCTTCAGGTAAAGTGAGAATAGAAGATATGAAATCAGATACAACTCCTGAGAACTTAGGAATTTCAGGAAGTCTTTCTATACCTACATATGGGGCTTTCCTCACAATACTTGCAGCAAGCGCCCTATGCCCTTGAAGTATTCCAGACCTTGCAGCAGGTAAATAATAACATGGCTTTGCTATGTCTTTGAATATATGAGAAACACACACTTCCGAAATTATATCCATTATTTGCAAATGATGGAATTTCGAACTTTCTCTTTCTCTCCATAACCTGCTTAATTCAATTAAAATTTCATTTTTACTCTCTTGCACATTAATTATAGGACGGTACGATTCAACTATTTTGAATTTTATCTTGATATCTACCCTGGGATATTTTTTAATCTTTACTCCATTTTTCTGATATACTAAAAGAGTATGGTAAGAATTAAAGTTAATACCTAATTCGAAGGTTTTTTTACCAACTCTGACTAATTCATTTAAAGGACAAGCATAAGAACGAATAATTTCTTCACTTAATCTTTTTTCATATATTTCCTCAAAAATCTTTTTGATTATTTTTTTTATGAAATTTTTTGGAATATCTATCTCTTTATTTTCTTTTATATTACCGATTATCCCTTTCAGTTCAGATAATTGCTGAAGAGAGAAATCTCTATCAAGATATCCAGCAAAAAAATGTCTTCTCATAAATCTGGGTAAATCCGTAGGGAATGTTGGCACATAAGACTCAAGTATAGAATGAATCAACATTGATGCATAGGATTTCCCAGAGTTATTAGGTCCTATAAATAATGTAAGAGGTTTAAGTTTTATTTTACCACTACTTATCGGTCCGAAGTCTTTTACATCAATTTTCAAATCAAAAATTTTTTCTTTCTTTTTTCTTTTAAATTTTTCTTTTATAATGGACATGTTTTCTTGCTCCTTTATTTTTTATATTTATTATACAAAATTATCCAAAATATCTATCAAAACAAAAAGAAGCATTAAAAATGATGAAAAAAAGATAAAAAATTATTTTCGACATTTTCATGTAAAATAAATCATGTATAAAAAAATTCTGGCAGAGGTGGATGAGAGGCTCACATCGGAGAGTGTTGCAAGGTATGCTTTGAAGTTTGCAAAAATAGGCAATGCTTCACTTTATCTTTGTTTCATTCATAAAAAGGAAGCAAAGTTTGAAAAGGCTGAAGCTACATTAAAAAGAGTTTTTCTTGAGGCAGAAAAAAGCAATCTTAAAGTTGAATGCATCATAAAAGAAGGTGAGAGGCTTGAAGAACTAAGAGAGATTATAAAAAAAGAAAAAATAGACATCGCCTTTGTGCCCTCGGATGATTTTAAACAAATTTCAAAGCTTCCTTGTTCAATTGCTATGGTAAAGATAATTAATATGGGGAAACTGTCTCCTAAGAGGATTCTTTTTATTCTGAAAGGCAAGGTAAACTATCTTAAAGAAAAGGCTATTTTTATAGAAAATCTTTCAAAAATTTTCCATGCAAGAGTGTATATCAACTATTTTGGAAAGGATGAAAACATTGAGAAGCTCTTTTCAATTTTAAAAAAGCATGAGATAAAGATAGAAAGCAAGGTTTTTCATAAATTCTCTCTAAAAACAGTAATGTTTCAGGCTCTTTCCAAAAAAATTGAACTTCTTGTAATGGAACAGGAAAAAAGCGGATTTTTAGGGATTATAAAGCCTGACTCTATGAGTAAACTGATTGAAAATCCACCATGCAATTTAATTATTTTTAAGCCCTATCATAAAGAATGAAAATAACAGAGGCTACTAAAGAAGAACTCTTTAAACTTCTTGATACATCTGAGGCAGGACTTGCAGAAGAGGAGTCAAAAAGAAGGCTTTCTCATTTTGGTTTCAATGAAATTAAAGAGGCGCGCAGGTCTCCCTTAATTTTAAAATTTTTAAATCAATTCACCCACTTTCTTGCAATAATTCTTTGGCTTGCAGCAGCCCTTGCTTTTATTTCTGATTGGATTCATCCAGGTGAAGGAATGCGTCATCTTGGTTTTGCAATTATAGGAGTTATTTTTATAAATGCAATCTTTGCCTTTGTGCAGGAATACAGAGCAGAAAAGGCAATTGAAAAACTTAAACTCATGCTACCTTTTTATGTAAAAGTTATAAGAGATGGAGCTGAAAAACAAATTCTTGCAAGAGAACTCGTTCCCGGAGACCTAATCATTCTTTCAGAAGGAGATAAAGTTCCTGCTGATGCAAGGGTGATTGAGTCAAACTCCCTTACAGTTAATAATGCTCCACTTACAGGAGAGTCTGTCCCTGTTGTTTTAACTCATGAATCTGAATCAGGAGATTTAATTCCAAGCAAAAACATTGCCTTTGCAGGTTCAACAGTTGTCTCAGGCAATGGAAAGGCAGTTGTTTTTGCAACAGGAATGAGCACAGAGTTTGGAAGAATTGCCCATCTTACACAAACTGTTCATATTCAGCCAACTCCACTTCAAAGAGAAATTGCAAGGACTTCAAGATTTATTGCCCTTGTTGCAACTTTGATTGGATTAACATTTTTCATAATAGGACACACAATTGGAAGAAGTTTCTGGGAAAACTTTATCTTTGCCATTGGTGTTATTGTTGCCCTTGTTCCTGAAGGGATGCTTCCAACTGTCACACTTTCCCTTGCTCTTGGAAGCCAGAGAATGCTTAAAAGAAATGCACTTGTCAAAAAACTCACATCTGTTGAAGCTCTTGGCTCAATTACAGTTATATGCACTGATAAAACAGGAACAATCACCCACAACAAAATGGAAGTTAAAAGGTTATGGATGTTAAATCAAAATCCAGAAACATTAAAGATGCTTTTAAAAATTGCCTATCTCTGCAATAATGCGAAGTTTGTTGAAGGACAATACAGAGGAGACCCAACAGAGGTTGCACTTTTAAGGTATGCAAGGGAAAACATCGGAGATTTAGTATCAGAGAGAGTCTCTGAAATCCCCTTTGATTTTGAAAGAAAACGAATGACAACAGTGAATGTTATTGATGGAGTTAAGCTTTCACTTACAAAAGGAGCTACAGAAACAGTTTTACCCCTTTGTAAATTTGCTTTGATAAATGGAGAAAAAGTTGAAATAAACGAAGAGATAAAAGAGAAAATAAATAATGCCTACTATTCATTGATGGATGAGGGATTAAGAGTTCTCTGCTTTGCCTATTCAGAGGACGAGCCAGAGAAAGATATGCTCTTTGTTGGACTCATTGGACTTGAAGACCCACCAAGACCTGAAGTAAAAGAAGCAATTAATAAATGCCATGAGGCAGGAGTAAGAATAATTCTTATAACAGGAGATGCGAGCAGGACAGCCCTTGCAATTGCAAAAGAAACAGGGCTTGTAAAGGATGCTCCGGTTATCATTGAGGCAGAAGAGTTTCATAGAATGACTGACTCTGAACTTAGGGAAAAACTTAAAGAAAAGGAAATTCTTTTTACAAGAATGACACCAAAGGATAAATTAAGAATTGTTACACTTCTTCAGGAATCTGGTCAGATAGTTGCAGTGACAGGAGATGGAGTAAATGATGCACCTGCTCTTAAGAAAGCAGACATAGGAGTTGCCATGGGAAGCGGAACAGATGTGGCAAAGGAGTCTGCGGAGTTAATTCTGCTTGATGATAACTTTACAACAATAGTTAATGCCATTGAAGAAGGAAGAGCAATCTATGAAAATATACGAAAATTCATATCATACTTTCTCACCTCCAATGTAGCTGAGCTTGTTCCATATATTGCTTATGCTATTTTCAGAATTCCTCTACCTCTTACAATTATGCAGATTCTTGCAATTGACCTTGGAACAGACATCCTTCCAGGACTTGCTCTTGGAGCAGAAAAACCAACAAAAGAGGTAATGAAACAACCTCCAAGAAGCCATAAAGAAAGGCTTTTAAACCTAAAGCTTCTTTTAAGGGTATTTTTAATTTTAGGACCTATTGAAGCTGCGGCAGGGCTTTTTGGATATTTTTATGTTTTAAAAACAGGAGAATGGCAATGGGGACAAGCCTTAGCTTCAAACAACATTCTTTATATGCAGGCAACAACAGCATGCCTTACAGGAATAGTTCTCACACAGATTGCAAATGGCTTTGTATCCCGCTCCTTCAGAGAATCAGTTTTCAGCCTTGGTTTGTTCTCAAATAAGCTTCTTTTAGCGGGGATACTTGTTGAAATCATCCTGCAGATTTTCATTGTATATCATCCAGTGGGAAATAACATATTTTCAACCTATCCCATTCCTTTAAATGTCTGGCTTGTTTTAATTCCTTTTGCTTTGCTTTTGTTTGCTATAGAAGAGGTAAGAAAAAAATTCTTTAATTTTAGATTAAAATTTCTGTAATAAAGAAACTGGATTGAGCGAGTTTAGAAATGTCCAAAAATATCTGAGGAGCGAAAGCCAGTGCTTCTATTAAGAATTTTAAATTTTAAACTAAAATAATTAAAGAGACCATGAAAAAATTTAAAATATTTCTTTTTCTTCTATGTGAGATTAATAATAAATATCTTGCGGAATTAAAAAATCATCTTCAAAATCTATTTGGCTTGGATGTAGAATTGACATCACACTCAGTGGATTTAAGTTTTGCTTACAATGAAAGAAGGAGACAGTACTCAGGAGAAGAAATTCTCAGAAAAGCCGAAAAAAATAAAAGAAATGCTAATGAAAAATGGCTTCTTATTGTAGATGTTGACCTTTATTCAAGCGGACTTAATTTTATCTTTGGACTTGCAAATCCCTATTCAGGCACATCAATAATATCCCTTACAAGATTAAGACAGCAGTTTTATGGTAAGCCTGAAAATGAAAAATTTTTTATCGAGAGATTAAAGAAAGAAGCAACCCACGAACTGGGGCATCTTTTTTATTTAAGTCATTGTTCAGATAAAAAATGCGTAATGCATTTTTCCAATTCTCTTTATGATACCGATGTAAAATCAGCTTACTTTTGTGAAAGATGTAAGAAATTACTTTTTAATATAAAAAAAGGAGAATAAGAAATTGATTTACCTACGTGGGCATCATCTTATATGTTTGCATTTCTTTACAGGTGAGGGATACAGCGAAGAGTTTGTTGAAAACCTTCATGCAGTCATTGGAAGAGCAAAAAATGAAGGTATTTTTGTTGTAGAAGGAGCTGATGACGTATGCAAAAAATGTCCTTTTTTGGTAAAAAGGACATGTAAAGACGAAAAAGAAATAGCAGAGATGGATAAAATCGCTCTGGGGTTACTGAATCTCAAAATAATGGATACCGTTTCATGGGATAAAATAAAAGAAAAACTTCCTGAAATCTTCAATCGCTGGTATAGTCTTTATTGCATTCCTTGCATTTATCTCAATGTTTGTTCAAAAACTGCTTTACTTAACTCTCTTAGGAATATCTCTTCCTGATAGACCTCTCTTTGAATCTATCCTTTCTTTATAAAGTTTTATTGAATCCTCTACATCCTTAAGCCCTTCAGCATATATATATCTTAAATATCCTTCTGTTCTGTATGATGTAATAGTTCTCAGCCTCTCCTTGAGGGTTAAAAAATAACAATAATAAAAAAGGTCTTCGTCAGGAGTATAACCATCTTTATAAACAGCTTCATTTACTTTATTTAAGAAATAATACTGCTCTGAAGGAGATAACTCCTTTAAAAACTTTTTCGCAATTTCTTTGTTAAAAACTTCTGTCATGCTGGACTTATCAAAACAGCAACCAATAGTGCTTTAGTGACATCTTCCATAAAGGGAAAATTTAGCTTATCAGGTGTATCCTGAGATGTATGGTAATAGGGATTTCTGAACATAGCTGTATCAGTAAGCATAACTGCCTGAAATCCCGCATCCCAAAACGGTGCATGGTCACTAAATCTTGTTTCAAGAGCAAGCCATCCATTCATTGGCGCTTTGTAAGTAATGAGATTTATAGAAGGAACATATTCCTTTACTTTCTCAAAAAGCTCCAAAAGAGTATTGGATTTCCCATTTCCTACAACGCCAAGAAAATTTCCTACATCAGGTCCTTTTGTAAATGCAGGAAGTTTTTGTGAGCCCTTAACATCTGAGTAGTAACCCACTGACTCAAGTATCAGGGCTTTGTATCTGTGCCCAAGCTTTTTGAATTTCTTTACAAACTGGCTACTTCCGATTATGAATTTAAGGTCAAAAGCCTGGGGTTCTTCAAGGGTAAAGGCAACAAATTTTATTCTTTCAGCAATTGGGCTCTTTCTAATGATTCTTGCCACTTCAAGCATTACAGCTATACCACTTGCATTATCATCAGCACCAGGAGAACCAATAGCAGAGTCATAGTGAGCACCAATCAATAACCAGTCTTTGTTTGAGTTAATGCCTTTTAGAGTGGCTATGATATTTTTATACTCTTTGCCATTATAGGAAAATTCGTTAATTTCAACGATATAGCCGTATTCTCTAAACTTTTCTTCAACAAAGTTTGCTACTGATGAGAGGACTTCATAGTTATACCAGCCGTGTCTTGGAATGGATATTGATTGAACAATATTTTTAAGGTTATTCTGTTCTACTTCTTGTATAAATTTTTCAATATCCATTTTATCTTTCAAATTCAATGGATTTTTGCTCTAAAACTGCTTTTTTATGCTCATAGATTCTTTCTTTTTCAACTATATGCAAGACTTTCCACCCTCTTTCTGAAAACACTTCTGCGATAAATCTTCTATGACAGCGAAAGAAAAGCTTTTCAGCACAGAAAAAAACAGATAAACTATTCTCTGCGATTTCTTCAAGTTTTTCAATTCCTTTTTCAAATTCTTCTGTTTTAGTATAATTCTCATAGCCGCCTTTTCTGAAGCCACCGAGTTCCTTCCCGAGATAAAAATAACCAATACCATCTTTTTCTAAAGCTTCTCTGAGATTTTCTTGATTAAAATGGGGAAAATTTTTTGATTTTGGAAAACTTCTTACATCTATGGCTGTTTTTATCTGGTATTTTTTTAAAATTTCTATGAATTCTTCTATTGAACGATTACTTGTGCCAATTGTATAAATTAGTTTCTCAGACAATTTTTATTATTGCTTCATCAAGATTTTTTATTCCAAAAATTTCTTTCATGGAAAAATTATAGCACAATTGAAGTCAATGGAGAGAGTCTTTAACATATAGACAATTATGGTAAAATTATCAGATGTTTTATAAAATAATTGCAACAGTTTTATTTATAGGTTATTTCCCATTTGCACCAGGCACAGTCTGTTCTGCTGTTACTATGATTTTTTTGGATTTATTTAAACCCTCTTATATGGCTGTTTTAACTATTTTGATTGTTTCTATTGTTACCGGTATAATAGCTTCTGAAAGGATTGAAAAGGCTTCAAATAAAAAAGATCCCTCTTATATTGTTATAGATGAATTTGCAGGATATTTAACTTCAATTCTTTTTATCCCGATAAACTGGCAAAATCTTTTAATTGCCTTTATTTTGTTTCGTATTTTTGACATAATAAAGCCACCACCCATAAGGCAGATTGAAAAGAAATTAAAAGGAGGATTAAGTATAATGATGGATGATATAATTGCTGGATTAATTACTAATGTTTTAATAAGGATTTTTTTAATGTTATGATAATTTTATGCGACTTTTTATAGCCATAGAAATACCTGATGAGATAAAGGAATTTCTGTATCAACTCATATATTTAAAAACATCACTTGACGGAGTAAGTATTGTTCAAAAAGGAAATTTCCACATCACATTGAAATTTCTTGGAGAAGTCAACGAAGGTCTTATCCCTGATATAACTAATACTCTAAGGAAAATTTCAAATGGGTTTTCTCCTTTTACGCTGAAGATAACACATCCAGGAGTTTTTCCAGATAAATTTAAACCAAGAGTTATATGGATAGGCACAGAAAACACGGATAGTCTTAAAGAAATGGCAAAGAGAATTGATGAAGAGATGGAATCATTGGGATTTAAGAGAGAAGATAAAAATTTTAAATCTCACATAACTGTTGCGAGGGTAAAGAATTTCCATAATGGAAAATATTTGTTTGAAAAAATTTTAAAAAAATTTTCTGGAGAATCTTCTCAATTAAAATTTCAAGTGGAAGAGTTTGTTTTAATGAAAAGCACTCTTACTCCAAAAGGTTCAATTTATGATGTTTTACAAAGGTTTCCTTTGGTCAAATAGATAAATGGTATAATAAAAAAAAGCCTAAGAGGTGATTTATGAATAAGGATAAGTTAAAGGCATTGGAAATTGCCATATCCCAGATTGAAAAAAATTTTGGAAAAGGCGCTATAATGCGTCTTGGCACTAAAGCTCATGCAGAAGGAATAGGAGTAATTCCTACAGGTTCTATTTCTCTTGATATAGCAACTGGTATTGGAGGATATCCAAGAGGAAGAGTTATAGAGATTTTTGGTCCGGAGTCTTCGGGTAAAACCACCCTTGCACTTCACGCAATTGCAGAGGCTCAGAGACATGGCGGAGTTGCTGCTTTTATAGATGCAGAGCATGCTCTTGATGTTAATTATGCTTCAAAATTAGGCGTTGACGTTGAAAATTTACTGATCAGCCAGCCAGACACAGGTGAACAGGCTTTGGAGGTAACAGAGACACTTGTCCGTAGCGGAGCTGTAGATATTATTGTCATTGATTCTGTTGCAGCATTGGTTCCTAAAGCAGAGATAGAAGGAGAAATGGGAGATAGTCTTCCAGGGCTTCAGGCAAGGCTTATGAGTCAGGCATTGAGAAAACTTACAGCTGCTATATCAAAGTCTCAGACCGCTGTTATCTTTATTAACCAGATAAGGCAAAAAATAGGAGTAATGTTCGGAAATCCAGAGACAACACCGGGTGGAACTGCTTTAAAGTTTTATGCATCTATGAGGCTTGACATAAGAAAGATAGATACACTTAAAGAAGGGCAAGAGACAACAGGCGGTAGAGTAAGAGTGAAAATTGTTAAAAATAAGGTAGCTCCACCATTCAAACAAGCTGAATTTGACATCTACTTCAATGAGGGGATATCAAAGACAGGTGAGATTCTTGACCTTGCAGTAGAAAAGGGAATCATTGAAAAGTCAGGTGCATGGTATAATTACAATGGTTCAAGACTTGCACAAGGTAGAGAAAATGCTAAGGAATACTTAAAAACTCATCCTGAAATTTTTAATGAAATATATTCTAAAGTTCTTGATGTATATGGATTAAAACAACCAAAGGTTTCGGAAGGTGAAAACAAAACAGAATAAGGCATTAACTGTTGCATTGAGATTAATTACTAAGAGAGATAGAACAGAGGCAGAATTACAAGACAGGCTTCAAAAAAAAGGTTTTTCTGAAAAGGATATAACCGAAACTATCCAATATTTAAAACAGAAAGGCTTTATAGATGATTCAAAGTTTATTGAGAAAGCAGAAAAAATTGCTGAAGACAGGTTTTTAGGGACAATGGGACTAAAAAATTATTTGATGAGAAAGGGCATAGATAAGAATTTAATTCAGCATATTCCTGAAATTGATGAATTCTCAATAGCTCAGAAGCTCATTCAGAGGAAAAAGCATTTTTTAAGGGATATTCAACCAGATAAGAAAAAAGCAAAAATTGCAGGATTTCTTCTTCGCAGAGGATTTTCATGGGATACAGTAAATAAATGCTTAAAATTAAATGATAATTTTTTCGGGGATATTAAATCCCCTCAGAATGACATTTTAAGGGAGGATAGAAAATGAGAATTTTGATTGCTTTATTGATTGCTGTTTTTATTTTTGGATGCGCATCGCAAGGTGTCAGATATACCTATGATGAAATTAAAAACTATCCACCTGATGTTCAGGAAAGAATTGCTAAAGGTGAAATAGCACTTGGGATGACAAAAGAGCAGGTAAGATATGCATGGGGTCCTCCTTCCACTACAAGAATTCTTACTCCTGAGAAAGGAAAACAAAGAGAAGAGTGGGTGTATTCTTCCTCTCTTGGGCTTTTAAAATCAAGACTTATTTTTGTTGATGGAAAACTGACATACATAATCAGTAATGAACAAAGAATTGTAAATGAGGAATAATTAATGCAAAGTTCTGAAATAAGAAAGCTTTTTCTGGATTACTTTGTATCAAAGGGACATGAATTAGTTAAAAGTTCTCCGCTTATTCCTAAGGATGACCCGAGCCTTCTTTTCACAAATGCAGGAATGGTTCAGTTTAAAAGGGTTTTTCTTGGCGAAGAACAAAGACCTTATAGCAGGGCTACTACCTGTCAGAAATGCATTCGCGCAGGTGGAAAGCATAGTGATCTTGAAAACGTTGGATTTACTGCAAGACATCATACTTTCTTTGAAATGCTTGGCAATTTCTCTTTTGGCGATTACTTTAAAAGAGATGCAATCCTTTTCGCATGGGAGCTTCTTACTGAACATTTTAAACTTCCAAAGGAAAAGCTCTGGGTTTCTATTTACAAAGATGACGATGAAGCTGCAGAGATATGGGAAGAAGAAATAGGAATTCCTTCAGAGAGAATTGTCCGATTAGGTGAAAAGGATAATTTCTGGCAGATGGGAGATACAGGTCCATGTGGTCCATGCTCCGAGATAATAATTGATCAGGGAGAAGACTTTGGATGTGGACAGCCTGACTGTTCAGTTGGATGCGATTGCGATAGATTTCTTGAACTGTGGAATCTTGTTTTTATGCAGTATAACAGAGATGAGGAAGGAAAACTAACTCCTCTTCCAAAGCCGAGCATTGATACTGGAATGGGGCTTGAGAGGATTACAGCAGTTAAACAGGGCAAACGGACAAATTTTGATACAGACCTTTTTGAGCCGATTATTTCTGAAATATGTTCAACTCTTAATGTTAAGTATGGTAAAGATAGAAAAACAGATATTTCAATAAAAGTCATAGCAGACCACATAAGAGCTGCCACATTTTTAGTAGCTGAAGGACTAATCCCTTCAAATGAAGGCAGGGGATATGTTTTAAGAAGAATAATAAGAAGAGCTGGAAGACATATTAAACTTCTTGAATATGATAAAACAGCCTTTTACAGATTTGTAGAACCTGTTGTTTACAAACTTGGAGAAGTTTATCCTGAGATTGTTTCAGAAAGAGAAAGAATTGAAAAGATAATAAAAATAGAAGAAGAAAGATTTCTGAGAAGCCTTGAAAAGGCTCAGCAGATTTTTGATGATATTATTAACAATCTTAAGAAGACTGATTCAAAATTAATTCCTGGACATGAAATTTTTAAACTCTATGATACATTTGGTTTGCCTTTTGACTTGATAAAAGAAATGGCTCAAGATTCTGAGTTACAAATTGATGAGATAGGATTTCAGCAAGAGCTTAATAAACAGCGTGAACGTGCAAGGGCAGCACAAAAGTCCGAAGAAGTAGGAATAGGTGAAGTTTATAAACAGCTAAGACCTCAGTCGGAGAATTTAAGATTTATAGGATATACGGATTACGAAACAGAGACAGACATATATGCTATTGTGAAAAATAGTGAAAGAGTAAACGAACTTAATAAAGATGAAGAAGGTGAGATTTTTCTTTTTAAAACACCTTTTTATGCTGAGTCAGGAGGGCAGGTAGGCGATACAGGTATGATTATTTCAAATTCTGGTAAAGCAGAGGTTTATGATACAAAGAAAATTTCAGGATTACATTGTCATAAAGTCAGGGTTATTGAAGGAACTATTAAAGAAGGTGATAAAGTTTTTGCAAAAATTGATCTTGAAAGAAGAAAGGCTATAAAAAGAAACCACACTGCAACTCATTTACTTCATGCTGCATTAAGAACCGTGCTTGGAGAACATGTAAAACAAGCAGGTTCTTTGGTTGCACCTGATAGATTACGATTTGATTTTACTCATTTTGAAGCTGTGAATGATGAGGAGTTAAGAGAGATTGAAAGAATTGTAAATGAAAAAATACTGGAAAATCTTCCAGTTAAAATAGAAATTAAATCACTTGATGAAGCTTTAAATGAGGGAGTTACAGCACTTTTTGAAGACAAATATGAAGACACAGTTAGAGTAGTAAAAATTGTTGGTTTCAGTAAGGAACTCTGCGGAGGAACTCATTGTGACAGTACAGGTGAAATAGGAAGTTTTTATATAGTTTCGGAAGGCTCTGTCGCATCAGGAATCAGGAGAATTGAAGCTGTTACAGGGATTGAGGCATTCAAATATTCAAATATTAACAGAGAACAACTTAAAGCCATTTCCTCAATTCTTAAATCAGCTGAACCTGTTAAAGCTGTTGAAAGACTTGTAGCAGAACTTAAAGAAAAACAACAAGAAATAGAAGTTCTTAAAAACAAACTAATAAGTCAGAATATTGAAGAGATTGTAAAGCAGGCAAAGGAGATAGATGGGGTAAAAGCTCTTGCAGTAAAACTTGATGGTGTTGATCTAAAAAGTCTTAGAACACTTTCTGATAAACTTAAAGAAAAACTCCATCCTGCTATAATTTTACTTATATCAAAGGCAGATGGACAGGGCATATTGCTTCTTTCTGTAACCAAAGACATAACAAATAAATACGATGCTGGAAAACTTATGAGAAATATAGTCCAGGCTGTTGGTGGCAAAGGTGGTGGAAGGCAGGAAACTGCTCAGGGTGGATGTCCTGATGGAGAGTCTCTTGAGAAGGTATCGGAGATATTCTACAGTTTGATTGAAAAACAATCATGAAGGAGGTAGCATGGCATTACAGGATTTATTTAAAAATATGCTTTTTGCATGCTTGGGAATGCAGGAAATGCTCAGAGAATTTCTTGAGGATCTTGTGAAACGGGGTAAGATGAGCGAATCAGAGGCAGCAAAGATAATTAATGAGTTTATATCAAAATCAGAAGAGGCAAAGGAGAGTTTCAAGGACAACTTCAAAGAAATGGTTCAAAAAACATTACAGGGAATGAATCTGGTAACAAAAGATGAGATTGAGAATTTGAAATCATTGATAAATGATATAAACTTAAGAATTACAAAGATTGAGGAAAAATTAAAGGATTAATGAATCTGGATAAGACCAAACTCTTAAGAAATATTCCTGCTGTTGATAGGATTTTAAAAAATGAAAGAATAGAAACTCTTCTAAGTAACTATTCTTATTCATTAGTTCGTGAATGCACAAGAAAAGTTCTTAACAGATTAAGAGATAAAATACTTAAAGGTTATGTTTCTCAGATTGATGAAGATAAAATAGTTGAAGAAATAGAAAAATCTTTAAACCAGAGATATTCACTCAGACCTGTGATAAATGCTACAGGAGTTGTGATTCACACAAATCTTGGGAGAGCAATACTCCCAGATGAGGCAATAAAACATGTGATTGAAATTGCTACAAGCTATTCAAATCTTGAGTATGACTTAGAAAAAGGGCAAAGAGGCAAGAGATATGTTCATATTGTTGATGCTATAAAAAAGATTGCTGATGTTTCTGGAGCAGTGGTTGTAAATAATAATGCAGGTGCAGTTTTCCTATGCCTTAATACTCTTGCTCGTGGCAAAGAAGTAATTGTCTCTCGTGGAGAACTTGTTGAAATAGGTGGTTCTTTCAGAATTCCTGATGTAATGACTCAATCAGGAGCAATTTTAAAGGAAGTTGGCACAACAAACAAAACACGATTAAGTGATTATGAAAATGCAATAAATGAAAATACAGCTTTTTTACTTAAAGTGCACAGGTCAAATTTTAAAATTGTAGGCTTTACAGAAGAGGTTTCAATTAGGGAACTTTCAAATCTTGGTAAACAAAAAGGTATTCCAGTCATGGTTGATCTTGGAAGCGGATGTTTTATTGATTTAAAAAGATATGGATTTTTTACTGAACCATCGGTTCAGGAAGTTGTTAGAGAAGGAGCAGATATTGTTACATTTAGTGGAGATAAACTTCTTGGAGGAGCACAGGCTGGATTTATAATTGGACGGGACGATTTAATTGAACAGATATCAAAAAATCCTCTCATGCGTGCTTTGAGAGTTGATAAAATGACTCTTGCAGCACTGGAAGCAACTTTGATGCTTTATCTTGATGAAAAAGAAGCTATTGAAAAAATTCCTACATTAAGAATGATTGTTGAATCTCCTGAGAAGATTAAGAATAGAGCATTAAAGATATTGAGGATGTTTAAAAAAGAAGGAATTGATGCTACTCTGAAAGAAGATGTGTCAATGCCTGGAGGCGGATCTCTTCCTGAAAATGGCATTAAAACATATGTTGTAGCAATTAAAACAACTCAGACTGAAGAATTTATAAAAAAATTAAGAAAAACAGAACCTCCTGTAATTGCAAGAATAAAGGAAGATTTTGTTATTTTTGATGTAAGGACATTACAGGAAAAAGAGATTCCTTTGCTTGTTAAAGCTATAAAACAAGTTTTATGAACATCAGAGAACGATATCAGGAAATAGAAAAAAGTTTTTTACATCCCAAGTCCTGTCTGAGTTCACAAACAAAAGGAAGATTAAAGCCTGAACCAGAAGATGATATAAGAACTCCTTTTCAGCGTGACAGAGACAGAATTATTCATAGTAAAGCTTTTCGCAGGCTCAAACATAAAACACAGGTTTTTTTCTCTCCTCAAGGTGATCACTACAGGACTCGTCTTACTCATGTTTTTGAAGTATCTCAGATATCAAGAACAATCGCAAGAGCATTAAGGCTTAATGAGGATCTTACAGAAGCTATAGCACTTGGACATGATCTCGGACACACTCCTTTCGGACATGCTGGTGAAGCAATACTAAGAGAGCTTCATCCTGGAGGGTTTGAACATTATGAGCAAAGCCTTAGAGTTGTTGATATTCTTGAGAAAAATGGTAAGGGTCTTAATCTTACATTTGAAGTAAGGGATGGAATACTTAAACACTCAAAGGGTCGTGGAAAAATTTTAAGTGATGAGCCTTTCACATTAGAGGGGCAAATTGTGAGAGTAGGAGATGTTATCGCATATATTAACCATGATATAGATGATGCAATAAGAGCAGGAATTATCAAAAAAAATGATATTCCACAACAGTTTTTAAAATTTTTTGGCGATAGGCACTCAAAAAGAATAGATAAAATGGTTAGAGATGTTATTTTTACAACCATAAAAGAAGATTATGAAAAAATCTCCATGTCTCCTGAGATGGAAGAAATGGTTCACAGTTTTAGAGATTTTCTTTTTGAGAAAGTTTACTATAATGAACGCATTATAGAAGAGTTTAAAAAAGCTAAGAGAATGCTTGAGAGTCTTTATAACTATTATCTTGACAATCCTCATATAATAGATGCTCAGGAACTTGAAGAAAAAGAACTTCATAGAAAAATATGTGATTTCATTGCAGGAATGACAGATAGATATGCTCTTTACACATTTGAGAAAATATTTATTCCTAAAAGCTGGGCAGTTCCATGATTGAAGGAGTTGGTGTTGATATTGTAGCAGTTGAAAGAATAAAAAAAATTTATGAAAAATGTGGAGAAAAATTTTTAAACAAAGTTTTTACCGAAGGAGAAATTTCTTATAGTTTCAGCCATGCAAATCCTTTTCCTCATCTCGCAGCTCGCTTTGCAGTCAAAGAAGCAGTGATTAAAGCATTAAAAAAACAGAAAGGATTAACCTTAAAAAATATTGAAGTCAGAAACAACTCTGACGGTTCACCAGAAGTTAAAATACCAGGCTTTAATAAAAAAATTTTCATATCTATTTCCCACGAAAAAAATTATGCTGTAGCATTTGTCGTAATCACATAGCTTTACTGAAATTTCAAAATTCTGCTAAATTAAATAATATAATTTTCATTCAAAGGAGGATAAGTTGACTGACAGGATTCCCATGACCCCTGAAGGTTATGAAAAGCTGAAGGAAGAGCTGGACAGATTGATAAAAATTGAACGTCCAGCAATAATAAAAGCAATCGCAGAAGCACGTGCTCACGGAGATTTATCAGAAAATGCTGAGTATCACGCAGCAAGAGAAAAGCAGTCTTTTATTGAAGGAAGAATTCAGGAACTTCAGGCTAAACTCGCCCGTGCCTATGTAATTGATCCATCAAAAATCAATCAAAATAAAGTTGCCTTTGGTGCAAAAGTTAGAGTTATTGATATTGATACAGAGGAAGAGAAAGAGTTTCATCTTGTTGGTCCTGATGAAGCAGACGTAAAAAATGGAAAAATATCCATTACTTCTCCTGTGGGTAAAGCTTTAATTGGTAAGGAAGTTGGTGAGCAGGTTACTATAAAAGCTCCTGCTAAAACATTTAATTACGAAATTATCTCTATAAGCTTTGAATAAGCTATTTAAATCAAAAGTAATAAGCAATGAAGCACTAACAGAAGAGATTTATTTAATTTCCCTTGAGATTTCTGATGATGTTGAAACCAAGCCAGGACAGTTCTGTATTCTAAGAGTTAATCAGAGGCTTGATCCTCTTTTGGGAAGACCCTTTAGCATTTTTGAGCATGAAAAGGGAGAGATTAAGTTTTTATACAGACTAAAAGGCAAGGGAACAAATATCCTTACTAAACTTAAAAAAGGTGATTCTATAACTCTTACAGGTCCATTTGGAAGATGGTATCCTTTCCCAGAGGGAGATTTTATAGTAATTGCAGGAGGAATTGGACTTGCATCAGTTTATTATCTGATTAAAAAATTTCCTCAAAGAGCCTATCTTTTTTATGGTGTAAGAAATGAAAAAGAAATACTTTTTTATGAAGAACTAAAAAGGCTTTCAAAACAACTTTATATCTCAACTGAGAAAGAAACTTCCTATGCCTATAAAGGAGTTATTACAGAGCTTTTTAGAGAAAAAAGCATACAACTTCCTTTCCCTATTTATGCCTGTGGACCTATGATGATGTTAAAAGAGCTTAAAAAAATTGTTAATGAAAACAGACCCTGTTATGTAGCAACAGAGGAGAGAATGGCTTGTGGAGTTGGAGCATGTCTTGGATGTGTAATAAAAACAAGGGAAGATTTCAAAAGAGTTTGCACTGAAGGTCCTGTTTTTGAGCTTAAGGAGCTTGTATTATGATGCCTGTCTTGGAGGTTAAAATAGGTAATCTTAGTTTTAAAAATCCTGTGCTTACTGCATCTGGCACATTTGGCTACGGACTTGAGTATTCTCAGTTTGTTGATCTTAATATTTTAGGTGGCATTGTTGTAAAGGGGCTTTCATTAAAACCAAAACAAGGGAATCCTCCTCCGAGAATTTATGAAACTCCCTGTGGAATGATTAACTCAATTGGATTGCAAAATATAGGATTAGAGGCATTTAAAAAAGAAAAGCTTCCATTTTTGAAAAAGTTTAACACTAACATAATAGTAAACTTTTTTGGTGAAAATCTTGATGAATATATAGAAGTAGCAAAACTTCTTGATGAAACTGAGGGAGTTCATGCTCTTGAGATGAATGTTTCATGCCCGAATAAGACAAGTGAATGGAGAAAAATGGGATTAGAGCCAGAACTTTTACGGGAAGCTATAAAAAGGGTTAGACTTCATATTAAAAAGCCATTGATAGTTAAACTTGCTCCTCAGGTTACCGAGATTGCTTTAATGGCAAGAATTTGTGAGGAAGAAGGCGCAGATGCTGTCTCTTTGATTAATACAATTCCAGCAATGGTGATTGATATAAAAACTCGTAAAAGTATGATAGGAACTCTTACCGGAGGTCTTTCAGGACCTGCGATAAGACCAGTAGCTTTAAGAGCAGTGTGGGAAGTTGCCCAAGCTGTTAAAATTCCTGTAATTGGAGTTGGAGGAATTGTTAGTGCAGAAGATGCTTTGCAGTTTTTAATTGCTGGAGCAAAGGCTATTCAAGTAGGAACAGCTAATTTTATAAACCCTATTGCAACAGTTGAGATAATTGAAGGCATTAAGCAGTTTTTAATTGAAGAAAACATAAAAGACATAAATGAGATCATTGGCAGCTTCAAAGAATAGGATAATTACACTTTTAACTGATTTTGGTTATGATGACCCTTTTGTTGGGCAGATGAAAGGAGTAATTTTAAAAATAAATCCAAATGTAAAAATCATTGATATCACACATGGTATTAAACCTCAGACAGTGGAGGATGCTGCTTTTGTTTTATGGCAAAGCTTTAAATACTTTCCTAAGGGAACTATTCATCTCAGCATTGTTGACCCTGGGGTTGGTTCTCAGAGAAAAGCTTTGATAGTTAAATCTCAGGGACATTACTTTATCGCTCCTGACAATGGACTTCTTAGCTATGTTATAAAAGAACCCTTTGTATGCATATCAATTGAAAATCCTAAATATTTTCTACAAAAGGAAAGTCCTACTTTTCAGGGAAGAGATGTTTTCGCACCTGCTGCAGCATGGCTTTCAACAGGAGTTTCAATAAGTGAATTTGGCAAACCATTAAAAGAGATTTTTTTACTGGAGTATTTAAATCCTGTAAATTTGAATGATAAAATAGTTGGGAAAATAGTTTATATTGATAGATTTGGTAATGCAATAACCAATATAAAACCAGAAGAGAGAAAAATTAAAGAAATAAGAGTTGGAGAAACAATCCTTCCAATTGTGAACTTTTATTCTCAGTCTCCAAATAAACCTGCAGCACTTATAAATAGTGACGGATTTATAGAGATATTCATTTATATGGGCAATGCTGTAAAAACTATGGGGTTAGAGAAAAAACAGATTGTGGAGGCTTTATTAGATGGATGAGGTTGTAAAAGGATTAATAAAGAATGAGCATGTTCTTGTTGTAGCAACAATTTGCACAGAAACAGTTGAGTATGCAAGAAAGATTCACGATACATGGCCTACTGCTACAGCAGCAATGGGAAGAGTTATTGCTGGAAGCGTTCTTCTCGCATCAACATTAAAGGATAGGCAGAAGATAATGGTTCAGATAAAGGGTGATGGACCTTTAAATGAAGTTGTAGCTGAAGCAGATTCTTTTTATAGAGTTCGTGCATATGTAAAAAGACCACATATCTATATGGGATTGAAGAATGAGAAAATTGATGTGGGAAGAGGAGTGGGCAAAGGTTTTTTAAATGTGATAAGAGATTTGGGATTAAGAGAATACTATCAAAGTAGCGTGGAACTTCAAACAGGTGAGATTGCCCGAGACCTTGCTTACTATTTAAATGTTTCTGAACAGATTCCTTCAGCAGTCTCACTTGGAGTTTATGTTGAACCAGATAACTCAGTTAAAGCAGCAGGTGGTTTTATGATTCAGACCATGCCTGAAACAAGAACTGAAATAGTTGAGTTCCTTGAAAGAAAACTTTCTGAAACTCAATCAACTTCATCAATGATACTTCAAGGAATGGATTCTCTACAAATACTTGAAGAAGTAGTAGGATTACCAATTGAGGTTTTGCACAGAGGCACTGTTACATACTTCTGCCCATGCACAAAAGATAGAGTTATCAATGCAATTGTTACACTTGGAAGAGAAGAAATTCAGAAAATGATTGAAGAAGGAAAAACAGTTGATGTTGAATGCTATTTCTGCAAGAAGAAATATGAGGTAACAGTGGAAGAGTTAAAAATTCTGCTCAGGGAAATTTAAGTTTTAGCTTAAAGTTATAGTCTGCAAATTTATCTTTTTTCTTGATAAAAAGCCATTCATCAGATTTCCCCTTAAGTTTCACTAAAACAAAGTTTCCTTTTAATATTTCTCCTTCCATAAAAATTTCCCACTGTCCTTCTTCAGGAGAGCCTTTCACTGTGCTATATTGCCCTTTATCCCAGATATAAACTTTACCTGCACCATACTGTCCTTCAGGAATAATACCTTCAAAGTTACCATACTCTAAAGCATGATCTTCAACCTGAATTGCAAGACGCTTATCTTGAGGATTCATTGAAGGACCTTTGGGAATTGCCCAAGATTTGAGCACTCCATCCTTTTCTAGTCTGAGGTCAAAATGAAGCTTTTTTGCATGATGTTCGTGCACAACAAAGTAAGGCATTGTTCCTCCTATTTTTTTGCAAAGATTCTTTTAATAAGCATTGTTGCATAGGAACCTCTTGGAAGAATAAAACCAAGAGTAAGCTTTATTTTACCTTCATAAACTTCATCATCTTCAATTTTATGCAGAATATTAGGGATGACAAGGACTTGTCTTGGAACAGATTTAAAAAATGACTGTCTTATTTTTTTCAAATTAAACTGAGAAGGTTTTATTTGTCTTTCAAAAAAAATCTCATTATATATTTTTTCAATAATGTCCTGGGGCATTTTTGCGTTTGAAGAAGGTGTAGGAATCTCTAAACTCTTAAGATACTCAAAATTTTTTTCATCAATTTCATCAAAGAAGATATACTCTCCTGCAACTCCTTTATGAATAAGCAAATTTTCAACGGGGAATAAAGTTTTAAGGAGTCTTTTAACAGTTTCATTCCATATAAAACTCTGATAGGCTGAAAAAAACATGGACATTTCTTCTTTTGGAATTTTTTGAAGCAGTGATATGTAATCCTTTTGATGCTCTAAAAGATGGCTGAATGCAAATTTTTCAAATTTAGTTTTAGCAAAATTTAAACAACTGTTCCAGTCACCCCAGTTTTCAGAAATTTTTCTTTTTCTTTCTTTTGCCTTTTTTTTATCTTCAGGATATATATGGGTAAAGTAAATTTTAAGTGCTCCATTATAATGCCCTTTTATTATTTTTTCAGCAATAAATCCTTGGTTTGGATCAAAGCTTCCAAATCTCTGATCATCAAAATAGTTTATGAATCCGTAATTTTTAACTTTTTCAATATGATATATGATAGAATCAATGGCATTTGGAGAAATAGCTCTTACAGTTACTTTGAAAACATTGTTCTCAATGAATTGTGGCTTCATTGGTTCATCTGAAAAACCAATATGTTTGAGTTCAAATTTATCTTTTTTTATATTAAATTTGAAAGGAGGATTTTTTATTGTTATGAACTGCTCAGTAATACCGTGTCTGTCTTTTTTCCCACCGTATGAGATGCTATCAAAGGGAATTCTCAATTTTTGGGCAATCTTTTTTAACAAGTCAATCGTATTCCACTTTTTTTTCTTTAGAATAAAAACTCCAAAAGGTCCCTTTTCCTTTAAGGGAATTGAACTTATCTCTTTTACAATGAAATCTTCTGGCTTTACTTTAATTTTATATGACATGTTAAAATTATACCATTATGATAGAGGAAAAGTTGAAAGAGTTAGGGATAACACTTCCAGAGCCTCTAAAACCTGTTGGTGCTTATACAACCGCTTTAAAAGTAGGAAATCTTTTATTTTTAAGCGGAATTCTTCCTTTTAGAGAAGGAAAGCTTTTAAGGAAAGGCAAGGTTGATAAGAATGTATCTATTAAAGAGGCTTCTGAAGAGGCATTACAGGTTGTTTTAAATGCACTGGCAATTGTAAAAGATTATATAGGTAATCTTGATAAAATAAGACAATGTGTAAAAGTAACCGGATATATTGCTTCTTCAGAAAGTTTTACGGAACACCCTAAGGTTCTTAATCCAGCATCAGAACTTCTGATGAAAATATTCGGTGAAAATGGGAAACATTGTAGAGTAGCTGTAGGAGTATATAGCCTCCCACTTGATGCTGTAGTAGAAATGGATTTTATTTTTGAATTGAAAAAATAAAATTATCTAACGAAGATTATTATTTATTTCTTCTTAATTTTTCTATTTCTTCCTTTGTCAATGGTCTAAGTTGACCTGGTTTCAGGTCTCCCAATTTGACGCCATCAATAGCTATTCTAATAAGCCTGATAACAGGATGCCCGACGCGTTCAAGCATTTTACGAATCTGTCTTTTTCTACCTTCATGAAGAGTAATCTTTATCCAAGAATTAGCTTTAAGTTTTTTTACGAGATGAACACTTACAGGTACAGCAAGTTTGCCTTCAATTTTTATCCCTTTCCTAAGTTTTTCAATTGTTTCAGGTTCAACGATACCATCAACCTTTACCATGTAAGTTTTTTCTATCTGGGAACTTGGGTGCATAACTTTGTAAGCTAATTCTCCATCATTAGTAAGAAGAAGCAACCCTTCAGAATCAAAATCAAGCCTGCCTACAGGGTAAATGCGGAATTTTATTCCCTTTATAAAATCTCTTATAGTAGGTCTTCCTTGAGGGTCTAAAAGTGCTGTGATTACCTTTCGGGGCTTATAAAAAGCATAGTACACCTTAGGTTCTGGTTTAATGAGAAGTTTTCCATCAACTTTTATGTAGTCTTTTTCAGGGTCTGCTTTTTGTCCTATTACCGCAATCTGTCCGTTTACAGTTACTCGTCCTTCTTTTATTAATTCTTCAGCGTGTCTCCTTGATGCAATTCCGTAATCAGATAGTATTTTCTGTAATCTTTCAAGCATTTTTTAATCCATAATCTCAATATAAGCTCTCTGACGTAAACCTCTTGTCCAGAGCTTGTAATCTTTTTTAAACTTTTCATCTTCTAAAAGACTTCTCACGTAGTTTACAAGCTGTTCAGAACCTTTTTTAAAACAAACTCCATCAAGCCTGAAAATAAAAATACCATGTTCAGTCATCATAGGTTCACTTACTTGTCCTATATTCATTTTTGAGAATAAATTTGATAGTTCAGAGGCAATTTCTTTCTTTTTAAGAAGTCCAATTGCTCCTCCTGTTTTTGCTGTTACGTCCTCACTCATCTGAGATGCTACTTTACTGAAAGGCTCACCTTGAATGAGTCTTTTGAAAACTTCATTTATTTTTGCTTTTAGTTCTTCTTGATTTTCTCTTTTTTTCAAAAATATCTGGCTTACATAATAACCCTCATCATCACATGAAAGCTCTGGATGAGCTGCAATATAGTTATTTATCTCAGCATCAGTAATAATAATTTTGCTTTTTACTAATGTGTTTAATGCTCTACCAATTATTATCTGTTCTTTAAGCATTTTTTTATAGTCATTAATGCTCATGCCTTCTTTTTTAAGGGTTTCCAGAAAAGCTTGTTCTGTAAGAGCATATTTTTTCTTTATATCATTTATTGCTCCTTCTATCTCAGAATCGGTAACAAAAATTCCATATTTTTCAGCTTCTTCAATCTGAAGTTTTGTATCAATTAGTCTCTCAAGAAACTCTTCTTCATGAGCTTTAAAGTATTTGAATTTTTCATCTGGATTTAATGCCTTAATCTCATCCTTCGCAGTAAATTCCATATATTTGTATAGTTCGCTCCAGGTTATTACATCTCTGTTTACAACAGCGATTACTTTATCAACGAAGAATTTGTTTTCTTCTGCATTAAGTTTGAAAATTAAAAGCTGAGTGCAGAAAAAAACAATCATCAGAAAAAAGACAAACTTGATTGAGCAATTTAGATATTTTTGATTAATCACTCTTGGTGAAATCAAGCGATTTTTAAACTTTCTCATATCTAACTCCTTTAACATATTCTTGGCAACTGTTCTCCAGGAAGCATATCAACTATTCTGGTACCCCCAATGAATGTTTTAAGTAAAACTTTTCCTCCCTTGCCAGTTACTTCCCCAATTATAGCAGATTCTTCTCCAAAAGGGTGCGATTTCATTAATTGTAAGATTTTCTCTGCTACATCTGCTTTAACAATTGCAACGAAAATTCCCTCATTCGCCACATAAAGTGGGTCAAGTCCAAGAAGTTCACAAGCACCTTTTACTGTGTCATGAAGAGGGATAGCACTTTCATAAATTAAAATATCTTTCAATGATTCTAATGCAAGTTCTTTAAGTGTTGTGGCTAATCCTCCACGAGTAGGGTCTCTCATTACTTTTACGAATGGTGTAAATTCCTTCATTATCTGGTCAATTAAGCCATTTAATGCCCTTGTATCACTTAAGACAGGTGGCTCAAAGGTAAAGCCGTTTCTCTCGCTCATAACAGCAATACCATGATTCCCTATAGAGCCACTTATGAGGATTTTGTCGCCCATTTCAATTTTCAGAGGGGAAAGCTCTACTCCTTCGGGAATTACTCCTATTCCAGAGGTATTTATAAAAATTCCATCTCCCTTTCCTTTGTCTACAACTTTAGTATCTCCTGCAACAATTTTTACTCCTGCTTTTTTAGCTGAGGAGGAGATGCTACTGAGTATTTTTTCAAAATCAGACAGAGGAAAACCTTCTTCAAGAATAAAGCCAACAGTAAGATAAAGGGGAACTGCACCGACCACTGCCAGGTCGTTCACAGTTCCATTAATTGCAAGGTCTCCAATATCGCCACCTGGGAAAAAGATAGGAGAAACAGTATAAGAATCAGTTGTTATTGCTATTTTTCCTGAATGATTAAGAGAAACTATCGCAGAATCCATAAGAGAAGGGAGTTCAAAAATAGGTGCAATATATTTTTTAATAAGCTCATACATGAGCTTGCCGCCACTTCCGTGTCCCAGAAGAATTTTATCCATCATGCACCTCCACTTTTATTTCTACTGCTTCACTCTCTTTTAAAGGAGCTTCCGAAGTGATTTTATAATAAACCGGCGATTTTATGTTAGTGATATTATACTTGGCGTCAAAGAATAGAGGAATCATTGTTTCACCTACAAGCTCATAACTCTTTTCATCTGCTGTTTTTCTATATATTCTGTAACCTTTTATCCATCTTTCTTTGGTTTCTTTCCATGAAATATAAACTCCTTGCTCATTAACTGACCAGAAAACTTCCTTAGGCTTTGTCGGAATAAAAGATTCAATTGAAACTTTTGTTTCAATGCCTTTGCTCTCCAGATATGCTGATTCATAGGATTTAGAAGTAGTAATAACATAGGGAATTTCCGATTGAGAGTTTTCTTTGTAACTGCTTATGCTTCCGTAAAGAAGTTCGTCTAAAAAGAATTTTTTATCTGTTGAGCCAATCTTTACTCTCTCACCCTTTTGATTTATCCTGTACACGTTATAAGTCAATGAATTCTGTGCATCCCATGAAAGCATTACGCCTTCAGGATTAATTTTATAAGTAATATTTTCCACCTCAGGTAATTTTTGAGGAGTAATCGTAGCTTCTGTTGGTTTGCTGTATATACCTTTTGGTCTTATGGCAAAGATACGATATCTGTAAGTTTCTCCGAAGGTAAAATCTTTGTCCTCAAGGGAGGTAGTTTCTTTATTGTAGTAACCAAGAGTTTTTTTCTCTCCTTTGCTTTCTCTCTCTATGAGGAAGCTTTCTATTTTAGTTTTTTCTTTTTCAGGATAACTCCAGGAAATTAATATTTTGTCATAAGTAGCTGAAAGCGTTAAACTCGCAACGGGCTCGGGCTGAAGATAGTCATCAAGATTTGGGTCAAGCTTTCTGCCACAGGCTGTGAGAAGGAATAGTAAAATAAAAATTGTTAAACAAGTAAATACTGGTGTGAGCGATTTTAGATATCTTTGGGTAACAGTTCTTAACGAAGTGTAGCGTAAAACAGTTGCAACTGTCTGAAACCCGAAGGGTTGAGTTTTGCAACTGTAGCGAAACGAGTTTAGAACTGTCCAAAGATATCTCATGAGCGAACACCAGTAAAACTTGCCTTTCTTCATTCCTTCAACCTCTTCCTCAACATTCTTATCTGTTCCTTTACACTCTTTTTTGAAGTGCTTCCGTAGGAGCTTTTTGAATCAATTGAACCTTCAGGAGTAAGTATGGCATAGAGGTCTTTTTCAATTTTTGACGAGAACTTCCTTAATTCCTTTATGCTTAATTCGTTGAGATTTTTACCCTTTTCAATACAGTAAAGCACAATCTTGCCTGTTATCTCATGGGCATTTCTAAAGGGAACTCCCTTCTTTACAAGATACTCTGCAATGTCTGTAGCTGTAATGTAGCCACTTCCGCAAGCCTCTTTCATTCTCTCTTTGTTGAATTTTATCTCCGGAAGCATTTCTGTAATTACTCTAAGGCTCATGATTACTGTGTCAATCGTATCAAAGACAGGCTCTTTGTCCTCCTGCATGTCTCTATTATAGGTAAGGGGAAGTCCTTTCATAGTTGTAAGCATGCTAAGCAGATTTCCGTAAACTCTGCCTGTTTTCCCTCTAATTAACTCTGCCGGGTCTGGATTTTTTTTCTGAGGCATCATGCTTGAGCCAGTGGAGAATTTATCAGGCAGCTCAATAAATCTGAATTCATCTGTTGCCCAAAGGATTATCTCTTCAGCAAGCCTGCTTAGATGCATCATGAGCATAGCACCACAGTATAAAACATCAAGGACAAAATCTCTGTCTGAGACCGCATCCATGCTGTTTGGAATTGGTTCTTCAAAACCAAGCTCCTTTGCTGTGTAATGCCTGTCAATTGGAAGGCTGCTTCCTGCAAGGGCACCTGCACCAAGAGGGCATAGATTGAGCCTTTTTAGTGCCTCTTTCAGCCGCTCCCTGTCTCTTTCAAGCATCCATGCATAAGCAAGTAGATGATGAGCAAGAAGCACTGGCTGGGCTTTCTGTAGATGAGTATATCCGGGCATGATTGTATCAATGTTTTTTTCGGCAACATTAACAAGGGTTTTCTCAAGCTTTTCTGTTAACTCTATTAATTCATTCACTCTTTTTCTCAAATAAAGTCTTAAGTCAGTGGCAACCTGGTCGTTTCTTGACCGGGCTGTATGAATCTTTGCACCAGCAGAGCCTGTTTTTTCAATCAAAGCTCTCTCAATGTTCATGTGTATATCCTCAAGCTCTTCTTTGAACTGAAACTTTCCCTCTTTGATTTCTCTTTCAATTTCAGCAAGTCCCTTTAAAATCTGCTTTAGCTCCTCTTCAGTGATAATGCCCTGTTTGCAGAGCATCTTTGCATGGGCACGGCTTCCTTCAATATCTTCCTGCCAGAGCCTTCTGTCAAAAGAGATTGACTGTGAGAACTCCTCCAGTGTCTTAGCAGTTCCTTCCTTAAATCTTCCACCCCACGGTTTTTTCATCTATGCTTACTTCCTCCCTCGTATGTCATTTCAAGAAGCGTAAACCTCCCTCATCTGTCATTCCGAACGGAGCAAAGCAAAGTGAGGAATCTCTTTCGATTGTAAAAATTTTGTCTGCACTATTTCTTGTAACCTGAGTAACATATAAATTAGGCGACCCTTCGGCTAAAGCCTCAGGGTGACCCATAAGGGTCACTTCGGGGTCATTGAGCCCCCTCGGAATGACCTTTTGTAATTGAACATACCCTAATTTTTTAAGTTTATTATTCCTACAAAACATATTCATACTTTCAGAAAATAGATGCTTTAATAAGCGATTTATAAATCTTCTGGTAACAATTTTTATCAAACAAATAATTGCTGTATTGAGCGACTTTTAAAATTTTTGGGTAACAATTCTTAGCGAAGCAGAACGTCCACAGCCAAAACTGTTTGAGCCTGAAAAGCAAGTTTTTTGGCTGTAGTGGAGTAAGCTTAGAATTGTCCAAGAATTTTGCAAAAGCGAAATACAGCATCTGTTTACTTCACTCCTCTGCCTTTGCCTGACGTTCTTTTTGCCTCTGCTCAATTATTTTCTGGGCAATATGAGAGGGCACTTCCTCATAATGGGAAAACTCCATTGAGTAAATTCCTCTTCCCGATGTCATACTGTGAAGCTGATTGGCATAGGTAAGCATCTCTGCCATTGGCACAAGGGCTGTTATCTTTTGATTTCCTCCAGCCTGTGGGTCAACGCCCTGAACCTTGCCTCTACGGGAGTTAAGGTCTCCAATGATTGTTCCCAGTGTTTCATCAGGCACGATTATTTCAGCTTTCATGATTGGTTCAAGCAATACGGGTTTTGCATCCATAAAGGCTTTTTTAAGAGCAAGAGCACCAGCTATTTTGAAAGCCATTTCAGAGGAATCTACAGGATGATAAGAACCATCATAGAGAGTTACTTTTATGTCAATTATTGGATAGTATGCAAGTATTCCTTCTTTCATCGTCTCAATTATGCCTTTCTCAACAGCAGGGCGATACTGTTGCGGAATAACACCTCCTACGATTTTATCAACAAACTCATAGCCGCCTCCTCTTGGAAGAGGTTCTATCTGAATCCAGCAGTCTCCATACTGGCCTCTTCCACCAGACTGCTTTTTATATTTGCCCTGGGCAGAAGCAGAGGCTCTGATTGTCTCTCTGTATGGAACTTTTGGTGCCATTAGGTTAACTTCAACACCAAATTTTCTTTTAAGTTTTTCCAGAGCAACTTCTATATGAACCTGTCCCATTCCACTTAGAATCATATCCTTAGACTCTTCATCCCTTGAAAACTTAAGAGTAGGGTCTTCCTCAAGAAGTTTATGTAACCCTGCGCTGACCTTTTCCTCATCACCCCTTGTTTTTGGTGCAATTGCATAGGAGATAATAGGCTCGGAGAATCTTACCTCTGGAAGCAGAATCGGATTATTTTCATCGCAAAGAGTGTGTCCTGTGAGAGTATCCTTTAGTTTTACTGTAGCTACAATCTCACCATGTCCTGCTTTCTGGCAGGGATTTTGTGTTTTGCCGAGTATGTAGTAAATCTGGCCAATCCTTTCCTTTGTGCCTGTGTTGGGATTAAGAACTGTAGAGTCAGCCTTAAGCACACCTGAGAAAACTCTTATGTATGATATTTTGCCTGCAAAAGGGTCTATGGTGGTTTTGAAAACATAAGCAGCAAGCGGAGCTGTTTCGGAGGGTTCTCTTTTTGCTTCGCTGCCATCTTTTGGATTAATGCCTTTTATAGGATATATATTTGCTCTTTCCTGTGGGTCTGGAAGAGCGAGAATTATGCTATCAAGTAAAGCATCAACTCCTATGCCCAGCAAGGCTGAACCAGCAAGGACAGGGATGAATCTGCGGGCAATTGAGGCATCATGAAGCCCTTTTCTTAATTCCTCCTCGGTGAGCTCTCCTCCTTCAAGATACTTTTCGAGCAGGCTATCATCAAGCTCCGCAATTTTCTCTACGAATTTTTTTCTGTATTCCTCAACTTTTGATGAAAGCTCGGAAGGGATAGGCACTTCTTTTACTGATTTTCCATCCTGCTCGTAGGCTTTAAGTGATATAAGGTCTACTATCCCTCTTAAGCCAGGACCTTCGCCAATGGGCAGGGTAAGAGGGATTGCCTCCTGACCAAAAACCTTTTCAATCTCTGCAACTGCTCTGTCAAAGGATGCGTTTTCCTTGTCAAGCTTGTTTACGAAAACTACTCTTGGAAGGTCGTAGTCATCGCAGTATTTCCATATTCTTTCAGTTTCAGCTTTAACACCCGAAAGGGCACTGACAATGACAACAGCGCCGTCGGAAACTCGAAGGGCATTCTTTGTATCTTCAAGAAAGTTAACAAAGCCAGGTGTATCTATAATGTTAATTCTGTGCTCTTTGTAATCACAGTAAGCAACTTTGCAACTCAGTGTCATATTTCTTGCAAGCTCTTCAGGTTCATAATCAATTACTTTGCCTGTTGTCTCGCCTGTAGTTACTCTGTCAATTTGCCCTGTTTTAAAAAGTATCTGCTCTGCAAGTTTGGTATTCCCTGCACCTGCATGGGCTACAATTGCTACATTTCTAATTTTTGTAATGTCTCTACTCATAAAACCCCCTCCTCGTATTTTTCAAATTTCTATCCAAACACTCTCCTGTAAATATGGTCTATGTTTCTTGTGTAATAGTTTAGCTCAAAAATGTTTTTTATTTCATCTTCATTGAGATACTTCCTCACTTCTTCGTCCTTAAGAAGAAGCTCCATGAATGGTATGCCTTCTTTCCAGCTCCGCATAGCATTGGACTGGACAATTTTGTATGATTCCTCACGGGTAAGCCCCTTCTCTACAAGAGCAAGTAATACCCGCTGAGAGTTGTATAGACCAAAGCTAAGTTCAATGTTTTTAAGCATCCGTTCTGGATAAACCCTCAAGTCTTTGATTATTCCGTAGAGTCTATTAAGCATATAGTCAACAAGGATGCAGTTGTCGGGAATTATTACTCTCTCAACAGATGAGTGGGATATGTCCCTGTCATGCCAGAGTGCAATGTTTTCATAGGCTGTAAAGGCATTGCTTCTGACAAGGCGGGCAAGTCCACTTAGGTTTTCGCAGCCCACAGGGTTTCTCTTATGAGGCATGGCAGAGGAGCCTTTCTGTCCTTCTGTAAATGGTTCTTCTGCCTCTAAAACTTCGGTTCTCTGTAAATGCCTTATCTCAACAGCAATCTTTTCAATCATGGCAGCAATAAGGGCAAGCACACTTAAAAACTCTGCATGTCTATCCCTTTGCACAACCTGAGTTGCCACAGGCTCAGGCTTAAGCCCGAGTTTCTTAAGGGCAATCTCTTCAATCTCTGGTGGCATGTTTGAGAATGTCCCAACAGCACCTGAGATTTTACCGACTGAAATTCTATCAATTGCTGAAGCGAGTCTATCAATATTTCTTCCTGCTTCCTCATACCATAGAGCAAATCTCAAACCAAAACTTGTAGGCTCTGCGTGAACTCCGTGACTTCTTCCCATGCATATTGTATCTTTGTATTGAAATGCCTTATCTTTAAATAATTCCTTAATCCTTTTCAAATCCTCCATTATCAACTCTCCAGCCTCTTTCATAAGCAATGCCTGGGCAGTATCAACGACATCAGAAGATGTCAGTCCCATGTGAATATATCTGGATACAGTCCCAACTTTTTCAGCCACAGCAGTCAAAAAAGCTATCACATCGTGCTTGACAGTTGCTTCAATCTCATCAATCCTTTTAAGGTCAAAGTCTGCCTTTTCTTTTATCTCCCGTAAAGCTTCCTCAGGAATCTTTCCAAGCTCAGCCCATGCCTCACATACAGCAATCTCAACAAGAAGCCATTTCCTGAACTTGTTCTCATCGCTCCAGATGTTTCCCATCTCTTTTCTTGTGTATCTCTGTATCATTATCAAACCTCCTCCCAGATAATTCTTTCAGGTTTTATAATTACGCCATTGCCATAGCCTATTCCAAGAATTTTACCCCTGGTGTCTTTTACTTTAACCCAGCCTGCTGGAACTATTCCAGAGGGTATTTTCACTGGATTGCCGTTAAGAAATCTCGGAATGATATAATCCTGCATTGTAACAGATGGCAGAAAATATAAAGCTTGGTCTATGGAGAAAATACCCTTCTTAGGCTGAAAGCTGAAGGCTGAAGAGTCAAGATTATTTGAGATTAAACTCTTTAACTCCTCTAACTCTATTGACTCCTCCACTCTAAACTCTCCAATCCTTGTTCTTGTGAGCTCTACTATATGCGCTCCTATACGGAGTTTCTCTCCTATATCGTGACAGAGAGACCTCACATATGTTCCCTTGCTGCATACTACTCTGAATGTCACAAAGGGTGGTTCAAAACTTTCTATTTTAATTGAATGGATAATCACCTTCTTTGGTTTTCTCTCTATTTCAACACCCTTTCTTGCAAGTTCATGAAGGGGTTTGCCTCCTACCTTTACTGCCGAATACATAGGTGGTATCTGCATTATCTCTCCAGTGAACTCCTCAAGGATGCTCTCAACTTGCTCTCTTTCAAGCTTAAAATCCTCAACCACTCTCACAATTTTCCCCTCAGCATCATAGGTATCTGTTGAAATTCCAAATTTTGCCTTAAAGACATACTCCTTCTCAAGTTCCATCAAAAAAGGTGTAATCTTGGTCGCTTCATTTATACATACAATCAAAATCCCTGTTGCCATAGGATCAAGTGTTCCTGCATGCCCTGCTTTTTTGACTTTTAAAATCTTTTTTACCTTAGTAACAGTATCTTGGCTTGTAAAACCTTTTGGTTTATTAAGAACTACCACTGCGTTCATAAACTCTTATTGGACCTAATCCTTTCAATTCAAAAATTACAAGAAAACTAAACTCAGAGGTTTTTCTTCCTTGTATTTCAACAGGTCTTCTTGTGATTGCAATATTTGTTGCCCAGCAAGATTGAGTATATTTTATGTTTAATGAGCTATCTCTTAATCCAGGACCTTTAGCATCATAGTTTAAATTTGCTGTAAATGACCACTTTTCTGAAAGTTTTTTGGCTATTGCTAAGGCGTATGTCTTAACTCCCCCTTCTTTTTCCTGTGAGTTATACTGGTCTCTTAATGTAGGAGACCAGAGATAAGCAGGAGAAAGTGCACCGTCTTTGGTATATCGTTCACTTAATGAGAAAGATGTTGTTTCATCTGGAGAAAAACTTATATCACTGTTAAATCTTTCCATTCTTTTTTTTGCTATATTCTGATATGTATCAAATCCGAAACTTATTTTCCATAAGGATATTCTTCCTTCAAATAAAATCGGATATAACTTATCCCATTCATTTTTTGCTCTGAAATCATATACTTGGGCAATTCTTGCTTGGATATTAAAACTTTTAAAGTTTAATTTGTTATACACACCAGCTCTTAAAAGTGCTGTGTCATCAATTGCTTCAGTATCTTTTAAAATCGGAGGCTTACCATTAACTCCTATAAAAACTCCTTCCACAAATGGCTCAACCAGATGAGTGAAATTTTCTCCTCTTTTATAAAACCTCATAAAACTTTTTGCATTATATTGAATCATTTCTCTATGAGAAGTATCCTCATAAGGAGATGTGTTTTCAAGATTATAAAAAGTTTCTTTTAATCCTAAGCTCTGTGTTAGTTTAACACTATCTCCCATACTATGACTTATTTGAGGGCTTATCTCAAATCTTTGCCCTTTAAGTCCGTCTTCTTTATAAAACTCAGCCAGATTAGTATTGAAATTTATATTGAATTGTCCAAGTTTATATGGATAAACAACATATCCAAGTTCTGCTTTTCCCGGAGGACTTATACCTCCTTCTTTTAAATCCTTCCACCCTTGTCCAAGCAAATAAAATCTTGATTGAACCCCTGGTATAGAAAGCTCCAGAGAAGACTGCAAGAATCTATCATATCTTGCAGCAAGGTCTTTCCCATATTCTTTAAAAAGAAATGTATTTGAAGCTGAACGAACATCTCCGTATTCCCTGTAAAAATCATTCTTATTGACATAGTTTAAATCTGCCAGCAAGTCAACTCCCTTAAATTTCTGAAGATGAATTCCTCGTAATTCAATATATTCTTTATTAAGTTTCCTGTCCTTGATCTGATATCCATACCACATCCCCTTTGTATCAAAATCCATGTATCTGTATTCAATTCCTTTACCAAGTCCTATTTTTGAAAAATAGTCAAGATAAAATGTGGCATCTTTATTACTATCAATCACAAGATAATAGGCAGGGCTTAAACGAACTCCGCGAGTATTTGAATTTCCAAATTTAAATGGTAAAAATCCGGATTTTTTTGTGCTTCCACCAGGACCCCAGAACACAGGAGAAAAAAGAATAGGCACATCTTTGACTTTAAAAGTAGTAATTTTTGATGTTAATGTATCATCAACCACAAGGTCAACAAACTCCCCTGTAAAACACCATGGTTGTGCAGTATCTGGCTCTGGTTCACAAGTTGAAAAAGTTGCTTTTTTAGCTTTGTATTTAATCTCGCTCAGCCTTTCAATCTCAGATGCTTTTATCCACATATCCTGCTTTTTTATATGAAGAAGAGCATTTTTTAAAAGACCTGTTTTTTTATCCCTGTTAAGTTTTCCTTCTTCAGCCCATGCAGTAATTTCGTCATCGTCATAGTAAAGGTCTCCATAGGCTTCTATATCACCTGTATTTTCATAATAAATTACTTTTTGTGCTTTAAGATCAAAGGTTATATCGCTCATATAGACATCACCAATTGCAATAATTTTTTTTTCTTCGTCAAAGTATTCTAATGTTTCAGAGATTATCTCTGTAGCAAAGGAAATACGAGCAATAAAAAAAAGAAACAGTATTATACAAAACAAAAGAAAATGCCTGGAGATAATAATTTTCATAAAATTTCTCCAAGACTTCTATGCAATGTTTTTTCTCCAAGACGCTCTTTTATTTCACCAACCAGATATGCTGAGCCTGTGCAGAGGACATATATGTCTGAATTATTCTTACAAAGTGAAATGGCATTTCTAAATGCTTCCAAAGGTTCAGGAACAAAATCTATTTTTTTATCATTTAGTCTTTTCAGTAATTCTTTATATGTCAGAGCTCTTTCATAATTAGGGACTGTAAAAATCATTTTATATGCATAATTTTCAAAACATTTTATAAATTCATTTACATTTTTATCTCGCATCATTGCAAAAACTACTACAGGTTTTTTATCTGTAAGAGTTTTTAATGATTTTATCAAAACCTCCGCAGCATCAGGATTATGTGCTATATCAAAGACAGCAAGAGGTTTATCATAGATTATTTCAAGTCTGCCTGGTATTTTTACATTTTTTAATCCTTCTTTGATTGCATTTTCATTATACATGGGATATATGTTAATAAAAGCCTTTAATGCTACAGAGACATTTTCAAGTTGATGAAAGCCTGTAAGAGGCAAGAATAAGTTAGACTGAAGGCTTGAGGTTGAAGGCTGAAAACTAAAGGGATAAAAATCAAAGACAATTCCCTCAAGGCTCATTGACTTTAATACACCTATGAAATCTCTGTCGTAAATAAATAATGGTGACTCCATCTCTTCTGCTTTTTTTATAATCACTTTCTCTACTTCTTTTTTCTGAGATGAAGATACTACTGGTATCCCGTTTTTTATGATTCCTGCTTTTTCTTTTGCAATAGAGGCTAAATCAGCACCTAAAAACTCCTGATGGTCAAGTCCTATGTTTGTTATTACAGATATCAGAGGATTTACCACATTTGTGGCATCAAGCCTTCCTCCCATACCTGTTTCAATCACTGCATATTCAATACCTTTTTCTTTAAAATATTGAAGTGCCATTACTGTTACATACTCAAAAAAGGTAAGTTCATCTGAAAAAGGTTTTATTTTTTCAATAAGATGTTCAACTTCTTCTTCAGAGATTTCAATATCATTGACAATTATTCTTTCTGTAAATCTTGTAAGATGAGGAGAGGTGAAAAGTCCAACACTCAGTCCTTGAGCTCTTATAAGACAATATATGATTTTAGAAACAGAACCCTTACCATTTGTTCCTGCAATATGAATTGATTTGAAGGAATGATGAGGGTTGCCAAGTTTTTCAAGTACTGAAATAACTCTATTAAGTCCAAGTTTTATGCCATTTGTTCTTTTTTTATAAAGCTCATTTATCAACTCTTTATATTTCATCCTCTTTGTCATTTAGAGTCTGAATTGGACGAAGAAGAATTTTTACCTGTATGCTGTTCAGTATTCTTGTTTTCTTGAATAACATTAAAGGACGATTCAGGGTCATGGATGTTTTTAAGATTTTGGCTGTTGCTGTTATATGAAGTTGATACAGGCATAAGAATCTCAATAAGTCTATGAATTGTATTTTTTAATTCTTTTCTTTCTACAATGATATCAACCATTCCGTGTTCAAGTAAAAATTCTGCCCTCTGAAATCCTTCAGGTAGCTGCTGTTTGATTGTTTCCTGAATAACTCTCGGACCTGCAAAACCTATAAGACTTTTGGGTTCTGCAATGATTATATCGCCAAGCATTGCAAAGGATGCTGTAACTCCACCAAATGTCGGGTCTGCTAAGACAGAAATATACAGAAGTCCTGCTTCTTTAACTCTTCCAATTGCCTGAGATGTTTTCGCCATCTGCATGAGAGAAAACATGCCTTCCTGCATTCTCGCACCACCTGATGATGAGATTATTATTAAAGGAAGTTGTCGCTCAACTGCTCTTTCTGCTGCTCGTGTTACTTTTTCTCCAACAACTGTTCCCATGCTTCCACCCATAAAGGAAAAATCAAGAACAGCGATTACTACATCTCTTCCATTGATTTTTGCATCTCCATATATTGCTGCCTCTTTAAGTCCTGTCTTTTTTTCGTTTTCCTGTAATCGGTCATTATAAGGCATTGTATCTTTAAATTCAAGAGGATCAGGGCTTCTAATATCAGAGTCAAGTTCTGTAAAACTTCCGGTATCTGTTATAAGAGAAATTCTTTCTTTTGCTGAAATTCTGAAATGATACTGACATTTTGGGCAAACTTTAAGATTATTTTCAAGTTCTTTTCTATAAATTATTTCTTTACAATTTTCACATTTCACCCATAATCCTTCAGGAATTTTTACTTTTTTGTCTATTTTAGGCTCTTTTCTTTTAAACCATGCCATTATATTGCCTCTCTGAGAGATTTAATGAATTCAGAAGCCTTTTCAGGTTTTTCATGAAAAATTTTTACAATTGCACTTCCCACAATTACTCCATCAGCAATTCGAGAAATATATTTTGCTTCTTCTGGTTTACTGACTCCAAAGCCTACACAAACAGGTTTTCCAAAACTTTTTACAAAATTTATATGGTCATTGAAAGATTTATCAAGGCTAAGTGTAGTGCCTGTTATTCCTGTTATTGAAACATAGTAAACAAAACCTGTTGAGGCTTTTACAATTTTCTTTACTCTCTCAGGAGTTGATGTTGGTGCTACAAGAAATATTGTATCAATACCGTATTTCTTCGCAAATGTTCTGTAATACTTAGACTCTTCAACTGTTAGATCAGGAAAAATAACTCCACCAACATTTACTCCCTTTGCATCATGAAAAAATCTTTCAATTCCGTAACAGAAAACAGGATTTAAATAAGTCATAAGAATTATGGGTGTATTAATACTTTTTTTAAAATCCTCAAGAAAATTCAATATCTTACGTAAGGTTGTTCCAGAGTTTAATGCTCTTTCTGCTGCTTTTTGTATTGTCGGTCCATCAGCAAGAGGATCTGAAAAGGGAACGCCAAGCTCTATTAGGTCTGCTCCTGCCTGTTCAAGTATTTTTAGTCTCTTTGCAGTTTCCTCAAGATTTGGGTCTCCTGCCATAATATATGGAATAAAGGCTTTTTTACCCTGATTTTTTATCTCTTCAATTTTTTTTCTAACTGCGAATCCTTGTTTCATATTTTTGTTTTTCCATCTCCTCCTTTGATTCTCGCCACCTCTTGCACATCCTTGTCACCTCTACCTGAGAGGTTTACAATTATTATTGAATCCTTTGACATTTTTGGTGCTATCTTTATTGCTTCAGCTACAGCATGGGCTGACTCAAGAGCTGGAATAATTCCTTCAAGTCTGCTTAAAAGTTCAAAGGCTTCTAAAGCCTCCTCATCATTAGCATAGGTGTATTTTACTCTTCCTGTATCTTTCAGATAGGCATGTTCAGGACCAACAGAGGCATAATCAAGCCCAGCAGAGACAGAATGTGTTTGAAGGATATTACCATCTTCATTTTCCAAAACATAGCTAAGACATCCTTGAAAAATTCCCTTTGCTCCTCCTGCAAATCTGGCTGCATGAAGCCCTGTTTCTATACCCTTTCCACCTGCTTCAACACCAATCATCTTTACATCTTTATCATGTAAAAAAGCACTGAAAAGTCCAATTGAGTTACTTCCACCACCAACACAGGCAATAAGAACATCTGGAAGCCTGCCTTCTTTATTTAATAGCTGTTTTTTTGCCTCTTTTCCTATAACACTCTGAAAAAATCTGACAAGTAATGGATATGGATGAGGACCAAAAACAGTTCCCAAAACATAATGTGTTGTTCTTACATTGGTTGTCCAGTCTCTTAATGCTTCATTTATAGCATCTTTAAGTGTCCTTGAGCCTGTATCAACAGGGATAACCCTTGCACCAAGAAGGTTCATTCTGAAAACATTAAGTGACTGTCTGCGAATATCCTCTGTTCCCATGTATATGTCACAACTAAGTCCTACAAGTGCAGCACCTGTAGCAGTTGCAACTCCATGCTGACCTGCTCCTGTTTCAGCGATAATTCTATCCTTTTTCATGAGTTTGCTTGCAAGTAGAGCTTGTCCAAGAGCGTTATTTATTTTATGTGCACCTGTATGGGCAAGGTCTTCTCTTTTTAGATAAATTTTTGCACCACCCAGGTGTTCACTTAGCCTTTTTGCAAAATAAAGAGGGGTAGGGCGACCAACATAGTCTTTAAGAAGAGATTCAAATTCGTTAATAAAATTTTTATCTTTTCTGGCTATGTTGAAAACCTTGTCAAGTTCTTCAAGAGCGGGCATTAAAGTTTCAGGAACAAAACGGCCCCCGTATAGACCAAAATATCCCTTTTTAATACTCATGAAAAGTATTATAGCATGAAGATTTTAAGTTTTGCATTGGATAATTTCTGGCTTTATTTTCTTGTGTTATAATAGTTTCAGCGAATGGATATTTTAAGAATAAAAAAAACGTATTTTTCAGCAAAGAGACTACAAGAAATAATCAATGTGTTTTTAAAACACGGATTTGGACAAATAATTGATCAGATTCATCTTGGTAGATTTATTGGTCTAAAGAAAAGGATTAGAAGTTTCGGAAGATGGCCATATTATAAAGTCCCCACCATTGCTGAAAGGCTTAGAATAGCATTTGAAGAACTCGGACCTACATTTATAAAACTTGGTCAACTTCTCGCATCACGTCCTGACATGGTCACGCTAAATTATGCGAAGGAGTTTAAAAAACTTCAAGACAGAGTCCCTCCTTTTAAAGTGGAAGTTGTTTACGAAATTATAGAAAAAGAACTGGGTATTTCAATTGAAAAGGTTTTTCAAAGTTTTAATCCAGAGCCAATAGGTTCTGCATCAATTGCACAGGTTCATGAAGCTACATTGATGAATGGAGAAAGGGTTATTGTGAAGGTTAGACGTCCTGGTATTAAAGAACAGATTATGCTTGATCTTTCAATACTTCAAACTCTTGCTAAACTTGTTGAAAAATATATTTCAGAAAGTAAGCTATTTGACCCTGTCGGAATTGTGGATGAATTTTCAAAATCTATTACAAAAGAGCTTGATTTTAGAAGAGAAGCAAGAAATGCAATAATTTTTAAGGAAAAATTTAAAAATGAGGAAAAAGTTTATATTCCTCACGTTTTCAGAGAGTTTACTACTGAAAAAATTCTTGTTATGGAAAAAGTAGATGGAATAAGAATTGATGACAAGGAGTCAATTAAAGAGAAAGGACTTAATATAGAAACTCTTTTAAATACGCTGATTGATATATATTTTAAACAAATTTTTGATTATGGCTTTTTTCATGGTGATCCCCATCCTGGGAATATCCTTGTCAGAGATGATGGAAGAATAGCTCTTGTTGATTTTGGTATAGTCCAAAGAATTGATGAAGAATTCAAAGAGGCTTATGCAAATGTCGCACTGGCAATAATAAACCAGAATACTGAACAGTTAATTACAGAGTATCTTAAACTTGGAATAATTCCAGAGGATATTGATAGAGAAAAAATCAAAAAAGAATTAAAGGAAGATATAGAAGAGCTTCTTTTCCCAATTTATACGTACAGAATTGAGGAAATCAAAATATCAGAACTGATTGAATCAATTATGAGAGTATGTTTAAAACATAGACTTAGATTCCTTCCTGAACTTCTTTTAATTGACAAGGTTTTGATAATGCTTGAAGGATTAACAAGAGAACTTTGTCCAAAGATATCTATCATTGAGTTACTAAAACCTTATGCGAGAAAAATTATATCAAAAAGATTGCATCCAGAGTTTTACTTGAACAAAACTTTTAAAGCACTGCGTGAATTCAGGGATGCTCTTGAGCATATTCCATTTCAGTTTAAAACGCTTCTTAAAAAGGCTGTTAGAGATGAGATAACTGTGAGAATGTATCATGTTAATCTTCCAGAGTTTATTAAAGATATTGATAAAGCGAGCAATAAAATTGCATTCAGTCTTATTGTAAGTGCCATGATACTGAGTTCTGCAATAATGCATGCAAACCAGGTAAAACCTTTGATATATGGAATTTCCCTTTTTGGTTTAATTACAGGAGTTTTTGCATTTTTTCTCGGTTTATGGTTGATAATCTCAATAATAAGGTCAGGGAAGTTGTAAGAAAATTCTTTCATTTTGATATAATTGGATATGTATAAATGGTTGACAATAATAGCAGTATTTTTTGTATTTTTCAACAACAATCTATGGGCAGATAGAATTTGTGTTAAAACAATAGATGGTGAAAGGGTTTATACAAACTTTTGTGAAGAAAAAATTAAAAAAGTATCAACAAAAAAATTAGGTAGGGTCCAAAAAATATCAACATCTCAATCAGTTTCTTATTCATCCAGACATGAGCTTGAGAAAATTGTAGATGAAAAATCCAGGTTTTATGGAGTTGACTCTAAGCTTATAAAAGAAATGATAAAAGAAGAAAGTGGCTGGAATCCAAATGCTGTTTCTCCAAAGGGTGCAATGGGAATTATGCAGCTAATGCCTCAAACAGCAATTCTCATGGGAGTAAAAGACCCATTTGATCCTGTGCAAAACATAGATGGTGGAATAAAATACATGAAATATCTTCTTGACAGGTTCAATGGCAACTTTAAGCTTGCTTTGGCTGCATATAATGCAGGACCCAATCTTGTTGAAAGTCTTGGTAGAATTCCTAAGATTCTTGAAACACAAAATTATGTTAGAAAAATATCTCTAAGGTATGCAGGAGATTCTGGACAATACAGGATCAAAAAAATGCCTATTAAAGCGATTATTCTATCTGATGGCTCTGTTGTATATACAAACAGGGAGGATTTGTATATATGGTCAACAGGACAGTAGAAGAAATTCTTGCTCTTAAAAAACAAAGGAATGCTATAATTCTTGCTCACAACTATCAGAGAGAAGAAGTTCAAGAGATTGCTGACTTTGTTGGAGATTCTCTTGAATTAAGCAGGCAGGCGACAAAGGTTGACTGCGATGTTATTGTTTTTTGCGGAGTTCATTTTATGGCTGAAACTGCTGCTATTCTCAATCCTGATAAAACAGTGCTTCTTCCTGAGATTGATGCTGGTTGTCCTATGGCAGATACTGTAGATGTTGAGGAACTTAAGAGATGGATAGATAGATATCCTTATGCACCTATTGTGTCATATGTTAACACCACTGCAGAGGTTAAGGCATTAAGTTATGCTTGTTGCACCTCTGCCAATGCTCCTCAGATTGTAAAAGCGGTTCCGTTTAGCTCAATTATATTTGTGCCTGATAAAAATCTTGCAGACTGGGTTAAAAAGCATGTTCCTGAAAAAGATATTATTGCGTGGAATGGTTTCTGTCCAACTCATCATATGATAAAAAAAGAGGATATTATTCGGGCGAAAAAGGCTCATCCAGATGCATTGGTTGTTGTTCATCCTGAGTGCCGTCCTGAAGTAATAGAACTTGCTGACCATGTTGCATCCACATCTGGAATGGTAAGATTTGCTCGAGCAGCATCACAAAAAGAGTTTATAATTGGCACAGAAGTCGGGCTTCTTTACAGGCTTAAAAAAGAAAATCCTGATAAGGTTTTCTATCCTATCAAAAAAACCATGATATGCCCCAATATGAAGATTACAACACTTGAAAGCATTCTTACTGCCTTAAAAGAAAATCAATATGTAATTAAAGTCCCTGAAGATATAAGAATCAAAGCCTATGAAGCTGTCCAAAGAATGTTAACTCTCATTTCCTAAAAAGCCGTGCTTAAAGAAATAATCATTAAAAAAATCAAAAAACATGGTGCAATTCCATTTGATGAGTTTATGGAAATGGCTCTTTATTATCCAGAGCTTGGTTATTACACTAAACCAGATGCAAAAATTGGAAGACAGGGAGACTTTTTTACAGCATCTCATCTTGGTTCAGTTTTTGGATTTTTTTTAGCAAGACAAATAGAGATTTTTTATCAAAAGCTCAATTGTCCCAAAAATTTTACCGTAACTGAGATAGGACCAGGCATGGGATTTCTTGCTAAGGATATTCTTGATAATATTGACTCTTCGGCCTCTATAAAATATAATCTCGTAGAAATAAATCCTGCTTTCAAAAAAGTTCAAAGAGAAAGGTTAAAAGAACATGAAGATAAAATTTTTTGGTATAGCTCAATTGAACAATTAGAGTCATTTAGCGGATTAATTATTTGCAACGAAGTCTTTGATGCCCTTCCTGTAAGAATATTTGAAGTGAATGACTCAGGTCAGATTATGGAAGTTTATGTAGACATTGGAGAGCAAGAACAGTTAATTGAAATATTTTTGCCTTGCAGAACAGACACATTAGAGTATTTACAGGAATTCGCACCATGGGTTTTGAAAATGAAAAAATATCGCTCAGAGGTAAATCTTGCAATGAAATCATTAATTGAAAGCTTGAGCAAAAAATTAAAAAAAGGCTATATTTTAATCTTTGATTATGGCTATACCTCAGAAGAATACTATCATCCAGACAGGAATAAAGGCACTTTACTCTGTTATTATAAACACAATATTAATGAAAATCCCTATATAAACATCGGACATCAGGATATGACTGCTCATGTAAATTTTACAGCAGTTGAAAAATTAGCAACTATGGCTGGACTTAAATTTGAAGGATATTTTTCTCAGGGTAGTTATCTTATTTCGCTCTGTGATGAGAAAATATTTCAAAAAATTTATCAAAAGAATTTAAAAGAGCATTTTAAAAGACTTGTGCTCCCCCAAGGAATGGGGGAGTCACACAGAGTTATGATTTTATCTAAGGATTAATAAGGCTTCTTACCTTTGATATTACCTGCAGGATTGTAATTACAAACCCAGATTTCCTCTCCTCCCTGACATAGAGCCCTGCCACAGCCTATTTCTCTTGTATCTTTCCAAACAATCTGCGTATAATGCCCACATACTTTACCTGGTTTACAACTGTCAGATAAATAATCATAGTTAAATCTTTCCTCTGCCCAATAATCAACCACATACTTTGCTGTAACAGGATAATTTGCCCAGAATATATTTTCTCCATAATTACTACTTCGGTGCATCATTCTACAACCATATGTTCTACTTAATTTATATGCCCAGTCTATTGCAAGTTTTTCCATTTCATAAGACCATTTTAAAGCTGAAACACCTACCTTAGCCCTCCATTTATTATGCTCTGCAAGTAGTTCTTCTTTTTCACTTGCTGAAAGTTCTGCATAATATCGTTTAGTAGCATTTTTATATTGATAATTTGAGCAATTCGTTAGAAAGACTAATAAAAAAAACATTATGAACAGGACTCTATTTTTTATAAAAATTTTAGTGTATTTCATTAAATACCTGATTTTGTTAATTCCTTTATAATTGCCTGTCCTATGACATTCCTCTGAATCTGATTTGTTCCTTCATATATCTGAAGAATTTTTGCATCTCTCATCATTTTTTCAACAGGATAGTCCTTCATATATCCTGAACCACCCATGACCTGTACTGCATCAACTGTTACTTTCATTGCTACATCTGTTGCAAATGTTTTTGCCATTGCTGAAGCCTTTGTAATATCTTTTGCTCCGCTGTCAATATATCTTGCAACAGAATAAATAAGTGCTCTTGCAGCTTCAATCTGAATTGCCATATCAGCAAGCATGTGCTGGACTGCTTGGAAACTTATTACAGGCTGTCCAAATTGAACTCTCTGCTTAGCAAATTTTGCTGCTTCTTCAAAAGCTCCCTGAGCAACTCCAAGTCCCTGAGCTCCGACACCAACACGACTCTGATCAAGTGTTTTCATAGCGACAATAAAACCCATGCCTTCTCTGCCGAGCATATTTTCTTTTGGAATTTTACAGTCTTCAAATATTAATTCTCTGGTGGCAGAAGCTCTTATACCCATTTTATTTTCTTTTTTACCAAAGCTAAAGCCAGGAGTTCCTTTCTCAACAATAAAAGCAGATGCACCCCTTGCTCCCTTGCTTTTATCAGTCAAAGCAATAACTGTATAAATCTCAGCTTCTCCACCGTTTGTTATCCATTGCTTTCTTCCATTAAGAATGTAATAATCTCCATCTTTTGTAGCAGTTGTTTGAATTCCTCCTGCATCACTTCCTGCATTTGGTTCGGTGAGTGCAAAAGCAACAAGACGTTTCCCATCTGCTATATCAGGTAAGTATTTTTTCTTTTGCTCCTCTGTTCCAAAAAGAAGAATTGGGTATGTCCCAAGTGCGTTTGCAGCATAGGTAGTTGAAACTCCAAGACAAACTCTTGATAACTCTTCCACAACAAGACAAAGTTCAAGGGCACCTGTTCCAAGTCCTCCATATTCACTTGGAATGAATACTCTGAACATATCTGCCTGGGCAAGAATTTTCATGATATCCCATGGGAATTCTCCTGTTTCATCAAGCTCTGCCCGGACAGGAAGAACATGTTCTTCTGCAATCTGCCTTGCTAAGTCTTTTATCATCCTTTGTTCTTCAGTTAAAAAGTAATCCACGGCAATCCTCCTTTAACCAGATATATCTGCACCTTCTACAAGAAGGGTTGGTGAACCAGTGTTTCCAAAAAATTTTAAATCATTAGCTAATGCTCGTATATTTTTGAATAATTCTATCACATTGCCAGAGTATATTACTTCCTTTACAGGATGTTTTAATTCTCCGTTTTCTATATAAATTCCTGAAACTCCCACTGAGAAATCTCCACTAACAGGATTTGCTGTATGCATACCCATAACTTCAACAACATAGATTCCTTTGTCAACTTGTTTTATTAAATCCTCTGGAGAAGGCTTTTCCCCTTCATTATCAATATATAGATTTGTTGGACCTACGGATAGTCCTCTATCTGTTCTAATTGCATTTCCTGTAGATAATGTTCCTGCCCTGTTTGCTGTATAGGTGTTATGTAAAAGAGATGTTAAAATCCCATTTTTAATTAAAACTTTTTTTGATGCTGGAACACCTTCAGCATCAAATGGTGTTGAACCAAACTTTTCTGGAGACAGTGCATCATCAATGATATTTAATTTTTCGTTTATAACAATTTGTCCGATTTTGCCTGAAAAAAGAGATTTACCCATTTGATAGTTTTCTGCAGAAATAGATTGAGCTATAAGTTCAAGAAATTCACATGCAACATAGGGAGATAAAATTGTAATTCCTTTAAATGGTTTAATTTTTCTGGGAGAAAGAAGCATTAAAGCTTTTTTACCTGCTTCTAATGCAACATCTTCAAAGTTGATATTTTTTAAAAATCTTTCAGTTCTGTAAGCCCATCCCATCTGAGAATCTCTTTCTTCAGCAATTGCAATTATATGAACCATAATGCTTGTAAAAGGTTGATAAAGAGAGATGCCTTTTGAGTTTATTATGCCTTTTTCATCAATTGTAAAGCTTATTTCTGCATTTCTGAGTTTTTTAATTCTTCTATCAAAAAGAGCTGATTTTTGCATATTTATCAATATTTCAGGCAGTGATTCTTCCTTGTTGATTAATTGTTCATCAAAAACTTCCACTTTTTTTATTTGTTCTGGACATGGAAGAGCTAAAAATTCATCTTGGTCAGATATTTGAGCAAGCGTAGTTGCTAACTGAAAAGCCTCAGGAATTTTATTTATTTCGCTACAAATTGAAAATCCAGCTTTTTTATCTTTTATTACTCTTATTGAAAAAAATTCTCTTGTAGCATCCTTTTTTTTATCAAGTTTTAAATCTTTACCTTCTACTGAATGAGTTTTTCTTCTTAGAAAATAAATTTCCCAATCAGCATGAATATCTGGTATTTTTTTTAAAACTGAATCTAAATATTCATTCCATGTATGTTGCAGATGCATAATCAGACTCCCAGACAGTAACACTATAAAGTCTTACAAGCGTTGTATTGAACTTATCTTTCAGAGACATATATATCCATCTTGCTATGTTTTCGCTTGAAGGGTTTAATTGTGTAAACGGTGGAATTTGGTTTATAAAGGTATGGTCAAGCTGGGATACTACTTCATCAACATTTTTTTTTAATTCTTTAAAATCAAGAGCAATTCCGATTTCATTAAGTTTCTCTGAAATTACTTCTACTTCCACTTTCCAGTTGTGTCCATGAATATTTTCACATTTTCCTTTATAACCTTTTAGTTGATGAGCAGCATCAAATCCTGTAATAATTTTCAACTTATACATTATTTCACTTCTTTCTTGAAGACTGTGATATAAGGGAGATTTCTGAACATTTCATGATAATCAAGCCCGTAGCCAACAACAAATTTATTAGGAATTTTAAAGCCAGTATAGTTAACAGGAACATCAACAACTCTTCTTTCTGTTTTATCAAGGAAAACACAAATTTTAAGAGAAGATGGATTCATTGAAAGAATTTTTTCTCTTATGACTTTTAAAGAAATTCCTGTATCAATAATATCATCCACAAGAAGCACATCTTTGCCTTGAATTTCCTCTCTCGGAAAATAATGAATTTTTACTTCTCCAGAGGATGAGTCTTTTATGTAACTGGATGCAATAATAAAATCAACTTTTAAAGGAGTCTGAATATACCTTATGAGATCTGAGAAAAACATAAATGAGCCTTTGAGAACCCCGATTACAAGTAAGTCCTTGTTTGCATAGTCTGCAGATATTTTGTATGCCAGTTCCTTAACTTTCTTTTGAATCTGGTCTTCTGAAATAAGCGGTGTTCCAATAAACATAGTTAACAATTATAACAGAATAAAGATTATTTTTGCGAGAGTCTTTAGATTCCTATAAAGGAATATGGAATATGTTTTAAAATGGTTCCTTTTTGTCTTTCCAACATATACATAGTAACCTGAATAGAAATAATAGTTTCCCATCTGTATGATATTGATTAAATTCAGGCTCATTCAGGTTAGCTGTACTCAACTGTCATTCATTTATTTTAGTTATAAATTTTTTTATTTCCAGATATCTAGCAATTCCATTTCTTGTTATCATGCCTGTAATTTTCCCATCTTCTAAAATTACAAGTCTTCCTACATCTTCTCTGAGCATCTTTTCAAGAGCATTTAATGCATTATCTTGAGGAGATATCTCCCATTGAGGTTTGTGCCTACCATAAAATTCAGATACCTCTCTTAGTGGTCTGTCTTCTTCAGGAATACTTTTTATATCCCTTAGTGCCAAAATACCCAGATATTTGCCTTCAGAGATTACGGGAAATCCTGTATAACCATACTTAAGAAAATAATTATTAATCACCTCTTGAATGCTCATTGATGGAGAAACAGTAACTAAATCTTTTACCATCAAATCCTTTACTTTAACATTATGTAACAGTGCCTCAAGTGTTGATTGTTGATAACTTCCATAGGCTGCGGAATAGAGAAACCATCCAATTAAAATGAGCCAGAGACCTGTGGGAATCCCCATAAAAAGAGAGAATACACCAAATATCATGAAGAATATTGCTATATTCTGTCCGATTTTTGATGCTTTCTGGGTAGCATATAGGTAATCTTTCTTTTTGCTCCATAAATACGCTCTTAGAACCCTGCCACCATCCATAGGAAACCCCGGTATAAGGTTGAAAAAACCAAGGATTAGGTTGAGCTGGTAAACATAGGAAAAAAGAGACTTGAAACCGATATTTGTTGTTTTCAGACTAAACAAAAAGAAAAAAGCCGCTAAAAAAAAGCTTGTTAGGGGACCGGCAATGGCTATTCTAAACTCAGCCTTCGCACTTGGAGGTTCTCCTTTCATCTGAGCAACTCCACCAAAAATAAAAAGCGTGATACTTTCAATTGTAAGCTTATATCTCTTAGCTACAAGTGAATGGGCAAGTTCATGTATTGCTACAGAGAAAAATAGCAAAAACGCAGCCACTACTCCATTAATCCAGTAAGAAGCTACTGGTAACTGTGGCGCAACTTTCGGAAAATAAAATGTTGAAAGTGACCATGTGATGAGTCCGAAAACAATAAGCCAAGTGTAGTGTATTCTTATGGGAATTCCGAAAACTTTTCCAATCTGCCATGCTCCCTGAAAAAATCCATTCATTTTCTCCATCTCCTTCTGAGCCATTTGTCAATTTCAACAACTATAATAACTGAAAGAGCTACAAGAAGAATATTCTGCCAGTCTTTGATTGAAATCGGTTCTGTTCTGAATATCCACTGAAGTGTTGGAACATAAATAAAAGCAAGCTGGGCAATAGTTGCTGCTATTAGGCTTAAAAACAAAAATGGATTACTTAATAAGCTGATTTTAAATATGGATTCATACTCAGAACGGCTGTTCCATGCCTGAAAAAACTGAAAAAATACCATTGTGGTTACCGCCACTGTTCTTGCTCTCTCAAGGGATGCATCACTTTCTAAGGCATTGATAAAGTTAAAAACTATTCCTGCCGAGATTAACGCACCCACAATGATTGTTCTTTCAATTAAAAGCCGCGACATTATTCCCTCTTTCGGATCTCTCGGAGGACTTGTTAGCACACCCTTTTCTCCAGGTTCAAAGGCAAGAGCAATATCCTGAAGAGCATTTGTTACAAGATTTATCCATAAAATCTGTGCAGGAACATAGGGAATGGGAACACTGAAAAGCATTGCAAGAATAATTGAAAGTATTGAGGCAACTCCTGTAGGAATCAGAAAGAATGTGACTTTTCTAATATTGTCAAAAACAATTCTTCCCTCTCTTACAGCATGAAAGATACTTGCGAAGTTGTCATCAGTAAGAACCATATCAGAGGCCTCTTTTGCCACATCTGTTCCGCTTTTACCCATTGCAATACCTATGTGAGCAGCTTTCAGAGCGGGTGCATCATTTACTCCATCTCCTGTAACTGCAACTATTTCTCCGTGACGTTTAAGTTGCTTAACAATTCTTAGTTTATGTTCAGGAGAAACCCTTGCATAGATAGATACTTCTTTTACTTTATGGAAAAGCTCCTCATCGCTCATTCTTTCAAGCTCTTTTCCTGTAAGAACCTTTGATTTACCATCTGAAATCCCGAGCATCTCACCTATTGCCTTTGCAGTGACTGCATGGTCTCCTGTTATCATCACAACTCTGATTCCTGCGCTTTTACATCCCTTAATTGCCTCTATTGCCTCAGGTCTTGGGGGGTCAATCATTCCCTGAAGTCCTGCAAAGATTAAACCAGAGACTGTATCACATTTTTCTATCTCTTTACATGTTATTTCCTCAATTTCTTCTTTAATTTCTCTATATGCAAAGGCAAGAATTCTGAGCCCCCTCTTTGCAAACTCATTTGCCATGTATAGTATTTTTCCTCTGTCTATTTCATTTCCAAAGGAGTCTTTTATGCACATCTCTAAAACCTTTTCAGGTGCACCTTTTACGAATATGTATCTTTTCCCTTTGTGTCTGTGTAAGGTTGCCATGTATCCTCTTTCAGACTCAAAGGGAATTATTGCAATCTGTCTGTATCTTTCTTTTTCTTCCTCCGGAGACAGCCCTGCCTTCATTGCTGAAACAATCAAAGCAGCCTCTGTTGGGTCTCCTTGAATTTTATACTCTCCATTTTCCACATAAACTGATGATTCATTACACAGCAGTCCAATTCTTAAAACATCTATGAGATGATGTCTTTCTTTTGGGTTTACAGGTAATCCATTATGAAGTATATTCCCCTTGGGTTCATAACCGCTTCCTTCAACTTCATAAACATCTTTCCCATCATAAATCACTTTAACTGTCATCTCATTTTTTGTTAATGTTCCGGTTTTATCTGAACCAATAACAGTGGTGCTACCAAGGGTTTCAACTGCATGAAGCTTTCTTACAATTGCATTATGCTTTGCCATCCGTGAAACACCAACTGCAAGTGCTACAGTTACGACAACAGGCAAGCCTTCAGGAATTGCAGCTACTGCAGCAGCAACTGCTGTCATAAACATATCTTTTATGGATTCACCGATAATCAACCCAGCTATAAAAAGAAGTAGACAGGCTGACAGAACAAGGATACCTATAGCATTTGCAAACTTGGTTATTTTGTCCTGCAGCGGTGCTTTTACTGTTTCTGCTTCTTTTATATGCTTTGCGATTTTTCCAAAAACAGTATTCATTCCTGTTTCAACAACAACTCCTTTTGCTCTTCCGCTTACTACAATAGTTCCCATGAATGCCATATTTTTCTGATCTCCGTGTGTGAGATTTTCTTCTTTAATGACATGATGATGTTTTTCAACAGGAAGAGATTCTCCGGTAAGAATTGATTCATCAATCTTGAGTTCTACTGTATGAATAAGTCTTATATCAGCAGGGACACGAATACCTGAATAAAGAAGGACTATATCACCTGGAACAAGCTCCTCACTGGTTATATCTCTTTCAACTCCATCTCTTAAGACCTTGGCTTTTGGAACAAGCATTCTTTTCAGTGCTCTTACACTTTGTTCAGCTTTGTATTCCTGAAAATAACCAATTATTGCATTTATTATTACAGCTGCAAATATGACACTGGCATCAATATATTCTTTAAGCAAGATTGTAACTACTCCAGCTATGATAAGAATGTAAATAAGAGGACTTGCAAACTGATGAAGAAAGATTTTAAGTCTGTTTATTTTTTCCTCTTCGGTGAGTCTATTTGCTCCATACTGTTTAAGCCTTTTTTGAGCTTCCTCAGTGGTAAGACCTTTTTCAGAGGTATTGAGTTTTTGATAGATTTCTTTTGAACTTATTTGATACCAGTTCACAATTACTCCCTTTTAATTTTTGACAGATAATATCCAATTGATAGTGCTAATATAATCGCAGCTATTCCAAGCATTGTAAGACTGGATATCTCTTTCACATCAAGGATTATCACTTTTCTTGCAATAGCAATCATGGCAACTGCCAGAACAACCTTTACATGATCCACTCCCTCTTTAAGGTAGGTTTTAATTATTGATTCAAAAAGCTCTATGCCTATTATTACAAGCATAAAAACACCAAAAATTTCAAGAAGTTCATCAAGCTCCAGAAGAAAAAAAGGTGGAGAAATTATGTCTTTTGCTATTACATAGATTAGTTCAACAGTAGCAAGCAGAAGAACTAAGGCAAGAAGGAAAATTATGACTACAATTAGTGCATGCTTGAATTTTATTAAAAGATCAAACATTATCAATTATTTTAATTTAACTTGACAAGATGTGTCTATGAATTGTAATTTTTTAAAAAATTTATATGAAAGGAGAATTTGTATGGAACCTTTTATCTTAAAAGAGATATCTAAAAAAGGATTTTTCAGTAAATTGTTAGGGTTAGAAAAAATCGAAAATGCAGCTACAGAAATTAATAATCTGTTAGCTGAAGCTAAAGATATAAATGAAGTAACAAGAGAAAAGATTGAGGAAACTTGTAAGAAATGGAATGTAAAATTAGATAGTGCTTCTTTAATAGATAAACTCAAGAATTTAGTAGAAAAATTTTTAATTTATACTATTACCACAAAAGATTTTTCTGAATTTTTAGAAGATTGTCACTATGTTTTAAACATTTTTGGATTATCTATTACAGATTTTTATAATACGTCTTTAGAGTTACTTAAAATATTTGGTAAAAAAATTATAGAAGATGAAGAATTTACGCAGGATGAAAAAAAGAGACTTGAAGATTTTAGGAGATTCTTTCAAATAAAAGAAAAAGATTTTAAACAAATTTGGGAACAGCTTATCACAGAGAAACTTAAGGCTATAGTTCAAGCTGGAATTCAAGATGGACGATGGTCTCCGGATGAAGAACAAAGATTATGGAATTTTGCTAAGGAGTTTCAAGTTGATCTCACATTGGATTCTCAAACTCAAAAAATGTTGGAGAAATTGTCCTTAGTTTGGAAAATTGAAAATAATCAGATTTCTACCGTCCAAATAAATATTAACCTAAAAAAAGATGAAAATTGTTACTATTTCACTAAAGGAGAAATTTTAGAAAGAAAGAAAAAGGTGGTTTCATATGGCTATACAGGAAGAGCAATATCATTCAGAATAGCAAAAGGCATATATTTAACAGGCGGGTCTTCTAAGAGAATAAGAGATGAAAAGGAAGTTATAGAAACTATGGATAGTGGTAATATTTATGTAACTAATCAAAGAGTAATTTTTATAGGTAATAAGAAAAGTTTATCAACTCCATATAACAAAATTCTGAATATAGATATTTATTCTGATGCTATAATTCTCTTTAAGGAACAAGGCAAACCCGTAATTTTCAGTACGCCAGATAGTGAAATTTTAGGATTATTTATAACAAAATTTCTTAGTATTTAAACACTTTCTATCATCATATCTTCTTTCAAGAATTTAAAAAGATCATATGCAAGAAAAATTCATATTGACAACGCATATTTTTATATCATACACTTATAGCATATAAAGGAGGTGATATAAATGCGTGCTACATTAAATATTCCTGATAATCTTATAGATGAGATTTTAAAAATTACTGGAGAAAAGTCAAAAACAAAGGCTTTGATTAAAGTTATGGAAGAATACATAAAGCAAAAAAAAATCAGCAAATTGATAGAACTAAGTGGAAAAATTGAAGTTGAAGATCTAACTGAAGAACTTGAGATAATGGAATTACAAGAGGCAGAAGATAATGCAAACTAAGGGAGTAATAATTGATACCTCTGTTTTCATTTCATTTTTAAGAGGCGCAGAAGCTGCCCCATTTGTAATTAAGCTACTTAAAGAAAATAAGGCTTATATCAACGGAATTATTATCGCAGAATTAATCCAAGGATTAAAAAATTTCAAGGAAGAAAGCAATCTTATAGAGCTCCTAAAAGCAGTAAATACTCTTGAAATTACAGTAGATATATGGATAAAAGCAGGTAAGTTAAGTCTTGATTTAAAAAGAAAAGGAATTAACATTCCTCTTACTGATGTTGCAACTGCTGCTTTGGCTTTTGAACATGATATGGAATTATATACTTTTGATAAACACTTTGATTTAATTCCTGGTTTAAAAATTTATAAGCCCTAAAACTTTTAATAAGTAAAAAGTTTAATCTATCCTTCTTTCATAAATTCTCAGCGTTTTGTATTTTTTTGCGCCTACAATCTGGGTGAGATTTATTGTATCATAGTTATCTTCAAGTATCCATGAAAACTCACACTTTTTAAAACCATGCCTGACAGCCCCTCTAAAAGCTTCTCTTATCATTATAGATTCCACACCTTTATGTCTAAAATTACTTTTTACTCCAAATAAAAGAAGCCTTATTGATTGAATTTTTTTTCTATAGTATAAAGCCTTTATGATTGACAGCGGAGTTAGCCTTCCTTTCAGCCTCCTTAAAACCTCGTTGAAATCAGGAATAGCACCAAAAAAACCCACAGGCTCTGCGTCTTTTTCAGCAACAATAACTAACTCCGGAATTGCTACAGGCTTAAGTTTTTCAGCCATGTAGTCAATCTCTTCCTTAGTTATGGGAATAAAACCCCAGTTTTCTCTCCATGCCTCATTGTATACTTCCATAAATGCGTAGAGTTCTTCCTTTAGATTTTTTAATTTTACAGTTCTTGTTTTTATTCCCTGTTTTTCAGCAAATTGGGCAACTCTATCAATTTTTACGGGAAGTTTCTCAGGTACATCAACAATAAAACAGAATAAATCTTTCACCTTTTTCATGCCATAAGCTTCTGAAAGTTCATTGTAATAAGGTGGATTATAAGGAATCATTATCATAGAGGGCGTATCAAATCCCTCATAGAGAAAACCACATTCTTCATTGGTTGAGAGATTCATCGGACCACGCATGATTTTAAGATTATTCTTTAGAAGGAATTTTCTTGCCTTATCAAAAAGAGCATTGGCAACTTCTTTGTCATTAATACATTCAAAAAGTCCGAAAAAACCCACACTATCATTATGAAACTCAAGGTGGGCATAATTAACTGTAGCTGCTACTCTTCCAGCAGGTTTTCCATCTTTATAGGCAATAAAAAATTTTGCCTTTGCTCTCTTAAAAAAAGGATTTTTATCTGTAAGATGCTCCATCATATCTTTTATCAAAGGTGAAGCATAGAAAGAATCTTTTTTGTAAAGTTTTAGAGGCAGGCTTACAAACTCTTTAAGATACTTTTTATTTGTAACTTCTTTTATTTCCAGCATTTTTTTATTCTGTTTTTTAGCAGTTGAAAATTCAAGCTTTTTAAAATTTTATAAAATTATACCATAAGACATTTTATTCTTAAGCTTTGAACTATTTATTATAAACATCTTTTCTAAAAAAACATGCATAAATAGTGAAAAAAATCAGGTTTATTAAGAAAATGTATTTAAAATAATCATAAACAGAATTGAATGAAATTAGAATAAAACCAGAATAATAAAAAATTAAATGCAAATAAATTAAATAAAAACCTTTTTCCAAAGCTGTTGCTATGCTTATGAATACTATGTTAAAAAGCAGAGGTAAAATTGCCCAAAAATAGTAAGAAAGAAATTGCACTGCAGGTTCAAATTTATATCCAAAGAGTAATAGGAAAAGAGGCTTACCAGTAATAAATATAACAAGTTGTGCCAAAATTTCAGCAAGCACAACAATGCCGAACATTTGAAAGATAACATTTTTAAATTTGCCAGAGTTTTTAAGTTTAACGAACTCTGGAAAGTAGACCCCAAGAATGGTAATAGTAAGCCATACAAGCACCTTACCAACTATTGATACAGATGCAAATAATCCTGCAGTATGCCAGTCAAATATTCTTCTTATAAAAATATCGTCAGCATAAACAAAAAAACCTGATGGTGAAATATAAAGAGATGTCTTTATTATGTTTCTAATATTTAAAGAAGCCTTCTGTCCAAAGAAATTTTTATTTTTATAAAAAAGAAAAATTAAAGTGCAGAATAAAGCTATTGTAGAAGCCAATAACACACCGCCAACTTTTAACCCAATAAAAAGCAATAATACAGCGGCAAAAAAACGAAGTGTAAGTTCAAAAATACTTGAGAAAGCAAAAAGATGGAATCTATTAGTTGATTGAAGAAAACTTTTTTCAACAGTAACCATAAACATTCCAAACCATGACAAGGCTATTATAAAAAAATAATATAGTTGCGTTACATGTAGAAAATTTTTAAGAAATAAAGAACCTAAACAAATAGATATTGCAAACATTGTTCCTATAAAAAAGACAAGTTTTCTCAATGACCTTAAAAGTTCATATCTATAAACAAAATTTTCAACCAATATTTTTATACTCACTGCCCCAAGAAGCGATGTAATATTACCTACTGTTAGCATGAAGGAATAAAGGACCATAAATTCACCGTATTGAACAGGACCAAGACTTCTGCTTACAACTGCATGAAAGAAATAGCCGAGAATATTTATATAAATAAAAGCAACAGTTACATAGGAAATATTTTTAAACATTTTTTATATTTTTCTATAGCTTGTCAAAAAATTGTAATTTATTGTAAATCAAGGCATTACAAGTTTCAATGTTTTTCATTTATTTTTATTTGTCATTGTTCGCATTCTTTCTGTAATGTTCAGCCTTTTTTCCTGCCATTCCGAACCCTCTTTCTGTCATCCCGCTCCCACTTTTTTTATTCCGACCCCCTTTATCTGTCATTCTGAACGGAGTGAGGAATCTCCTCTGTTTTTTCTCCAGAGGAACAGTCAGAGATTCCTCTCACCATTGAGTTTGCCCGAAATGACAGATAGAAACTGAATAGCTTTTTAATCAATATCCTACATATTTTTTTGGTAATAGTCAACTTTAAATGATTTTTACTATCTTTATTTGTGACTCATATGTATTAGATTTTTTTAATTTACTTATAGAAAATTGTTGTAATTGCAACTTCATCTGAGAATTTAAATGTAAATTTTCATGATTTTCAATTGCCTTGATAAATGTATATTTTTTATTTTATGATTTTAGATTATGCAAATTACTGAGGGAGGATTCTATGCAAGATATGATGAAAAAGTACTATGAAGAAGTTAAAAATTTTAAACTTGATGTTCCAGAAAAGTTTTCTTTTCCTTTGGATGTTTTTGACAGATGGAATGACAAAATAGCACTAATCTGGACAGATGGTAACGAATTGAAGAAGTTTAGTTTTAGTGATTTAACCCGTCTTTCAAGCAAACTTGCTGGAGGGTTTAAAAAACTTGGTATAAATAAAGGTGATACAGTTTTAATACTGCTTCCAAACAAGCCTGAATGGTGGGTAATTGTTCTTGCAGTTATGAGAATCAACGCAGTTGCTATTCCTGGAACAACTCTTCTTACAGCCAAGGATATTGAATACAGATTGAAAGCAGCAAACATTAAAGCTGTTATTTCGGATAGTGAGAATGCATCAAAAATAGAAGAAGCTGTTAATAAACACGGGAAAGACGTGATTTTGATAAATATAGATAATCAGCAGGGATGGCATAAATATGAGGAACTTCTTAAAAATGAAGCATTTTTAGGTGAGAAGACATTCTCTAATGACCCGGCATTTATATTTTTTACATCAGGAACAACAGGACTTCCCAAAATGGTTCTTCATACTCAGGTCAGTTACCCTCTTGCTCACATAATTACTGGAAAGTTCTGGTTGGACTTAAAACCAGGAGAGATTCATTGGAATATTTCAGATACAGGCTGGGCAAAAGCAGCATGGTCAAGCTTTTTTGGACCTTGGAACATGGGGACAACAGTTTTCACCTACTATAGAAAAGGAAAATTTTCACCCTCTTTAATTGTGGAAACATTAAAGAAATATGAGATAAACACTATTTGCGGTCCACCTACTGCTTATAGAATGATTGTTAAAGAACTTCCTTTGGAAGAACTTAAATTTAAAACAGTAAGACACTTTGTGGCAGCAGGTGAACCTTTAAATCCTGAAATAATTAATCTATGGAAAGATGCAACAGGAGAATATATTTACAATGGTTATGGACAGACAGAAACAGTAAACACTCTTGCTATGTTCAGATTTATTCCAATGAAACCAGGAGCAACAGGATTTCCAACACCTGGATATGAGATAGATATAACAGATGATGAAGGAAATCCGCTTCCTCCAAATACAGAAGGAAATATTGCAATTAAGATAAATCCTCAAAGACCTGTGGGACTTTTTCAAGAATATATAGGTGATAAATTAGAGATGGCTGCTGCATTTAGGGGTGATTGGTATTTTACAAGGGATCGTGGCTATAAAGATGAAGATGGTTATTTCTGGTTTGTTGGAAGAGAAGATGATGTCATAATAAGTGCTGGATACAGGATTGGTCCATTTGAGGTAGAGAGCGCTCTTATCAAGCATCCTGCAGTTAAAGAAGCTGCTGTTGTTGCAAGTCCTGATGAGGTAAGAGGAGAAGTAGTTAAAGCATTCGTTGTTCTTACACAGGATTATGAACCTTCTGAACCTCTTGTTAAAGATATTCAGGAATTTGTAAAAAAAGAAACAGCACCATATAAGTATCCAAGAAAAATAGAATTTGTTGATGAACTTCCGAAAACAATAAGTGGTAAAATAAAAAGAAAAGAACTCAAACTTAAAGAGTTTGGGAAATTAAAATAAAAAATATGTCATATATAGCAGTCATAGGAGCAGGGAGCTGGGGAACAACCCTTGCTTCCCTTCTTTCAAAAAAAGGATTTGATGTAGTAATCTGGGCAAGAGAAAAAGAGATTGCGGATGCTATAAATTCTAAAAAAGAAAATCCGATATATTTACCTAATATTAAACTGCCCCATAATTTAATCAGCACCGATGATATATTAGAAGCAATTAAAAAAGCCAGATTTATTGTGAATGTTGTTCCGACACAACATATACGCTCTGTTTTTACTTCTTTACAGAATAAGTTAAATGATGAAAATATCGTTGTGAGCGCGTCAAAAGGTATTGAAAAAGGCACTCTAAAAACACCATCTATGATTCTTGAGGAAATAATAAACAAAAAAGTTTATGTTCTTTCGGGTCCCACTTTTGCTATTGAGGTGGCTCAGGAAAAACCTACAGCTGTAACAATTTCAGGTTCAGAAAAAAGAGGAAGATTATTGTTACAGGAAATTTTTAGCACTTCTTACTTCAGGGTATATGAACACGATGACCCTATTGGCGCCGAGATTGGAGGAGCTATAAAAAATGTTATTGCAATTGCTGCGGGAATTTGTGATGCTCTTGAGCTTGGCAATAATGCAAGAGCTGCTCTTATTACAAGAGGACTTCACGAAATCATGAGACTTGGCAAAAAGATGGGAGCAAAGGAAATAACCTTTTCAGGATTAAGCGGACTTGGAGACCTTTTTCTTACATGCACATCAAATCTCTCAAGAAATTATACAGTAGGATACAGACTTGGTAAGGGTGAATCACTGGATGAAATTTCAAAAAGCATGCGCTCAATTGCAGAAGGTGTTGAAACGAGTCTTTCTGCCATGCAACTTTCAAAAAAACTTGATGTTGAAATGCCTATTACAACTGAAATATATCAGGTTATATATGAAGGAAAAACACCTCAGCAAGCAGCTTCTGATTTAATGAACAGAACCTTAAAACCAGAGTTTTATTAAGAAAAGATTTTTTGAATGACAAAATAAATTAAAATAAATCAAGCTTCATAATAATAGCGTCTTCTTCAGGTAAAAGATAGTATTTTTTACGTAATCCTGCTTTTTTAAAGCCAATTTTTTCATAAAAACTGATTGCTTCATTATTTGATACTCTCACTTCAAGAAAACAAGTTTTTACAGAGTCTTTTACTTCATTCAATACATTTTTTATAAGTTCAGTAGCAATCCCTTTTCTTCTTAATTCAGGCTTTACAGCAATTGATAACAATTCTGCTTCATCTAATATTTTCCTGAGAACAATATAACCAACAATTTCTCCATTAAATTCTGCGACCTTGAGTATAGAATGAGGATTTAAAAGCTCATTTTTAAATGATTTTAATGACCATGGTATAGAAAAACTCTGGCTTGCAATTTCTAAAACACGTGAAAGGTCTTGTTCTTTTAAGTTTCTTATTTTTATATTCATCCAAAATGCTAAACTTTATCCTGAGACGAAGTTGAAAGTGTTATTTTTATTTCAGCTTCTGATTTTCTGAGATACTCAGGTTTTAAGTCTTTTCCATTAGTTGCTTCATTAATTCTTTGTAGCCCTATGTATGCCACAATTCCAGGATGTGGCACTGAATATATTAATGGTGGGAATATAGCCTTACTACCAAGTTTTTCAATCAATTTTTCTTTATAAAAATCTGCCCCACTTCCAGCAAATATTGTTTTTTCTTTAATCCAGTCTACCAGAGCATTAATTCCTAAAACCGAATCTTCCTTAAGTCTTAGAATTTTATTATTTTCCCATTTGAACAAAGCTGTGAAGACCTCTTTTTTTCTTGCATCAAATATCGGACATATCTGATATTTGCAGTAAGGAAATTCCCATGCAATCACTTCCAGTGTTGATACAGGAATTACCTTTTTTTTAGTTACGAAAGAGAGCCCTTTTGCTGTGCTTATACCAACCCTCAAACCTGTAAAAGACCCTGGTCCTACAGTAATTGCATAATAATCAATTGTTTCAAGAGGAATTTTCATTATTTCAAGAATATGGGCAATTTCAGGAAGAAGTTTCTCAGAATGGGAAGCCATAAACTGCATTGTAGATTGTGCAAGCAGTATTCCATCTTCCAGCACTGCTATACCAGCATATTTTGTTGATGTATCAATCCCTAAGATTCGCATTTTTCAATTTTGATTATATATCTTTTACCTCCTATTTGCGAAGAGTTAATATCTGGAAGTTCAAACTCTCTTATTTCTATGTTATATCTCTCAGGTAAATTTTGAATTTCCTCATCAATTTTTAATGATTTACTTATTAGAAAATATCCTTCCTTTTTGAGTAAATGGTTACAATGTTTAATAAAATCCTTTATACTCCACAATGCTCTGGATATTACAATATCAAACTTATTATGAATCTCTTCTGCTTTTGCCTTGATAATTTCAATATTTTCAAGTTCAAGTTTTCTTTTTATATTTTTTAAAAAAGCGTTTTTTTTCCAGGAAGGTTCAATCAATGTTATTTTTGCACGAGGTCTTACAATAGCTATTGGAATTCCTGGGAAACCCGCACCTGTGCCGATGTCTGCAATGCTTAGAGGATTTTCAGAGATGAAACATAAATATAAAAGCGAATCAATGAAATGCTTCACGATTATCTCTTTTTCATCTTCTATGGATGTGAGATTGTAGGCTTTGTTCCATTTTTTGAGTTCTGATAGATAAAAGAGGAATTTATCTGCCAGGACTTCAATCTGTTTATCATCATCTGGCAATTTTAACGAGTTTATAAGAATACTGCTAAAACATTTTTTGAAAAAGTCTTTCAACTCTTTCACATTATTACTTCTTAACAGTTGTTTTTTTCTGGACAGCCACCATAAGAATGGATATGGCTGCAGGAGTTACTCCGGGAATTCTCATTGCCTGACCGATTGTTCTTGGTGCTACTTCTGTGAGTTTTTGTATTACCTCCCTTGAAAGTCCAGGGATATTAAAATCAAAATTTTCAGGAATAAGTTTTTCTTCAAATTGTTTCATTCTTTCAACAAGCTCCATCTGTTTTGCAATATATCCCTCGTATTTAATATGAATCTCAACAAGCTCTTCAAGCTCTTTTGTTAAAGTCACCTCAGAAGGTGCGAATTTTTTTATAAAATCATAGTTAAGCTCAGGTCTTTTAAGAAGCTTATCAAGAAACGTGGCTTCTTCAACTGGAGTTGTTTGAGCTTCTATGAGTGCTTTATTAAGTTCTTCTGAAGGTTTAATTGTGGTAGTTTTGAGCCTTTTGATTTCTCTTTGGAGCAATTCCTTTTTCTTGTTGAATTCTTCATAGGTTTCTTCATCAACAAGGCCAATTTTATATCCATAATCTCTTAGTCTTAAATCAGCATTGTCATGTCTAAGTAGCAGTCTGAATTCAGCCCTTGAAGTAAACATCCTGTAAGGCTCTTGTGTTCCTTTTGTTACGAGGTCATCAATTAATACTCCAATATATGCTTCATCTCTGCCCAGAATAAGAGGTGGTTGTTTTTTTATCTTAAGTGCTGCATTAATCCCAGCCATCAATCCCTGTGCAGCAGCTTCTTCATATCCACTTGTTCCATTAATTTGACCTGCAAGATATAATCCTTCAATTCCTTTCACTTCAAGAGTATGCCTTATCTGTGTAGGGTATACAAAATCATACTCAATTGCATATCCCGGCCTCATTATTTCAGCATCTTCAAGCCCAGGGATTGTTCTTACAAAAGCAACCTGTACATCATAGGGCAAAGATGTGGGAATTCCGTTTGCGTAATATTCTTTTCTACTCAATCCTTCAGGTTCAAGAAATATCTGATGTCTTGATTTATCTCTGAATTTTACAACTTTGTCTTCAATTGAAGGACAGTAACGGGGACCTATTCCCTTTATCTTTCCGCTATACAGGGGGGAACGGTCAAGATTATTAAGAATTATCTCATGGGTTTTTTCATTTGTATATGTTATATAGCACGGTACCTGAGGATTATTAATTTTCTTGGTGGAATAGGAAAATGGTATAGGAGGGTCATCACCGCCTTGTTCTTCTGTTTTTGAAAAATCTATTGTTTTTGCATCAATTCTTGGAGGGGTGCCTGTTTTAAGTCTTCCCATCTTTAATCCGAGTTTTTTGATTGATTCTGAAAGCTTTTTTGATGGAAATTCTCCTGCTCTGCCTGCTTCAAAAGAATCAAGACCTATGTGGATAAGTCCATTTAAAAATGTTCCAGGTGTAATTATAACAGCTTTTGCACCGTAAAAAACACCAAGAGAAGTTATAATTCCTTTAACTTTACCATTTTCAACCACTATCTCCTCAACCATTGCTTGTTTTATAGCAAGATTTTCCGTTGATTCAAGAATTTTACGCATATAAATATTGTAAAGGATTCTGTCAGCCTGAGCACGTAAAGACCAAACAGCAGGACCTTTTGAACGATTAAGCATTCTGAATTGTATACCTGCCATATCAGTTACCTTTGCCATAATACCACCCAGAGCATCAATTTCCCTTACAAGATGTCCTTTAGCAAGACCTCCGATTGCAGGGTTACAACTAAGTTGTGCTATTGTTTCAAGATATATTGTAAAAAGGGCTGTTTGTAGTCCCATCTTTGCTGTAGCTAAAGCAGCTTCACATCCTGCATGTCCAGCTCCAACAACAATTATGTCAAAATCTTTTTCTTTATACATTTTTTCCCTTTAATTTTGTTTCCCTTTTTATTATAATAAATGTGATGAGTTTTCCTGTATTCAGACATACAATTTCTAAATTAAGAGAAGTTTTAGTAGAGGATTCAGATAAAATCTCTTTCTTGATAAAGTATGACCCTATAATTGCCTATCTTATTTTTCAGGAAGTTAATAAACCCTGTAGCAAAACAGAAATAACAAACTTCTCTCAAATGGTTAACTATATTGGAACAAAAAAAATTGAACAGATAATTATTGAAAGAGATCTTTTCCTTGAAGTTGAAGATTTACATATATGGGTATATGGCATTTTAAGTGCTGAAATTTGTTCTCTTATTGCAGAGAAATTTTCTCATATTCATAGAGATGAAGCATTTTTTGTAGGCTTGCTACCATGCCTTGGTTTACTTTTTATGATGAATGATTTTCCTAAATACAGAAATATAATTCATTTTCTCGTTAAACTTCCTCTTGAAGACAGAGTCTTTCTTGAAGAATCAGTTTTTGGCACAAATCATATTGATACTCTTAAAAGAAATATAATCTGTCCTCCTTTTAAGGAAGTTGTGAATATTCTAAACAGGATGTTTCCAAAAGATGGGCAAAAGGAGATAAAAACATCTGTTCCACAAAGGGGATCTACTTTGCAGAGTTTTTATGATATGGCATTGCTTTCAGACCTTGCTTCTTATGGTGCACAGGCTTTGATGTTTCCATCTGTTGTTGATAATCGCGAACTTTTTCTTGAACTTGCAAAAAGATACTTCAGAGTAAAAGAGTCTGATTCATTAGAAATTCTTCAAAATGCAATGGATAGATTTATCTCAATTGCTCAGGAGTTTAATATCCTTGAAGAAATTCAGCTTTCAACTGAGAAAGTTTATCAACTAAGAAAGTTCAGATTTGAAACAAAAAATCCTGTTTTTGCAAATATGCTTAAAAATTTATTTGAAGAAAATGCAAAAGATAGAAACATTTTTATTTATGGTGAAAGAGCAGTTGGCAAAAGACTTCTTGCTGCAGCACTTTATACTGCAGATGATAATCCTCGTAGAGAAAAACCTTTTGTAATGATTTTTTGTGATATAGAAGAGGAAACTCTTGAAGAAGAGTTTTTTGGAATAAAAGAAGGATATTTTGGCAAAAAAGGTAAAAAAGGAGTTTTAAAACATGCAGAAGGAGGAACTCTTGTAATAAAAGAGTTTGATGCAATGCCTGGAGATTTTCAAGATAAATTTCAAAAAGCAATTCAGAACGGAAAATTTTATAGAGTAGGGGATATAACTCCAGTTGAATTTCCTGATATAAAATTTATTCTTGTAGGCAAAGAAGATATAAGAATTAAGGTTGCAAAAGGAGAATTTTCAGGTAATTTACTTAAACTGCTTAATCCTGTTTTTTTCAGAATACTTCCATTAAGAGAAAGAAGAGAAGATGTTTTTTATATTGCAAATGAGATAGTGAAAAAATATAATCTGAATATTGAAGATAGACTTGCACAACCAGAAATTATAGAAAAGCTTAAAACTGACCCATTCCCGAATAATCTTAGAGATTTAAAAAGATTTTTATTCCTTCTTTATATTCAAAAAATTCTTAAACCTTAAATACTCAATTCCACCAATAAGAGAAGCAAAAACCTGAGAAATAAACCATAAAAAAGACACTGCTACAACATTAGCATATCCTAAGGAATTACCAAAAAATAAGATAAAGCACCATTCTCTTACTCCAACTCCTGATACTGATATTGGAAGCATTGAAATTAGTATTATAATTGGCATAAAAATAGCTAATTCAAAAAAAGATATTGATTGGTGAAGCCCAATAAAAATTATATAAACCGAAATAATTACAATAAATTGAACAAAAATAGACAAGATAAATGCCTTAATAATCTGTTTTTTGTTAAAACTTAAAATATAATCTTTCAACCCTTTAAAAAATTTAGTTTTTCCAAGCAATAAAAAGAAAATACTTCCTCCAATAAATCCTACAAAACTTACAGGAACAGTCCATATAAGCATTTGTTGTGGAAGCTTTGTATAAAATACACAAAAAAATATAAAGCCTATGAATAATAAAGCAGAAAGTCCTATATATCTTTCCATAAATACTGATGCCAATGCTTGTTTGGTCCCTGTTTTTTCTTTAATCATAAAAATTTTTACTATATCTCCTCCTATGATTCCAGGTAAAACATTATTAAAAAATGCGCCTATTAGATAAAGAGAAAAAAGTTTTGAAATACTCAATTCTTGATAAGGAAGAAAAATTTTCCATCTCAATGTAGATATGTATGAAGAAATAATGTATAGAAAAGAGGCAAAGAAAAAAGCAAAAGGATTTATTAAAACAAAAGAGCTTAAAACATTAGAAAAATCAATTTTTTTAAGAAGATATAAGACTAATAAAACAGTTACTGTAAAGCGAATGCAAAATTTTATATATTGCTTCAATCTCCAGGTCCTAAAATTTTCTTCAGAATATATATGGGCTTTTTCTGGGTTTCATGGTAAACTCTTACAATCATCTCTCCAAGAAGTCCCATACCAATAAAGTTTAAGCCTATCAGGACAGAGAAAAATCCTCCAAGAAGCAAAGGTCTTCCACCTATGGATATTCCCTTGAATAATTTAAGAAAAACAAGATATCCTACAATTATAACTCCTAAAATCATAAATAAAACACCAATCGGTCCAAAAAACTGTATTGGCTTTGTTGAGAAACTATGTAAAAATTTTACAGTAACAAGGTCAAGAAGAACTTTAATTGTCCTTCCTATTCCGTATTTTGACTTTCCTTTATATCTTGGATGGTGAGTTACTTCTATCTCTTTTATCTTTACTCCATACCAGCTTGCAAGGGCAGGAATAAATCTGTGCATCTCACCATAAAGTTTTAAATTTTTAACAACCTCTCTTTTATATGCTTTTAGAGAACATCCATAGTCATGAATTCTTACACCTGTGACTTTTCCGATAAGCCAATTCGCCACTATTGATGGGAGTCTACGAGATAAGAATGGATCTTTTCTTTTTTTTCTCCAGCCACTAACAATGTCTGCGTCTTTTATAGCTTCCATAAGCTTTGGAATATCAGCAGGGTCATTCTGAAGGTCTCCATCCATTGTAATTACAACATCCCCTCTGGCAAAATCAAAACCTGCTGCAAAGGCTGCTGTTTGTCCAAAATTCCTTCTGAAACTAAGCACGACTACATGGGGATCCTTTTTTTGAATTTCCTCAAGAAGTCTAAGAGTATTATCTCTGCTTCCATCATCAACATAGATTATTTCATATGAAATCAATAGTTGGCTTAATGTCTCTGATAATTTCTTATGAAGTTCCTCAATATTTTCTTCTTCATTGTAAAGTGGTATTACAATAGACAAATCCATTTTTTTCTCCCTCAATAATTCTCTGGTTTTTTTAAATTCATACCTTTGAAATTATAACACTTAAAAATTGTGTAATCTCTAATTTTAACACCTTTTTTAAAAACTGTGAAATTCTCGGATGTACATCCATCAAAAGCAGAAGAGACTTCGGGTTCAGGTTCATTTTTTGTGCCATAAACAACATAGATTCCGTGAACAACTGATAAGTCATTGAGTTCATTATTTATTGACTGCCACAGGTCATATTGATTCATTCTTCTTCCGAGATTTATACAGTAAACAACTGGTTTGCCTTTTGTATAAAAAGCAAGTTCACTTGAAATCTGATACCTATCTGAAAAAATCACCACTTTTCCTTTTTTTTCAAATTCCTTTTTTATTTCAGAGACTTTTTCCCCAAGTTCCTTCCATCCTTTAAGTCTTGCTGAAGGGTCAAATTTTTCTGGTAGATTTAGATATGGCAAAGCATAGTTAATAAATGAAAAAATAAAGGCTATCAGGATTGCTGATATTATAAGTTTTTTATAAACCCTCTGAATTAAAGCATGAGCAAGAATAATCAAAAAAGGAATGTAGGCTGGCATTGCCCAGTTTGCCTGAACTTTACCCTGTATGCTTTTTATTAGAAAAAAGGCAAAAACAGGCATTGAAAGGGAAATTAGAAGCCATCTATGATTAGGCTGAAGGTTTAAGGATGAAGGCTTAAGGAGAAGATAGACTCCTAAGATAAAAACCAAAGGAGTAACTACTAAAAGTTGACTGCCAATAAATTCAGCAAAATATTTCAATGAAACCTTCAACCCCTCATATATGTGCGCCTGTCCTGCAGTATGCTTCAGTGTTACCCAGTCATGCTGAAAGTTCCAGATGATAACAGGAGAAAAAACAATAAAAGAAATAACTATACACAAATAAAGCATGGGATTTTTAAAATGACTTATTCTGTTTTCATCTTTTTTTAATAAATAAACAAATATACACAAATAGAAAAAAGCCATTGTATACTTGGTAAGAAGCCCAAAACCTATGAATACTCCAAGAAGTAACCAGTAGTTTTTTCTCCCTTCAAGAGCAATCAAAAAAAGATAAATTGAAACAATCCAGAATAAAATAAAGGGGCTGTCAATGGTAAAGATGATACCAAATGTTGAAAATAAAGGAATTAATTGGAATAAAATTCCGCTAATATATCCGGTTTTTTCATCAAAAAGTTTTTTCCCGATTTTATAAACAAAAAAGCTGCTTAAAAATGAGCACACCGGTGCTAAAATTCTAACTCCGAATGGATTATCGCCAAAAATCCATGTAGAAAAAGCAATTAAATAAGCAATCATCGGACCTTTTGAGTAATAACTTAAATCAAGCCTTCTACTCCATTCCCAGTAATGGGCTTCATCTGGAGATATATCAACAGGTCCGTGAAGAATAAAATAAATCCTAAAAAGACTTATAATGAATAGGCTAAAGTAGAAAACTCTTTTTAATGAATTAACCCATATGATTGCATGAAAAACAAGAAATCCAAATAAAATTCCTAATATTATACTACCCAGAACATCTGTAAGCCAGTGAACACCTAAATAAAGCCTTGATATACATATAAAGAAAGCAATTAAGAGGATATAAAAATAGAAAATTTTTCTCAATTTTGTGTTAACAGAATTATTTTTCAAAAATAATATCAAAATTGTGGAAAAAGTCAGAGCATTTGTTGCATGATTTGATGGGAAGCTGTAAGAATGTGTACATCCAACAATTCCTCTAAAATATTCTGTCCAGCATGGACGAACTCTCTGAATAAGATTTTTAATCTCCAAAGAAAGCCAGTCTGAAAGAAATATTCCTAATATGATTGCCAAAATAAAATATGCTATGTATCTGTAATTTTTTGTTTTAAGATATTTGAATATCATGTAAAGAAACACTGGCAACCAAAGTATCCAGCCTCTCTGGGTAAAAAAGACCATTAAAATATCTAAAAAATTGTTTGATAGAGTTTTATGAAAGAATAAAAATATTTCTTTTTCCATGTCCAGTTTGAAATTATAACATGTTATAATTTCATTATGCCTGTTTTCGTGAAGGATAATGAAAAATGTGTTGGATGCCTTATCTGTATGTTTGCCTGCGGAAGGGCACATCAGGCTGCTGGACTTGAAAGTTCTTGTATAAAGGTGCGTTCTCAGGGTGGAATCTCAAGAGGTTTTTCAGTATTTGTATGCCGAGGTTGTGATGACCCTCCATGTGCTCGTGCTTGTCCAGAAGATGCATTGATTGTAAGAAAAACAGGAGGAGTTTTGCTTAAAGAAGAAAGATGCACAGGATGTGGTTACTGTGTCAAAGCCTGTATTCTTGATGCAATAGGATGGAATAATGGGAAAAATAAGCCTGTTATATGTATTCAATGTGGAGAGTGTGCTAAAAGCTGCCATTATAAAGTTCTGGAGTTTGTAAGAAAATGATTAAAGAAGATCCTTTAAATAGAGTTCTATACATTGACCTTACAAAGAAAAAGTTCTGGATTGAGGAAAGACCTGAACTTTTTACAAAATATATTGGTGGAACAGGTGTTGCAATAAGGCTTTTGCATGAAAACTGTCCCAATGATATAGACCCATTTTCTCCTGATAATCCTATAATCTTTGCTGTGGGACCATTAAATGGACTTTTTCCGATAGCATCAAAAACAGTTGCCATGTTTAAGTCTCCTCATACAGGAAATCTTGGTGAATCTCATGCAGGAGGCAGAAGTGCAATTGCTATAAGAATGGCAGGATATGGAGCAATAGTTATAAAAGGAAAAAGTGAACGCCCATGCTATATTGCTATCCATTCAGACAAAGTATATTTTAGAGATGCTACAACTTTATGGGGGGTAAAAGAAGGATTATCAGTTGGGAGTCTTATAAGAAGGCAAGAGCCAGGTGCAGGTCTCAGAACAATAATGAGAATAGGTCCAGCAGGTGAAAAACTGATAAGTTATTCCTGCGTTACACTTGAAACTTACAGACATTTTGGGAGACTGGGATTGGGCGCTGTATTCGGGAGTAAAAATTTGAAAGCTGTTGTTATATCAGGCAAAAGAGACATAAATGTAACAAACTTTAAAGAATACAAACAACTCTATGAAGAGTTATTATTGCAACTTGCTGAATCGGAAAAAATGAAAAAATATCATGAACTTGGTACGCCTGCTAATATTCTTCCGCTTAGTTTTTCAAAAGGGATTCCTATAAAAAATCTTTTAACAAATGAAATTGAAAAAATTGAAAACATATCAGGTGAGTCTTTTGCAGAAAAACATCTCGGTAGGCGAGTTGCTTGCTCTCACTGCCCTGTTGCTTGTATTCATTTAGCTACTTTACGAAAACCCTATGAAGATGAACCATACTTTTATAGAACGGTTTATCTTTCATATGATTACGAATTAATTTATGCTCTTGGCTCAATGCTTGGAATAACTTCTTCTGAAGATGTATTAAAACTTATTGAAGCTGTAGAAGATATGGGACTTGACGCTATATCAACAGGTGTTATTTTAGCCTGGATTACAGAAGCTTTTGAAAAAGGTATCATAAATGAAACTATGACTGATGGAATTGTTCCTGAATGGGGAAACACAGAATGCTATGTAGAACTCATAAGAAAAATTGTCTACAGCAATAATGAACTTTTCAACGATTTGAGAAGAGGCATTGACTATACATCATCCAAATATGGTGGAAAAGATTTCGCTCTTACCTATGGTAAAAATGAGATGCCAGGATATCACACTGGTTATGGTGCTCATATTGGTTATCTCTTTGGGGCAAGGCATAGTCATCTTGACAGCGCTGGATATGCAATTGACAGAGAAGCAATGACAACTCAAAAAACTGTAGAGGAGTTAGTGGAAAGAATTATTAAAGAAGAACAATGGAGGCAGATACTGTCAAGTCTTGTTATATGTTTTTTTGCAAGAGAAATATATACTTCCGATGTGATTCATAAGTGTTTAAAACTATCGGGATTTGGCTTTAGTGAAGAGGAGCTTTCAGAAATTGGAAGAGAAATTTATGCTGATAAATATAGATTTAAAATTAAATGCGGCTTTGATATTGATAACCTGAGTTTACCCAAAAGAGTATTTGAAATTCCAACAAGCTTGGGATTTATTGACAAAGACTTTACAGACAAGGCAATTGTTTTATTAAAAGAAAAAATTAAAAGTTTGTTATAATTCTTCATGGCAAATAGAGAGTTACTAAATAAACATTTATTATCTTTGATAAAATATTTTATTTGCCTGTTAATCTCTTTTCTTTCTACATCCGTTTATGCAAAAGAGATAATTGTTCTTACAGTAAATGGGGTTATAAATCCACCTCATGCAGAATACACAATAAAGGGAATACAAAAAGCCCATGAACAAAATGCAGAGGCAGTTATAATCCAGCTTGATACACCAGGAGGACTTGATACATCAATGAGAAGCATAATTAAAGAGATGCTTAACTCTCAAATCCCGATTGTTGTGTATGTTTCACCTAAAGGTGCTCGTGCTGCAAGTGCAGGTGCTTTTATAACACTTGCTGCTCATATAGCTGCAATGGCTCCAGGTACGAATATAGGTGCAGCTCATCCTGTTGCTATGGGTGGAGAAAAAATGGATAAAACAATGGCAGAAAAAATAACAAATGACGCAGTTGCATATATTAAATCAATTGCAAAACAAAGAGGAAGAAACATTGAATGGGCTGAGCAAGCAGTAAGGAAAAGTATATCATCCACTGAAACAGAGGCATTGAAACTTAAAGTAATAGATTTAATTGCTGATGATTTAAATAGTCTTATGAAAGACATAAACGGCATGAAAGTAAAAACAGCACGGGGTGAAGTTACTTTAAATACAAAGACTGCAAAAATAAATAAAATTGAAATGAACTTTAGAGAAAAACTCCTTAACTTTATAAGTGACCCTAATATTGCTTATATTCTTTTGATGATCGGGATATATGGGATTATATTTGAACTGAGCAATCCGGGAGCAATACTCCCAGGTGTAATTGGTGCGATTTCTTTAATCCTTGCTTTTTACAGTTTACAAACTCTTCCAATAAACTACGCAGCAGCAGGACTTATTCTTCTTGGAGTAATTTTATTTATTCTTGAGCTCAAATTTACATCTCATGGACTGCTAACACTTGGAGGAGTAATATGTTTTATACTCGGTTCAATAATGCTTTTTGATACAGCAAATCCTTTATTCAAGCTTTCTCTTTCAGTTATTATTCCTGTAACCCTTGTTACAGCCTTATTTTTTGGAGTTTTGTTAAGGCTTGCTTATAAAGCACATAAAAGAAAACCTGTTACAGGAGTTGAAGAACTCATCGGCTTAAAAGGCATAGCAAAAACTGATATTGACAGACACAGGGGAATGGTTATGGTGCATGGAGAACTCTGGCAAGCTGTATCAGATGAAGAAATAAAAAAAGATGAGGAAATTATAGTAGAAGAAGTAAAAGGGCTAACTCTCAAAGTAAGGAGAGCTAATTGAAAGTTCTGATTACTGGTGCAACGGGTTTTATAGGAAGTCATCTGACAGAGGCTCTTTTGAATGAAAATTTTGACGTTTATTGTATTGTAAGGAATCCTTTGAAGCTTCGTTTCCTTCAGGGATTGAATGTAAAGATAATTCAGGGAGATTGTTCTCAGAAAGAAACCATTGAAAAAATTAGGTGGGATTTTGATTACATTTTTAATTTATCAGGAATTACAAAAGCAACCCATCCTGAAGAATTTTTCCAATCAAACTATCTTGGTACAAAAAATCTTGTAGAAGTAGTAGCTGAGAGGAATCCTTCTCTTAAAAGATTTGTTCATGTAAGCAGTCTTGCAGCTGTAGGACCATGCAGAGATGGAAAACCTGTTGATGAAAAAACAGAACCTGCACCTATATCAGAATATGGAAAAAGCAAATTAATGGGAGAAAAAGCAGTGGAATTTTTCAAAGATAAACTTCCAATTACAATAATAAGACCACCTGCTGTTTATGGACCAAGAGATAGTGATTTTCTTACATTTTTTAAAATGATTAAGGTGGGGGTGGTTTTATATCTTACAGAAGCCATCTATTCAATGATTTATGTGAATGACCTTGTCAATGGCATTATTACTGCTTCAAAGAGTGAAAAAGCAGTTGGTGAAACTTTTTTTATTGCTGAATCTCAGCCATATGACACTCATCAGATAGTTGAGGCTATCTCTGATGCAGTAGGTAAAAGACCTGTCAAAATTAAAATTCCTAAGGGAATCGGAATGTTTTTCATAAGAGTATTTCAAAAATTTGATAAAAAAAGTATAATAAATAGCGATAAACTCAAAGAGCTTGTTCAGCCCTGCTGGGTTTGTGATACACAAAAAGCTGAGCAATTGCTCGGTTTTAAAACAAAAACTAAGTTAAAGGAAGGGATGGAATGGACCGCAAAATGGTACAGAATGAATCAATGGATATGAAAAAAGATGTATTTGAAAAATGTTTTAAATTTACAATAGCATATGAACTTCAAAAAATAGGAGTTTATCCATACTTCAGGGTAATTGAGTCTGCCCAAGGTCCTGAAGTAATAATGAATGGTAAAAAGATGATTATGATAGGCTCAAACAACTATCTTGGGCTTACCAATCATCCAAAGGTTAAAGAGGCTGCAATCAATGCTATTAAAAAATATGGAACAGGATGCGCAGGTTCCAGGTTTTTAAATGGAACGCTTGATATTCATGTGGAACTTGAGGAAAAATTGGCAAGATTCATGAGAAAAGAAGCTGCTTTAATATTTACAACAGGATTTCAGGTAAATCTTGGAGTAATTTCATCATTAATTGGAAAGGATGATATTGTAATCATTGATAAGATGGACCATGCAAGTATTGTTGATGGATGTCGTCTTTCCTTTGGTGAAGTTAAAAGATATAAGCACAATGACATTGATGATTTGGAAAGAATTCTTAGAGAATCTGAAGGGAAGCCCAGGCTTGTAGTAGTTGATGGAGTATTTAGTATGGAAGGAGATATAGTTAAACTTCCAGAAGTTGTAGCTTTATGCAAAAAATATGGTACAAGGCTTATGGTTGATGATGCTCATGGAATAGGAGTGCTTGGAGTAACAGGTCGTGGAACTGCTGAACATTTCGGACTTGAAAATGAAGTTGATATGATAATGGGAACATACAGCAAATCTCTTGCATCAATTGGAGGGTTTATTGCAGGACAAAAGGATGTTATAAACTATATCAAACACTTTGGAAGGTCTTTTATTTTCAGTGCAAGCCCGCCACCTGCATCAGTAGCTGCGGTTTCTGCAGCTATAGACATAATTGAAAGTGAGCCAGAACGCAGGGAACAACTGTGGAAAAATACAAATAAGATGCTTAAAGGATTTAAAGAACTTGGATTTGATATCGGAGTAGCAGAAACACCAATAATTCCAGTAATTGTTGGAGAAGACGAACTGGCATTTAAATTTGTTATGATGCTTCAAGAAGAAGGAGTATTTGCCAATGTGGCTGTATCTCCAGCTGTTCCTCCTGGAAAAGCTCTCATAAGAACAAGTTATATGGCAACTCATACAGATGAGCATCTTGATAGAGTCCTTGAAGCGTTCAAAAAAGTTGGTAAAGCATTAGGAGTAATTTAAGTTTTTATTTTTCTCAAGAAGTTAAAACAAACTGTAAGATCAAGATTGATATATTGCTTTTTGGAATTATTGATTAACCCTGTTTACAAAAATTCAGCAGGGGCATAATCTGAACTATCTTGCATAAACAGCTTCTATACGGGAATGAGTACTTTCAGGTCCTTCTGCTTCTGAGATTATGGTATAAATAAAACCTTTATATCCTGCGCCAAACTTTGAATATGCTACTCCTGTTATTTCATATCCTGGAGGAGTTTTATATGCATTGAGGCATACAGTTATATTATTTCTAAAAAGCGTATTACTTCCGTAAAGCTTGAACTTAAGTTCAATAGGACTTGATGTGCATTCTCCAACGCTATATTCGTTAAATGAACCAGATTGAATCATTATTACAGCATGATGAATCCCACCAACTGCTGCATCACGAACTGAAGCGTATGTTTTTATTGTCTGTGAAGTTCCTAAAAGTTTTGTAAGGGCAAAATAAAGTCCTGCAAGTGCTAACAATGCAAAAAGTGCAATCAATATAGCAGAAAAAAGAGAGATTCCTCTATTGTTTATTGATAGTTTCTTAATTGAATATCCTGCTCTATTACCTTCCATCTATACCACCTCCCTATATTATTCCACCACGTGCTATCTATGGTTGGACCTCCTCCACAGTCTGTACTGAACTGCGGCTTGGTTGTTACAGTATCCTGCTTTCCACCAACCTGAAGAATAAGGCAGATACGGAATAGTTTAAGGTTATGACTTTGAATATCTGAAGAAGAAACTGAATCCTGATAAATAATTGAACCACCACTTTGTATACCTGCTCTAACTTTGAAACTATTTGGTAAAACACATGAAATAATTGGTTGATTTGCCTGATAACCTGCATATCCTGATGTCCCAATTGTTTTGATAAGATTATATGTTCCCTGTGCACATTCCTTCGGTAAGTTTGTCTGTGTAAGGCTATAACTAACCATAAAAGATTGAGGATATTTATAATCATCATTTGTTGTAGCATAAAAACCTAAGCCACTCATGCCTGTTAAGTCATTGCATAGATAGTCAAGAGTTGAAGGGCATAAATTTTTTTTAGTTATAGAGTCAAGAATAATGTACCAGGCACTGGGAAATTCGCAGTCCTGTCCCATAAAGTTTTTACTTTTTATTGTTAAGCTACCATTGTCTAAAACCGCCCAGCATCCTGACCATATTTCTTCTCTTGAGGCTAATGAAGGAAACTTTAAAATTCCTGATGTTATTGTTGTTGAAGTCAAATTATCAACGTCCACTCCAAATCCTGCAGATTCAACATCCTTTAAAAGCTGATTAATAAGAACTCCTACATCAGCTTCCTGTTTTGCAACGATATGCTTAGTTACATTTTCCTTTGCTATGAATCTATATGCAGAAAGAATGCCTGCTGCTAAAATACCCATGATTGCAATTACAATTAGTATTTCAACAATTGAATAACCTCTTTTCATCTTTTTTCCTTAATTACTACGGAAGTCATCTGCTTAAGAGTATTTGTAAATGGCTCAAAATACCACACCATAACTGAAGCTGCTTTACCTGTTTCTCTGCCATAATCATCAATTATTCTTGCAATATTCACAGCTAAGTATATTTTTTTGCCTGAAAATCCTTCATATGTGCATACAGGAAGAGTGCTTGGACAGTTACTACCACTACAGCTACATTGTGCATTTACATTATTAGATGAAGGATACAGTCTTAATTTTGAAGAAAGTCCGTCAATTGGGTTCGTTCCTGTAGGTGAACCTATATTGTAAAAATCTGTCTCACTTTCAAAAAAACTGCAAGATGTTGAATTACAGATTACATTATTCCATGAAGAATTATTTGCATAAAGTATTGATTGAATTCCGCTTCCATCACTTACATAAGGAAGACTTTCAATATAAGCTGTAAACTGTTTCGCTATTTCCGTTGCTTTGTCTTTCATTTTTGCTCTTATTGAAAATTTGTTATATTCAAGAATTCCTTTTAAAAGACCAAGCATTACAATAAGTACAATGAGCATTGCAATAAGAAGTTCAATAAGAGTGAAACCTTTATTATTTAATTTGAGTTCTTCCATATTTGCTTATTTCTATTATTTTTTGATTATTATTAATGTTTTTTAAGGTGATGCTACTTACTCCCAGCGCGCATGTTATAGTTCTTGGATATCCTTTTCTATCAAAAACCAATGTCTGAGAAACAGTGGCAGTTATTCCAGAAATAAAACTCTGAGATTTAACAGTCTCAGCATTATTAAAGTTACAGTTTCCGTCTGAATCTTTAAATATTGTATAACTACCTATATTGACTACTATTCCATAGGGTTCTTTAGAAATTGATTGAGATTTTATCCAGCTTATTTCATCTGTGAGCATATTTGCCTGTCTCATGAGTTCTCTGTCTGCTTTATATTTTGTATACTGGGAAACACCAACATACATGAGAATTGACAGAATTGCTATGATTATTAAAAGCTCAAGAATGCTGAAACCTGCTATTTTTCTATCCATGAAATAAACCTGCTTTCATATCCTGTAGCTACCTGTTGTTCCACTCTAAGCACAATCCCAGCTGATACCTGAATAAACTTTGTATACTCCCTTGAGCTTATTCCAGTTGTTATCTGAAATGGATTTCCCAAGGGAGGCACACCTCTGCCAAGAGAAATCTTCGGATATACAGTTACAGTTCCTTGAGTTCCACTTGTTGCCAGACTTGAAAGCACAACAGGTCTTGGATAGGCGGTACCTGATTTATAATATAAGGCAAGAAGATTTGAATTTCCTTCATAGGCGCATATATTTGAAGGAGGAGCAAAGCTTAAAGCATCTAATACTCCGCCAAATATGGCAGGCTGGCTTATTATTGCTTCTCCTGTAAGCTCATAATACCATCCGCGGGTTACTTCTTGAATTGAACTTATAGGTGTTGTATCATACACAACATCCACAAGCCCGCAGGAACTACCTGAACAGGAGCATAGTTTTTTAATCTCTGTAACTGTTGCCTGAACGGTGACTGAAGTTGTATCTGTAAGGTTAGTTTTTGAATAAGTATTTGAACAGGAGCCATCCCAGCATGGGTCTTTGTATCCTATAAGATAGTTTTTATAGGCAATGGTTTTGTCTGCCTGAGCAAGATATCTTCCTGTTCCAAAGAAAACCCAGAGATTGCCATATTCATCCTTTGTAAATGTGGAAGCAGCAAAGACAGGAGGAGCTTCATTATATGTTGAAGTTTTGAATGTTTCAAGATCTATTGCCTTTGAGACAGTTGCCGAGGCAAGTCCATTTTTAACAACAATTCTGTAAAACATGCCCCAGGTTTTCCCGCTTTTTAATCCATACAGCCCGAAATAAATCGCATCATCAGAATAATCAAAATCAACATCAACAGGCATTATATCTCCAGTTGCAGCATAGATATTGCTTGATAGAGAAAGTGTAAAATCTTTTGCTAATGTTCCATCTCTAATGTTTAAAAAATATATTTTTGTGGAAGAAGAAAAGCTTGTTCCATCAGGGCTGCTCGGTCCTGTTCCTGTAACCACATACCAGCTACTGCCAATTTTTGTGACAGCAGGAAAAGAAAGCGTAAGAGTTTGATCATCAAGGGATTTTTCCCATAAGAGAGAAGGATTTAAAGGGTCTGTAATATCAAGAACAAAGACACTTGATGAATAACTACTTAAGGCTTTTCCCCCAAATCCCATGGCTCCTACAAGAAGAGTTTTCCATGTCCCATCCACCTTTGCATCAACAACAAGGGTTCTGTAATCAACAGTTGGAACATGACAGTAGTCGGATTTTCCGTACCATATAAGATAGGGTATAGCATTCTTTGGAATGAATGCCCATTCTTCCCTTCCAATTTTATCAGTTCCTGTATCAGTAGGTGAATTTTGTAGTTTTGAAGGTTTTTCAAGATTTGCCTGATTTACAATTGTTCCTACTCTGAATGCATGAAGCATTCCATCGTTTGCGCCTACAAAAGTTAATGATGGACGATTTTTATAACTATCCTGTCTTATAAATTCTGCATATGTACTATCTCCGTATTTTATGTGATAGATATTAACAGGCTGATCAGAGACAACTGATGGAGTAGAATGGATTATATCCCCAAGCTTCCATGTTTTTGTTTGATTTATCCCACAGAATGATTGTATATTCAGTTCTCTTGGTCTCTGAACATAGGAAAGGGTTTTACATGTGGCGTCACCTGACAAATCCTCGCCTCTTAGATATCTTATTATACAGCCTGCTTTTGTTGAATCCACTGTTGAGTCAATGCTCTGCCATACTGTAGCAAGTGTAGATGCCTCTGTGGTGGTGAAATCTGTCAGGACTCCGTTTTTATTGTATTTTATGTTTCTTGAGGAAGTATCTATGTTTGCAAGCCAGCAACCGCTGTCAAAAACTGCTTTAAGCTCAGATATTTCTTTTACCTCTTGAAGCTGACATGTATCAGTTCCACCCTGTAGCACCGCTGTTTTTGTCTGGTCATCAACTATAACAAACTGGAATATTTTATCAATGGTATTCAAAATATTGAGAATAAATTTTTCAACTGTATCCTCTCTAAGGTTTTGACTAAGATCAATCCAGAAACTTCGTAAAAATCCAAGCCATCCAAGTTCTGTACCATCTTCCCTCTGATACTTGGGATAAAAATATGGCTGAATAACAAGGCTTGATATTCCAGTTCTTGAAGCAAGAGTTGCAACAGTAGAACCTGAGGATGCGCGGCGGAGAATATCAAATATGGCGGTTTTCACTGCTTCCTTTATTTCAGTTGCATCAGAGGCTGAATAAAAAGTATCGGGTTTTCCATCTCCATCTTTATCCCAGTCAGAAGAAGATGTTGGAAGAGTTGCACAGGAACTGCCTTTCCCGCAGTTAGTTGTTGAACAGCAGTCATCAACATAACTACAGCTTGTTTGGGGATAACTACTTAAAGCATCGGGCCATGTTTTTGTTCTGTCAAAGGCTCCATACATGGCAACCTGTTTTAAAGATTTTTCTCCAGTGCCTCCAAGCCAGAGACCTATTCCGTAAACTGCTTCCACATAGGAAGAAATTCCTGTTGGTGCATTAGTAAAACCTTTTTTATGAAGCCAATAAGCAGGGACAACAGGATCTGCTGAATTTGCTTCATATCCTGTGTCTATCTTACATGTTGAGGTAACGGGATATCCACCGTAATTCCACTGCCCGTCAGTAAGAAGTATTACAAAGTTTTTTGCACAGGGAACAAGCTTAAGTTCACTTCCCTGACAGACTCCGTTGTTATCTTCATCAACACATTGATACATGGGATTACGCCATTGGTCTCCACTACCACTTTGGGGAGTAAACCCTCCATATTTCGGGCTATTCTGGGCAAAATAGTTATAGGCATCCCATAAAGCAGGAGCAGTGGGAGTTGCACCTGATGGTGACTCATAGTTTATGGCAGCAATTAAATTTTTGTAGGGATTAACTCCATCAAAACTGGCACTTGAAGTAAAATCACCAACATGTACTTTGTTGCTTCTGACTCCTGTTCCGCTGTAAAACATTACCCCAAGTCTTGGCTGTAAAGTCAAACTTCTGAACTGAAAGGTGAGGCTATCATATATTCTTGTCCAGGGAACTTTTACCTTTATTCCTGATTCTGATTCAAGAAAACAGCCACTGCTGTCACAGCTGAGATTGGCAGCTGGTTGTCCGTAGAGCTCTGGGTCACATTTTTTTGGATCATTTGAGGTGCAAGAGCTAAGTTTTCCTCCTGTTATTGCCCATCTTACAAGGTCAACTCTTGTCATATATATGAAATTGAGACATGCACCTTTATATTTCTTGGATGTATCAATATCGTATGCTCTTTTGGGGCATGTTGTTTCAGTTCCTGTTGTTTCTACCCATACATATCCATTACCCACATTTGGAATAGATATAAATTGTCTTTCATATAGTTTATCAGGATTAAAGTATCCTTCCTCTGTTCCTTTATATGTCCATCCACAGCCTGTGCTTGTGCCACAGCAGTCCTCTCTGTCAGTTTTAGGATTATAGGCACACCATGACATTGAACCACTGACATCTATTACAAATAGAACATTTGGAGAAGCAATCTGTCCAATTGAGGGAGGAACATAGCAGTAATCTGCCATATCAATTGATTCTACTGTAGGATGATCCTTGATCAAAAGAGAAATGAAAAATAGAAAAATAAAGAAAAACAATTTTCTCATGATAACCTCAATTCAAAAGAGGTGTTCGTATTTTATGTATTTTAAATTTATCACAATGATTTGAATCAATTCCGAAACTGATGACTTTGTTGATGAGTAAATCCTTTGAAAGACCCTTTTCAGCCCAGAACTCTCTAACACCTTTACATGAACTGCTTAGAACATCTATCTTTATTTTGCCAGTATCTGGTTCATAATTAATTACTTTCCCTGTAAGATAAAGTTCATCAACAGCAATTGACAGGGCAGGGGATAATATAAAAAGAAAAACCAATAAAAAAGCTACACGGACTCTCATTTTAAGCCTCCTTTTTTAGCTGAGTATAGTTTAGCAAAAAAACATCAAAAAATTGTGAAAGTTGTGTGAGAGATTTATTTGATGAATTTTTCTCTGATTGTTTCTATAAACTGATAGAAACTTTCTAAATTTTCCTTTACATTCTTAAGAAGCAGAGAGTCATCAATTTGCCAGTATCTGTGAATCAAGATATTTCTGAAATCAAAAAAAGGCTTAAGAGAGACATATATAGATTCATCAATTATATTTTTTTCTCTGGCTTTTTTGATTGTATCAATATAGCCTTTTACAGGGATACCGTAATTTTTTGCAAGTATGTGCTGGATTGTTAGAGAGATTGATTCAGCAATCTCAACAAGACTAAACTTTAAAGCTTTAAGAATCCTTTTATTATTTAAAATTTCTTCAGGAGAGAAATCTTCAAGTATTGATTTTATATCGTCTGTATTCTCTTTGATTTCATAAATATATTGAGAAATTCTCTTTACATCAATATTCATTATTTACCTATAAAACTCATTGAGGACTATTTGATTTATACGATAATTGAGTGATACTTTTTCAATAAGATTTGTTCTTAATTCCGGGTTTTTGTCCACAATTAGAACACCTCTATCAAGAACTTCAATTAGAAAGTCATAGGGAGCATTGTTAATTACTCTTAAATCAATATAATCTGGAGCTATGTCTATCCCTGCATTTATTAATTCATTAGAAATTTTAATTTTCATGTCTGCCTGAAAGTTGAATACTGATTCTATTTCTGAGCAATAAATTGCTATATCAATATCATTGAAAAAGGTTTGCTCAATAAAAGAACCATAAAGATAGGCAAAAACTACCTTTTCTTCATTGTGAAGAAGAGTTTTGAGCAAGTGAATTATTTGATTTTTCTGATTTTTTGAAATCTCCGGCATATATAATTATATCACACAGAGTAAATTTAATTTATCAAAATCGAGGCTATTAAATTGAAGAGAATCATCCCAATGGATCTTCTCCTTTAAAAAATGAGAAAATTCCTCGCAGGATAGGATTGAAAGAGAGGGGATGATATGGGAGCCTTAATTGTTGATATTAATGCCGATTTAGAAATAATAAGAAGTAGAAACCATCAAGAGAAAACTTATCAGGCTTAAAATGCCCCTTTACAAGCTTTGAAAGATGGTGTAATCTGTATCTTTATAGAAACTTTAAAATAGTTAGGAAATGCTCTCCCTTAGCTCTATATTTAATAGAGAATTTATGTATCCTGCATAGATATTCAACTATTTGTAATCCTATTCCTGAACCTTTAAGAATCTCTGAGAAATCATTTCTTATGGCAATTACGTCACTGCAAATTTTTATGTGCACTTTGCTTCGGGAGTATCTGAAGGCATTGTCAAGAAGAAGGAAAATTATTGTTTCAAATGCTTCAGGATTTATATCAAGAAAAAGTTGTCTTGAAGTAAAGATTACTTTTTTATCAGTCACAAACTTTGAAACCGTTTTGTTTACTACCTCATTCAAATTAACTGTCTGTCTGCTTTTTGATATTTTGGGTAGCTTCTTTATTGCCTCCATGGATTTCTTTATTTCATCATCAATAAGATTGCAACTATTTTCAATTCTTTCAAGAACTCTCAGTTCAGGTTTAAGTTTTAATATTTCTATATTTGTTTTCATTACAGAGAGAAAATTTCCAATTTTATGAGATAAAACAAAAAAGAGAAATTTTAAGAATTCTTCATGCTCTATTTCTTTTTTGTTTATTAAAACTAAAACTTTATAGAAAAGAAAGCTTAAAATCAAAATAAATAAAGCTTCCCAAATAAGCACTGTTTTGGAGTATCTCGCAAATCTCTCTTCATAGTATGTTTTATCAATAATTATTTCATCTCCGTATCTTTTCAAATAAGGCGGGAGAGGGTGGTTTTTACCGTGTTTTAAAATATCCTGATAGATAGAGGTAAATTCATTTTCAAATTTAATATATTCTTCCTTAAAAAAGTAGATTGTTATGAAGTTTATCGTAGAAAAGATAATCACTGCTGAAAACAGAAATAGAATAAATATTTTTGTTTGAAATCTCAACTTAATTTATATCCTCTTCCTTTATAGTTCTGAATAGTTCCTTCTGGAAGCACTTTTCTTAACTCTTTTATATATGCTCTTATAACTTCTTCGCCTACTGCTTTCCCACCCCATACATAGTTTAAAATTGTTTCTTTATCAATTATCTCTCCTTTTCTTTTTACAAACAATGTTAATAAGTCCCATGCGGTTTTTGAAAGTTTTATTTCTTTACTTCCCTTTAAAATAATTTTTGTATCAATATTAATACTGATATCACCTATGTTTATCATACTGTCTATATGCTTCCTTTTGCTTAGTGCTAATAGCCTCAAAACAAGCTCTTTTGGTTCAAAAGGTTTGGTAAGATAGTCATCAGCACCTCTTAAAAAGCATGTTTCTTTATCTTCAACTCTTTTTTTTGCTGTTAATATAAGAATTGGTGTTTTTATTCCTTTTTCTCGTATAAATGTTATTAAATCTTCACCGCGACTGTAATTTAATATTAAATCAATCACAATTACATCAAATTCATAGACATTTAGCACATTGGGAAGTTTTCGTTCATCCCATAGCCAAAGAGTTTCAAAGTTTTCAAGCTTTAGATATTCTTCAAGGCTTTCGCCAAGTACTCTGTCATCTTCCACTAAAAGAATTTTCATCAATTGAATATTACAATAAAATGTGCGGTTTTTCAAGAAAAAAAGGAGCAGACAATTGATGTCTGCTCCTCTGTAAATTGGCGAGAAAATTAATACATATCAGGTGATGGCATTGGAGGTTTCTTTTCCTCTTCAGGAATTTCAGCTACAAGAACCTCTGTTGTAAGCATTAAGCCTGCCACAGAAGCAGCATTCTGGAGAGCTGTTCTTGTAACTTTTGTTGGGTCTATAATTCCAGCCTCCATCATATCAACAAACTTTTCTGCATAAGCATCATATCCATAATTGATATTCTTATTCTCTTTGACTTTCTCAACAATCAGGGTAGCTTCAACTCCTGCATTTGCTATAATCTGCTTTATTGGTTCCTCAAGAGCTTTTTTAACTATCTCAGCTCCAAGTTGTTGGTCATGATTTTCAAATTTTATTTTTTCTAATGCTTTTTGACATCTCAGAAGCGCTACTCCACCACCAGGAACAATTCCTTCTTCAACAGCAGCTCTTGTCGCGTTTAATGCATCTTCTACTCTTGCTTTCTTTTCTTTCATTTCCGCTTCAGTGGCTGCACCAACATTTATTCTTGCAACTCCGCCTGCAAGTTTTGCAAGTCTTTCCTGAAGTTTTTCGCGGTCATAATCTGAAGTAGTTTCATCTATCTGAACCTTTATCTGCTTGATTCTTGCCTGAATCTTTTGTGGATCACCAGCCCCTTCAACAATTGTTGTGTTATCTTTGTCAATAATTATTTTCTTTGCTTTGCCGAGGTCTTCAACTTTGACATTCTCAAGTTTGAGGCCTATGTCCTCAGAAATAACTGTTCCACCAGTCAGAATAGCTATGTCTTCAAGCATTGCTTTTCTTCTTTCTCCAAATCCTGGTGCTTTTACAGCACAAACCTGAAGTACTCCTCTGAGTTTGTTTACAACCAATGTTGCAAGTGCTTCACCTTCAACATCTTCTGCAATAATGAGAAGCGGTCTACCCATTCTTGCAATCTGCTCAAGAATTGGGAGTAAGTCCTTCATAGTTGATATTTTTTTATCATGGATTAAAACAAAAGCATCTTCAAGAATACACTCAAGTCTTTCTGGATCAGTAATGAAATAAGGTGAAATATATCCTCTGTCAAATTGCATTCCTTCTACTATATCAAGGGTTGTAGCCATTCCCTTTGCTTCTTCAACAGTTATAACACCGTCTTTCCCAACCTTGTCCATTGCTTCAGCAATCAACTCACCTATGGAAACATCATTGTTTGCAGAGATAGTTCCAACCTGAGCAATTTCTTTTTTATCTACAACAGGCTTTGAGATTTTTTTAAGTTCCTCAACAACTGCTTCAACTGCTTTGTCAATTCCTCTTTTGAGGTCCATTGAATTGGCACCAGCTGAAACATATTTAAGACCTTCTTTGTAAATAGCATAGGCTAATACTGTTGCTGTTGTTGTTCCGTCACCAGCAACATCAGATGTTTTTGAAGCAACTTCACGAACAAGCTGAGCTCCCATGTTTTCAAAGGGCTCTTTAAGGTCTATCTCTTTTGCAACTGTGACACCGTCTTTTGTTACATTGGGAGAACCGAATTTTCTCTCAATTACTACATTTCTTCCTCTTGGTCCCAATGTTGCTTTTACAGCATCAGTAAGGAGTGTAACACCTTTAAGAATAGACTGTCTTGCTGCATCACCAAATATTAACTGCTTTGCTGCCATATCATCCCCTCCTTTTTTATTTTTCTACTATTCCAAGTATTTCTTCTTCTTTAATGATTAAATACTCTACATCATCAACTTTAATTTTTGATCCTGCATACTTGTCAAAAAGAACTGTGTCACCTACTTTTACTTCTTTTACCTCAGAACCAATTTCAACAACAGTGCCTTTCTGTGGTTTTTCCTTTGCTACGTCAGGCACATAAATTCCTCCTGGGGTTTTTTCAAGTTCTTCAGATGAGAATTTTACAACTACTCTGTCTTTGAGTGGCTTAATCTTCATATCCTCCCTCCTTTTTTATTTTTGTTTTTTTGATTATTAGCAACTATCTTAACTGAGTGCTAATATAACCTGAAATTAAATTTCCAATCAAGAACAAATAAAAGAGTTTATTGTTAATTTTTGCTTATTTTTGTCAAATATTTTAATTTTTTATCAATTTTTGCTTTTTAGCATATTATTTTATAAATTTTTTAAACATTTATCTAAAGCCTTATTTGATGAAAAAATGCCGCAATTAAGCAAATGAAATAAAAATAATATCGGCAGTTTTATATTTTTCAGAGTTTCAGAAAACTTGAAAATTTAGTTTGCTTTAAGGTATAAAAAATAGTTATGAAAAACGTGGTTGTTTTATTTCTTTTCTTTACTTTGATTTTTTGCCTTCCTTGTTATTCTGAAGAGACCTCTCCTGTTATCAAGCAAGATGAGAAAAAAGAAGTAATATTTTTAGGCAACGAAGATTTTAAGCTTTTACCAGATACAAAGGAAAGCTTTATTGAAAGAGTAGAAAAAAATATTGTTTTATTCTCTGAAAAACTGAAAGAAAAATTTTCTCTTTGGCTTAGCCGTTCTACAAAGTATATTGAAAAAATGAAAGAAATACTTGTGGAAAAGGGCTTACCAGAGGATCTTGTTTATTTGCCTTTAATAGAAAGTGGATTTAATGTGAATGCTCGCTCAAGAGCAAAAGCTGTTGGTCCATGGCAGTTTATTGAAAGCACTGCAAAAAGGTATGGTTTAATAGTTGATTGGTGGAGGGATGAAAGAAAAGATCCCATTAAATCAACTGTTGCTGCGGCAAACTATCTTAAAGATCTTTACAAAATGTTTGGAGACTGGTCACTGGCTTTGGCAGCTTATAATGCTGGCGAAGGAAGAATTTATAAAGCCATGAACAGGGTTGCTGAGAATGATTACTGGATGCTTCTTAATACAAAGTATCTACCAAGAGAAACAAAAAATTATGTGCCAAAATATATTGCAGCTATAACAATTGCCAAGCAGCCAGAGAGTTTTGGATTTAATAACATAAAAGAACATGAAACAATTAATTATGAAGAGGTTGTTATTCCTTCTCCTACTGATATTGATATAATTGCCAAGTGTGCACAGGTTGATGTAAGTATAATCAAAGAATTGAATCCAGAACTTAAAAGATGGTCTACTCCTATGAATGTTAAAGAGTACATTATTAGAATTCCTGAAGGTAAAAAAGAAGATTTTTTATCAAACTTTGAAAAGATACCACCTGAAAAAAGATTCAGCCATGATACATATGTAACAAAAAAAGGTGATACAGTTTATAAAATTGCTAAAAAAACAGGATTTTCACCAACTGTTCTTTATGAGATGAATGGTAATGAAGTATTTAAGAACTTAAAACCAGAGACAAAAATAATGATTCCTCCTCATGATAAATTTACACCTACAAATGAAGATAAATTTCATGAAAATAAAAAACCAAAAAAGAAAGTTACATTGAAAAAGAAGAAAAATTCATCTGTTAGCAAAACTAAAAAGGCAAAAAATAATAAAAAAGCTTAATTACTTAATTTTTGTAGTTCTGCTTTTGCAGATTCAACCATTGTAGAAGAAGGAAATTTATTTATAATCTCTTCATAATATTTTTTTGCTTCATCTTTATTATCCGATATTTTTGCCATTTCAAATAGTGCAACATCTTTCATTACAGTTGATTTACCATCTATAATTTCTTTTAAAGTTTTAGTTGCGCGCTCTTTATCATTGTCTTTAAGATAAATCATTGCCATTTTAAATTTTGCAAGATTTGAGAAATTTTCATCATTCATACTTGCTACTTTGCTTAAATATTCAATAGCTTTCTTGTTATCTCCTGCAAAAGAGTATGCATAACCTGCATTTATAAGATAAGTAATATTTTTCTTTTTCTCATAGGCTTTAATAAATAAATCACCTGCCTGCGAAAATTTTTGCTGAAGCAATGCTTTGTATGCTTCGTATTGAAGCTCTTTTGCATCAGTTTCTTGTTTAAGGTTATAAACATAAAAACCTGTTATCAGGAAAACTATACCGAGAAATACAAAAATTCCGATTACTAATTTCTTTTTTTGTGCAAAAAGTTTTTCTTTAAGTGTTTGTACATCTTCTGGTTTTTGTTTCACTTAATCTTCCTCCTTATAATTTCTTCCATATTCTGGAATACCTTATAAATTTCTTTTTCTATTAATCCGGCACCTTTCAGTATTTTTATAGCAAACTCCTTTGAAATAAAATCTCCTGGTGAATGACAATCAGTATTAATAACAAGTTTTGCTCCATACTTTAGGGCTGCATGAGCAACATGTCCATTGCTAAGACTATGCCCTCTTCTTGAAGTAATTTCAAGATATATATTTCGGGCTGATGCCTCTATTGCCTCTTCCTCAGTTATCAAGCCTGGATGAGCAAGTATATCAATATCTGACTGTAAAGCCTTTATGTTTGTTCCTTCTTTAACAGGCTCAACCAGTGTTTCACCATGAACAATAACGATTTTTGCCCCGAGTCTGCGAGATTCTTTTGCTAAATCAGGAATTGTATCTGGTGGGACATGAGTAATCTCTATCCCAGGAAGTAAAACCATATTAGTAAAAGGTTGGATTCTCTCCATCACTTTAACAATTCTGGGAATAATTAGGTCAATATTTGAGTGATCTGCATGATCAGTTATTGCAAGAGCTTTATAGCCAATTGCTTCGGCTCTTCTGATTATTTCTGCAGGAATTAATTCTCCATCGCTAAAAACACTGTGAATGTGCAAGTCAATCATTTTATAAACTCCAGAATTTTTTTAAACTCTGTTGTCCCAGCTTTTTTAAGAATCTGAAATGCCAATGTTTCAGTACAGGATATGACTGCACCAGCTTGTTTCATAAGCTCAAGCCCAATTTGCCAATCTTGTTTTCTGCGGCTACAGACAGCGTCATAGGGCACAAAAACATGATAATCTCTTGCGAGAAGGTCAACCGCTGTCTGAAAGACACATACATGGGTTTCCATACCTGTAAGAATAATTTTCTGCCTTCCAATGTCTTTAATTTTGTTTGCAAACTTTTCTTCTCCAACTGAGCTAAAGCTAATTTTTTCAATAGCTTCTTCATTTATCAATGTTTTGATTCTATCTAAGGTTTTGCCCAATCCTTTTGGATACTGCTCAGTAAAAACTATTGGAATGTGATAGAGTTTACAAAGCTCAATAAGTGTTGTAATATTTTTCAAAGTTTTCTCAACAATTTCCTCTTTCATGGCTTTAGCAAGTTTTTCTTGAACATCAATTATTATAAGCAGAGAATTTTCAGGTTTTATAAAAAATTTTTCAAGTTTCATTCAGTGCACCTCTGTAAGTTCTTTTAAAAGTTTTATTATATCATCTATTTTAAATGGTTTTGTAATATACCATTTTACTCCTAATTCTTTAGCAGTTTGTTTATCTATTTCCTGCCCTTTTGCTGTAAGCATAACAACTTTCATGTCCCAAGAGGGAGGCTCTTTCTGCAAAATTCTACATATTTCAAATCCGCTCATCTTTGGCATCATTATGTCCAATAAGACTATATCGGGTTTTTCTTTTTTTATTAACTCAAGCCCTTCAACTCCATCACAGGCTTCAATTGTTTCTATATCCATATCTTCTAACTCATCAATTATTTGTAAAATCAACTCTCTGATAAGAGATTCATCATCAACTATTAATATTTTCATTAAACTCCTCCTTTCTTTTTAAAGGGATTGTAAAATAAAAGGTGCTTCCTTTTCCTAATTCACTTTCAACCCAAATTTTTCCTCCATGAGCTTCCACAATCTGTTTTGAGATTGCAAGTCCCAGTCCTGTGCCTTTTGGCTTGCCTCTTATTAAATCTCCTACCTGTTTAAATTTCTCAAAAATCCTTTCTTTTTCTTCTTCTGGAATACCTATTCCGCTATCTTCCACGCTCACAACAATCTCATCTGCA